>NZ_CP104883.1:1258097-1903695 GCF_025449335.1 Bartonella sp. HY328
TAGAGCTTGATAATACCAGTGAGTTGATTGCTGCGCAAAATGCTCTGCCGGATGCGGCCGAATAAAATGCCGAAAATGAAGATCATGCCAGATTTCTGGCGTGATCTTTGCCTGTCTTATCTAGCTGTTGCAGCTTAAAACGGGCAAAGCAGGATTTTTCTGATCTAAATTATTCCTGTTTAAAACCGATTTTTATTGAGATGACGGATCGCTCATCACAGCAGACTCGATTTTGAAGAGTCTTAAGGAGAACGGCATGAACCAAGAGGTCATGAATCTTTTCAATCCTCAGACGACAGCTCAGACATTCGATTCTATTCGAATTTCAATTGCTAGTCCTGAGAAGATTCTGTCCTGGTCTTATGGCGAGATCAAGAAGCCAGAGACCATTAATTACCGTACGTTTAAACCAGAACGTGACGGTCTTTTCTGCGCCCGTATTTTTGGCCCGATCAAAGATTATGAATGTCTTTGCGGCAAATATAAGCGTATGAAATATAAGGGCATTATTTGTGAAAAATGCGGCGTTGAAGTAACACTTTCACGCGTTCGTCGCGAACGTATGGGCCATATTGAGCTTGCAGCACCTGTAGCTCATATTTGGTTCTTGAAGTCACTGCCAAGTCGTATTGGTACTTTGCTTGATATGCCGTTAAAGGATATCGAGCGCGTACTTTATTTTGAAAACTACATCGTAACCGAAACCGGTCTTACTTCATTGAAGCAACATCAATTGCTTTCTGAAGAAGAATATATGATGGCAGTTGATGAATTTGGTGAAGACCAGTTTACAGCTTTAATTGGTGCAGAAGCTATTTATGAGCTTTTGGCTTCAATGGAGCTTGAAAAAATTGCTGGTGATTTACGGGCTGAATTTGCCGAAACAACTTCTGAGTTAAAACAAAAGAAATTGTTGAAGCGCTCGAAAATCGTTGAAAACTTCCTTGAATCTGGTAATCGTCCTGAATGGATGATTATGAAAATCGTACCGGTTATCCCACCTGATTTGCGCCCATTGGTGCCACTTGATGGTGGTCGTTTTGCGACTTCAGATTTGAATGACCTTTATCGCCGCGTTATCAATCGTAACAATCGTTTGAAGCGTTTGATCGAATTGCGCGCACCTGGTATCATTATTCGCAACGAAAAGCGTATGCTTCAAGAAGCGGTTGATGCTTTGTTTGATAATGGTCGTCGTGGCCGCGTTATCACTGGCGCTAATAAGCGTCCGTTGAAATCGCTTTCTGATATGCTTAAGGGTAAGCAAGGTCGTTTCCGTCAAAACTTGCTCGGTAAACGCGTTGACTATTCAGGTCGTTCAGTTATCGTGACTGGTCCCGAACTTAAATTGCATCAATGTGGCTTGCCTAAAAAAATGGCGCTTGAATTGTTCAAGCCCTTTATTTATGCGCGTCTTGATGCCAAGGGTTACTCTTCTACTGTGAAGCAGGCCAAGAAATTGGTGGAAAAAGAACGTCCTGAAGTTTGGGATATTCTTGACGAAGTTATTCGCGAGCATCCAGTTTTACTTAACCGTGCGCCAACCCTTCACCGTCTTGGTATTCAAGCATTTGAACCAGTTTTGATTGAAGGTAAAGCTATCCATCTTCATCCGCTTGTTTGTACAGCATTTAATGCTGACTTTGACGGCGATCAGATGGCTGTTCACGTTCCATTGTCGCTTGAAGCTCAGCTTGAAGCCCGCGTCTTGATGATGTCGACCAATAATATCTTGCACCCTGCAAATGGTGCGCCAATTATCGTTCCATCTCAGGATATGATTCTTGGTCTTTATTATCTTTCGATTAAAGCCGAGCGCGAGCCAGGTGAAGGCATGATTTTTGCTGATCAAGGTGAGTTAAGTCATGCTTTGGAAACCAAAGCTGTGACGCTGCATACCAAGATTAAAGGTCGCTACAAGAATATTGATGAAAATGGCAATTGGGTATCAAAAGTTTATGATACAACGCCAGGTCGTCTTATTGTTGGTGAATTGCTGCCTAAAAATCCAAATGTCCAATTTGATATTGTCAACCAAGAATTGACTAAGAAAAATATCTCAAAGATGATTGACCACGTCTATCGTCATTGTGGACAGAAGGAAACAGTGATTTTCTGTGACCGTATCATGCAGCTTGGTTTTGCTCATGCATGTCGTGCCGGTATTTCGTTTGGTAAGGACGATATGGTCATTCCTGATAGCAAGGCGCGCCTTGTTGCTGAAACCGAAGCATTGGCAAAAGAATATGAGCAACAATATAATGATGGTTTGATTACTCAAGGTGAAAAATACAACAAGGTTGTTGACGCTTGGGGTAAATGTACAGACCGCGTTGCTGAAGAAATGATGAAGCGCATTCAGGCTGTTGAGTTTGATCCTGCAACGGGTCGTCAAAAACAGATGAATTCGATTTATATGATGTCGCATTCGGGTGCTCGTGGTTCTGCAAACCAGATGAAGCAGCTTGGTGGTATGCGCGGTCTTATGGCTAAGCCTTCTGGTGAAATTATCGAAACTCCGATTATTTCAAACTTTAAAGAAGGCCTAACCGTGAATGAGTACTTCAACTCAACCCACGGAGCACGTAAAGGTCTTGCTGATACGGCGCTTAAAACTGCTAACTCTGGTTACTTGACACGTCGTCTTGTAGATGTTGCACAAGATGCAATCATTTCGCAAGTGGATTGCGGCACTGTTAAGGGCCTCACCATGCAGCCAATCGTCGATGCGGGTCAGATCGTTGCGTCGATCGGTCAGCGCGTGCTTGGTCGTACAGCCTTGCTTGACATTCTTCATCCAATTTCGGGTGAAATCATTGTTGAAGCTGGCCGCATGATTGAAGAGGCAGACGTTGCCAAGATTGAAGAAGCTGGTATTCAAACCATTCAGATCCGTTCAGCCCTTACCTGTGAAACACGTTATGGTGTTTGCGCTAAGTGTTACGGTCGCGATCTTGCACGTGGTACACCGGTTAACCAAGGTGAAGCTGTTGGCGTTATCGCTGCGCAGTCGATTGGTGAACCAGGTACCCAGCTAACCATGCGTACCTTCCACTTGGGTGGTACAGCGCAGGTTGTCGATTCTTCTTATCTTGAAGCTTCTTATGAAGGTCATGTTGAATTGCGTAACCGCAATGTTGTTCGTAACTCCGAAGGTAATTTGGTAGTTATGGGCCGTAACATGGCTGTGCTTATTAAGGATGCAACAGGTAAGGAACGCGCATCGCATCGTGTGTCATACGGCTCTCATTTGTTTGTTGATGATGGTGATGTGGTAAAACGCGGTCAACGCTTGGCCGAGTGGGATCCATATACCCGTCCAATCTTAACTGAAGTTGATGGTTATATCGGCTTTGAAGACATGATCGATGGTCTTTCTGTTACAGAAACCGCCGATGAGTCTACAGGTATTACCAAGCGTCAGGTTATTGATTGGCGTGCAAATCCACGCGGCGCAGAATTGAAGCCTGCAATTATCCTTACCGATAAGAAGGGTAAAATTGCAAAGCTTGCTCGTGGTGGTGAAGCTCGTTACATGGTGTCTATGGCAACGATTTTATCAGTTGAGCCTGGAGCCCATGTACAAGCGGGTGATGTTATTGCCCGTCTGCCAATGGAAAGCACCAAGACTAAGGATATTACCGGTGGTCTTCCACGCGTTGCTGAATTGTTTGAAGCACGCCGTCCAAAAGACCATGCGGTTATCGCTGAAATCAGTGGTACAATCCGCTTTGCACGTGATTATAAGAACAAACGTCGTATTCTTATTGAGCCAGATGATAATACAGAAGAGCCAGCAGAATATTTGATCCCTAAAGGTAAGCCTTTCCACTTCCAGGATGGTGATCAGATCGAAAAGGGCGATTATGTACTTGATGGTAATCCAGCACCGCATGACATCCTTGCAATTAAGGGTGTTGAAGCTTTGGCTTCTTATCTCGTAAACGAGGTTCAAGAAGTTTATCGCTTACAGGGCGTGTTGATTAACGATAAGCACATTGAAGTTATCGTGCGTCAGATGTTGCAGAAGGTTGAAATTACTCAATCTGGTGAATCTGGTTATATCGTTGGTGATCATGTCGATCGTATCGAACTTGAAGAAGTTAATGAACGCTTGATTGAAGAAGGTAAAGCACCTGCACTTGGTAATCCAGTTCTACTCGGTATTACTAAGGCATCCTTGCAAACACCTTCCTTTATCTCGGCTGCTTCCTTCCAGGAAACAACTCGTGTTCTTACTGAAGCTTCAGTTGCAGGTAAGATTGATACATTGCAAGGATTGAAGGAAAACATCATTGTTGGCCGCCTTATTCCTGCAGGTACTGGTGGTAGCATGGCACAAATCCGCCGCATTGCTACAACTCGTGATGATCTTATTGTTGACGAGCGTCGCAAATCAACTGGCGCGGAAACAGCAAGTGCAATGCTTACCGATATGACTGAAAACGCATCTGCTGCGGAATAGGTTTTATTGATTTAAAAAAATAAAGCCCGCTTTTGGTTAACAAAAGCGGGCTTTTCTTTTATTAGGTAATGGTTTTCATATATGCGCGATTACTGAAAGACATTATTATTTTGATACGTGAAATAAAGAAAAAAGCAGCTTTAAAATCATGCAATATTTTCAATGTCGATACGACAAGATTGTAATTAAGATGAGCAAGCCATCTAAATCATTATCGAATGAAAATTTTTAGCCACATGGCAAAAAGGGCAGGGGCACAAAAGATGGCGAAACTCTTGTGATGCTATGGTAACCAATAGCAATACTAAACAGAAGGCAATCGCATTGCTTTGTTTATGGTGTATAATATTAATTAGCTGCTTGGAAATTTGCATCACTCGTAACATTTTAGGGATGCTTATAGATACGAGCCAACAACAAAAAGAGTATAGCTATTCTTACCAAGAGATTTTTATCTATCACTACCCTTGAGGTGATAATGTTAAAATAATAATCTTATTGTGGTCTTTTTTAACTATATGTTTAATGCGGTCTTTGATATTTATTGCGGCTCAATTTTATCGATTAAGGGGTCAGGTCGGGCAAAAAGTTCAAGCTTATGCATGTCAACAAAAACAACACGAGACCCATCGACTTTGATACCATGTTTGGCAAGTTGTGAAAATGAACGAGAGAGGTTTTCAGCTGTCATGCCAAGGTAGCGCGCAATTAACCGCTTTTCACATGGTAAATCAATGAAATGGGTTTGATTTTGCTGTTTGGCAAATTTGATGAGAAAATTGGCCAACCGTTCAGATGATGAGCGTAATTTTTGGTTTTTGAGTTCTTTAACAGTATGACGATAGCGTTTTGCCAATTCGCGGACAACGGCACGCATAAAGGTTATATCTTCTTCAATGGCTTGGCGAACTTGTTCTGCAGGTATCATCAGCACTGTAGCATCGCTTAAAGTCCGCGCTGATTGCAGGCAAACATCGTCATTTAAAACCGCTGCTAAAATGAAAAGGCCGACTGGTTCAACAATATCAAGGATGGTTTGTTTTTCCTCTGTATAGGAAAACATCTCGATATTACCCTCGATTAAGATATATAAAAAATCAGCACGTTGATTTTGATGAATTAAAACAACGCCTTCTGGAAAATTTTGTAAAAAGCCGCCATTGATCAATGATTGAAAGGTTTCTTCTTTCACATTGGCAAATAATTCTAATTGCCTGACGGCTGCAATATCCTCGGGCCTCATCATTCATCCTTTTACATTGTAATTTAAATGATAATATGAAAATTACAATATTAGTTTAACAAGAACGCTTATTCCTCCTTGTTTTACAATATCACAATCATATTTAAAAGTGTTTTTGTTCTATTTTGGTAAACAAAAATATACTTTCACTTATTTGTTGTGATGGTATTTTAAAATAAATTTCAAATATTTATATAGTATTTTATTATAACATTTTTTTATAAATTTGAAAAATTTTCTGATTTTATTGTTTTTATGAGAAAAAAACTTTCACGATATAGGGGCCTGCTCCCCAAACAAGTGTCCAAGCTGCGGATCCGATAATATTAGCAGCGAGAAATTTATGAAATGTCATGCCGCCTGATCCTGCAATGATGCCATTTAATTGTCGAGCAATTACAATAAATCTTGCGGTTGCAACAAAGAAAAAACCTTTTTGGTTGAGTTGGTTTTCAAATTTATCTAGCCGCTCTGGTGTCAGTTTAATCAAATAGCCATAGCGCAACAAAAGATTTTTACCACCGAAATGACCGATTGCATATCCAGTACAATCGCCAAGGACACTTCCCAAAAAACAAGCTAATAATAAACCAGGCAAACTTAGCTTGCCAGCTGCGGCGAGCAGTGATCCAACCACTAATCCGCTTTCGCCAGGTAAAGGTAGCCCTAAGGATTCAAAATACAGAATAAAGAAATAGGCGACTATTCCATAGTGTTGAATATAGGTTTCTAGCCAAATTTCAATTGCGTGCATTGTTTACTCTATCAAGTTGTTACTGTATTTTTGGCAAAATTGATGGGTATTGGTGAACTCAACAATCTCATAGTATTTTGAAGGCGTCTATCTATTGATTAAGTGATTGCGCGCCTTAATCTTCGGTTTTAGCGCATGGTCGACAAGTGGAAGTTGATTTAGCTTCTGACCCTTATTGCTCTAAAAATGTCTTTACATCATTGAAAGCTATATTGATTGGTCGTTTATCATACTAAAAATAAATTCGGCATATGTTCAGTTTTCTTTTTTAATAGAGTGCTAACATGGATTTTGAAATGCACTTATTTGTGAGTTTTAATTGCTGAAACCTTTAAAATTGTTTTTAGCGCTATATTTTTTATTTTGTTGTCCGTGCTTCGTTATTTTTGCAAGTTTTTGCAAAGCATATTTTCAAATATCCGTTAAGGCTTGTTATCGCATTTAATGTTTTTGAAAAGAAAAAACTATTATCGCTTAAGTGTTTGTTTATGAATGTTATTTATACTTTATGAATAAAAGTTAAGCTAAAGTTAAGAAAATGCTGGACATAGCAAATCAGTTTTGATTCATTGCGGCTATTCAAGTGCTGTATATGCGAATCAGTTGCAGTGATTTCTAATCTTTGGAAGAGGGGCCGGCTATGGCAAGAATGGACGCGTTGGACGCGGCCAAGGGAGCGTTTGCTGATAAAAAAAAGCCGATAAAGAAGCGGCTTGATATGTCAGCGCATGTGAACCTTGTTTCAGGTCCAGCCTATAAGCGTTTGTTACGAATGGAGCCGTGGATGCGGCGTTCTATTCCTTTGCTTATTGCTTTTTTTCTTATTATTTTAGCACTTGTTCGTGGTCTTTCGCTTTATGAGTGGCGTGTTGGCATTGAAAGCAGCTCCCGTGCAGCCTTAACCCTTTCAACCGGTCATATAGCCTCCGCCATAGATCGTGCTGCCTCAATGAATAGTGCGGCAAAGGGCAAATTATCAAATGCAGCGTTGCAAGATATTTTATTGCGTTTTCGCAGTGCAAGTTTAGTTAATCCCTCAGCTGTTATCGCAATTGTTGATCGAGATGGTGTAGTTGTTGCGGCATCTGGTTTTGAGCCTTTGATCGGTAAGCCTTTATCGGAGCAAGTAAGTGATGCACAGGCTTTGTTTGTAATGGGGGCAGGGGCTGGTATCATGGATATTGCTGTCAATAATGAACCAGCCTACGCCGCAGTGAGCGAAACTCCCGCTTATGGTATTTTTGTTGCCCTCTCTCAACAAAAAATGTTGGCTGATTGGCGCAAGACCCTATCGCTTAATATTACTTTGTTTGCCGGTACGGTCGGGGTGATGCTGGCTATTCTTTACGCTTATTTTAGTCAAGCAACAAGAGCTCGTGATGCTGATGCTATCGCTGACCGTATCCAGCAGCGTATTGATACGGCGATGGTGCGTGGTCGTTGTGGCTTGTGGGATTGGGATGTTGCGCGAGGCCGCATTTACTGGTCGCGTTCCATGTATGAAATGCTAGGCTATCGCTCCTATGATGCCTTGCTTTCTGTATCCGAGGTAGCAGCAATTGTTGATCCTAATGATTTTGATCTTTATGATGTTGCCCGCCGTGCGATGAATGGTGAGATGGATCATATTGATGTAAACGTGCCTATGCGCCATAGCGATGGGCACTATGTCTGGATGCGTATCCGCGCCGAAGTTGCAGGATATGATGAGCCGCATCTTGTCGGCATTTCCTTTGATGTTAGCGAGCAACATCAATTTGCAGAACAAACCGCAAAGGCTGACCGACGTATTCGCGATGCGATTGAAAATATTTCAGAAGCATTTGTGCTTTGGGATGCTGATGGTCGGTTGGTTATGTCGAATAGTAAATATAGAGAACATGCTGCCCTATCTGCCAATCTTTTGGTTCCCGGCGCTTCTCGTGCTTATATCGAGGCACAAGCCCGTGCTCCGGTTCTTGAGACTGTGCTTGAAAATGATGAAGAGGGCAATACAGCTTATGAGCGTAAGCTCCATGATGGTAAGTGGTTAAAGGTTAATGAGCGGCGCACTGAGGACGGTGGTTTTGTTTCAGTGGGTACGGATATTTCAGCCCTTAAAGAAGCTGCCCAAAAATCTATTGATGCACAAAAACGCTTGTATAATTTTGTCAATGAGCTGCGTACATCGCGTACTGCCCAAAAACAAAAAACTGAGCAAGTTTCGCTTCTTAATGAGCAGTTGAAAGAGGAAAAGGATCGCGCTGAAAGTGCAAACCGCGCCAAATCTGAGTTTTTAGCCAATATGTCCCATGAATTGCGCACGCCCTTAAATGCAATTATCGGTTTTTCACAGATGATGAGTGCTGGAACCTTTGGGCCGCTCGGCAATGAACGCTATAATGAATATATGGAAGATATTACCAAGTCTGGTACACATCTATTGACATTGATTAATGATATTTTAGATATGTCTAAAATTGAAGCTGGTCGTTTCTCTATTGATCGTGAGCAGCTTGATGCTGCAACGGTTATGAATGATACTTTGCGTATTATGGCAATTACTGCACAGGAAAAACATGTGGCATTGGCAGCTAAAGTATCACAAACCATGCCAATGCATGCAGATAGTCGCGCTTTAAAGCAGATTTTCTTAAATCTTGTATCCAATGCGGTAAAGTTTACACCTGCTGGTGGTCATGTATCTGTTCATAGTTCTATTAAAAACAAAATGTTGTTTGTAACGATAGCAGATAGTGGGGTGGGGATTCCAAAGGCGGCCTTAAATAAATTAGGGCAGCCATTTGAACAGGTAGAAAATCAGTTTACTAAAACCCATACTGGGTCTGGTCTTGGCCTTGCTATTTCGCGTTCATTGATTGAATTACATGGTGGTACGTTGCGCATTTTCTCACGCGAGGGCAAGGGTACTATCGTAAGCTTACGCATGCCAGTGAAGTAAACACTCTTTTATCAGGCTTTTACAAGGTTTGCTGCTTGGGTTATCTGTTGAGTGTGTTAGGCCGCGAATGGGCTATCAAATTTACTGCCTCCTTGTATAAATCAAAGAAAAGCCAATAGGCAATGTTTGATATTGATAGACAGCATCAATAATTTCGCTTATGGTTTTCGCATCATGTGGGTGGTGCTATGAAGATAAAAAAAATTCTACCATTTTTTGCTTTAACCGTTTTATTGGTTTCCTGTGGGACGATGTCCCATACATCGTTATTCAAGCCAGGTGCGACGCTTGCACAAAAGCAAGGCGATCTTGATCGCTGTAAAATAGCATCATTTAAACAAGTGCCAGCAGAGTTAAGTACAACCGTTAATGGTGGGTTTTATGACCCAGGTTATGTGAGTTGTGTTGGTACTGGCGGTGGCGGTGCTTTTTGTCGTAGAGTTGGCGGTGTTTATATTCCACCAACTTATTCAACTGTTGATCGCAATGAAAACTTGCGCTGGCGTTATGTGCAAGGTTGTTTAAAGCAGAAGGGTTATGATGTCATTACCAATTTGCGTCCATGTACAAATGACGCGCAAAAGCAGCAGGCATTAGCCGCCAAAAACATTAGTGATCTCGTCTGTAATCCTGATTCTAGTCTAGATTATTGATTGAATTGGCTTGTTGTTTGGATTTTGAATAAAGCGAGCTGAGTGGGTAGGCGTGACTTAATTTGTCAGCTCGCATATGTTTAATGTTTATTGTTTGTCAAATCGATTATGAGCCTTTTGCCTACGCTAAAGTTCTCGTCCTATGTTTTGGCTATGTCAAACAATCGTCTTAATGTGGATTTCTACAAATGTGATAGAATATTGCCATTATGACAATTGCATTTTTTGCTAAAATTCATTAATTGCTATGCATGAGCACAAAACATCCTGACAGTATCCTTATTATTGATTTCGGCAGCCAAGTAACGCAGCTTATTGCAAGACGTGTGCGTGAAGCTGGCGTTTATTCTGAAGTCGTTCCTTTTCAATCGGCAGTTGAAGGTTTTCATCGTATAAAGCCTAAGGCCGTTATCCTATCAGGCAGCCCGCATTCTACCACTGATATTGGTAGCCCGCGTGCGCCACAAGAAATATTTGAAGCTGGTATTCCAGTTCTTGGCATTTGCTATGGTGAGCAAACCATGTGCGAGCAATTGGGTGGCAAGGTAGAGGCTGGCCATGATCGCGAATTTGGTCGAGCTTTTTTACAAGTTGACCAAGATAGCCCGTTATTTGACGGCGTTTGGGAAAAAGGCTCGCGCCATCAAGTCTGGATGAGCCATGGTGATCGCGTTGTTGCCTTGCCAGAAGGCTTTAAAGTGATTGGTACATCGCAAGGTGCTCCTTTTGCGGCGATTGCTGATGAAAAACGTCATTTTTATGCCGTACAATTTCATCCTGAAGTGGTCCATACACCTGATGGCCATTTGTTAATCCAAAACTTTGTCCATAAAATTGCTGGTCTTAAAGGCGATTGGACAATGGCCGCCTATCGTGAACAAGCTATTGCAGCGATTCGTAGCCAAGTTGGTGGCGCAAAAGTTATCTGTGGCCTATCGGGCGGCGTTGATTCTTCTGTGGCAGCCGTTCTTATTCATGAAGCAATTGGTGATCAGCTTACTTGTATTTTTGTCGATCACGGCTTATTGCGTAAAAATGAAGCAGCAGAAGTTGTTTCAATGTTCCGCGAGACCTATAATATCCCGCTTGTCCATGTTGATGCGTCGGATATGTTTATTGATGCCCTTGAAGGGGTGAGCGATCCTGAAGAAAAGCGCAAAACTATTGGTCGCTTGTTTATTGAAGTGTTTGAAGCGGAAGCCAAAAAAATTGGCGGTGCAGAATTTTTGGCGCAAGGTACGCTTTATCCTGACGTTATTGAAAGCGTGTCCTTTACAGGTGGCCCTTCGGTTACCATTAAAAGCCATCACAATGTTGGCGGCTTGCCTGAGCGCATGAATATGAAATTGCTTGAACCTTTGCGTGAATTGTTCAAGGATGAAGTGCGCGCGCTTGGTCGTGAGCTTGGTTTGCCTGCAAGTTTTATTGGTCGCCATCCTTTCCCTGGCCCTGGTCTTGCTATTCGTTGTCCAGGCGGCATTACCCGTGAAAAATTAAATATTTTGCGCGAAGCCGATGCAATCTATCTTGATGAAATTCGCAATGCTGGTCTTTATGATGTGATTTGGCAGGCTTTTGCTGTATTGCTTCCAGTACAAACTGTTGGCGTTATGGGCGATGGTCGCACCTATGAATTTGTTTGTGCTCTGCGTGCTGTAACTTCGGTTGATGGTATGACGGCTGATTTTTATCACTATGATATGGATTTCCTCGGCCGTGCTGCAACCCGCATTATTAATGAAGTGCGTGGTATTAATCGTGTTGTTTATGATGTGACATCAAAACCACCTGGCACTATCGAGTGGGAATGATTCAGGTTCTTATTTTCAGTTTGAAAAAATAAAATATCATACGTAACTATTTAAATATAAAGTTAAAAATAAAATTTCCTATTTTTGTGATGTGTGGGGTAATTTACTAAAAGTTGGGTAATTTGTGGATATTTAGCTTATAGTGGTTTTGTTAGTTTTTCTATTTTACCGTTAATATTGACTCTTATTGGGTGAATAAAAAGCCTATCTTTTTGTTTTTAATGTATAAAACATTAATTTGATGGGTAACGGTAAAATATGAAAAGACTAAGTTACATGCTGAATAATGCCACATTAAAACAATTATAAGCACATGATAAATTATATAAGGTAAGTGATGCTGATGGGCTTTGTGTCCGTGTCGCAGTCACCGGAACCATATCTTTCCATTTTGACTAAAAACTAAGCGGACAGAAGGAAACTGTGCAATTCGGGCGCTATGACAATGAGAATGGAATTTCTCTTGTTGAAGCGCGCGAAATGCTTGCTGATGCAAGGAAGTTGATAGAGCAGGGGCGTTCTCCGGCTAAATAAAAGCAGTTGTTAAAGCATAATATACAACTGAATGCGTGGTTTTCAAATATTGCTGCACAATGGTTTCAAGCAATTACTATGCCCGAAAATATGAAATCTATGTATATGGCTGTATATAAGAATGATATTAAGTAATATCTTAGCATGCGTTTACTGGCAGATATTATGGATGAAGATGTAAGGGCACTTTGCAATAAAGCTCTATTAAGAGAAGCACCTGCTACAGCCCATCAGATATAGTAAATCGTCAGACAGATTTTCATGTTTTCTTCTCAAAGAGGATTAAAAATAGAAAGTCCGACGGATCATATTCAGCCAACCTTTATTGATGGCGTTTTACCTTGCCGTAGTATTTTTTCAATGTATGAATTTGCAATTATTTTAAGAACACTGGATGACGTTCAAGTATTACCAACAATCCGCCTGGAATTGCCTTTACTAGTACTCACAATGATTCGTAAGAATTTGTTGCGCAAGTCCACATGGAATGAGATTGACTTTGAAAGCGCTGTTTGGAGAATACCAAAAGAGCGAGTTGGGACAACTGCAGATCGTACCATCTATCTATCGCAGCAAGCTTTCGATATTATGGTTGCGTTAAAGGTGTGTGCAGGGCGTTCAAAATATCTCATTTCTTCGCGATATGATGCACATGCTCCTCTATCTCGATCTACATTCAATCAGGCGGTATCTTCAATATCAAAACGCGCACAAAAGGAAGGCTATACCTTAGCTTCTTTAACTGTGGATGATCTTAGTGTTTCTGGAGAGGTGGTAATAAAGAACAAGGTTTTGATGAAACTGTTGCCGATATTTGCTTTAATCGGGAGGGAGGAAATTAAGAGAACAGCGCACGAAAGAATATCGGACTGAACGTCGCGAACTTATGCAACATTGGGCCGATAGCTTGGATGCGGTTTTTAAAATATAAAGATTAGTATAATTTATCATAGTTTCATTGTAGAGAAGCAAAAATATGACTGATGATGTTCATATTCTAGCGCGTCAAGAGTTATTTGATTTAGTTTGGTCTATCCCCGTACAGAAGGCTGCAGGATCTCTTGGTTTATCTGATCGCGGATTAGCAAAAATATGAGTACGTCATCGTGTGCCTAGTCCATCACGTGGATATTGGGCACGGGTTCAAGCCGGTCAAAAATTTAAACTACCAATGTTGCCTGAAATTGATAATCCACATTTGGATCGTATTTATATTATATCCATTATGCTCATCTTAAACAGGATAAAAAAGATATTCTGCGGAAGATTAAGGAGCAACAAGCTTTAACCGATAAAAATCCTTCAACATCTTTTAATATAAAGTCATTAGAAGCACAAAAGGTAGATGCTGTGATAAAAAAACAGTTATGGCTTTGCGTAAAAATGTTCCGGATGGTGATGGACTTGTTTGCGCAATAGGAGAAGGCTTTTGTAGAATTAAAGTCCATAAAGATTGTGTAGAACATGCAGTATTAATTATCCAGATGTTATCTTTAGCATCACAAAAAGAGGGGCTATTTTTAGAGCCTGATGGACAACAAAAGAAAGTTTCTATTGGAGAAGATAGCGTAACTTTTTGCTTGTGAGAAATAACGCGTCGGCAAAAACACATTCCTACCGATGAAGAAACAAAACGATATGAGCGTTATGAATTAAAAAAGAGCGAGGGCGTAAAAATGGTGATTGGTCTCTTTCTTATGAAAGGTTTTGGCCGTATTTTGATTATGTTACTACTGGGAAGTTAGTGTTTGAAATTAATAGTTACAAATATGGAATGCGCAAGAGTGGGGCGGACGGAAAAAGACAGACGGTTGTGTCATTCATTGCACAGATCATATTAAGTATCAAGGTTCTATTAGAAACTGGGAAGTAAAAACGCGAGCGCGCGAGAGAAGCTGCTTGTCGAAGGGAAGAATATGAAAGAAGGGCAAAATTTGCTAAAAGACGGCAAGTGCGTGAAGATGATAGATTAGCTTATTTGTTGGAATTCAAGCAGCTTGATGGAAAATTAAAAGAAATGCGATTATGGGTCGATATCCTAAAACAAAAGAATCAAAATGCCCATGATCGTAATCTTCCGTGCATGATAGAATGGGCTGAAAAGTACATATTTGAACAAGAGGCAAATTTATCGATTGAGAATATTAGCGAAAAAATTTCGAGTAAGGATCTGTTCCCTGAAATTGATAATCTCTATGACCCACTTGGAGATCCATAATTATAATAGATTGTACTACTATATTTGTTAAAAAAATGATTTATATGGCTAGTTTTACTAATGAATCTAAGTGAGCCTTAGCCATTCGCCCGTTTAAACTGATGCAGTACATTGGACTGTCCCTATTTTTTAACCGGACACGTGACATAAGATAGAAAGGCTTAAGCTCGTGCTTAAGGATATGCTTATGTCCGATGGAATAAATCAGGTCGAGTTTCTGGAGAACTGGTTGCCGAAAAGTGTTCAGCGCGCGGTCCTTAAGAATAGGGCTAACCCTGACCAGGTATCGGTCGGAGCGAGAGGTGGCCGTTCACAAAACCGTCGCATTGACACCAATATACAGGAGTTGTATAATATCGGACTTGCCAATGAAGAGTTTTATTGTTTGACATTTCTTCAACCGTTCTTGAGCAAGCGTGGAGTCTTTTATAGTGGGGTACTTTCATGAAGATCGAAACTATAGCGGTACGTAATTTTCGCTGCTTCGGTCCTGAGTGGATAGAGGTACGTTTGCAGGAGCAGGTAACGGCCTTCGTCGGAGGAAATGGTTCGGGCAAGACGGCGCTGTTCCAAGCACTGTCTCGGATTTTTGGTGTGACGAGGACGGACAGGACCGTCACCAAGAAAGACTTTCATATCGCTCATGACGAAGAGGCATTGCCAAATGGGCAGGCATTGGAGATCGAATGCCTACTGGGCTTCCCGGAGCTAGACAAAGAAGAGGACGAAGACGTCAATGCCGTCCCTGACTTTTTCAATCACATGGCTGCCTCGGGTCCCGATGAACCGTTGAAGGCGCGCATCCGACTTGTCGCCAGATGGATCGAAGACGGAACGTCGGACGGCACCGTTGAAGAAGACATCAGGTGGATCACAACGCTTGACAAGGAATTTGTATGGGAGAACTGTCCGAGGGTCTCAGCTGTGGATCGCGCGAGTATTCAGGTCATCTATGTTCCAGCCCTTCGCAACGCCGCTGACCGTGTCACCGAGCTTCTGAAGGGCCGTTTGTGGCGAGCGGCGCTCTGGTCGGCTGATCTTGGCGCACGTGCTACGGAAGGGGCTGAACTTATCCAGAACCAGTTCGACCAAGAGGCTCCTGCAAACTTTATCATCGAACGTCTGACGCATAGGTGGCAGCAGGTTTACGAAGGCGACACGGACACTACCCCCAATCTTCGGCTGATCGATAGCGGGATCGAAGAACTGGTGCGGCGCGCGGAGTTCGTATTCCATCCTGACGAGGCCGGTCGAAATAGAAACCTTGCCGATCTCAGCGACGGTCAGCGCTCGCTTTTCCACATCGCTCTGACTGCTGCGACGCTAGAAACTGAGCAGGCTGCGCTTGCCCTCGCTGCGGCGGAGAGCCCGTTCGATCAGGAAAAGCTAAGGCGTACTCATCTGACCCTTCTCGCGATTGAAGAGCCCGAAAACAACCTCTCACCGTTCTTCCTGTCGAGGGTCGTGACGCAAGCGCGGGAGATCGGCGAGATGGGCACGGCCCAGGCGCTCATCTCAAGCCATAGCGCCAGCATTCTTTCGCGCATCGAGGCAGATGAAGTCCGCTTCTTCCGAATTGACAGACAGACGCGCCGCACCTCCGTGAGGCTGCTGACTTTGCCGGAAAATGATGACGAAGCGAGCGCATATGTGCGACTTGCGGTCCGCTCTTATCCGGAACTTTATTTTGCGCGGTTCGTGATCCTGGCGGAGGGGGATTCGGAGCGGATCGTTGTGCCCCGGCTTGCCGAAGCCAAAGGCGTACCGCTTGATCCGTCATTTGTTCCGGTCGTTCCCTTGGGGGGGCGATATGTCTCTCATTTCTGGAGACTGCTCACCGATCTTGGCATTCCTTACGCCACGCTGCTGGATTTTGATCTTGGCCGCGCTCATGGCGGAGCCAACATGATCCGAACCACGGTCGCAGCTCTCAAGCAGGTGGGACGTGACCTGACCACAAATTCCCTCGTCGTTAACCGCACGATCGATCTCTACGATCTCGACAGTTTGGTCGATAAGGATGTTCTCAATAATTGGCAGGATAATGACTGGCTTCAGGCCCTCAGGCATGAAGCCGTCTTCTTTTCCGATCCCATCGACCTGGATTTCGCAATGTTGCAGGCGTTTCCTGCTGCCTACCAGCACCCAAATCCGAACGGTCGAGGTCCAAGGACAACGGCGGAGGCGATTGCCGAAAAAAAGAAGGTCGTCCTTAAAACTAATGGAAAACCCGATATCTATGACGACGATCGATGGGACGATAGCTTCGCCTGGTATCCATATCTCTTCCTCAGCCGTAGCAAGCCGGAAACTCATCTCGCTGCCTTAAGCAGGATTACAAATCAAAACCTTGTCTACCACGCTCCGCGGGAATTGAGTGCCCTGATCGATCATGTGAGAGATGTTTTGTTTCCTGAGCCGGGTGAAGACTAATGCCAGTTTTGCCGCAAGATTGGCGACCACAAGGGGTCGATGACCTTGAGCCGCGAGCGTGGGAGGCTTTGCGAGAAACCGCACGGAGCGTTTGCGTTACAGCTGGCGCCGGAGCGGGCAAGACAGAATTTTTGGCGCAAAAGGCGGCCTATCTTCTTCAGATTGGTCGTTGTCCCGAGCCAAAGCGTATCCTCGCGATCAGCTTTAAGCGCGAAGCTGCCCAAAATCTTGCAACTCGGGTTCGTCAGCGCTGCCCTGCAGACCAGGCTCGCAGGTTTCACTCGATGACTTTCGATGCATTCACTAAGCAGATGTTGGATCACTTCCGCTTGTCGATCCCAGATGATTATCGACCGCCGGCAGACTACAGTATCGCGTTTCCCTCAAGACAGGATTTTGACTTATTCCTGCGAACTCACGAACGCCTAGATGTCAGTGCAGACCGTTTTGAAAGGGAGATTGCTAGTACGGCGCTGCCGTACGAAGAAACAGTTGAGGATCCGCGCGCGCGCGAGCTGCTTCGTGCCTACTGGGATGATCAGTACGCCATGCCGGACGGTGCGCTGGTCTCATTTGTGATGATCAACCGCCTCGTTGAGTACATGCTGCGCTCAAATCTAAGGATCAAGCGCGCTCTACGTCTAACTTATCCCTTTGTTTTTCTTGACGAGTTCCAAGATACGACCTACGGACAATACAGTCTAGTGAATGCCGCGTTTCGAGATAGCAATTCTGTATTCACCGCTGTTGGAGACGACAAGCAAAAGATTATGGGCTGGGCGGGCGCAATGAATAACGCGTTCGACGAGTTTACCGCCGACTTCAATGCCGTTCGCCATGCGCTTCTCCGGAATTGGAGATCGCACCAGGCTCTAGTTGCCATCCAGCATGTCATCGCACAGCAGATTGATCCAGACGTTGAGGAAGTCGAAGCCCGGGGCGAGTTAGAGGTCGATGGAGAGACGGCAGCTATCTGGATGTTCGACAGCTGCGAGCAGGAAGCAGAGCAGATAGCGCGATGGATTAGAAGTGAAGTCGATGAGGGCCGCATTGCTCCGCACGATCTCGCAATCCTTGTGCGCATGCGGGCGAACAATGTTGAAGATGATCTTGCTCCAGTTCTGCGCAAATACGGCCTAACACTGCGCAATCTTGCCAGGAACGTCGGTGAAATCACCATTCAGGACTTATTAGCCGAACCTCTTACGGAAATACTTCTTCCTCTCTTGCGGCTTGGAGCAAAGGCGCGCGACCCAGAGGCTTGGAGCGCGACGCAAGAGCGTTTGCAAGCGTTGATGGGCGCCCACTCGGAAGATGAGGCCGCGCAGGAGCACTTGCAACGGGATATCGAAAAGTTCTCGAGGAATCTTCGACAGACAATGCGTGAGGAACCGCCTGATCCGGTAGTGGCTAATAGGCTGTTTGCGCAGGCATTGGATTTCGTTGGAGTTGAGGGTCTGCGTCAGGCCTACCCCGAATATCGGCGTGACGCTGATTTCCAACGCGTGCGGAATGGCTTCCAAATCCTTTTGCAAGAATGTGTCGAAAGCGCTGCGGATTGGAGTTACGTTCTTGATCGGTTCGAAGGTAAGGGACAGGTCCAACTTATGACGATTCACAAGAGCAAGGGCCTAGAATTCCACACAATGATCTTTTTCGGGCTCGACGATCAGACATGGTGGAGCCTCTCGCCGAATCGCGGTGAAGAACTCAATTCATTTTTTGTTGCTTTTACTCGTGCTATGCAGCGGGCATTCTTCTCTTATTGTTCCGAACGGGGTAATGCCATCGGCTGGCTAGAGCAGCTTCTTGTGCCCGCAGGTGTAAAACGGATCGACGGAGCCGATATCCTCACTTCCGATAAGTAAGAATGGCAGGTGCCGAGAGCCATAAATTAAATTCGCAGATGGTTTATGCCAATTGGTTGTATGATATTTTAAATGACAATATCGGGATGGGGCACAGACATCACCTATTTAATTTTTTTTACGCAATTTAAATTATGAAAACAGCTAGATAATAATTCCATGGTCTATAAATAGACAAAAAAATCTAAGAAAATTTGTTTTTGCCATTTTAAAAAAAGGGTTACAAATAAATCAATAATTGAGTGGGAATAATTGCATCCTTACGTGGGACAATTGCAATTAAATAAATGGCAGCGCTTTTTTTAATTATTTGAAAGATATTAATTTGAATTTGGTTAAACTTGTAAATGATAGTCTAAGGTTTTTATTAGAGTTTTTAATAATTACGTCTCTATGCTATTGCGGCTTTAGCCGATTTGATCACGCCATTTTTATATTGGGTATTGGCTTGATTTTGCCAATAATGATTATTGTTTTTTGGGCAACTTATATAGCGCCAAAATCGCCCAACCGCTTAGCCTTTTTACCGCGATTTATAGCCGAAACGGTAGTTTTCTTAATTGGTTTGACTCTCATTTATTTCAGCGGTTTTGAATATTATGCGGTATTGCTTGCTATTTTTGTGATCATAAATTCGTTTATTGTAAATTGTATTCAATTTTAAAATCTTTGTAAATATAATTAAAGGGAAATTTATTTTATTATAAATTATTATTTATATTTATTATTAAAATGTAAATCAATCTTAAGTTGTGGTGTTTTATGTATTTGTGTTATTTAATATTTAGTATTATTTATAATTTTGTGAAAAAATAAGATATATATAGTTTTGTTCATTGAATGTTCTTCAAATTAAGATAGTATTAACTTTTGATATTTGCTATCTTATGTCCAGTATAAGCTAGGTTTTGTTTCTTATGCTTTTATATTGTGGGGCGTTACTATGCCTATGCTTCAACCACAAGTTGAAGGAGGGATTTATGGCATTTAATCATGATTTGTCTATCTATGGAGTTTTGAGTACTTTTCAGCGCAAAGCTTATTCAAGTTCTGCCATGCTTGCGCTTGTAGCAACTGGTATAGCTTCTTTGGCTATTATGGATAGTGGGTATAATCGTGCTTTTGCTGCTGATGTGAATGAGATTTATATTGCACCAAGCAATTTATCAAACTACCTTGAAGGCACGGGTGGGTATTTATTAAAAACTCCAAATGAAGCCAATACAGTTTATATTCTTTATAATAACGATGAAAACACAAGCTATCCTATCCTCAATAGGCTAACCATAAATCACTCTGATATTACATTACAGTTGCAGGGACAAAATAATAATGGCCGCAGCGATAGTTTAAAGGTTAATCAATTTATAATCGAAAATGGTGCTTTAGCAGTTGAAGCAGGGCCTGGGCTTTCTTTTGAAGTTGGCCGATTTTTACAACAGGGCGGAAACAGTCAAATTTCTTCGCAGGTCAATGGACAAATTGGCTTGAAAGCTAATAATGTTGTTATTGATATGCTAACGGGCAGCTTTAGTGCTTTTGCTAAAGCTGGCACTGCGGTTAAAGGTGATTTAACCTTGCAAAACGGGGCGGTAACGATTGAGACCAACGCCGCGCAAAGCACGAAAAATGAGCTGCCAGTTGGCTGGCAAGGCAGCGTGCGTCAATCAGGTGGGCGTCTTAGTATTTTTAATAGAGGCGGTATTGGTCTTAGCGGGTCCGATTATATTTTGAGTGGTGGAAGCCTTAATATCACTGCCCGAAATCCGCAAAGTGCTTCTCAATCAACTGGTATTGCAGTTAGCGACCGGTTTTCGCAAAGTGCCGGTAGCAATATAATTTCCGCAGATGGGAATGATACTACAGGCGTTGTTTTACAACAGGATGCCGGTTATGTTTTATCCGGCGATGATAGCCAAATGCGGGTTACAGCCCAAAGAAATGCCATTGGCTTAAAAAGTGTTTTAACTTCAAATGACACCATCAACAATTCAGGTGATGCCTTTACGCAAAATGGCGGTGATATAGCTATTCTTGCCAAAACACGCGGTAAGGGCTTTTATCTTGAGCGCGGCGGCGTTAACCTCAATAAGGGTAGTCTTACCATTGATGCGAGTGAAGCTGGTACTGGCATTGAAATAGCCAATAGTGATGAATCAACGGCTGGCTTTACGCTTAATGATGGTAGCGTTAAAATTATCGCTAGTGGTGAAAATAGTATTGGTCTCAAAAGTAATAGGGTTGACGTAAACGGTGGTAGCCTTGACCTTCTTGCTAGTGATAATGGTAAGGCAATAGATATAGGTTCTGGTCAGTTTAATATGCAGGCTGGTAATCTTTATTTGCGACAAAATTCAACAGCTACGCAAGGTTGGGCTATTTATGGTGATGATAATAGTTCGGCTTTTTTTGGCAAAGATGCAGTTGTTGAAACTATTATTGACCTTGATGCTGCAAAGCAAAAATCTGGCTTAATGAGCTTTGGCAATGTCACCATTGAAGAAGGGTCTAAGCTTCAGCTTGGCTTTGCTAATACGGCTACAGTTTTATCTTCAAATTTTGGAATGGGGCGAAGTGCTGCTACTTCTGCAATTGAGACTCCTTTTTTAGAAAGTAGAAACACTCCAATTGCAGGACAATTTGATGCGGCGCCAGAAGATATGGCTGGCGAAACCTTGTTTTATAATTATCAGCTTGTATTGAGTGAAAGCAGTCAAGATTATCGCTTGGTGATGACACCAAAAAGCACCGGAGATAATGGTGCTGGTAATGGCAGTAGCGAGGGCGGCGGTTCAACCGGTGGTGATACCGGCAGTGGAAGCGGGAGCGGTGGTTCAACAGGTGGCAATGGCAGTAGTGGAAGCGGGAGCGGTGGTTCAACAGGTGGCAATGGCAGTAGTGGAAGCGGGAGCGGTGGTTCAACCGGTGGGAATAGCAGTGGTGGAAGCGAGAGCGGCGGTTCAACCGGTAGCAATGGCAGTAGTGGAAGCGAGAGCGGTGGTTCAACCAGTGGTAATAGCGGCGGTGGAACTGAAAGCAGTGGTTCAACCACTGGCAATACAGAGGCTGGGAATAATCCAAGCAGCAATAATAACGGTAATAGTTCGGTAAATAATAATCAACCAACAGATAATGGTTCAAATGGATCCAATGATACGGGCGGAGATTTGCTTTTACCTTCACATTTATTATCTGGCGCTAATAAAAATGCTAGTCTTTCACTAGAAAATATTTTGCGGCTTGATAGTGACAAGGCTTCGCATACAAATTTAAATCGTGCATTCGATAAATTATATAATAGCCGCAACAATGCGGAGTTGGAGCAGCGTGCGCGTGGTTTAACTGCCCACGATACGACACGGCTACCAAGCCTAACTATGGCCATGCATGACCGGATGACTTTAGGCTTACAAAGCGAACTTGATAAAGCTGCACAGCAAACAGAAGTACCAGTTTTGCAAACTCCTTTGGCCTATGTTGAACCGCAAGCATCACCATCACAAGATTCAACACCATTTTTAGAAGCGATACCGCAAACGCATGGCCGGTTGGTGAATGGAAATGATAAAAATGCCCCATCTCAATTAACCTATTGGGCAAGACCAATGGGTGCGTCAGATAGATATCGTGCCCAAGATACATCTCATTCTAAGCTTGATGTAAATTATGGTGGTATATCTGCAGGTGTCACCAGCCGTCTTGAGACTATGACTTTTGGGGTAAGTGCTGGTTATCTTCATGGTGATTTATCTGGAGCAGAGGGCTATAGGGCAAAGAGTAATAGCTTTTTATTAACTGCTGGACTTCAAACCGATAATATTACTTTGACAGACAATTTTGCGCCACGTTTTAGCCTGATCGGTGCTTATGGTCATAGCCAATATGATCAAAATCGCAGTGATACCTTAGGTGGGCGAAATCAGGCTGATATTGATGTTAATAGTGCCAGTTTGACGACGCAAATGATGCTTAGTTATGATATTGGTGCAAATGCGCGCCTGCAACCCAAAGTTGGTTTAAATTATAGTCTTGTGCATCTTGGTAATTATAAAGAGCACGGCGGCGCAATCCCGCTTAGTGTTGATGCAAAAAATGTTAATTCGTTGCGGCCTCATATCGGGGGGGATATTATGGTTCTAGCCAACGGCAATATTGAGCTCAATGCATATGGGCTTTACCGCTATGAAGTTTTGGATAATAAAGTTGGATTGCGTTCAAGTTTCATCGATGCAAGCGATATGAGCTTTATCAGTGAAGGAGAAAAAACAGGTCGTTCATCAGCTAATATTGGTGTTAATGCAAAGGTCAAAGTGAATAATATGATATCGGTTGCGGGTGGTTATGATCTAATGGCGGCACGCAAGTTTATTGGTCATCAATTTTATTTACAGGGTAATGCCAAATTTTAAATTTTTGGCTAAATGTAATGATTTTTTATTTTTATAATAAAATCAATGTTCTAAACAAGGTTTTCATTGAGCCGTATGGTTAAATAATCAACTTTGTGATATGTTTGTTTGCATTTTGTTAGGTTCATTTAAGCCAATTTGTGTTATTGCTTACCCGATTCAGGAGTATGAATATGGTAGAGCAGGGCAAAATTTTTCTTGGTGCCTATGATGGCGCTGATCAAAACCAAAAAAATGGTGAATATCTTTGGCTAAAATATGCCAATCGCCATGGTCTTGTGACGGGTGCAACAGGAACCGGTAAAACCGTTACGTTGCAAGTATTGGCTGAATCATTTTCGGCGCAAGGCGTACCGGTTTTTTGTGCCGATGTGAAAGGTGATCTATCGGGTATTGCAAAAGCTGGCATAAAATCTGAAAAAATTCTGCAGCGCGCTAACGATGTCGGTCTTGACGACTTAGTTATGCAAGCAAGCCCTGTTGTGTTTTGGGACATATTTGGTGAGTTGGGCCACCCTATCCGCGCCACAATTAGTGAAATGGGTGCGCTATTATTATCGCGCTTGCTCAATCTCACTGCTGCACAAGAAGGCGCACTTAATATTGCTTTTAAAATTGCTGATGATGAGGGGCTTGTTTTAAAAGATTTGAGTGATTTGCGGACAATGCTAAATTATCTGTCGCAGGAAAGTAAAGACGTTTCTGCGCGTTATGGCAATGTTTCCAAGGCGTCCCTAGGTGCAATTCAACGCGAATTACTAGTTCTTGAAACCCAAGGCGGCGAGATGTTTTTTGGCGAACCTGCTTTGCGTCTTGTGGATATCATGCGTAGTCAAATTGATGGACGTGGCTTTGTCAATGTATTGGCAGCTGAAAAGCTGATGAATAATCCGCGTCTTTATTCAACATTTCTGCTTTGGTTGATGTCGGAATTATTTAAAAAATTGCCAGAAATCGGCGATCCGGAAAAGCCACGCCTTGTATTTTTCTTTGATGAGGCGCATTTGCTGTTTGATAATGCACCTAAAGCGCTGGTTGATCGCATTGAGCAAGTTGTGCGGCTTATTCGTTCCAAGGGCGTTGGCATTTATTTCATCTCACAAAGTCCGGCAGATATTCCTGAAAGTGTTTTGGCTCAACTTGGCAATCGCATCCAACATGCGCTGCGCGCTTATACGCCTAATGAAATGAAAGCGGTAAAAATAGCGGCGCAATCTTTTAGACCCAATCCGCGCTTTGACACGTTTAACGTCATTTCCAATCTTGCAACCGGTGAGGCGCTTGTTTCGACCTTGGAAGAAAAAGGTGTTCCTTCTATGGTGGAGCGTGTTGTAATGCGTCCTCCTGTTTCGCAAATTGGGCCAATAAGCCTCCAAGAACGGCAAAATTTAATCGCTCAAAGTCCAGTCTATGGGCAATATGATCAGGAAATACATGATGAAACAACAAGGCGCAGATTGGATCAAATGATGCAAGCTAGCGAACAGCAACCGCAACAACAATCGCGCCAAACACAGCGGGAACCGCGCGCAAGCAATCGTCAAAGTGTCGGCGAGGCTGCTATTAAGTCGGCAACGCGATCTGCAGCTAATGCACTTGGCCGCACGATTGTGCGTGTTGCAACACAATATTTGAAGCGTTTTTTAAAATGATATGTCGTAAATGTAATTGATAAGGTTCCGTGAGATTTAAAAATAAAAGGTGGTAAGCATGAAGAAAAAATGGTTTTTAATACCACTTGGCATTGTTGTTTTTATAGGTGCTGCCTTGTGGGGTGGCGACAAATACCTCTATTCCCTTGCTTATGATCAATTTGTTGAAATTGCAGTTGAAAAAACAGGCTGTGAAGGCAGCGAATGTGATGAGCATATTGCAAATGCTATTGCAATGATACAAGAACAACGCCTTGTTTCAGAAGATCAAGTCATGCGCTGCCTAGGTGCTCATATTGTTGAGGAAAAGGATTTTGCGGTTTTAAACAGCGCTAAAAATCAATTGGTTAGTTGGATAATGAAAACCTGCGACAGCGATGAAGTAACCCTTGATGACGCTAATATTGAAATTTATGATGGCCCAGGCTCGCATGGTGAGTAAAGCTCTGTGGTTTTAATAAAACGGGCGTTTTAAGCCCGTTTTTTTTTGCTTTAAAAGTATTTGTAAAGGCAAAAACAAAAAAGCGATATAACTTAAGTCTTGATATTGTTTATTTGATTAGAACAATAATAATAATTTGTGTAAAGCCTATAAAAAGCACCACGAAACAATAGTTTTAGTAAAACTCCATTAAAAAGTCACAAATTTTTATCAATAGATTAATATAATCTGTCGATTGAACAAATTATTAGCAGCTTGTGTCTTTTAAGATCATTTATTTTCTGAATTTCTGCATCACAAATCGATCGTACCGATCGTAATTCTGATACTTGTAAAACAATGCAAATAGCGGTGGGCCAATGTTAAATTTTATCAAAGAAAAGTTATTCATTTTAGTTGCTCTGTTCTTAATGCCAAGCTTTGCCTTAAGCGAAGTGATCGTGCAAGAGGTTGATGAGCCAACGATAGTGCAAATTGGCAAGCAGCGCCTACGTGTCGATCAAGATGCATTTTGTTTAACCCCACCAGCCAACGGCTATACGCAGCAAGATTGGCAAAACCTTGGTAAATTAAAACATGTTTCGTGTTTTTGTATTCATGGCGAGGGATTAAATTCACTCGCCGGCTTTCCAGTTTTGCCGGACCTTTATCAAATAGATTTTGATAGAGCTACTTTTACAGATATTTCGCCTTTAAAAAACGCGCCGAAACTAAAAAATCTATATTTAGATAATGTAAATAGCACAGAAATTACTGGTTTTGAACAATTAACTAATTTACAATTCCTTTCCATTAACAACGCTCAATTAAAAGATTATAGCTTTTTATCTAAATTGACTAAACTTAAATATTTAACTTTATCCAATAGTAATTTTTCAGATCTTTCTCTATTAGAAAATCTTGATAGCCTTGTTAAGCTTAATATTTCTAATAGCAAGGTGACTGATTTTAGCGCATTTGAACGCTTACCCAACCTTGAAACTCTAAAATTAAACGGTTTAATATTTGATAGAGATAGTTTAAAATTTCTGGCATCGTTAAAAAAGCTTAACACCTTAGACCTATCGAATAGTAATATTTCAGATTTATCGTTTTTAGAAGATTTGAAAAATATTAATGAGCTTTTGCTCGATAATTCAGATGTTAAAAATATAGAGCCATTAAAAAACTTAAAAACGCTTAAAACTTTATCGCTTGCCGGTCTTATCCTTGATGATAATAGCTCAGCAATCATTGCTAATATTACCGAGCTTAAAGATTTAAATCTTGCCAATAGCAATATTACTGACCTAAAATTTTTAACGTCCATAGAAAATTTGTCAAAACTTAATTTAACCGATAGTAAAGCTGCCGATTACAGCCCACTTTCTAAGCTAAATTCGCTAAATTCGCTTATTTTAACTGGTGCATCAATTTCTGACCTTGAACTAATTCGCGGACTGGAAAATTTGCAAGAGATTTATCTTAATGAAACGAAAATACAGAATATTGAGCCTCTTAAAAATAATTCCTCGTTGCGAACAATTGATTTACGCGGCACGGATATTTCTGATCTTTCACCTTTTGCTCAAAAAAAATACATTTACCAACTTCTTTTATCCAACACAAAAATAAAAGATCTTTCTATGCTATCTAGCGTTCGTGAGTTAGATATACGTGGGCTTAATGAAGAAATATTTCTAAAACTTCCAAATGAAGTATCCAAATTATTACTTGGTGAAGGACCGAGCGATAATCGAGTGGATGCCAAGGATCTTTTTAATAAATGGAAACTTGCAAAAGGTACTTATTTGTTTAATGAAACCCAAATTGAAAATCTTGTTCGGAAATTGCGTGGTGAAAAACAAGTTGAATTTTTAGGTGAAGAGATCTGGCCCGATATATATGGTCTTACCATTTGCTATAAGCCAGCAACTTTGGATAAAGAAACACAAAAATTATGCGAAGATCAAACCCATAAAGATCTTGCTATTTCTGTTGAATATGCCCTTAATCGAGATGACATTGCAAAATTAGCGCAATTTAAAAATTTACAAAAACTACAATTGATAAATTTTCAAAATGTAAATGCTTCCGATCTTCCATCATTCCCGCAATTGGTTTTTCTTAACCTTACAAATGCAAAATTTGTCCAAAATAGTGTTTTTGATAAGCAGCCAAAGCTTAAACTTTTAATGCTGGATAATAGTAATTTTGATAATTTAAATATGATTAAAAACTTTGAAGGGCTTGAAGTTCTTTCTTTGCAAAACACTCCATTAAAAGACATTGCAGCGCTTGAGGATCATAGAGATCTCATTGGGCTTGATCTTGCATCAACACCAATAGAAAATTTTGATATTTTAAGTAGCTTAAGCAATTTGGAAAGTTTAAATTTAAATAATACAAAATTTCAAAAATTATCCATTCTTGATAAGGTTGAAACATTGCATAGGTTGGATCTTCAGAATATTGCTATCTTAAATTTTTCGGGTTTTAGCAATAAAATAATTTTTCTTATGGTTGGAGAAAGTACAAATAAACCTGCTTCATTACGTTTTTTTGGGGCCTTTGAAAGTTTAGAAAAACCGATTTCTGATGATTATTGGCAAGATAAAGGGATGTATAGTGGTCGTTTTTAAAAGATGATTAATTAATCATTAGATGCTTGGGCACTTCAACTCAAAATCCTTGGGTTGAAGTGTTACCATTTTCAGGTCTTGCAGCCATCTTATTCTAATAAATAGCCGTTTGCATGTGAGGTGCTAATAGTAAACTGGTTTGTAGGAATTTGCTATTTTTTGTAAAAACTATTCAAAATTTGATGTCGGTGTCAAGATATTTTATAAATCCTTAAAAGGTGGCAATTTCATATGTGAAAGGGTTTTGCTTGGTGTAAATTGCAAAACATCCTAAAGTATTGCAAGAATTAAAGGCTGCTTTAGAGCGTCAACCAAAAACCGGTTTAATTGCATAATGGTCCAAAAAAAACATGCAAATAGTTTAAATATTTGCATGGTTTTTTACATTCTGGCGATAATTTTAACGGCGCGGCAATAGCTTTTGTACTTCCGCTGCGGCATCATCGCGGGCTGTGTCAGCATCAGCCGTGCCACCAACGATGCGGGCAATATTATCAACAATGGCTTGAGTTATGCGCACGCCATTGCTGCCAGGGAATGCATACCACGGTGTCATTAATGGCATTTGTTCAAGTGAAGGCTTGAAAAGCGGATTTTCTTCATAAAATGTGCCAAGATATTCAGGTGATGTGGCTGCAAGTTCATTATTGGGCACATAGCCAGTTCCTGGAACAACGACTGAGGCACCATAAGGACCTGCGGCAAATTTAGCAAATTCCCAAGCAGCTTTTTGCTTTTCAGGATCAGTTGTTAAAATGATAATCGCATTACCACCAGTTGGCAGTTTGGCTTTTTCAGGGTTAAGAACTGGTATTTTTGCGGTTCTTAATTCAAACTTGTCACCAACGCTATTGATTGTGTTGCGTAATGCGGCGCTGCTGTAAAACTGAAAGCCAACTTTACCTGCGGCAAAAGCTTGCAATCCTGCGTCTGCGGTAAATTCTGGCATGCCGCCTTCTTTTACCAAGCGCTCAATAAGGTGAAAGGCTGCTGTGCCTTCTGGACCATTAAAGGCAACCGTCTTTTCGTCTTGTGATAGCATGGTGCCGCCAGCACCAAATAACAGGGCGGAATACATCCAATCATCACCCTGCCAGCGTAAGTTGATGCTAGATACACCATTGCCAAGGGCTTTAATTTTTGCGCCAATACGAATGACGTCATCCCAGTTTTGCGGTGGATTGTCGGGGTTCTCACCAACCGCGCGGAAAAGATCTGCATTATAATACATAATTGGGTTAGACGTTGCAAAAGCAAGACCTACTTGCTTGTCGCCAATTTTTGCAAGATTAAGGATGTTTTCGCTAAAGCCTTGTTTGGCAAGCGTATCTTTTTCGGCGTTTAAATAGGGGGTAAGGTCAACGCCAACATTGCGCTCACTTAGCATTCTTAAACGGTTAAGGGCAACAAAGGTTACATCTGGTTGTTCAGCCGTATTAGCTTGGCGCAAAATCGTCTGGATGCCTTGCTCATAATTATCGGACGGATTAACAAAGCTAATCACAACATTTGGATTTTCTTCCATATATTTTTGTGAGATTTTTGCCATCACGTCTTTAAAAAAGCCCGGCATAGGATAATGGACTTTTAACGTCGTTTGCGAAAAAGCAGCACCGCTAAGTGCAACCGATATGCCGATCGCGGCACATATGGATTTTAAGACTTTTTTCATAAGTACTCTCCGTTATGGTTTTAACCTTTAAGGCCGGTTAGGGTTATTCCCTCAATGAAGCGGCGTTGCGCAAAAAGGAATGCAAGAACAAGGGGAAGGGTGATGATTAATGTTGCTGCCATCAAGACACCGTAATCGCTGCCCGATTCAGCGGCGCGAAAATAAAGTAAGCCCAATGGAGGTGTTGCTTTATTCATGTCGGTTATAACGATTAATGGCCAAAATAGGTCATTCCAATGAGCAACAACAGAAAAGATTGAAAATGCAGTTATTGCAGGCCAAGCATTAGGGACAACAACCCGCGCGATGATGCCAAGTTCTGACATGCCATCAAGTCGCGCGGCGTGTAAAAGGTCGTCGGGTAGAGCTTTAAAAAATTGCGTAAAAAGAAAAATGCCAAATACAGAAATGAAGAACGGTAGCCCCATTGCTGTATAGCTATTTAAAATACTTAAATTGCTAAAAGCGACATAAAGGGGCAGGGCAGTGGCGTGAATAGGCACTAATAATCCCAGCATAACCAGTGCGATCATAAAACGTGCACCGCGAAATTTAAGTTTAGCCATGGCATAAGCACAAGGAATAGCCACCACCACTTGTACAACCAAAATAAGCAAGCAAATAAAAACACCATTTAGCATTATTTGTGCCATAGGAACGCGCGTTAAGGCCTTGCCAATATTATCTAATAATGCCCAATTTTTCGGGATAAGCGACAGAGTAGAAGTAAATATTTCGTCTTGTGGCTTTGCGGCTGTGCTCAACATCCAAATATAAGGCAATAGAAAAATAAATGTGCCAAGAGCCAGAAAACCATTACGAAAGATGCGAAAAATTGACATTATTTTACCTAAAGTCGAAAGGAGAAAAATGGATGGTTGCAATTGGAAATAGTTTTTATCACTGGTAATGAACACGTTTTTCAACAAAGCGATGTTGCAACAACATCATGACGAGTAAAATAGCGATAAATACCATTGTCATGGCAGATGCATAACCAACGCGTAAATAGATGAACCCTTCTTGATAAATGGTCCATAATAAAACCTCAGTCGATTTATTGGGGCCACCTTCAGTTAGGGTTTTTACGGTTTCAAAAACTTTAACCGAGTTGATGATGGAAATGGTTAAAACAAAAATCGTTGTGGGGCCAAGTAATGGCCAAGTTACCAAACGGAATTTGTCAAAGCGTGAACGCACGCCATCAATTTCCGCCGCATCATAAAGGTCTTTAGGAATAGCGGTAAGGCCAGCAAGAAACAACACCATATTAAAGCCAATGGTTTGCCAAATACCAATAATTGCAAGGCTACCAAGAGCACTATTGGCTGAACCAAGCCAATTGGGGCCTGCAATGCCAAATATTGCTAGAAAACCGTTGATTGGGCCAACCGTTGGGTGAAATAGATATTGCCAAACCGTTGCCATTGCAACAATGAGCGAAGCAACAGGCAAAAAATACACAGTCCTAAAAAAAGCTTTGCCCTTATTAAGGCTGTTAATTGCCAAAGCACTTAATAAGCCAAGAATAAGCGATGCTGGGGTAACAATTAAAACATATTTTATGGTATTTTGAAGGGAGATACGAAAGTTTTTGTCATTAAATAATTCAATATAATTGTTAAAGCCAGTGAAGGCAAAATTTGGATAGCCAAGTTCAAAATCCGTGAAGCTTAAAATAGCGATGGCTAATACCGGTAATATAATCAGTAATAGTGCCAAAATAAGTGCAGGTGCCATCAAGGTAAAAGCTAATTTTTCTTCGCGCTTGGCTCGCAATTTGGCAATATTGGGCATTGTCGGCGTGTAAGGCGCTGAAATGCTGGTCTCAGACATTGGATCTTCCCCGGTTCGCTTTGTGTTTGGGCTTAAATAAAGAGCAATGATTTATCGTATCCGCAATCCGTCGGAATCGAAAAACAGCAATTTTTCATCGTCAAAATCAAGATGAATGGGCATGCCGACTTTTAGCGATATCGCTTCCTCTGGCGTGAAACGGGCAATTAATTCATCACATTCATTGGGTAGGTTTATTGCGGCTAAAACTTCATTGCCGATAAATTCAACACGGGCAATATTGCCTTTTATTGGGGATGTATCATCACTTATGCGGATATGTTCGGGACGGATGCCAATTTGCACTTTTTGGCCAGTTGCTAAACGAACATTGGGATTAATGATTTTACCGGCGATGTTGAGCTTAGCATTATCATTATAAAGAGCAGTTATAATATTAATGCGCGGCGATCCGATAAATCGCGCCACCTCGATATGGCTTGGATTATTATATACCTCTGTCGGTGCGGCTATCTGCAATAAATTGCCATGCATCATAACTGCAACTCGGTCTGCCATGCTCAAGGCTTCGGTTTGGTCATGGGTAACATATAATGTCGGCACGCCAGCTTTACGGTGTAAATCTACAATTTCAGCGCGCGTATGTACGCGTAAATTAGCATCAAGATTGGATAGAGGCTCATCCATCAAAAAGGTTTTCGGCCGGCGTACCAATGCACGGGCCAAGGCAACGCGCTGCCTTTGCCCGCCCGACATTTGCCCCGGCTTTCTATTTAAAAATGGGCTAATTTTTAGGCTTTCAGCCGTTTCTGCTACGGCGCGATCAATTTTTTGGCGAGTTGAGCGGTAGCCGGGCATAAAACTGCCAATAATGGGCAAGCGCTGGGTATTGGTTAAATCGCGCATTGCTAAAGGAACAGCTATATTTTGCCCAGCGGTTAAATGCGGGTATAGCGCATAGGATTGAAAGACCATGGCAATATTACGCTCGCTTGGTCGCGCATTGGTCATATCATGCTTTCCAACAATGATTTTGCCACTATCAGCATGTTCAAGACCTGCTGCTATGCGTAATAATGTGCTTTTACCGCAGCCAGATGGGCCGACAAGTGCAATAAATTCGTTTTCGCTGGCCTCGATGGAGACATTTTTCAAAATAACATTATCGCCAAAAGATTTGGATATATTATGTAAAGCAAAAGCGCTCATTATTTTTTATCCCCACTGGTTGAATGCATGGGATAGATTTCACCGATAATGTCATCAATGATGAATTTTTGAAGCCCAGGAATAGATATTGGCGTGCTTGTTACATTGTCTTTTGTAAACTCATGCATAATAGCGCCAAGGCAATTTACACCAGGAAGGGCGGTTTCGTTAAATTCAACGATATAGGATGTTGGTGCCGTCCAAATAAAATCAATACCGTTATAATGGGCTTTATGGCTTTTATGGATGTGGCCACTTGCATGAAGCTTAACCCGATACTGCGCAAATAAATCCAATAGCTCTTGGCGCTTTTTGGGTTCAATTCCCCAATATCCTGTTTCCCCCTCAAAAGGGCTATCCATGAAAATTGGCTTATGGGCAAAAATTGCAATATTTTTATCTTTGCTGGCCTCAAGCGTTTCTTTAAGCCAGTTTTGCTGCGCATTATCACGCGCATCATTAAGTCCGATAAATAGGCTGTTTAAGCCAATAAGCCGCCAGTTATCTATATCATGAAACCAATGGTCTGGACCTACGATATTTTGCCACCGCGCAATACGAATATCATTAACCGGTTGAAATGCGCCATTTAAGTGCCCAACGTCATGATTGCCGGGTATGATTGCAAAAGGAATATTAAGTGAGCGCATGCGTTCAATACCAAATTGCAAATCCTCATCCTTATCCGCGCCGTCAATGCCAAGGTCGCCGGTATGAATGATCATATCAGGCTTGACGTCTAAAATATAATCTTTGACGGGTTGCCAATTGGCATTAAAATGCGGTTTTGTTGGACTCATATGAGTGTCGCTAATTTGCAATATGCGCATAGTTTTCTTTCCTAATATAAAGGAAATATCCTTTAGATTTAAAAGTGAAAAAAAGGCGCAATGCTTTGCAAATTGCTTAAGACCAAAGCCCGCTGACCCTTTTGTCAAATCAATTTAATTCGAAGCTTGGTATGCGGTGTTGATGACAGCAACATTGTATTTTTATTACAATTTGATGAAGCAATGCCTATACATTATTTTTTGCTTATAAAATGCGATTGTTGAAATTTAATGTTTGAAGGATGTATTTTATTGGTAGATTTTTTTAATTTATTACTAAAAAGGCTAAGTTATGAAAATGGATGATGGGTTTATAACCACAAAAGATCTTGACTGGTTTTCATATCTATTGGCTAACCAATTGGAAATAATTCATCTATGCATCATGGAATTTCATGACAAATAACTTAAAAATTGGCTTTTAATCCCCGATTTAATTTATAGCTTTTATAAAAATGTTTGCAAATTTTTGCACCTAGTCGCAATATAGCCACATTTCGAGGAGCCGGACAGATTCTGTCCTTATTGGAGGGTTACCTATGTTATATAGAGCCAAGCCTTTAAGCGCCATGCACAAACTTATTCTTGGTTTGCTGGCAATTATTGGCGCATTTTCTTTAGGCTATATTGCTTTAAATCGTGGCGAAGCGATCAATGCCGTTTGGATTGTTGTTGCGGCAGTTTGTGTTTATCTTATTGCTTATCGCCTTTATGGCATGTTTATTTTGAATAAAGTTTTACAGGCTGATCCCACCCGTATGACGCCAGCTGTGCGCCATAATGATGGGCTTGATTATGTGCCAACTGACAAGAATATATTGTATGGCCACCATTTTGCTGCGATCGCTGGTGCTGGGCCATTAGTTGGGCCAGTTCTTGCCGCGCAAATGGGTTATCTGCCCGGCATGCTTTGGATCTTGGCAGGCTGTGTGCTTGCTGGTGCTGTGCAAGACTTTATGGTTCTTTTCATTTCAACTCGCCGCGATGGTCGCTCACTGGGTGAGCTTGTGCGTGAAGAAATGGGTACAATACCCGGCATCATTGCCCTTGTTGGCTGTTTCATGATTATGCTTATCATTCTCGGCGTTTTGGCTATGGTGGTGGTTAATGCTCTTGATGGTAGTCCTTGGGGTACGTATACGGTTGGCTTTACCATTCCTTTAGCATTGTTTATGGGTGTTTATTTGCGCTATATTCGCCCAGGTCGGGTTGGTGAGGTTTCCATTATTGGCATCGCTTTCCTGATGTTTGCGATTATTTCAGGTGGTTGGTTTGCAGATAGTAGTATCGGGCATTATTTAAGTTTCAATAAGCCAACGCTTGCCAGTATCATTATTTTTTATGGATTTATCGCTGCGGTTTTACCGGTTTGGCTTTTGCTCGCACCGCGTGATTATCTTTCGACCTTTTTAAAAATTGGTACCATTATTGGTCTTGCTATTGGTATCGTTATTTTACGACCAACGCTTGAAATGCCAGCATTGACAGATTTTGCGGCAAAAGGTGGGCCTGTATGGGCTGGGCAGCTTTTCCCATTCTTGTTCATTACCATTGCCTGTGGTGCCGTGTCGGGCTTCCACGCGCTTATTTCATCAGGTACTACGCCTAAGATGCTCGCCAATGAATCACAGGCTTGCTATATTGGCTATGGTGGCATGTTGATGGAATCTTTTGTGGCTATCATGGCTTTGGTGGCTGCTTGTGTCATTAATCCTGGTGTTTATTTTGCTATGAATACCCCCTTAGGCACGTTGGTTCCCAATGGGACGGTTGATGCTTTACAATCTGCATCCCAAGTCATTTCAGCTTGGGGTTTTCATGTTACGCCAGAAATTTTGCAGCAAATCGCAAAAGATGTTGGTGAACCAAGTATTCTTGGCCGTGCTGGCGGTGCGCCAACCTTGGCTGTTGGTATGGCGCATATTTTGCATAATGCTATGTCAGGCTGGCTTGGTATGTCGTTTTGGTACCATTTTGCGATTTTGTTTGAAGCCTTGTTCATATTAACTGCGGTTGATGCAGGCACCCGTTCTGCTCGCTTTATGCTGCAAGATCTTCTTGGTCTTGTGCATCCAGGCTTGCGTAAAACCGATAGCCTACCAGCAAATCTTTTAGCGACATTTATTGTTGTCTTGCTTTGGGGCTATTTTGTTATGGTCGGTGCCCTCGATGAAACAGGTAAAGGCGGCATTTATACATTATGGCCATTATTTGGTATTGCAAACCAGATGCTTGCAGCAATAGCTTTGATGTTGTGCGCTGTGGTCTTGTTTAAGATGAAGCGTCAACGTTTTGCTTGGGTTGCCATTATTCCTGCATGTTGGTTGCTTATTTGCACTATGACTGCTGGCTGGATTAAAATATTTGATGCAAAATTGAGCTTTTTTGTTGCTGCATCAAATGCCGCAAATATGCAGGGCAAAATTAGCAATACAGTGAACGGCGTTTTAACTGCATTCTTTATGTTGGTTGTTATTTCGCTCGCAATCTATTCAATCAAAACGGCAATGGCTGCCCTTAAAAACGATAAGCCCACATCTGCCGAATTGCCTTATGAAAGATTGCCAGACCAATATATTCCTGAAGAATATAGAGATGCAAAGACGGCATAAGACTATGTACTGAAACCAATGTGGTCTGCTCATTTTTAAAATTGGCAGACCATATTAACAATTTAAAAATCAATACCAAGCATTCAATATTGGTGGAGGAAATGCCATGTTTAACAAAATTGCTAAGGCCGGCAAATATATGGGGCAGGCGGCTAAATTAATGATTGGCGTGCCTGACTATGACAATTATGTTCAGCATATGCGACTAACCCATCCAGACCAAACACCAATGACCTATCCAGAGTTTTTTAAAGATAGGCAAGATGCTCGTTTTGGTGGCAAGGGTGGCTTTAAGTGCTGCTAGATTAGGGCGCCGATATTTTGGCTCTACATATATTTGCAAGAGCTTTGTTAAATTTTCCAAATTGTAGTTCTTACGGCATTTTGCTCAATTCTTTAATTTGTATTTTCTTTTATAATCAGTGTGTTGTGTTGATTAATTAACTTATGGTTAAAACTTTATTTAAAGTTATGGTTAAGAAAGCGTTAATTTTTCTAAAGAGTTTACGTTAAGGTTTTGATTTTAAATTATTAAAGGGTTTTCTTATGGTTGTTCCTGTTACTGTTTTATCGGGTTTTTTGGGTACTGGTAAAACAACCTTAATCAATCATTTATTACGCAATGATCAATGGACACCATTTGCGATCATTGAAAATGAATTTGGTGAAACAGGCATTGATGGCATATTGCTTGAAAAGCGCGATAAGCTTGAAATTGTAGAAATGAGTAATGGCTGTGTCTGCTGTAGTGTTCGGGGTGAATTTGCAACTGGCATTAATCAATTGCTTGAAAAGCGCGACAAAGGAATGGTTGATTTTGAACGCATCATAATTGAAACCACTGGACTTGCTGACCCTTCGCCTGTCGTGCAAACTTTTTTTGTTGATGATAATCTGCGCGAAAAAACTATGCTTGATGCCTGCATTGTCCTTGCTGATAGCGAGCATATTGAGCGCCAATTGGATGAGCATAATGTGGCGGTAGCGCAAATTGCCTTTGCCGATCGTATCTTTTTAACCAAAACTGATCGTATTGACAGCGAAAAAAAACAATTAATCTTAAAAAGATTAAGTAAAATCAATAATAAAGCTGACTTTTTTGAAGTGATTAATGGTGCTTGTCCGCAGGAACTTTGGCTCAATGTCAAAGCTTTTGAATTAAGTGATGAACTGCAAATAACTAAGGGAAGTTTTGGCTTTGATGAAGCGCAAAAGCCGCGCTTTAGTGCTTTTTCAGCGCAGGGCGTGCAGCAGCAATCTTGGGGGGATACTATCCAATCGCTCTATTTTGAAATGGAATTTTTCGATATTGACCGTCTCGGCAGCTTTATGGAAAAATTGATTGAAGATTTTGGCAATGATATGCTGCGCTATAAGGGCGTTTTTGCCATTGCTGGTGACGAAAAGCGGCTTATTTTGCAAGGAGTGCATAAGGTAGCGGCGTTTGATTATGGCTCACCTTGGAATGAAGAAAAGGCACTATCAAAATTTATTATTATTGGCCGCGGGCTTGATCAAGATTGGTTGCATGAGCAATTAACGCAATGTCTTGCATGATTATATAAGAGATTATTTTTTGAATTTTCAATAATCTCTTATATTTTAATTGGTTATGCTAATTTATTGATGTTTAAAAAGCCCAATCTTCATCCTGCGTGGCAACTGCTTTACCAATAACATAAGATGAGCCAGAGCCTGAGAAAAAGTCATGGTTTTCATTAGCTGCGGGTGATAGCGCTGATAAAATAGCTGGATTAACGGCACAAATTTCTGCTGGAAATAGAGCATCAAAGCCCAAATTCATGAGCGCCTTATTGGCATTATAATGCAAAAACATTTTCACATCTTCACTTAAGCCAACCGCGTCATAAAGGTCCTCAGTATATTTGCTTTCCACCTCATAAAGGTCGAGCAAAAATGCAATGGTGAAATCTTTAATTTCTTGCTGTTTTTCACTGCTACATTTTTTAAAGGCTTTTTGGAATTTATAGCCGATATAATAGCCATGCACTGCTTCATCACGAATGATAAGGCGGATAAGGTCAGCAGTATTAGTAAGCTTAGCACGGCTTGACCAATACATTGGCAGATAAAAACCAGAATAGAACAAAAAGCTTTCAAGAAAGACCGAGGCGATTTTTTTCTTCAATGGATCATCAGCTTGATAACGCTCAATCACCAGCTTTGCTTTTTCTTGCAAATAGCGATTTTCTTCCGCCCAACGAAATGCTTCATCGACATCAACGGTAAGACAAAGGGTAGAAAAAATCGAAGAATAGGAGCGTGCATGTACCGCCTCCATAAAGGCAATATTGGTAAGAACTGCTTCTTCATGTTGGTTTTCAGCGTCTTCTAAAAGTGATATCGCACCAACGGAATTTTGAACGGTATCAAGTAAAGTAAGACCGGTAAAAACGCGTATGGTCAAAATTTGTTCTTCACGGGTAAGGCTTGCCCAAGAGCCAATATCATTAGAAAGAGGTACTTTTTCTGGCAGCCAAAAATTAACCGTCAAGCGGTTCCAAACCTCAAGGTCTTTTTCATCTTCAACGCGGTTCCAATTAATGGCGCGTACGGGTTTTTCTTTTAAATGGTTCATTTGATGTGCTCCTTAAAGACTGCATGATACGCAGCCTTCAACCTCGGTGCCGCTTAGGGCATCTTGGCGAATGCGGACATAATAAATAGTTTTAATGCCTTTTTTCCATGCATAGATTTGCGCGCGATTAATGTCGCGTGTTGTTGCAGTGTCAGGAAAAAATAGTGTTAGCGATAGGCCTTGATCGACATGGCGAGTGGCCTCAGCATAAGTGTCGATGATTTTTTCAGGGCCAATTTTATAGGCGTCTTCAAAATATTCAAGATTGTCATTGGTCATATAAGGCGCCGGATAATAGACGCGGCCAATTTTGCCTTCTTTACGAATTTCGATTTTTGACACAATAGGGTGAATGGACGAGGTGGCATGATTAATATAGGAAATAGAGCCGGTTGGCGGCACAGCCTGTAAATAGCTGTTATAAAGTCCATATTCGGCAACTCTATCGGCTAATTCACGCCAATCATCTTTTGTGGGAATAGCAATTGAATTTTTTGCAAAGAGCTCAACCACCTTAGAAGTTTTTGGCTGCCATTCTTCATTTATATATTTGGCAAAATAGCTCTTATCGGCATAGGCGGAGTTTTCAAATCCTAAAAAGCTATTGCCATGTTCCTTCGCCAATTTGTTCGAGGCACAAAGCGCATGATAGGTGATGGTGTAAAAATAGATATTGGTAAAATCAAGCGCTTCAGGTGAGCCATAATAAATATGTTCGCGAGCAAGAAAACCATGAAGATTCATTTGCCCAAGACCAATGGCATGGCTTTCACGATTGCCTTTAGCAATTGAGGGGACACATTCCATATTGCTCATTTGTGAAACAGCGGTAAGGGCGCGAATAGCTGTTTCAACCGTATTGCCAAAATTAGGAGAATCCATCGTTTTAGCAATATTGAGCGAACCAAGATTGCAGGAAATATCATTACCAATAGTTTTATAAGAAAGATCGGCATTAAATTCGCTAGCGCTATTTACTTGCAAAATCTCCGAGCAAAGATTGCTCATTGAAATGCGGCCAGCAAGCGGATTAAGTCTATTGGCGGTATCTTCAAATAAGATATAAGGATAGCCTGATTCAAACTGAATTTCTGCAAGCCGTTGAAAAAAATTGCGGGCATTAATACGGGTTTTGCGAATATCAGGATTATCAACAAAGTCTCGATAATGCTTGCTTATTTCAATATCACTCATGCATTTGCCGGTGACACGCTCAACATCATAAGGAGAAAATAGATACATTTCCTCATTTTGGCGGGCAAGCTCAAACGTAATATCAGGAATAATCACCCCTAAGGATAAGGTTTTGATGCGGATTTTCTCATCAGCATTTTCACGCTTAGTGTCAAGAAAAGTTAAAATATCTGGGTGGTGAGCATGTAAATACACCGCACCAGCCCCTTGGCGCGCACCAAGTTGGTTGGCATAGGAAAACGCATCTTCAAGCATTTTCATCACTGGTACAATGCCTGATGACTGGTTTTCAATGTGCTTAATCGGCGCGCCCGCTTCACGCAAATTGGTAAGGCTAAGGGCAACGCCGCCGCCGCGCTTTGATAATTGTAGAGCAGAATTGATCGAACGGCCGATTGATTCCATATTGTCTTCAAGGCGCAACAAAAAGCATGAAACAAGTTCGCCGCGCTGTTGTTTGCCAGCATTTAAAAAAGTTGGAGTGGCAGGTTGGAAGCGACCAGTGATAATTTCATCAACTAATTTTATTGCAAGTTCTTGACTGCCGCGTGCAAGGCTTAATGCAACCATGACAATGCGATCTTCATAGCGTTCTAAATAGCGCGTGCCATCACGTGTTTTTAATGTGTAAGCGGTATAATATTTAAATGCCCCAAGAAAAGTTGGAAAGCGAAATTTATAACCATAAGCGCGTTGGAAAAGGCTTTTTATAAAATCGCTATCATAGGCATCAAGAACACTTTTTTCATAAAAACCTTCTTCGACAAGGTAATCGAGTTTTTCTTCTAAATTATGAAAGAAAACGGTGTTTTGGTTGACATGCTGCAAAAAATACTGCCGCGCTGCCATTTTATCCATTTCAAATTGGATTGCACCATTTTCGTCATAAATATTAAGCATGGCATTTAAGGCATGAAAATCAAGCTGTGTTTCGCTTCGTGCTGATTTTACTTTTTGTGATTTATCCAATTGCGGCTGGTCTAGCATTGGTTTTTTCCAAGATTTTTAAAGTTTTTTAAGATTTCATGAACATTGTCAGCATCTTCTTGCGTGCCGCGCAGTTCAAAACGATAAAGGCAAGGCACATTGCATTTTTGCGCAATAATATCGCCAGCAAGGGCATAGGTATTGCCAAAGTTGCGATTGCCACCAGCAATGACACCGCGAATGCGGTGGCGATTTTCTTCTTCATTTAAAAAATGGATAATGGCTTTGGGGACAGCGCCATTTCCTTCACCGTCAGCATAGGTTGGCAAAACCAAAATATAGTCATCATCTATATGTTTGGCTGGCTCTGTGCGATCAATGCGAAAGGCGGGTAATTGCAAGCGCTCGACAAAAGCATGAGTATTGCCTGTCGAGCTTGAGTAATAAGCAAGCAAAAGCATATTATGCAATTTTTGCAATCATGTCAGGGCGAAAGCCAGCCCAATGATGATCACCTGCAACAACAACGGGAACTTGACGATAGCCCAGCGATTGAACCCGCGAAAACCCATCTTCATTCTCGGTAATATCAATAATATTATAAGCGATGCCCTTAGTATCAAGAACGCGGTAAGTAGCAGTACATTGAGCGCATTGTGGCTTTGAATAGATGGTAACTTGCATGAGATTAGTTCCTTTTGAGGATTATGGCTTTGGTGCTTTATATTGATTTGGTTTAAGCAAAAACGCCGAGCAATAAGGGGTTAGCCTTATGCTGCGTTAAGTGCGTGCTTGTTGTGGAGGATGGTGCGTCAAGATTATTAAAGCAGCATAGACAAATGTTGTTTAATGGGCTCTGGCGCAGTATTTAAATTGAGCTAGAATGGTGGTGCCTTGATGTAACTAACATCAAAAATATTTGGATAAAGCATTATAAACTTCCTTCCCGAAGCCTAAAGGGCATGTGCACGGGTGAGTTTAAAGCATTGGCATAAGCAATATACCAAAACCAAAAGGCCGCAAAGGTGCGCCTATTAAACCTCGCCAGTGCAGACACCCCGTCTGTTGACACTTATTCAAGGCAGGTCTCCTGGCTCACAGCTCAACGCAATTAACGACCTTCCCAAGCGTTGTTTCAATCTCATTTCAGCAATGGTGCTACTTATGATTTTAAAAACTTTGCTCAGTGGCTAAACCGTCATTGCTCCTTGTTCACAGTTGCGGGGGCAGCTTTGGAATAATATCAATAATCAAATATAAGGCATTGATTAATATGACATCTACCAAATTCCCTTTAAATTTGAACAGAATCAAATAACCTTGAATACTAGATATAGTATTCTATTTAATTTTTGCGTCAATATCTATGATTGGATTATAAACAGGCAAACTAGGATTTGGTTAACTCAGCTGTTTAAAGAAAAGCAGCGCGATTGGTTTCTATGGTTTGGGAAATAAAGTTGGCCACTTCATGAATACGGCGAATGCCTTTTAAATTTTCATGATAGGATAACCAATAAGAGCGAATAATTGCTTTTTCTGGTAGCACTACTGCTAAATCAGGATAAGTTCTTGCGATATAGCTATGCAAAATACCAATACCGCCGCCTGCTATAATTGCTTCCAATTGCCCTAAAGTGCTAGATACTTGGAAATTGGAATGCCAATCTTCACTTATCTCATGGCTATAAGCAAGGGCAGGGGTGGAGATGAGATCGTCAACATAATCAATTTTGCGATGATGAACTAATATATCATGGATATTTAACGGATGGCCATGGCGCTTTAAATAATCCTTATGGGCATAAAGGCGCAATTTATAATCGGTAAGCTTTTTGGCAATAAGCCGTCCCTGCGCAGGGCGCTCAACGGTTATCGCAATATCGGCTTCGCGTTGCGATAGGGAAAAATTTCGTGAGACCGGTACTAATTGAAGCGTTAAATCTGGAAATTTTTCAGATAATCGTGGTAGATGCTTGGCAAGGAAAGAAACGCCAAAGCCATCAGGTGCGGCAATGCGAATAGTGCCGCTTAGCTGCACATCTTCGCCGCCAATTTGCGCTTGAGCTTGCAACATTTGCGCTTCAACTTGTTCTGCATGGTGTAAAAGGCGTTCACCTGCATCGGTGAGCTGCGTTCCAGTGGTGCTGCGCGTCACCAATTTGGTGTTTAATTGGTGTTCAAGCGCGGTTAGGCGCCGCGAAATAGTTGTATGATTAACTCCAAGCTGTTTGGCAGCTTTAAGCAACTGATTATTGCGCGCAACGCTTAAAAATATTCTTAAATCATCCCAGTTCATAGGCTTAAATTTGCATATGTTTAACTTATATTCAATGCCATAAAACGCTTCTATAAGCTTATGTACCTATTGCGCATTAAAATACTTTATTGAAATGCTAGTTTGTGTACAAATTGAATTAGACTTAATAAATGCAAAAAAACCGCCAGCTTTTAAAGCGGCGGTTTTATATAAAGTCGATTAATAATGACTAATTCAATGTTTTAGAATCAATAATCATCATTTTTTTCAGGGGCAACCAAGCCCTCAATACCAGCAAGAAGATCGTCTTCAGACATTTGATCAAAGACTATAGGTTGATCTGCAACGTCATCATTAAATAACGAATCACCCAAACCTGCATCATCGTGAGTAAGAAGTGCTGGTGTAACTTCAGGCTCATCAACTTCAACATGCTTTTGCATGGAATGGATAAGATCTTCTTTCAAATCGGCTGGTGACAAGGTTTCATCAGCAATTTCACGCAAGGCAACAACGGGATTTTTATCATTGTCGCGGTCAATAGTGATTTGCGCACCTTGAGAAATCTGACGGGCGCGGTGGCTAGCCAGAAGAATAAGCTCAAAGCGGTTGTCAACCTTATCAATGCAATCTTCAACGGTAACGCGGGCCATAGATGCCCCTTTCATTATATGCGGTTTAATGGATTTGAGGCTTACATAACCAGTTTTTATAAAAAAAACAAGAAAAACCAGCCAAAGAGTTAAAATTCCTAAAGTTCTGTCTTGGCATCACTGCATAACTACACTAAGTTAGCTGCATTGTTCCAGTTATTTTAGCTTTGCATTCAATAAGCAATGCGTATTATATAAAGATGGTTTTAAAAATGTTTGATCCAAGAGAGAAAATTGCTCTTTTTATCGACGGCGCAAATCTATATGCCGCTTCCAAAACTCTCGGTTTTGATATCGACTATCGAAAACTTTTAAAAGCATTTCAAAAGCGCGGCTATCTTTTACGCGCTTATTATTACACTGCTTTGGTTGAAGATCAAGAATACTCCTCGATTCGTCCGCTTATTGATTGGCTGGATTATAATGGATATCGTGTCATTACTAAGGCAGCCAAAGAATTTACTGATGCGGCAGGTCGTCGTAAGGTAAAAGGCAATATGGATATTGAGCTTACCATTGATGCAATGGAGCTTTCGGAAACCGTTGATCATTTTGTTATTTTTTCTGGTGATGGTGATTTTAGATCATTGGTGGAAGCCTTGCAACGCAAAGGCCGTAAGGTGAGTGTTGTCAGTACTCTTTCTACACAACCAGCAATGATTTCGGATGATTTGCGCCGCCAAGCGGATCATTTCATTGATCTTGTTTCGCTAAAAAATGAAGTGGGTAGAGCACCAAGCGATAAGCCTAGTGACGCGCCAGCTTTTTATGAAGAAGACGAAGAAGACGAATATTGATTTTTTCCCGTGAAGTGGCGACGCTTAGCGCCACTTCATAAAATTTTTAATGTTTTTGCGGCTTTTAGCTATTTTTATTATTTTTATTTAAGGGCATAGTTTGCATTGTTGTCAGTCATGAATTTTTCTGTAGCGCAATCATGTCCAGACCCCAGCTATGACTGCTCTTTGTGCCCGCGCCTTCATGAATTTTTAAGTGAATGGCGGCAAATCGAGCCTAATTGGTATAATGGGCCAGTAAAGCCGTTTTGGCCAAAAGGCGGCGGCGAAAATACCAAGCTATTAATTGTTGGCCTAGCTCCAGGTTTGCGAGGGGCGAATCGCACTGGCCGACCATTTACAGGCGATTATGCCGGCGATTTGCTTTATTCCACATTGAAAATGTACGGTTTTGCACAAGGGCAATTTGAAGCACGTATTGATGATAGTTTGCAATTAATTGATTGTGCCATAGCTAATGCGGTGCGCTGTGTTCCACCGCAAAATAAACCAGTGGGCGCAGAAATAAATATGTGTCGGCAATTCTTATCACCATTATTTAACAATCTTCCAAATTTGAAAATTATTGTTCCTCTTGGTGCTATTGCCCATCAATCAACCATCCGAGCACTTAAAAAGCCGGTAAGTCATTATCCGTTTAAGCACGGACTTATGAGCGATGTTGATGGCTTGAAGGTTTTATCAAGCTATCATTGTTCACGCTATAATACCAATACGGGTGTTTTGACCGATGCAATGTTTCATGACATTTTTGAAAAAGCCCGCGCTTATCTTGATACTCAATAAAACGCTGGTCTAATTGATAGGCCAGCGTCTTTTTTGTGTGTTGAACAATGCAAGTAAATCTAGCGTTTGAGTATTTTGACGTCACCAGTCTTTAATTTTGGCAAAAATATTGCGACAAGTCCCAAGAATGGCAAAAACGAGCAAACATCAAATAGGGTTTGGATGCCATAAATATCAGCAACTTTGCCCAATACTGCCGCAGATATAGCGCCAATACCAAAAGAAAGGCCAAAGCAAAGACCTGCCACTGTGCCAACGCGGCCGGGCAATAATTCTTGGACAAAAACTACAATTGCTGGAAATGCTGAGGCTAAGATCATACCAATAATAACCGATAAAATAGCCATGATTGGCAAATTAACATGCGGCATTAAAAGGGTAAAAGGTAATACGCCAAGGATGGATACCCAGATAACCGAGCGTGCGCCAATGCGATCGCCAATGCGGCCACCGAAAATTGTGCCAACAGCGATACCGCCGAGATAAAGAAATAATAAAATTTGCGCTGTATGGGTGGTTACACCAAATTTGTCGATTGCATAAAAAATATAAAAATTGCTCATACAAGCAAGATAAATATATTTAGCTAACATCAATAAAAGCAGCACAAATAAAGTACCAGCAATTTGTTTATTGGATAAAAGCTGCGGTTGCACGGTGGCTTTTTTCTTTGCGGTGACTTTTAATTGGGCAGCATACCATCGACTAACCCAAATCAACAGTAAAAAGCCAATAAAGGCAATAATTGCAAAATATCCAATACGGCTTTGTTGCGAGATGAAAAGCGCCGCTAATAATGGGCCAAGCGCTGCGCCAGTATTGCCGCCAACTTGGAAAATAGCTTGGGCAAAACCATGGCGACCCCCCGATGCAAGTCGCGTAACCCGCGAGGCTTCTGGATGAAATATTGCCGAGCCAAAACCAACACTTGCAGCGCCAATAAGCAGTACATAATAATGATGCGCATTAGCGAGCAGTAATAAACCAAGCATAGTAAATAATGAGGCAAAAGGGAGCGAGTAGGGGAGGGGACGTTTATCGGTATAAAAGCCGATAAGCGGTTGTAAAATTGAACCCGTTATTTGATATGTAGCGGTGATAAGGGCAATTTGAAAAAAGGTCAGGCCATAATTATCACTTAATATGGGATAAATAGCAGGCAACATCGACTGCATGACATCATTAAACAAATGACTAAGACTAATCGCAAGAATAATGGCAATGACCGTATCTTCTGCTTTTACTGCTGGGTCTTTTATCATAGCCACAGCTCCTCCCTATATCTTATTGATGATACCGCTTTTGCTATACTGGCTTATTTGTAATCATCATTAAGCAGCTATATTAAAATTTTAAGCTTTGTCGTGTTTATAGCAATTTTAGTTAATTAAGGCAGATAGAAATATGCTTAAAAACTATTTAAATGGTAACAAAATTTTGCATTAATAATTTTGAATGACTAACCTAAATAGGAGGAGTTGGTTTTCGAAAAAGATCAATGCTTCATGCGAGTGCCTTGGTTTTAACGATGGACAGGACACAATGAGTGGCTTAAAGGATAAGAATTAAAACGGCATATATTGCGGAAATTCTGGTAAGAGTATAGTTGAAGCTTAGCTTCTTGTTTCTCGTGTATTGTAAGCATATTTTTCAAACATATCAATACTTATAAAACAAAAAAGCAGTTGTTTCATGTAAGGTGAGAGTTACAATCCTGTAAAAGTGTCTTTCCATTATAGATATTGAATGACTACCTAAATAAATGTCATTAATAATCGTAGCTCAGCAATTCTTTATATTGTTCGATAATAAAATACTCCGATATCCCAACCATATAATTATTGATTTTAAATTTTGCCGACCAAAACGTTACTATTGTTAGTTATGGCGCGACTTTTAATATATTATTTAAAGCGTCGAAGATTTAGCTTAAAGCTGAATATGCGAAAAATATTTATTAGAAATCGTTTAAATAATAGTTTATAATAAATTTGCATGATAATGCATATTTTAATATATCTAACTGATATACCCTCTTTAAAAGCAAAAAGCAGGTAGTAAACATGTAGAAATTGTTAAACGCTTTTTAAGCGGGAGTGATGTAAATTATAGAAAGATATCTAAACTATAAGATAATTCTAGTGAAATTAAACAGCACTAACCTCAAGTAACTTTAAATATTCACTTCGAATACATTTATAATCGTAGTTGCTAAATGCTGTTGTATAAGCATTTTTAATAATGCTAGATATATCAATGTTTTTTAAATAAATATTTTCGATTGTAGTAAACCATTCTTCGCCAGAACATAAAAAACCATTTTCACCATGCGATATTGCATTTTTATAGGCAAAAGAAGGGCTGGCACAAGTTACAACATTAACCAAAGCAGCTTCAAAAAATTTTAATTCTGATTTACAATCATTGAACTCAGTTTGAAGTAAAGGAACTATATTTACATCAACCTCTGCAATTTTGTATTGTAGTTCTTGATAAGAAACTTTTGGCTCAAATTTAACTTTGTGTTTTACCCCCGACTTATCCCATTCTTCACTTAATGAAATATATCCCACAATGTTTAAATAAATATTTTCATATTTTTGCATTAATCTAATAAGGTAAACTTCTGCTAGTCTAAAATCATTATTATGTGACGGAGAGCCAGAAAAATATCCGATAGTAAATTTCTTTCGATCTTTTATAGTTTTTTGCGATATTGCATATTCTGAAGCCTCTTTTTGCTCCTGATTAAATCCATTTTTCACTAAAAAATAAGGTATGCCAAAATCTTCTTGTATTTTTTTTCCCAAAATTTTATTGGATACAATACATTTTTCAACCTGATTTAACAAAATATCTATTTTGGCACCATACAATATAAGGTGGTTTTGGGTGGGAGCATCTTCCACGCCTACCGCGTAAATATAATCTGCCGCATATTGGGGCTTATAAATACAATCGTCAATATCATAATATACAGGTACAGCCTTGATTTTTGCAACATAAAGCAAGGTATCAATCAACGGATCCCAAGTAGCCCTTTGTAAAACTATTAAATCAATTTCGTCTAAATTATTGAGTATAGAAGGAATTTCGCTTGTTAAAAAGCATGTCAACTCAATATTTCCTTCATCAGCATCAAAAGCTTCTTTAATGTTAAAAAAACGATACCGGAATGTTGAATCGTCAAATTCATTTTTTATATAAACAATGGTTTTTTTAGTAGAAAAAATAGCAGAATACCTTTCAAAGAAAGTTCCTAATTCTAAACCATCTGGATATTTCTTTTTTAAAGTATACATTAAATTTCTTCTTTTATATTTTTTTCTAAAAAGTCAACAGAATTAGACAATGCATCCACCCAATCACGATTTATCTTATTATTTTTAAAATTTTCTTTCCGTGTTTCTACATCATTCACCAGTTTAATTGCGTCTTTAAGTCCAGCGAGCATGTGATCAAGAGTTAAATTTGCGCAAATAATATTCTTACTATAGTTTGATAAGTCTTTTTTATTGTAAGCTTGATTAGTAAGAACTACGCTCCCAGAACATGCCGCATCAAAAGGTGGATAACTCGGATGTGGGGTGTAAATAACACTAAAGCATAGATCTATCTCTGACATTAGCTCATAATATCCATCCCAATCCATTACTCCATTGTTTACTATAGTGACATTTTTATTGTCAAACTCAATTCCAAAATCTTTGCTATCGCCAGCTGTGTAAATAACCCATTCTTCTGGACTTAGAATTCCGCGGTTGAAAGCTTCGTTTAATACATTAAAACAAAAATAAAATAAATTTCTTTGGTGTGAAGGACGCGCAAAGAAAAATAGCTTTTTAATTCTTTTATTGGGTAAAAAACTTTTTTTACTAGGTTGTAACAATTCTGAGAATGCTGGTTCAAAGTAAATGCCTTGATTTTTAACATTGTCATAACCAGCATTTACTAGGTAATCATATAGTAATTTAGTATTAACGATTGGATAGATATTTTCATCTGTTAGAGATAAGTATGCATTAAGGTGCAAATCTCCATGATCATAAAAAAAGGTTTCTACTTCTTGCATGATATAGAAAATTTTATTGGGAACACCTGCCTCTTTCAGCATTTTTAAATTGCTCCACATTGTACACAAAAAAACATCCTTTTCATCAATTGGGAGATTGGAGTTTTCTTCAAGAAATAAAAATTCAACTTTTATCGCTTTGGACAAGTTATTATGTTTCAAAAACACGTTAAAAACATCAATGTCCATTTCGGCACAGGCTAAAATTCGAAGTGGTATTTTATGCTTTATAACATATTCCAAAGCCAAACGTAATGCCGTTGCTTTGCCACCAAAAAAACTATTTTTTTGGAAACCTGTAAATACAATATTAAAACGATGATCACCCTCTATTTTTGATATATTCTTTGTCAAATTGATGCGAGGATAACTACATATATGTGCGGTTATATGTTTTATACCAACCAGATGTTTATTAGTGGCTGGTTCAGTAATTATATTTTTCTCAACATTTTGTTTAATTTGTTCATTCGCTATTGGTGCATTAAAATTTAAGTAATTATTTACATCCAAAAGGGCAACATTTTTTATAGGTATATTTTTTTTAGGGGCAGGCTTACCGCGCAATTTACGGCTCAAGTCACGCGGGATATATTTCCAAAATGTTAAATACCGTTTTAAAAGCCAATTACGACTTTGCATTAATTTTAATGCATTATTAATTATAGAATTAGCCTCACCCACAACTTGGTTGATTAAGTTATAATTGCTGAGCGTTAAATTTTCATTTTTGCTTTTTAGTTCAGTATTATAAAATTGCAGCGTGTTAAATTCAGAAACTAGTGCATCATATGTTTGAGCAAGTGTTTCATACTTGGCTACAATCGCTTTATCAGCTACGATCATTTCTTCATTATTTTTTTTGGAATCAGTATATTGCTTTTCAAGAGATGCTATTTTGTCTAGCGTCAAGTCTTTTTCTTTGACTGCTTCATAATACAAATTTTCTAATTTTATATGTTGTGATATCTCTACAGAGGTGTTTATTTTTTTTATAAACTCAGCTGTCTTTTGAAAATAAACTTTATAAAAATTTCGTAGGTCCTGATCTTCATTTAAATTTTTAAGAATATCAATAATAGGCTCATCTTGATTTTGTCCGACATAAAGAACGCCAAGGCCATGTCCATGCATAAAATTAAAATGTGGATAATTTTTAGATACTTCTTCCCAAAAACGCCACACACCAAAGTCAGCTTCAAACACGTTCGTATCGTGAAAAATAATTACGCCACGATTTGACATTTTGCTTATATATGTTTCAAAATCTTTTTTAACAGCTTCATATGTATGAAAGCCATCAATGTGCAAAAGATCGATTGAACCATTTTCAAAATCATCCACTGCTTCTTCAAAGGTCATACGTTTTAGAGTTGCAAAATGATCATAAATTACCAAGTCTTTTTGAACGCCTTCAAAAATACTATTGTCATAAAATGCTGCCTGTTCATCACCAAGCCAAGTATCTACAGCAACAGCTTTAGCGCCATATTCAAGACGCTCTGCAGCATAACAAAATGCATTAAAGCTTAAACCTCTATGTGTTCCCAATTCAACAAAAAGCGCTGGCTTATGTAATGCTGTCAAGCACATTAAAAAAGGAACATGTCCTGCCCATGCACTATGTTTATATTGCTCAATTGTTGGTTTAAATGGCCAAAAAGAAGGAATAAGGAATGATAGCATACTATCGGAAAAATTTTTCTTTATGACCATATTTTTACTCTTAAATTAATAAATTAAGCGATAAGATGATGTTTTAGGCGTCTATATTTTAATATTGTAAAAAAATAATTTCTAAAACTGAAGACGAATCTAAGTAGGTTTATAGCATCTCCTGTTTATTTTTAAAAGCAGCCACTTAGAATTAAAAGCCATTTTCACACTGGTATATAAGTTTTTAGAGCGCTTTAGACGAAGAGGCCTTTTACTGATTATATCTATGCTAATTTTAGATTTATAAGCTGTGTAACTCAAATTTTACTTTGATTAACATCTTGTAATGCACATTTTTAAAAACTTGGACAAAATTTTACTTTTGATTGCTAGATCAATTTAAAAAGTAAAAAATGTTGTTTTACCAATGATACACTGATAAATTAGCTTTTTACGGGGCGCAGTCGGGACAAATTTTTATTTACTTTTGAATATCAGGGGTTTAATTTCACCATCTATATAGGTTTACAATATTAAACTTTTATAGGTGCTAATAATGATACCAGACGTTATCTTAATTTCATATTGTTAAAGCTTTAGGTTATTAACTATATTTTTAGTTTTTTAACCCTTTTTTAACTACTATTGGCAGCTGGTTTGAAAGTTAAGAGACGATTCATCATTAGCCTTTATGACTTTTGAAGATTAAATTTAAGATGTCAAAGCACTATGACGGGAAGCACATGATGAAATCTGGTTTATATCTTGGCCGAGTAGCATTAGTGAGTGGGCTATCTTTAACTGCAATTGTTCAATCTTTTGCGCAAACACCAAAATTACCATCCGATGGCCCCGTTCCGTTAACAAGGCCCTTTGCATCAGCGCCGCAAGCAGGAAGCGGTTCAGTTGCTGCAGATAATATCATCACTTCAGGTATTCCTAAATTGCCGACAGGTAAGATGGTTGGCAAATTAAAAGATGGACTTGACGCGCTATATAAAAAAAATGACGCAAATCGTGCTATTGCTATTCGTAATGGATTGGCGGTTAATTCAATTGATCGGCAAATTTTGACATGGAGCCTAGCGACCTCTGGTGTACCAGAAATGTCGAGCAGCGCTATTGTGTCGGCGATGCATGAGGTGGCAGATTGGCCAGGCCAGTCAATTATGCAGCGTAATTTTGAACGAGCAATTTCGCGCGAAAATTTAAGCGCAGCAAATGTCATTAGTCTTTTTTCCAATCGCCGTCCTGAAACAGCACAAGGCATGGTAACGCTTGCCAATGCTTTAGCTGCGTCCGGTAAAACTGCACAAGCGCGGGCAGTGATCGCGCCATGGTGGCATCGCGAAAAACTGAACCCAGCCGAAGAAAAATATGTGCTTGAAAAGCTCAATGGTGTTTTAACATCAGATGATCATCTTATCCGCATGAAAGCCATGTTGCTTGCCTATCGTATTGATGCGGCTGAGCGCGTTTCAGGGCCTGCCAAGGCACGCTCATTCTATCTTGCTTTTGAAGCGGTAGCGCGTAACAGAAAAGACGCAGGGCAGCGGCTTGCTAATGTCGATCCATCATGGCGTAAAGACCCTGTTTATAGCTATGCGCGTATTCAATTTTTAAGGCGGGCTGGAAAATATACTGATGCCGCAAATGTACTTTTAAAAACGCCAAAAGATGCTGCATCTTTGGTTGACCCAGATGCTTGGTGGAATGAACGGCGTGTTTTATCGCGTGAAATGCTGGATCTTAATAATCCAAAACTTGCTTACCAATTGGCAGCGGCACATGCTGCAGAAAGTCCAACAGCGGCAGCGGACGCCGAATTTCATGCTGGTTGGTATGCATTGCGTTTTTTAAATGATCCCAAAACAGCTATGCGCCATTTTAGCCAGATAGCGAAAATTTCATCGGGGCCGATTTCATTGTCGCGCGCTTATTATTGGATGGGCAGGGCAAGTGAAGCGCAAAAAAATCCCGCGCAAGCAACAGGTTACTATCAACAATCCGCCCATTTTGGTACGACATTTTATGGGCAATTATCTGCGGCACGTCTTGGGGCGTCAAAGCTTGAATTGCCTTACCCAAAACCAAGCAATGATGAAAAACAACGTTTTGAAAAACGCGGTGCCGTTCGCGCTATATTAAGGTTAGAGGCGGCAGGCTATAGTGATAAAGCAGGTCTACTTTATCGCGAGTTAAGCCGCGAATTAAGAAGCCCCGGTGAACTTGCCTTGCTAGCGGTAATGGCAGAGCGCAAAAGCAACCATGTCATGAGTTTGCGCATTGGTAAAACGGCGGTTTTGCGGGGCATTAATGTGGGCGCACTTTCGCATCCTTTGGGTGCTATTCCATCATCTGCCAATATTTCACCATCAGGTAAGGCGCTTGCTTATGCTATTGCGCGTCAAGAAAGTGAATTTAATCCCTCTGCAGTTTCAAGCGCTGGTGCACGCGGTATGTTACAATTAATGCCAGCCACGGCAAAATCAGTAGCAGCAAAACGCGGCATTGCTTATAATGTCCAACGATTGACGACCGACCCTGCCTATAATGCTACTTTGGGCGCGCATTTTTTAGGTGACCAGTTAGAGCGTTTTGACGGATCTTATGTTTTGACCTTTGTTGGTTATAATGCTGGACCAACCCGCGCTAATGAATGGATTAACCGCTATGGAGATCCGCGCGGCCGTGATTTGGATACAATTGTTGATTGGATTGAGCGCATTCCTTACACAGAAACACGCAATTATGTGCAGCGCGTGATGGAAAATTATCAGGTCTATAAAGCGCGGTTGACGGGTTCATTTACAATTAAAAATGACCTTATCGCAGGACGCGCAATGAAAAATTAGTAAAAGTGAAAAATTAGTAAAAATGAAAAACTAGCAAAAGAACCCAAAGTTGTATTTGCTTTGGGCATTTCTTTTGCCGCGTTTACGCTTGTAAGAACGCCATTATTTTTTATCTTCAAAGGGTTGGGATTTTGCCGCTGCTATAATAGCCCGCTCATGGGCGTTGCCACGATAAAACAACTTGCGCACAAAATAACCGCATAAAGCGCCCAAAAGTGAAGATAGAGCAATTAATAAAATAATCTCAAAAGCAAGATGAAGCATGATTTACTTTTCTCCTTCATTGCGTTTGCTCACTGTCCAGCCGATAAAAAAGCTAACAATTGCTGCACTAAGCATCCATGGCCAAAGAAATGATATGAGAAAAGTCATAATTAAGGTCCTATAAGGTTAAATCCATGTCGCAATTATGTGGTTGATAGCTGAGATATTTTATTCGCTTTTGAGTGTAAGGCTTTGCAATTTTAACCCATTTGGTATGCTGAGATCTTTTATTGCCTTTTCAGCATCGCCATTTTTGGCAATGCCATTAATTGTAATGACATCATCACTAAGGATGATCTCGCCACTTTTTAACTGCTGAATTTGTGCTGCCGCATAATGAAGCCACTCGGCAAATTTTTTATCCGCACCTCGCGCATTGCCAGCTTGATCGACAACAACACCATCCATATTATCTAAAATGGTAAAGCGATCAAACTCGACTGGGAAGTCACCTTTAACTATAATAGTGTCATCATTTTTTTCAAAAATGAATTGAAATGGCGCTTTTAGTGGCGGAACGATAACTTCATCAGTAACCGATGCTATGCCCCATATGGCCGCAGCTTTGGCTAATACATCGCTTTCAATATTTTCTGTTGCGGCAATGCCACGTATAGTAAGGTCTCGGCCATCAAGATCATAATTAGCCCAAATCTTATCTGCTAGTAAATTCTCAACTTCATTGGTAAGCTGCGTCGTCATTGTACCCAAGCAAAACCATAATGACATAACTGAAAAGAAAATGATGGTTGTAAGCAAGGGCCAAAATAGTCGGCGCATAGGATTTCCTTTTAAAATGCTACCTTCGCAGCATATTTATTAAAATTGCTAATTTGCGATAAATATTGAAGAATTTTAATGAAAGCAATATAATTTATAGCAAAGATTGCTTTTGCTTAAAAAATGCTGGAAAAAATATCTTGTTTTAAAAAAAGGAAGGGGAGTTTTGAAAACAAAACTACTTATAGAAAAACGAGTTGTGCTGTATTAAAACACAATCGTCATCGCATTCATTATCGAATAATGAATTGACTTGCTAAGGTCTTTGCTTTGCAACCCTAACCAAATAGTCCCATTGAAAAAATCATAAGCGCAACGCCAACATTCAATGAAAGGATCATGGCTGAATAGGTTATGGCCGTTTTGACGATATCATTCATTTGATCACCTATTACTTTGTAATTTAACTTCACATTACGTTACAACACGAAACATAACAAATTGTTACAATTGCGGCAATGATAAAAAAACTTATTCCTTTTTATTTTTTTCTTGTTACAACATTCATATCAACCCAATTTAAATGGAGGAATGAGCATGTCTGATATAAAGCGTATCGAGCCTGGTAAACGCATGAGCAATGCAGTTGTGCATAATGGTGTTGTCTATCTTGCTGGTCAAGTCGGCGAACCAGGTGCTAGCGCAAGCGATCAAACCAAGCAAATTTTGGCTGAAGTGGATCGTTTGTTAGCCCTTGCTGGTTCAGACAAGACACGTATTTTGAAAGCAATGATCTGGCTTGCGGATATGAAATATTTCGCCGATATGAATGCCGTTTGGGATGAATGGGTTGCACCAAATGCAGCTCCTGCCCGCGCAACAGGTGAAGCAAAGCTTGCAGCTCCTGAATATTTGGTTGAGATTGTTATCACTGCTGCTGTTTAAGTAATTTTGTTTCATAAATTATGGCATATGTCATGGCTATCTATGACATATGCTTTTAATTTTAAATCATAAATTTAAAACTCAACTCAATTAAGGTTTTTAATGTTTCGCCTTATTCATATTTCTGATGTTCATTTAACGCCAATGCCTAATCCAAAGCTTTTTCAGCTATTGAATAAGCGTATTACTGGCTGGGTTAATTGGAAGATGAACAGAAAAGGCGAGATCGGCAATGAAGCCTTGCAGTGCATTATCAATGATATTAAAAATCAACCCCATGATCATATAGCGATTAGCGGTGATTTGGTTAATTTAGCATTGCCGATTGAGTTTCAAAATGCCCGTATTTGGCTAGAGCAATTGGGAAATGCGCAGGATATATCTGTTGTCTTTGGAAATCATGATGCCTATGTACCTACTGCATTAAAAACCGCGATAAAAACATTTGCGCCTTGGATTAGTAGTGACGTGGCTGTCAACGCACCTTTTCCCTATATGCGGATAAGAAAAGATGTTGCAATCATTGGTTGCTCGTCAGCTATTGCAACCATGCCTTTTCGGGCTACAGGTAAATTTGGTAAGCGCCAAGCAGACAGCCTTAAAAAATTGTTGCATATAGCTTCAGAAAAACAGCTTTTTCGCGTGGTGATGATCCATCATCCACCTATTCATAATGCAACGCATCGCCACAAAATCTTAACAGATATTGATTGCTTTCAAACAGTTATCGCCGAGTGTGGTGCAGATTTGGTTTTGCATGGCCATACTCATTTGCCAACACTTTATAGTATAAAGGGTAGAGATGGCGACATACCTGTCGTGGGGGTTGCATCAGCTTCGCAGAGTTTTGGCGGCAAAAAACCACCGGCCAATTATAATGTGTTTGAAATTGAAAAGCAAAATGGCAAATGGCAAAATAGATTATCACGCCACACAATTTTAAATGCTGAAAATGATATTAGCTGTAGCGAAACCATTTTATTATAATTAGACAAAAAATTGTGAAATCACCAAATAATCGATAATTGCTCAATAAGGATAAGGGTTGCGGCTGCAATGGAAAGGCACGTAATACAGATTATAAATCCATATTCAACAATGCTCATAATCACATTATGACTGCTGCGTAGCGGCGAGACTTCAAGAGGAACTTGCTTAGTCATTAGAGCACTTTCAACGAATATTATTTGAATTGACCTAATGGTTTTTACAGCGATTCTGTTTCAATGGGTTTAAAACTCTTGGTAAATGATAGGTAAACTGTCAAATTACCGTGGATAGGTTTTTATTTGCGCTTTATCACCATGAGAGTTATCTGCAATGGCGTACAATCTGAAGGCTAGATTGTCATCTTTGGTTTAGATATTCATATAAGTGTCAATATTTTTTTGACAGTGCGTTGCACTAAAATCACTTACCTATATTGATGTTTTGGAATAGTCTCATAGTTAAATAATTGCATGTTTTGTGGTGATTAGTCGATTATGAGTCTGCTAAATTCGCGTTTTGAGTTTGTTAGATTTCACATTAAAATGATGGATAAAATCATAAAACTGTCAATTAATGGCATTACTTTTAAATAATAAACCATATATTGCCATTAAGTTTGATTTTTCTGCGATGGTTATCTTGAAACATGGCAGAATGGACGACAAATCTTCAAGACGTTTAAACAGGTGTAAAATGTCAAAAGTATATAATATCGGTGTTTTCGTTGGTTCATTACGCAATGCTTCTTATAGCCGTAAATTAGCTAATACATTTAAGAAGATTGCTCCAGCAGGTCTTAATCTTGAAATTATTGAGATTGGCGATATGCCAATGTATAATGAAGATCTTGAAACCGACGTGCCACCTGCTTCATGGTCAACGTTCCGTCATGCCGTAAAGCATGTTGACGGCTTTTTGTTTATTACACCTGAATATAACCGCTCTGTACCAGCTGTACTTAAAAACGCTATTGACGTTGGATCGCGCCCCTATGGACAAAGTGTTTGGAATGGTAAGCCAGGTGCGGTTGTATCGCTTTCTCAGGGAATTATTGGCGGTTTTGGTGCCAATCATCATTTGCGTCAATGTTTGGTATTTAATGATGTCCAAACTATGCAGCAGCCTGAAGCCTATCTATCACATATTCAAAACATCATTACCGATAGTGCAGAACCTGCTAATGAATCTTCTCATGCATTCTTGGCTAGTATTCTTACCGCGTTTGAAGCTTTGGTTAAAAGGTTTGATTAAGCATTGCCCGCAAAAGTGCGAAGCGGTTTTGCGTTAAGGACAATGCGTTAAATTATACATTGTCCGCAAAAGTGCGAAGCGGTTTTGCGTTAAGGACAATGCGTTAAATTATACATTGTCCGCAAAAGTGCGAAGCGGTTTTGCGTTAAGGACAATGGGTTAAATTATACATTGCGAACAACTACTTGAAATTGCCGGTCTTTAATAAGGCAGTTTTATAGAGTATATAAGCGTGAATAAAAGCACTTCCACTGCCGATTATTTGCGCTTTATTGGCCGCTAGCATGTTTCATGTTGGCGGCTAATTTTTTTGGTAAAATTTTTTGGCGTCCTATTTAAATGTCTTTTTATTCATGACTATCAAAGCCTTGATGCTATCTTGAAAAAAAACTCGCTTCGATATAAATAGGCAGCGAATATTATTATAACTGGCTGCTTAGAGTGCGTCTATTTATTATCGGGCGCAACATGCTCTAAGCTTTTATTAAGGCGCATTGTTGACATGAAAAAGTTGCGTTAACTTTTTTAAAAAAATGCATAAATGGGCAAAGCATGAGTATTGACCAAAAAAAAGAACACCAGAAAAAACGCCTAGCAAAACAGTTGCGCACCAACTTAATGCGCCGTAAAGCGCAAGCACGACAAAGAACCGAGGATGGTGCTGAAGATGAGGTGCTTGATGGGGATGCTATCGAAAGCGCTGAAGACGATAAATAGCGGTTTAATTGCAACAAATGCAATTAACGCAGAATTTTTTGGTAAATATCATTAAAAATTTTTAATGATTGCCATAATTTGGTAGTTAAAAATTTTTATGAATTTTTGTTCGCCATTAAAACACTTTTAAAGCGTTGCAACTTATTATAGAGCTGTGAACTCTTAATGACACAGTTTTTAAAAGCAATGATTTATCCAAGGCTTTGTCATTTACACGATATAGCGACAATCGACTATCAGCATTTAGGAAGGCAATTAGAATGGATCGTATAAGAATTATCGGCGGTAACCGGCTTAATGGGGTTATTCCGATTTCTGGCGCAAAAAATGCTGCTTTGCCTTTAATGATCGCTTCTTTGCTAACCGATGATATGTTGACTCTAGAAAATGTACCCCATCTTGCGGATGTCGAACATTTGATTCGTATTTTAGGTAATCACGGTGTTGATTATTCGGTAAATGGCCGCCGTGAACATCAAAATGGCAGCTATTCGCGCACTGTGCATTTTAATGCTCGCCATATCGTTAATACCACTGCTCCCTATGATCTTGTTTCGACTATGCGTGCGAGTTTTTGGGTAATTGGGCCGCTGCTTGCTCGCATGGGGGAAGCTATTGTTTCGCTGCCCGGTGGTTGTGCCATTGGAACGCGCCCAGTGGATTATATCTTGGATTGCCTTAAGGCGCTTGGCGCCAATATTCATATCGAAAATGGCTATGTCCATGCCAATGTTGGCAATGGCTTGGTCGGTGCTGAATATACATTCCCCAAAGTAACAGTTGGTGGCACCCATGTCATGCTCATGGCAGCAAGCCTTGCTAAGGGTGACACTATTATCCATAATGCTGCAGCAGAACCTGAAGTTGCTAATCTTGCTGATTGTTTAAACCAGATGGGGGCAAAAATCTCTGGCGCTGGTACTTCCACCATTAAAATTTCAGGTGTTTCTGGACTTTCTGGCGCGCGTGTACGCATTATTCCAGACCGTATTGAAACTGGAACCTATGCAATGGCTGTTGCCATGACGGGCGGCGATGTGGTGCTTGATGGCGCCGATCCGCGCCAATTAACATCGGTGCTTGAAACATTGCGTCAAACGGGTATTGAAATTGAAGAAAGTGCCAACCAAATCCGTATTCGCCGCAATGGCCATGCGATTGAGCCGGTTGATATTGAAACACAACCTTTCCCCGGTTTTCCAACCGACTTACAGGCACAATTTATGGGGCTTATGACCCGGGCTAATGGCACATCTCATATTACAGAAACCATTTTTGAAAATCGTTTCATGCATGTGCAAGAATTGGCACGGCTTGGCGCAAAAATTTCGCTTTCTGGGCAAACAGCAACGGTCGAGGGTGTCGAAAATTTGCAAGGTGCGCAAGTCATGGCAACCGATTTGCGGGCATCCGTTTCTTTGGTGATCGCAGGTCTTGCAGCACAAGGTGAAACGATGATTAGTCGAGTTTATCACCTTGATCGCGGTTTTGAACGCCTTGAAGAAAAATTATCTCATTGCGGCGCCGTTGTTGAACGTATCCGTGGGTGAGTAGAGCATTATGGCCTTATTAAAATTATTAGCGCTTGATAGTGATGATTTAGCAATCATATCAGCCCACGTGCAAGATGCTGTTTTAAAAGTAAAAGATATTGATTGGCAGCCCAAGGATAAGCGTTTGGTGATTGCCATTAACCGTTTTGCTTGGGAAAATGAAAAGCCACGCGGATTTTTTAAGCGGCGTAATATTCCAGAACGGCATTTTGCAGTTTTGCGATTTGATCGGGTTGAAAAAATTCAAGCTCGCAATATTAGTAGTGATAAAGCCGAAGAGGTTTTATCCTTATTAGCTATTCAATTTGAAGAAGGCGATAATCCGCAAGGCACAATTCAATTGCAGTTTTCTGGCGATTGCGCTTTGCGTTTAAGCGTTGAATGTATTGAATGCCAATTGGGAGATCTTGGCCCCGTTTGGCAAGCAAAAAACCGTCCCAACCATGATTAATCATGGTTAGGACTAAAGCTTTTTAAAAATCTGCTTAAAAATCTGCTTGTTGCGGTTTACCAGCTTGTTGAAATTCATAAATAGCAACAATAAGACAGCAAATAGCCCAAAAGACCAAATATTCGTCGCCGCCTTGGTTCCATGTCCAAGCAAAATAGCCACGATTGATATTTAACGCGGTCAAGGCACTTAAAAGAATAGTCATTGCACCAAGAGCCGCATAGCGTGAGCAAATACCTAAAATTAAAGCTAATCCGCAGGTAACCTCGCCAAGCGCGGCAAAATAAACCCAAAATTCAGCTGGATAAAATCCAACCTTGGCAAAAAAGCCAACAGTATCAGGATTAAGGGTCGGAAAGTGGCTAAACTTACCATAGGCTTCTGGCAAAAGAAATAAGCCACAAATGATACGCAATAGGTGTTCGGTATTTCTAAAATTAAAATTGCTTGCTTTTAGCTTGAAATCATCCAAATAAAATAGCTTCATGATCTGAGCCTTTTGTAATGTCAATTATTGTTATTTTAGGTTGAGGCACCGAGGTAGTTTGCATTATTTATTGTGTTGGGTTTTAGGTAAAATGCTTCGCAATATGCGTGACGCGATACATATGATACGAAACGCACCGCTTACACTGTATTGCCGTTAAATTTATTAAACATATCTTTTATTGATGCTAAAAGTTACTATATATAGTTCAACATATATAGCGAGTGTAAAAATGGCCGAAAATAAAAGCTCAAAAAAAGTTGATCAAAGTAATCACATTAATGACGGTCAAAATGATGAAGGTATAGCAAGCATAGCATCTTGGGCGAATGAATTAAGTGAAGCGGCTGAAAAAGATGTTGTTGAGGTTAAAGCTAAAACGGCAAAAGTCAAAGCAACCAGTGCAGCTAAAAAACCAGTCAAAAAAGCCGCTAAAGATGAAAAGCCAATGAAAACATCGCGCGGCACGTTGCTTGGCGGTAAAGCTTCCGCTAAAGAGCGCAGCCGTGCTGGTCTTAATCCCGTTTCAGGGTTAGATATTTCACTAGAAGATGCTGATAATTTACCCCAAAGCGGTGCAACGGCAACGGTTGAAGCATTATCTGCGCTTATTTCTTCGGGCAATCCACTTTTTAAAAATGGTGAGCTTTGGACACCTCATCGACCTGATCGGCCACATAAGTCCGAAGGCGGTATTCCGTTTAAAATGCATACACCGTTTTTACCATCAGGTGATCAGCCAACGGCTATCAAGGATTTGGTGGAAGGTCTTAACAGTGATGATCGCACACAGGTTCTGCTAGGTGTGACAGGGTCAGGCAAAACCTTTACCATGGCTAAAGTCATTGAGGAAACCCAAAGGCCGGCGCTTATCCTTGCACCAAATAAAACCCTTGCAGCACAGCTTTATGGTGAGTTTAAATCATTCTTTCCTGATAATGCGGTTGAATATTTTGTTTCCTATTATGATTATTATCAACCAGAAGCCTATGTTGCGCGGTCCGATACTTACATTGAAAAGGAATCATCGGTTAATGAGCAGATAGACCGCATGCGCCATGCTGCCACCCGTGCGGTGCTTGAGCGTGATGATGTTATTATTGTTGCATCTGTTTCTTGTATTTATGGTATTGGGTCTGTTGAAACTTATACCGCAATGACCTTTGAGATGAAGGTTGGCGATAGGTTAGATCAGCGGCAGTTATTGTCCGATCTTGTTGCGCAGCAATATAAGCGGCAAGAGTTTAATTTCGTGCGCGGTTCTTTCCGTGTGCGCGGCGATACAATTGAAATTTTTCCAGCCCACTTAGAAGATAGGGCATGGCGCATTTCATTGTTTGGTGACGAGATTGATACAATCACTGAATTTGACCCGTTAACTGGCAAGAAAACTGGTGATTTAAAATCGGTCAAAATCTATGCGAATTCGCATTATGTGACGCCGCGGCCTACTTTAAATCAGGCGATAAAAAGTATTAAAACTGAGTTGCGTAACCGCCTTGTCGAACTTAATGATGCTGGGCGCTTATTAGAAGCGCAAAGAATTGAACAACGCACGAAATTTGATCTTGAAATGTTGGAAGCAACAGGTTCTTGCCCAGGTATTGAAAATTATTCACGTTATCTCACGGGACGTAAACCGGGGGAACCACCACCAACCATGTTTGAATATATTCCAGACAATGCTTTGGTCTTTCTTGATGAAAGCCATGTTACCATTCCGCAAATTGGCGCTATGTATCGTGGTGACTTTCGCCGTAAAGCAACCTTGGCAGAATATGGTTTTCGCTTGCCATCTTGTATGGATAACCGTCCCTTGCGTTTTGAGGAATGGGATGCAATGCGCCCACAAACCATAGCTGTTTCTGCAACGCCTGCCCAATGGGAAATGAATGAAGCAGGCGGCGTCTTTGCCGAGCAAGTTATTCGTCCAACAGGTCTTATTGATCCACCCGTTGAAATTAGGCCCGCAAAAACGCAGGTTGATGACGTGATGGGCGAAATATTAGCCACCAGTAAACAAGGCTATCGCTCGCTGGTGACGGTACTTACCAAACGCATGGCAGAAGATTTAACTGAGTATTTGCACGAGCAAGGCATCAAGGTGCGCTATATGCACTCAGATATTGATACGCTTGAACGCATTGAGATTATTCGCGACTTACGCCTTGGTACATTTGACGTTTTGGTGGGTATCAACCTATTGCGTGAAGGTTTGGATATTCCTGAATGTAGTTTTGTTGCCATTCTTGATGCGGATAAGGAAGGCTTTTTGCGGTCTGAAACATCACTTGTTCAGACCATTGGTCGTGCGGCGCGAAATGTTAATGGTCATGTTATTCTTTACGCTGATAAGATGACGGGTTCGATGGAGCGCGCAATTAACGAAACCAATCGCCGCCGCGAAAAACAGGTTGCTTATAATCTTGAGCATAATATCACGCCAGCAAGTGTCAGCAAGAATATATCCGATATTCTCGGTTCTGTTTATGAGCGAGATCATGTTCGCGCCGATATTTCGCAATTTATCGATGAAGGTGCGATGATAGGCAATAATCTTGCCACGCATATTGCACATCTTGAAAAACGCATGCAGGAGGCTGCTGCCGATCTTGACTTTGAGGAAGCTGCACGCTTGCGCGATGAAGTAAAGCGTTTGCGCCAAACCGAACTTGCTATCGCCGATGATCCATTAACCCGTGAAACAATACGAACGATTGAGGGAACCGCCAAAAAGGTTAGTAAAAGCCTTTTTGCCAAGCCTGATTTAGATCATATGGGACCAACAATGGATACTGGGCTACCAATGCCAGATTCGTCAGTTAATGATGAGTTGGCACCGGTTAAACGAGGACGTATTGGCGTAGGTTCTTATGAAGAACCTGAAAAGTCTAATAGTCGCAAAGGTAGGGCTAGAAAGACAGGAAGGCCTGGAAAATAGCTTAGCTATCATTGTTTCGTCGAATATAAATTGAAACGCAGCCATTTAACAATGGCTGCGTTTTTTTAATGCTTTGCTTCAATGAAACTTGGTTGCTGGCAAATAGCTGACCATTTTCAATATATGCGAGTATTCTCCAGCAAGAATAGATGAAAAATAAAAATATGGGGTGGTCATTAGCGATTAAAAAGTGCGCTAAATTAAATCAGATTTTCATTTTTTGGCTATTAAGCTCAGGTGATTTTGTCTTGATTAAATAGATATAAGTTTAATATTTTTTATAAATAATTGATTTTAAATGATAATATTTTTTATCGGAAGATGTCATTTGTTGGTTGACAAAATATATTTTAAAATATATTTTTGTGTATATGTTAAAGTTGTAGCAATACCAAAAAGGGAACTTTACTATAAATAGTAAGCAACTTGGCAAATATGAAAATAAGGTCCAGCATAAAGCTGGCAAAATATAGACTTTGATTTCTTGCAGTAGTTTATTTTTTTACAAGCAACACAACTATAGTGTTGTTTAAATGGGACTAATCATAAACATCACGTTTTAGGTGCTTGGGCATCTAATAATTTAACTCGGTTATAATTCAGCTTCTCATCTGTGAGGGCTGTTAATGGTGGAGGTTTACCAATGTATTATTTCGCTTATTGCACTTGGCTTGATGGCGCTGAAATTCATCGTTATTGGAAAGATGCAAAGCTTGTAACAACAGGCTATGTGGCAAATCATAAATTGAAATTTCATGCGGCAAGTGATCGTAAAGATCGCGGTTGGTGCCATTTTGATAATACAGCAAAAGTTGCTTGGGGAGAAAAAGCATTGGGCGCTGTTTTTGAGCATCCGCCAGAGCATTTTGAAGAAGATTTTGATGATTTTGAACGCTGCTGCATGACCGTTTATGGCGATGATGGTAAAATGTATGATTGCTGGACCTATCGTCTTAGTCGTCCCGGCATTGAAATGCGCCCACCAAATTTCTATTGGGAGCATATTCCTGAAGGCTTTAAACAGTTTAACTTCCCACAAGAATATGTAGGTAAGGTTATAAATGTTTATAATGATGCGGCTGAATGTCCACGAGCAGATAGGCCAAATCCATCAGCTGTACCAGGGCGTGGTGCTGATACCCGCTAAAATATAAGGCCCCATTTTTAAAATGGGGCCAATAATACCGATGAATGCAAACATTTTTTAAAATGTTGGATTTTTAAAAAGTTGGATTGAGGTGTTTTGTCTGTTTTAAATAAAAATAGATGAGGCTACAAAAGCGTATATAATTATATATTCGATATCAAGCATTTAGTATTAATATATAATTATATTCAAATGCAAATAAAATGGGAATTACATATGTAAATAATATTGTTTCAACCATGGAAAAGGGAACATAATCATGGGGAAATCAAATAACACTGGCGCATATAAAGAAAAAAAGAAAAATTTCGCATTATCAGCATTCATTTCGGCTTTGTCAGTTCTGGCTACAACTTCGTCGAGTTTTTCCGCTGATCTTACCTCTCTTTTACCAGAAAAATATAAAAAAAATGGCTATGTCACTATTGGCTCACAGCAAACCGTGCCACCAATAGAATTTCGTGATCCGGGTACTTTAAAGCTAAAGGGCGCAAGTATTGATCTCATAAATGAAGTGGGGACGCGTTTAGCGGTTGAATTCCGTTATATGCAGGCTGAGTATTCTGCTCTCATTCCGGGTATAGAAGCAAAAAGGTTCAATATAGCATCTGGTGCGATTTCAGACACTATTGAGCGGGAGGCGAAGCTTGATTTTATCAATTATCTTTCTGCTGGCGCAAGTATATTAGTGCGACAAGATGAAAGCGCGAAATTTAAAACTATTGATGATTTCTGTGGGCTTACAATGGCAACCTTATTAGGTAGCCGTGTTATCATGACTGCTATTGAAACAGCCTCTGAAAAATGTGTTGCAAATGGTAAATCTGCTATAAAGGTTGAGCAATTGCCTTCAGCACCTGATGCCCGTCAACAGCTAGATTTGAAGCGAGTGGACGGTTACCTTGGTGATTTTCCAGCTCTTGCCTATATGGTTCAACAAATGCCCGGGCGCTATGATATTGTAGATAAAAATTATGTTTTAGTTCCTTATATTACATCATGGGGCTTTCCAAAAAATGAAACAGGATTGCGCGATGCTATCAAAGCCGCAATGGATGAAATGGTAGCCGATGGCACCTATAAAAAAATATTGACTGAATGGGGCTTGGAAGCGGCGGCCTTGCCAGAAATAACCATAAATTTCCCAGCGAGCCAACGCTAAGGAGAGTAATATGTCCATTACTCAAATAGATATGCCTTACAAAAATTTGCCTATTATTCAAAGGCGGCCTTGGAAAAGCTGGTTGGTAGGCGGCATTGTAGGTCTCATTGTTATATTTGTCATATATTCCGCATGGAAACAGCAGATTATTGATCTAAGTGTTTTTACTGAATATATATTTAGCCCAGCCATTTTGATTGGTGCTTACCACGCTGTTATACTTGGAACTTTATCTTTGGTGGCAGCTAGCGTTATTGGCTTTATATCGGCGATTATGCGCCTTTCTAATAATCGCATATTATCGGCTATTTCAGCCACTTATGTCTATTTTTTTCGCGGGACACCAATGCTTATCCAGCTTTTGTTTTGGTTTAATGCAGTTCCAATAATATTTCCGCATTTATATCTCCACCTACCTTTTATGAGTAGCCCCTTGCTAGATGTAGGGACATCGGATGTCATTACGCCATTTATGGCCGCCTTATGTGGATTGGCTTTAGCGGAAGGCGCCTATATGAGCGAAGTTATACGTGGTGGTATTATGGCGGTCGATAATGGCCAAAGATCTGCTGCAACTGCGCTTGGAATGACACGAAGACAAGTAATGGCGCAAGTTATTATTCCCCAAGCTGGGCGCATTATCATTCCGACAACCGGCAATCAATATATTATGCTATTAAAATCTACATCACTTGCTATGGCGATTGGCTACCAAGAATTAACGCGTATTTCCATTGATATTTATTCGTCAAATTTCAAAACTACCGAACTTTTAGCCGTGGCTGCATTTTGGTATCTTGTGATGACTGCTTTTGCAACAATTCTTCAAACCATATTGGAAAGAGTATTTCCACCGAGGTGATTATAATGGAAAAAAATGATTGTGCGGTTCGAATTCTTGGTATTTCAAAAAAGTTTGGAGTTTTAACGGCTTTTTCTAATGTTTCGTTTGAAGTTCCAACTGGCCAAGTTGTTGCGTTGTTAGGCCCTTCGGGAGCTGGAAAGTCAACCGTATTGCGTTGTATAAACCACTTGGAAAAAATTAGCTCGGGACGCATTTATGTCTATGGTGATTTAATCGGTTATCGTGAAGGTGAAAAGGCTTTGTATGAATTGTCGGACGCTGATGTAAGTCGGCAGCGGCAAGTTGTTGGAATGGTTTTTCAGCATTTTAATCTTTTTCGCCATATGACTGTGATTGATAATGTCATGTGCGCGCAAATTCATGTATTAAAGCGTAGCAAAGTCGAAGCTCGAGATATTGCGGTTAAATTTCTTGAAAAAGTAGGTTTAAAAGACAAGGCTCTGGTTTTTCCTTCGCAATTATCGGGCGGTCAGCAACAGCGCGTTGCTATTGCAAGGGCATTGGCCATGGCGCCCCGTGTTTTGCTGCTTGATGAACCAACATCTGCCCTTGATCCAGAATTGGCGCAGGAAGTAGTTGTTACTATTCGTGATTTAGCGCGCGAAGGGCAAACCATGTTAATTGCTACTCATGATATGGGAATTGCACGAGATGTGGCAGATCGCGTTATCTTTATGGAAGGGGGAAAAATTGCCGAGGATTCTTCTTCTCAAGATTTTTTCACTCAACCAAAAACTGATCGTGCAAGGCAATTTCTTGCAAAAATACTCCATTAATTGATTGCTAAAATTGGTCTTTTGTCGCGCATATAGCCAAATATCCATTGATTGGAGATCAAGCATATAGGGAACTGCATTTCAATATTATAAAATCTGTTTTGATTAAAAAAATGGATTTCACTTTAAGGGAGAGCTTAAACCAATAGTCTATTTATAAATAAATCCTAACGATCCAATATATCGACTATTTGTATAGTTACTATGTTATCATCAGGAGATGCCATCAACATGCATTTGGCATGGGCTTTACTCATCATTAAATATTGATAGAAAAAAGGCAATCATTGTTTTACTTTAGAACGATTAATGAATTAATAAGGCAAGATACTGGCTCTTAATATTGGATGTTGATTGAGGAAATAGATGAAAAGCGAAAGTGAAATTAATGTTGCAGGTGATATACGGGCTAGAATTCTTAGTATGATCATTGGAGCTGAGTTAAAACCAGGCGTTAGAATTGTTGAAGACGAGCTCTGTGAGAAAATTGGCGTCGGACGAACGCCTTTGCGTGAGGCCTTATTGGTCTTGCAGGGTGAAGGCTATGTTGAACGTAAGCGCGGTTGGATCGTTGGCGAAGTTAATAATGACCAAATTAGCGCTATTTTTGAAAGCCGCGCGGCGATTGAGGGGGCAACAGCACGTCTTGCTGCGCGATATGCTGACGATAGTACTTTTGCAGAGTTAAAGGATCTAATTGAAAAAATGGATCGCATAGATTTGCTAAGTCGGCGCGATTTAAATGAGCTTAATTCATCATTTCATCAAAAAATTGTCGATGCGGCACGCAATCCATTTTTAGCTGATTTTCATAAGCGCACCCGCTTCCAATACTGGCTTTTACGTGTGCCTGTATTGTTTACCGAGGTGGAGGCAAAACGCACGAATGATCAGCACCGTATGATTTTAGACTGTCTTATCAATAGGGACGAAAAAGGCGCGGAAGAGGCTGCAAGAGACCACGTTGAAACAACACGCTCTATAGTTGAGCCCGCGATACGTTTTTAAAAGTCACCAGTTAACATTAAAAATTATCTTACAATAATAACAACAACAAAAAATAGGGGAATAAAATGAATAATATTTTCAACAAGCTACATCATGTTTGTATTGTGGTAGATGACCTTGAAAAGGCAATTACATATTATGAAGGCCTAGGTATTGGGCCTTGGTATGATTATCCCAAACATGGCAATTATATTGAGTTTGAAGTTCCCGACGCTAAAGCTTCCGCTGTGATGCGTTATAAATGTGTAGATCTTGATAATATTCAATTGCAACTTTGTGAACCAAATGGTGATGCGTCGCCACAAGGGCGTTTTTTAAAGGATCATGGCCCTGGTGTTTATCATTTGGGGTTTGAAGTTGCTGATATGAAGGATGCGGAAACAAAAGGTGCCGAGCTTGGCTTGGATGTTATTGCGCGCGGATTACGTGCTGATGGTGGTGGTTTTTGTTATTATAATACTGCCGAAAAGGCCGGAACAATTTTGGAAATAAGAAAATAATTGTTTGAAAGTTTTAATTTAAGGCTGTGCCTAATTTAAAATAAAGCCATTGCGCATTTCAGGAGGATTTTATGAAACCTGAATTTATAAAAAATATCTTATTTTGCTTATGTGCAATGTTTTTCTTTGCTTCTTCAGATGTCTTCGCCAAGCAAATGTCTGTTCATTACCCAGCTTTACAATTGGCTTGGTTTCGTTATTTTTGTGCTATGCTTTGCTGCGCTCCACTTTTGTTCCGTCCAGTAAATTTTAATCAAGTTCATTTTGGCGGCCAAATTATAAGAGGTATCGGAATGAGCGGCGCAACAGTGTTTCTCATTGCGGGTATAGGCGTGTTGCCTTTAGCCGAAGCAACGGCACTTTGCTTTGTTTCACCGGTTTTTGTTATTTCATTATCTGTATTATTTTTAAAAGAAAATGTACGTTTTGCGCAATGGCTACAGGTTTTATGTGGCATCATCGGCATGTGTTTTATCTTGCGTCCCGGCTTTTCTGCCATTCAAATGGCCGCCTTGTTTCCACTATTTTCGGCGATGTGCTGGGCTTGCGCACTTGTTTTTTCTAAACGTGCATTAATGCACGATAAAATTCAATTAACTGCGTTGTTTTCGACGATAACAGGTTTTTCTCTTTTAACTATTGTCCAGCCATGGGTGTTTGTTTGGCCAGATAAAAGCCATTTATTTTTGCTTTTATTGATGGGGCTGGCTTGGTGCATAGCGCATATTTTTATCATTTTGGCTTATACATCATCAGATGTACCAGTCTCTAAATTAGCGCCATTTTCCTATACGCAATTAATATGGGCGACAATTGGTGGATATATATTTTTCAATAATATTCCTAATCTTACTACCATTATCGGCAGCGCAATTATCATTCTTTCAGGGATTTGGGCTGTGATGCGGCGCCATGCGTGATATTTTGCTATAAAACAATGTCGTTTAATGGCGTTAAAGTCTAAAGCAAAGGCATTAAGATCTGCTTGTTAAATGGAACTCTTCAAAGCTAAGTCGCCTATAGCATTTTAAAACGGCTATTTGCCATCAATATGCCCTTTCGCCTATTTAAAAACGCACAAAACTACTATAATGTTAAAAAAATAAATGTGCTAAATGGATTATGTAAGATAGTTTTGTTTTATAAGACAAGAGTAGAGATATTACTTATTGTGCATTCGTCTTTATGCTAATTTTTTTACTAGGTTGAAAGTGAGAAAAACGTGGAACAAGCAGAAATTGGATTGATTGGTCTTGCCGTAATGGGGGCAAATCTTGCTCTTAATATTGCGGAAAAAGGTTATCGCGTTGCCGTTTATAACCGTACCTATGCCAAGACAGAAGAATTTTATAAAAATGCTGGTGATCTGCAGGATAAAATTATTCCATGTAAAACATTGGAAGAATTTGCGGCAGCCATTCGCCCACCGCGTCCGATTATTATCATGATTAAAGCTGGTGAACCTGTTGACGAACAATTACAAGAATTAGCACCTCATTTATCAGAAAATGATATCATGATTGATGCAGGTAATGCCAATTTTCGCGATACTATCCGCCGCTTTAACACCTATAAGGATAGTGGCTTAACCTTTATGGGCATTGGCGTTTCAGGCGGTGAAGAAGGTGCGCGTCACGGTCCATCAATTATGGTTGGCGGCACAGAAACCTCATGGAAGCGGGTTGAGCCTATTTTAACCGCAATTGCCGCGCGTTATGATGGCGAGCCTTGTGTTGCACGTATGGGCAATGACGGTGCTGGTCATTTTGTTAAAACCATTCATAATGGCATTGAATATGCTGATATGCAGATGATTGCCGAAATTTATGGCATTTTCCGCGATGGTCTTAAAAAAGATGCACATGATATTTCCAACATTTTTAGCGAATGGAATAAAGGCCGTCTTAACTCTTACCTTATCGAAATTACTGCAACGGTTTTAGGAGCAAAGGACCCAATATCTGGTGTGCCTATGGTTGACATGATTGTCGACAAAGCAGGACAAAAAGGCACGGGAAAATGGTCGGTGATTGAAGCCCAAAATATGAATGTGCCAGCAACCTCGATTGAGGCTGCAGTTGCCGCACGTTGTATTTCAGCGCTTAAAGATCAACGCCAAGCTGCAGCTAAATTATTTGGTGCGCAAAATCACGATTTTTCGATTGCTTATGATGATGCTCTTAATCATGATTTGGCCCAAGCATTGCTTGCCGCTAAAATTGCAGCTTATGCGCAAGGCTTTGTTGTAATGGCTGAGGCATCACGCGAGTATAATTGGTCGTTGCCAATGCCTGAAATTGCAAAGATTTGGCGTGCTGGTTGCATTATCCGCTCGCAATTTTTAGATGATATTGCTAAGGCCTTTGTTGATGCACCAGATGCGGTTAATCTTATTGTAACGCCAACATTTGCTGACATGGTTAAAGAGGCATTGCCATCTTTACGCCGTATCACATGCGCTGCATTACACGCCGGTCTGCCTGTTCCAGCTTTGTCGGCAGCCCTTAATTATTTTGACAGTTATAAGCAAGAGCGTGGTACTGCCAATTTAATTCAGGCACAACGTGATTTCTTTGGCGCCCATGGTTTTGATCGTATGGATGGTAAAGATATCCATCATGGCCCATGGGGGTCTGGTTTAGCTGATTTTAAATAATTGGTTTAAATAAAAAATACAAAACGCTGGTTTCTTTTAGGATGCTGGCGTTTTTTATTGGCATTAGATCGTCTGATTGGCTAATGCACAACGCTTTTCCTTTTTAAACTCGCCAGAAAATAAAATCCTAAATTTACGGTAGTCACGCTTTATGAAAAATAAAATTATAAAACTATTATTTTCTTTGATGGGGAGCGCCTTAATGGTTTCAGCAGCTTATGGCAGTAATATCACTACGGACTTAAAGGTTAAAGCGGATCAAGGTGATGCTAAAGCGCAATATGAATTGGGTAAAATTTATAATAAGGGGGATGGCATAACCCTGGATAAAAATGCAGCCTTAAAGTGGTTTTTGCTTGCAGCTGAACAAGGTTTAGCATCGGCGCAATATCAGTTAGGTTATATGTATTCTGCGGGTGATGGAGTTAAGGTTGACAAGATGGCGGCACTTAAGTGGTTTAAACTTGCTGCAGATCAAAATCTTGCTGAAGCTCAATTTAATTTGGGTGTGTATTATTTAAATAGTGATGATAATGCTGCTGCCTTAAAGTGGTTGCAATTGGCTGCCGATCAAGGGTTGGCGCCCGCGCAATATAGTTTGGGTGTGTTATATCATCAAGGTGAAGTGGTAGAGCAAGACGATAAACAAGTGCTTAAATGGCATAGCTTGGCAGCAGAACAGGGATTTGCGGGCTCACAATATAATTTAGGTATGATTTATTTAAATGGTGAAGGGGTAGAACCTAGCCGAGAGATAGCGATAAAATGGTTTCAAAAAGCAGCAGATCAAGGTTTTGCCCCAGCACAATATAATTTGGGGGCCATTTATGACAGCGGCACCAATTCTACACCTGATTTTAAGCTGGCACTTAAATGGTATAAGCTTGCTGCAGAACAAGGTTATCCCCCAGCACAATATAACCTTGGTTTAATGTATTTAAACGGTGAAGGCGTAGCTATTGATAAAGATGAGGCGGCGAAATGGTTACAACGTGCCGCCGACCAAAATTTTGCAAACCCTGATGAAAGTTTGGAAAATTATGGAAAGTAAAATTAGGTGAGTAAAGCTAAGTAAGTAAAACTAGGCGGGTGAAAATAGGTAAGCTAAATTAATTCGGCATCATTCAGTAGCTTATAGGTATTGATCCTATTTTATTTTTACCCAACTTGCCTTAGGTTTATTTCGCATTATAAATATTGCAATATATAATTATAAAATCAGTATCTTAACAAGATATATATTATTTTTGCAGCTCTTTAATCATGCTTAATACGTCCATGCTTGCTTTTTCTAAGGCAGTTGTATTCTTACTTTTAATTACTAATTCAACAGAAAATGGATTTTCTTTGTTTTCTGAAAATTTGGGATAAGAGCCAATAATTGTTTGCGGGTTGGCTTTTTGTATTTCGCCAAGCTTTTCGCTAATGACACCTTCACCAAAGGGGCAGTTAATTGAAATAGATTGAAAAGGTGTGCCTTTATCCAAGCTTGGCAAAATGGCATTGAGCATCACATCAAAAACATTAGGAACGCCAGCAAGCACAAAAACATTGCCAATTTTAAAGCCGGGGGCTACTGAAACCGAGTTTGCTATTAAGCTTGCGCCTTGCGGTGTTCTTGTCATCAAGCGGCGGGCAGGGGTGAAAGGCACATCACGCGCTTTATAATAATCGCTAAGAATCAATTCCGCTTCGGGATTAAAGATACAAGGAAGATCAAAAGCCTTTGATATTGATTCTGCGGTAATATCATCATGGGTTGGCCCTATACCACCGCTGGTAAAGACATAATCATATTGGGCTCTTAAAGCATTAACACCAGCAATAATTGCTGCCTCATCGTCGCCCACAATGCGTACTTCCTTTAATTCGATTCCCACTTGGGTTAAAGTTTCAGCAAGAAGCGCAATATTTTTGTCTTTTGTTCGGCCCGAAAGCAATTCGTCACCAATGGCGAGCATTGCGGCTGTATATGAAATGGTAGAATTATTGTTCATGGTAATTTCCTATCCAGCCTATTAAAATTGATTCTGTTGATCATTGTTACTTTTGTCGCTTAAGTTTACATGCTTTTTATCGATTGGATAGGATAACCTCGTTTGCTAATCTAATTTACCCAATATGGGCCATACGATGGCAATCAGATCCTAATGGACTTATATTAATTAGCGTCGGTTCAATATTTCTTTGGTTGAATAGACATTTAAATGGCTTGGGCGGTCATTGCCATTATAGAGTCGAACTAACCATTGGGTTCTGGTTGCGCCACCAGCAGTTATTCCTGCATTAAGACCATTCGGGGTAGATGCGCCAGCATCACCAAAACCATTTGGGTTGCGGCCATAATCAACGGTAAAGCGCGGTCTGCTGGATGATTCTGGCTGTTTTGTTTCTAATGTAAAATATTCAAAGCCACGCCGTTGGGCAATTCCGGCAGCCCTAGTTAAAGTTTGTGGTTGAATTTCACCACCATCATAAAAACGGCTTTCAAACTCAGCCGATCTATTATCTGGAGATAATTGAGCAGGTAATGTGCCGTTACATGCAGTTAAAAGCATTAAGGCTGGAAAAAGTAAGCCAAGTTTTTTCATTGTAAAATCCTAAGCATTTTATAAATCTATTATCTACATTGAATAATGAAACTCTACTTAAAGAATCGATTTAGAAATTAAGTGGATAATAGTTTGTTGAAAATTGGGCTTTAAGCCTAGATATTGCGATTTTGATAAAGGGTAAAAGAATTTAGCAGCAATTAATCGCAATTAAATCATGTTAAGACTGGCCATTACTTTATTTGCCAAAGCTAAATAAGCCAATATGACGCGAAAATACCCTAACTTTTAAGGCCCAAAAAAATTAAAATTTTGAATAGGGAAATATGGTGGGCGATGAGAGACTCGAACTCCCGACATCTTCGGTGTAAACGAAGCGCTCTACCAACTGAGCTAATCGCCCTTTAATAACTGCTTATTTCTTATATCTAAATAAAAAATAATGGTGGGCGATGAGAGACTCGAACTCCCGACATCTTCGGTGTAAACGAAGCGCTCTACCAACTGAGCTAATCGCCCCCGTTAAGGGTAGGCACTCTCTAATTCATAGTTTTGCAAAGTGCAAGCGAAAAAAATAAAAAATTGCATTTTTTTATATATTTTTAAAAAAAACGAAGAAAATTAAAATTTGTATCGATTTTCTAATTTATGTGGTTGACGAATCCATTTTTACCTTTTAAACGGTGCCAACGCCAAACAAATCGCTGTTGTTTAAATAGCTTCTTGGCTTGGTTGATAAGTGCGCGGGTGTAGCTCAGTTGGTTAGAGTGCCGGCCTGTCACGCCGGAGGTCGCGGGTTCGAGTCCCGTCACTCGCGCCACTTAACCTTTCAAAATAATTTTGACTAAATTGGTTAAGTGGCTCCCTCGCACTATTTATCTTTATTTATTTTCCTTTTCTTTGCTGTTTAATTGTCAAGCCATTTTAGGCTTATTTAGCTTGAAGCTTTTCTATTGAAGTTTTTCCTCGAATCTTTTCCTTTGGCATTTTTGTCTGTTTTATAGTGTCTATGTCTTCTAAGTGATTCATGTTTTTTGTTTTGCTGTTGCAATAAAGGGTATAAATCCACTTTAGTAATTTTGGTGAAATCCATTCCGGTTTGGGGAAAATCCAAATTGCGGGCAAGCGCGCGTTTTTTGTGTGTTGGCTTGGCGGTTAATAGGCTTCCAGTGATGAAATGCCATAAAAATTGGTTAAATTGAACTTATTTTAATTATAGTGCTTGACTTCTTTGTTCGAACATCTTAGACACCGCTCACGCCAGACGAAATGGTGATTGAAAATTCAGTAGTTAGAAAATTCAATAACTAAATGTCTTGTCAAATGCGCGGGTGTAGCTCAGTTGGTTAGAGTGCCGGCCTGTCACGCCGGAGGTCGCGGGTTCGAGTCCCGTCACTCGCGCCACTAAACTTTTAGTTTAGTGGCGCTTTTTATTTCCCTTATTATATATTCTGCAATATTTAGTCTAGCAGATGTCTAGTTAATTGCTTTGATTTGACTTATATCTTTAATTGAATTGGGCTTTTGGTGTACTGGTGAATGCTTGCCGGTAATTGTGTGGCGGTGGAATGCTTTTCATTTGCATGAAATCAAAGTGCGATCTTGATTGAAGTACGAACTTGTTAAAGTGTTGTAGACGCTCATCGCATTTAAGGGTAATTTAAAGATATCAATTCATTTCATTGGGGTTGTTGCATTGGGGTAATTGCCAATTCGTTGGTGGCGGCAATTCAAAATGAGTAAAATGGCTTCAGCCTAAACTGCGCTATCATTAAAAACAATAAATTGAGTTGAGCTTCTGTTAGAATGATTCTATGGTGGCAACAAGGTTTTTGCGCGTGTATGTTAGTTTTGGCAAAAATATGGTCGCTTCTCGATAAAGTGAAGATTGGTGTCTTGTATCTTTGAAATGAAGGGCCATATTGTAAGGCAGTAAAGCAAAAATGCCGTAAATTCTATGGTGTTAGGGAAAAGTGGAGTTGTAGGGCAGGGTGTTTTGATAATTCTGTTCTAGCTGTTAACAGTGAGAGAAATGTCGCATAAAATATCTTTTTTGCGATAAAACTATTGCTTGTTTGTGTACTCTGCGTTAACCCTTGCGACAAATTTCGCGCAGCATGCCCTTGAAGCTGTTTGGGCGAGGAAAATGTCTAAAGAGATTCTTTGGTGCACTGAGCTGTTTTGTTAATGCAAGGTGTTTAATGGCGTTGCCTCGTTTGAAAAGGTGTTAAAGGATATGCCTGATATTCTAATGAATTACCTGCCTGTATTGATATTTATAATAGTATCATTGGTAATTGCAGGTGCTTTGTTGATTATGCCCTATATTGTGGCTTATCGTTCGCCCGATCCAGAAAAATTATCTGCTTATGAATGTGGCTTCAACTCGTTTGATGATGCGCGCATGAAATTTGATATTCGTTTTTATCTTGTTTCAATTCTATTCATTATTTTCGATCTTGAAGTGGCTTTTCTTTTCCCGTGGGCGGTTGCTTTCCGCGATATTGGGATGTTCGGGTTTTGGTCAATGATGCTGTTTCTAGGTGTTTTGACTGTAGGCTTTATCTATGAATGGAAGAAAGGGGCTCTGGAATGGAATTGACCGGAAACAAGACTTTGGTCGCGCCGCAGCCTAAAGGAATTATTGATCCTAATACTGGCAAGCTTATTGGTGCTGACGACAAGTTCTTCCAAGATATTAATGCCGAGCTTTCTGATAAGGGTTTCTTGGTTACATCAACAGATGCGCTCGTTACTTGGGCGCGTACCGGTTCATTGATGTGGATGACCTTTGGTCTTGCTTGTTGTGCGGTTGAGATGATGCATTGTTCAATGCCGCATTATGATAATGAGCGTTTTGGTTATGCTCCGCGCGCTTCACCGCGCCAATCAGATGTTATGATGGTTGCAGGTACGCTTACCAATAAAATGGCTCCCGCATTGCGCAAGGTCTATGATCAGATGCCTGAGCCGCGTTATGTGATTTCAATGGGTTCATGTGCAAATGGTGGTGGTTACTACCATTATTCCTATTCGGTTGTGCGTGGTTGTGATCGTATTGTTCCTGTAGATATTTATGTTCCTGGTTGTCCTCCTACTGCTGAAGCGCTGCTTTATGGTGTGCTTTTATTGCAGAAGAAGATACGCCGTACCGGTTCGATCGAGCGCTAGGAGAGTATTATGGCTTCTGAAGCAATTGAAGATCTTAATAGTTATCTTGCTGAGCGTATAGGTTCTAAAGTGTTGAGCCAAGAGATTGCTTATGGTGAGTTAAATCTTTTGGTTGATCCTGCCGAGCTGCTTGGTGTATTGACGTTCTTGCGTGATGATGTGCAGTGTCAATTCATCTGTATTATTGATGTTAGTGGCGTTGATTTTCCATCGCGTGAAAAGCGCTTTGATGTATCCTATCATCTTTTGTCACCACGTCAGAATTTGCGCATTCGCGTTAAGGTGCAGGTCAGTGAAGATGAAGACGTGCCATCAGCTTTCAGTGTCTATCCAGGTGCTGATTGGTATGAGCGTGAAGTTTACGATATGTATGGCGTTTTGTTCTCAGATCATCCAGATTTGCGCCGTATCTTGACCGATTATGGTTTTGAAGGGCACCCATTGCGTAAAGATTTTCCAACTACTGGTTTTGTGGAATGTCGCTATGATAATGAAGTAAAGCGGGTAGTTTATGAGCCTGTTGTTCTTCGTCAAGAAATGCGCAGCTTTGACTTTTTATCACCTTGGGAAGGTACAGATTATGTTCTGCCTGGTGATGAAAAAGCAGGAGAGCGCAAATGAATCTAGGTCAGCCAGAAGAAAGCACTTTCATTCGCGAGGGTAAATGTCTTTGTGGTGATGTGCATTTTAAGGCAAAGCTATCTGGTATAGATGTCGGCATATGCCATTGTCATATGTGCCAGAAAATGTCTGGTGGCGTTTTTATGTCCCTAGCGGTTGATCCGGCGATTGAAGTGCTGGGTAATGTTGAATTTTCAGTTTATCCATCGTCTTCTTGGGGCGAGCGGCTGTTTTGTTCATCATGTGGAAGTTCGCTTGGTTGGCGTATGCGTGATGGATCAATGGTCTATTTAAGTGCTGCTGCATTCGACGATCAAAGTGGTTTTGAATTGAAAAGTGAAATTTATTACGACGAAAAACCGCATTTTTATGAATTTGCAAATGAAACGCGTAAGATGACCGGTAAGGACATTGAGGCGCTCTTTTCAAACGGAGGGATTTGATCGTGGCTGAGGTCAATGTCCGTAATTTTAATATCAATTTTGGTCCGCAGCATCCAGCAGCACACGGCGTGTTGCGCTTGGTATTGGAGCTTGATGGTGAAGTGGTAGAGCGGGTTGATCCGCATATTGGGCTTCTGCATCGCGGTACAGAAAAATTGATGGAAACTAAGACCTATTTGCAAGCAGGTCCCTATCTTGATCGTTTGGACTATGTTGCGCCAATGAATCAAGAGCATGCCTATGTGCTCGCCATTGAAAAAATGCTCAAAGTTGAGGTGCCAAAGCGTGGCCAGCTCATTCGTGTGCTTTTTTCCGAAATTGGTCGTATTTTGAACCATCTTCTTAATGTTACCACGCAAGCCATGGACGTTGGTGCTTTAACGCCACCACTTTGGGGCTTTGTGCAGCGCGAAAAAATGATGGTATTTTATGAGCGCGCTTGTGGTGCTCGTCTTCACGCTAATTATTTCCGTCCAGGTGGTGTTCATCAAGATTTGCCAGAGCAATTGGTTGAAGATATTGGCGCATTTCTTGATCCGTTTCTTGAAGCGCTTGGTAATTTGGATGCGCTGATTACACCTAATCGTATTTTCAAACAACGTAACGTTGATATTGCAACTGTTTCGCTTGAAGATGCATGGGCTTACGGTTTTTCTGGTGTTATGGTGCGCGGTTCAGGCGCTGCTTGGGATTTGCGCAAAAGCCAGCCTTATGAGTGCTATGAAGAAATGGAATTTGATATTCCAGTCGGTAAAAATGGCGATTGTTATGATCGTTATCTTGTCCGCATGGAAGAAATGCGCCAGTCAGTCCGTATCATTCGCCAATGTGTTGAGCGTTTGTTAAGTTCAGAAAAGACTGGGCCTGTTTCAAGTGTTGATCAAAAAATTACCCCGCCAAAACGCGGTGATATGAAGCGTTCAATGGAAGCGCTTATTCATCACTTCAAACTCTTTACTGAAGGTTTTCACGTTCCTGCGGGTGAAGTTTATGCAGCCGTGGAAGCGCCAAAAGGCGAATTTGGTGTCTATCTCGTAGCAGATGGTACCAATAAGCCATATCGTGTTAAATTACGTGCGCCGGGTTATGCACATCTACAGGCAATGGATTTCTTATGTAAGGGTCACATGCTTGCAGACGTTGCTGCTATCCTTGGTTCCCTTGATATTGTTTTTGGAGAAGTTGATCGCTAATGTCTGTTCGCCGTCTCGCTGATGAATCTGTACAGCCCGATACATTTGCTTTTAATGCTGAAAATATGGCATGGGCTGAAAAAACCATTGCTAAATATCCAGAAGGTCGCCAGCAATCGGCGGTTATTCCTTTGCTCATGCGTGCGCAAGAGCAGGATGGTTGGGTCACACGCGCGTCAATTGAGTATATCGCTGATTTGCTCGGTATGGCTTATATTCGTGTTTTGGAAGTAGCAACATTTTATACGCAGTTCCAGTTGAAGCCAGTGGGTACTAAAGCCCATGTGCAAATATGTGGTACAACTCCTTGCATGCTTCGCGGTTCAGGTGAATTGATCAAACTTTGCAAGAATAAGATCAACGAACAGGCATTTGAAACCAATGCGGACGGCACGCTTTCATGGGAAGAAGTCGAATGTTTGGGCGCTTGCGTTAATGCACCAATGGTGATGATTTTCAAAGATACGTATGAAGACCTAACACCAGAGCGTTTAGAAGAAATTATTGATGCTTTCGAGCGTGGTGAAGGTGCGTCAGTCCCTGTTGGGCCGCAAAATTCACGCAAGTCATCAGAACCAATCACAGGATTAACGTCATTGCTTGATGGTGATCAGGTAAAAGCTCAAGCTGTAAAGCCTAAAGAGTAGATATGTTAATGAGTGAGATTGCTTTAAAAGCCGATGGTTACGGACGGAAAGGAATAGGTGAGACATGCTAGCTGATAAGGATCGCATATTCACCAATATTTACGGATTAAAAGACACATCTCTTAAAGGTGCTATGTCTCGCGGCTGTTGGGACGGCACCAAAGGCATTATCGAAAAAGGCCGTGACTGGATCATCAATGAGATGAAAGCATCTGGTTTGCGTGGCCGTGGCGGTGCGGGTTTCCCGACTGGCATGAAATGGTCTTTCATGCCAAAGGTCAGTGATGGTCGTCCTCATTATTTGGTTGTCAATGCCGATGAGTCCGAACCTGGTACGTGTAAAGATAGAGAGATCTTGCGTCACGATCCCCATACTTTGATTGAAGGCTGTGTTATCGCAACTTTTGCAATGGGCGCTCATACTGCTTTTATTTATGTACGCGGCGAATATATTCGCGAACGTGAAGCGCTGCAAGCGGCTATTGATGAATGCTATGATGCCGGACTTTTGGGTAAAAATCCAAAACATGGTCATCCTTGCGATATTATTGTGCATCATGGTGCTGGTGCTTATATTTGTGGTGAAGAAACTGCGCTGCTTGAAAGCTTGGAGGGTAAAAAAGGTCAGCCTCGTTTGAAGCCACCATTTCCAGCTAATATGGGTATTTATGGTTGCCCTACAACCGTTAATAATGTTGAATCCATTGCGGTTGCGCCAACTATTTTGCGTCGTGGTGCAGAATGGTTTGCAGCTATTGGTCGCCCTAATAATGTGGGCACCAAATTATTCATGATTTCCGGTCATGTAAATACACCTTGCACCGTTGAAGAAGCATTAGGCATTACTTTCCGTGAGCTTATTGAAAAACATGCCGGTGGTATTCGTGGTGGCTGGGATAATTTCTTAGGCGTTATTCCAGGCGGCGCATCTTGTCCTGTCGTTCGCGGCGAAGACATGATCGATGTGATCATGGATTTTGATGGTTTAAGGGAAGTTAAATCTTCTTTTGGTACTGGCGGTGCGATTGTTATGGATAAATCGACCGATATTATTAAAGCTATTTGGCGTATTGCAGCATTTTTTAAGCATGAAAGCTGTGGCCAATGTACACCATGCCGTGAAGGTACTGGTTGGATGATGCGTCTTTTGGGGCGCATGGTTGAGGGGCGCGCGCAAAAGCGCGAGATAGACCTTTTATTTGATGTGTCTAAGCAGGTTGAAGGGCATACGATTTGTGCGCTCGGCGATGCTGCTGCTTGGCCTATTCAGGGGCTTATTCGTAATTTCCGCCCTGAAATTGAAAAGCGGATTGATGAATATACCCATAATGCAGTGCAAAGCCGTAATATTGCGCTTGAAGCTGCTGAATAGGTTTTTTGGTTTAATTTCTAGGATAGGCGGCGAGACCGCCGGTTTGGAAAAACGATGGCAAAGATCATAGTTGACGACAAGGAGATCGAGGTTCCCGATCACTATACGTTGCTACAAGCAGCGGAAGAGGCCGGAGCCGAGGTGCCCCGCTTTTGTTTTCACGAGCGTTTGTCTATCGCCGGCAATTGCCGCATGTGTTTGGTTGAAGTAAAAGGTGGGCCACCTAAGCCACAGGCTTCCTGTGCAATGGGCGTAAAAGACTTGCGCCCTGGTCCTAATGGTGAGCCACCGCAGATCTTTACAAAAACACCTATGGTAAAGCGCGCGCGTGAAAACGTCATGGAATTTCTTCTTATCAACCACCCGCTTGATTGTCCCATTTGCGATCAAGGTGGCGAGTGCGATTTGCAAGATCAAGCAATGGCTTATGGTCGTGATTTTTCACGTTATCAAGAAGATAAGCGTGCGGTAGAAGATAAATATATTGGGCCGTTGGTAAAAACAGTGATGACACGTTGCATTCACTGCACACGCTGTGTGCGCTTTACCACCGAAGTTGCTGGTATTTCTGAGCTGGGGCTTATTGGTCGCGGCGAAGACGCTGAAATCACCACCTATCTTGAAAAGGCAATGACATCAGAGCTTCAGGGCAATGTTATTGATCTTTGTCCTGTTGGTGCTTTGACATCACGCCCATATGCTTTCAATGCACGCCCTTGGGAACTTAGCAAAACTGAAACAATTGACGTTATGGATGCAGTTGGTTCGGCTATCCGTGTTGACTCGCGTGGCCGCGAAGTTATGCGTATTATGCCACGGGTTAATGAAGCTATTAATGAAGAATGGATTTCAGATAAGAGCCGTTTCATCTGGGATGGTTTAAAAACCCAGCGTCTTGATCGCCCTTATATTCGCAATAGCCAAGGTCGGTTAATGTCAGCAAGTTGGCAAGAAGCTTTTGCGGCGATTAAAGTTGCGATTGATAAGGCAAATGCCACAAAAATTGGTGCTATTGCTGGTGATCTTGCGACAGTTGAAGAAATCTATGCACTAAAATCATTGCTTAATGCGCTTGGTTCCACCCATTATGATTGCCGCCAAGATGGCGCTGCTCATGATCCAAAAGCGGGTCGCGCTAGCTATATTTTCAATACAACGATTGCCGGTATTGAGCAGTCCGATGCATTGATTATCATTGGTAGTAATCCACGTTTTGAAGCATCGGTTCTTAATGCCCGTATTCGTAAACGCCAAAGAAAAAGCGATTATCCAATTGCTGTGATTGGTGAGCGCGGTGAAATGCGCTATCCTTTCGAATATCTTGGGGCAGGGGAAGAAACACTCAGTCAACTTATTGATGGCAAGCTGTCATTCCTTGAAAAATTGAAAACTGCTCAAAAACCTATGATTATTATAGGTCAGGGTGCGCTTAGCGGCGAAAATGGTGCTAATATTGCTAAGGCAGCTGCAAAGCTTGCTACAATTATTGGTGCGGTTAATGACGAGTGGAATGGCTTTAATGTCCTCCATACGGCAGCTTCACGCGTGGGCGGACTTGATCTTGGTTTTGTTGCCGAAGATAATGCAAGCGCGAAAGATGTTGTAAGCGATAGCGAAGTGTTATTCTTGCTTGGTGCTGATGAAATTGATTTGAATGCTAAAAAGGGCTTCACAATTTATATTGGTAGTCATGGTGATAATGGCGCACATAATGCAGATATTATTTTGCCCGGTGCAGCTTACACTGAAAAATCAGGTATTTTTGTAAATACTGAAGGCCGCGTGCAGATGACCAATCGTGCAACTTTTGCTCCTGGTGAAGCAAAAGAAGATTGGGCAATTTTACGCGCATTGTCTGATGTTTTGGGTGTGCGTTTGCCTTATGACTCACTTGGTGCTTTAAGACGTAAGCTTTATAGTGAGTATCCACACTTTGCCGCCATTGATGATGTTTTGGTGGGTGACGTTAAAGATATTACCACTTTGGCGAATGGCTTTAAAACCCTTGGTTCAGCAAAATTCGTTTTACCTATACAAGATTTCTATCTTACCAATCCGATCGCACGCTCATCTGCCATTATGGCTGAGTGTTCGGCGCTTGCAAGCGGTCGCATTCCGCAAGCAGCAGAATAATGGTTACAAGAGGAAGAGTGATATAAAATGTTAGATTTCTTCTTGATGCAGATATTGTTGCCAATCGGGCAGTCGCTATTATTTATTGTAGCACTGTTGGTTATCATTGCATTCTTGCTTTTAGCAGATCGTAAGATTTGGGCAGCGGTTCAATTGCGTCGCGGTCCCAATGTTGTTGGTCCATTTGGTCTTTTCCAATCTTTTGCGGATTTGATTAAGTTTATTGTTAAAGAACCTGTCATTCCAGCTGGTGCAAATAAAGGTATTTTCCTTCTTGCTCCATTCATTTCGGCAGGCCTTGCCCTTTGTGGTTGGGCGGTTATTCCGGTTAACGAAGGTTGGGCAGTTGCTAATATTAATGTCGGCATGCTTTATGTATTCGCTATTTCGTCGTTAGAAGTTTATGGCGTAATTATGGGCGGCTGGGCATCAAACTCCAAATATCCATTTCTTGGTGCATTGCGCTCTGCGGCGCAAATGGTATCTTACGAAGTGTCCATTGGTTTTGTGATTGTGACGGTGCTACTTTGCGTAGGTTCGCTCGATCTTACTCAAATTGTGCTTGCACAAAAAGATGGTATCGGCACTATGGCTGGTTTGCCATTTGCATCATTCCTTGATTGGCATTGGCTAGGCCTTTTCCCAATGTTCGTGATTTTCTTTATTTCAGCACTTGCTGAAACAAACCGCCCACCTTTTGATTTGGTTGAAGCAGAATCTGAACTTGTGGCTGGTCACATGGTTGAATATTCTTCAGGCCCATATCTTCTTTACATGCTTGGCGAATATGTTGCGATTGTTTTGATGTGCGCCTTGACCACGATTTTATTCTTGGGTGGTTGGTTGCCGCCGCTTGATGTTTGGTGGCTCAATTGGATACCGGGTGTGTTCTGGTTCTTGTTCAAAGTTTGCGCTGTATTCTTTATGATTGCGATGGTTAAAGCTTTCGTTCCACGTTATCGTTATGATCAGCTCATGCGTCTTGGTTGGAAAGTCTTCTTGCCTATTTCACTTGCAATGGTCGTGCTTACGGCTGCATTCTTAAAAATTACTGGTCTGGCATAGGAGTTTAAGATAATGTCAAGTCTTTTCCAAGCTGCTAAATCTTTATTGCTACTTGAATTGGTAAGTGCCTTTTTTCTTGCCTGCAAGCAATTTGTAGCACCAAAGCCAACCATCAATTATCCTTATGAAAAAGGTCGTATTTCACCACGTTTTCGTGGTGAACATGCGCTTCGCCGTTATCCAAATGGTGAAGAACGCTGCATTGCTTGTAAATTATGTGAAGCTATTTGTCCTGCACAAGCTATTACCATTGAAGCTGGCCCACGCCGTAATGATGGTACAAGGCGTACAGTGCGTTACGATATTGACATGGTAAAGTGCATTTATTGTGGTTTTTGCCAAGAGGCATGCCCAGTTGAAGCGATTGTTGAGGGACCAAATTTTGAATTTGCGACTGAAACCCGCGAAGAGCTTTATTATGATAAGGAAAAGTTGCTCGCTAATGGTGATCGTTGGGAGCGCGAAATTGCTCGCAATATTGCGCTTGATGCACCGTATCGTTAATATTTTAGTATAACCTTAATATCGCATTGTAACTATTTGTTTTATATGTGGTTATGGGGTTTTATTTAAGGCTGTTTAGGCAGTTTTTCGAGGGGCAAAAGTTTGACCCTCTTGTCATCGGAAGCTTTAATTGAGCTTCTTTCAGGCGAAGACGTGGCGCTTTCATTCCACGTCACTGCGTTGAATTATCTTGGGGAACCCCATGCTAACTGGTCCTGTGGTTGCGTTTTTTTATCTGTTCTCGTTCATTTTGATCGCAAGTGCCGTAATGGTGGTGGCGGCACGTAACCCCGTTCATTCGGTTCTTTTCCTCATTTTGGCTTTTTTCAATGCCGCAGCATTATTTTTGCTCACCGGCGCTGAATTTTTGGCCATGATCTTGCTTGTGGTTTATGTCGGTGCGGTTGCGGTATTGTTCTTGTTTGTGGTCATGATGCTTGATGTGGACTTTGCCGAATTAAAGCGCGGTGCATTGCAATATGCGCCAATTGGTGCGCTTGTCGGTGTTATTTTACTTATTGAGCTTGTGGTTGTTTTTACTTCCAACTCGATCATTCCAGATGTTGCCATTGCTGCAAAAGCAGCAAGTGATGTTGCTAAAACCAATACTCAAGCGCTTGGTGAAATACTTTATACTGATTATGTATTGTATTTCCAATTAGCCGGTTTGGTGCTTTTGGTTGCTATGATTGGGGCAATTGTTTTGACATTGCGTCACCGCCCTAATGTTAAGCGCCAATCAATTGCTGCCCAAGTTGCACGTACACCTGAAACTGCCATTGAGATTAAAAAAGTCGAATCCAATAAAGGTATTTAACGGGAAGAAAAAAATGCATATAGAAATTGCTCACTATCTGACCGTTTCGGCGATCTTGTTCACGATTGGCGTTTTCGGTATTTTTCTAAATCGTAAGAATGTTATTATTATTTTAATGTCGGTAGAGCTTATTTTGCTCTCGGCTAATTTAAATTTCGTAGCATTCTCTGCTGTTTTAAATGATTTGGTAGGCCAAGTCTTTGCACTTTTCGTGCTAACAGTTGCTGCTGCAGAAACAGCAATTGGTCTTGCCATACTTGTTGTATTCTTCCGTAATCGCGGTTCTATCGCGGTGGAAGATGTCAATATGATGAAAGGTTGACGCATCATGTTATTTGACGCAATCGTCTTCCTTCCACTAATTGGTTTTCTCATTGCTGGTCTTTTTGGCAATAGCATCGGTGCGCGTGCAAGTGAATTAGTCACCTGTAGCTTAATGGTTGTTGTTGCCATATTGTCTTGGGTTGCATTTATTACAATTGCAATGAATGCAAATGGTGAAACTCAGCATGTGGAGGTGCTTAGCTGGATTTTATCAGGTACATTGGACTTTGATTGGGCTTTTCGGGTTGATACTCTAACCGCAATTATGTTGGTTGTTGTTAATACCGTATCGGCGCTCGTGCATATCTATTCAATCGGTTACATGCACCATGATCCTAGCCGTCCCCGCTTTTTTGCTTATCTTTCGCTTTTCACCTTTATGATGTTGATGTTGATCACGTCTGACAATCTCGTCCAAATGTTTTTTGGTTGGGAAGGCGTTGGTCTTGCTTCTTATTTGCTTATTGGCTTTTGGTATCAAAAACCTTCAGCTAGCAAAGCAGCTATGAAAGCTTTCGTGGTGAACCGCGTTGGTGACTTTGGTTTCCTACTCGGCATGTTTAGCATTTTTGTGATTTTCGGTGTTGTTGGGTTTGAAGATATTTTTGCCCGTGCGGGAAGTGGCGACTATGCTAATACTTTCACCTTCTTAAGCTGGGAAGTTGACCGCACTAATGCATTGACGATCACCTGCTTATTGTTATTCATTGGTGCAATGGGTAAATCAGCGCAGTTTTTGTTGCATACTTGGTTGCCTGATGCGATGGAAGGCCCAACTCCAGTTTCTGCTCTTATCCATGCGGCTACCATGGTGACGGCTGGTGTGTTCATGGTTGCACGTATGTCGCCAATCTTTGAACTTTCGCCTACAGCCTTGACAGTCATTACCTTTATTGGTGCGACAACTGCATTTTTTGCGGCGACTGTTGGCCTTGTGCAAAATGATATTAAGCGCGTTATTGCTTATTCAACTTGTTCGCAGCTTGGTTATATGTTTGTGGCTCTTGGTGTTGGCGCTTATGGCGCGGCAGTATTCCATTTGTTCACCCACGCTTTCTTCAAGGCATTATTGTTCCTTGGCGCCGGTTCGGTGATCCATGCTGTGTCTGATGAACAAGATATGCGTCATATGGGTGGCTTACGTAAATATATTCCAACCACTTATTGGATGATGATTATCGGTACAATCGCTTTGACTGGCGTTGGTATTCCAGGAACGGTTATCGGTACTGCTGGTTTCTTCTCCAAGGATGCAATTATTGAATCGGCTTATGCTGCCCATAATGCTGCATCAGGCTATGGTTTCTGGCTTCTTGTCATTGCCGCCTTTATGACCAGTTTCTATTCATGGCGTTTGATTTTCCTTACCTTCCACGGCAAACCACGCGCAACGGCTGATGTTATGCATCATGTGCATGAATCTGGGCCTGTTATGTTAGCGCCATTATTTGTTTTGGCGGTTGGCGCTTTGCTTGCTGGCTTTATCTTTATGCCTTATTTCTTTGGCGATCATTATGACGCTTTTTGGAAAGGTGCATTATTTACTTCCGAGCATAACCATGTGATGCATGAAGCTCACGGCGTGCCAGTTTGGGTAAAATGGTCGCCCTTTATTGTTATGGCTCTTGGTTTCGTTCTTGCTTTTTGGTTCTATATCATTTCGCCAGCCGTTCCAAAGGCACTTGCAACAGCAATGCCACGCCTTTACAAATTTCTGCTCAATAAATGGTATATTGACGAATTATATGACGCTATTTTCGTTCGTCCCACCTTTGCCATTGGCCGTTTCTTCTGGAAGGTCGTTGACGGAAAAATAATTGACGGACTAGGGCCAAATGGTCTTGCCAGTCTTGTTCTTACTATTACCAATAAGGTCGCTGTACGTATGCAAACCGGCTATCTCTATCATTATGCATTTGCGATGCTTATCGGTGTTGCAGCCCTCATCACTTGGATGATGTTTGGAACATTTTGGAGTGTAAACTGATGAGTGAGCATTATTGGCCAATTCTTTCAACGGTTACATTCCTACCGTTACTGGGCGCATTGCTTATCCTCTTGATTAAAGAGGATGGCGAGGCAGCCAAGCGTAATATTCGTAATGTTACGCTATTAACCACTATCTTTGTATTTGTACTTTCGCTTGTCGTTTGGGCAGGTTTTGATCGTAGCAATACTGGCTTCCAAATGGTTGAAAAACTTGTTTGGCTTACCAATTCTGAAGGTAAACCAGCAATTAGCTACCATATGGGTGTCGATGGTATTTCCATCTTATTTGTTGTGCTTACCGCATTTCTTATGCCATTTTGTATTCTTGCGAGTTGGGAAACAGTTCAAAAGCGCGTAAAGCAATATATGATTATGTTTCTTATTTTAGAAACAATGGTCATTGGTGTATTTTGTGCGCTTGATGGTGTGCTATTCTACATCTTCTTTGAAGGCAGCCTTATTCCAATGTTTATCATCATTGGCGTATGGGGTGGTCAGCGCCGTGTTTATGCAAGTATAAAATTCTTCCTTTATACCTTGCTTGGTTCGCTTCTCATGCTTGTCGCGTTAATGGCAATGTATTGGAATGCTGGTACACTTGATATTGTTGAATTGTTAAACAATCATCATTTCCCTGCTTCCATGCAGACGTGGTTATGGCTTGCTTTCTTTGCGTCCTTCGCAGTTAAAATGCCAATGTGGCCAGTCCATACTTGGTTGCCAGATGCACACGTTGAAGCACCAACGGCAGGCTCGGTTATTCTTGCAGGTATTTTGTTGAAGCTTGGTGGCTATGGGTTCTTGCGTTTCTCGCTCCCTATGTTCCCTATTGCATCAGAACAATTTGCAGATTTCGTCTTTGCCTTGTCCGTTATCGCTATTATTTACACCTCACTCGTTGCTCTTGTGCAAGAGGACATGAAAAAGCTCATTGCTTATTCATCAATTGCCCATATGGGTTATGTGACAATGGGTATTTTCTCCGCCAACGCCCAAGGTGTTGAAGGTGCGATTTATCAAATGATTTCGCATGGTTTCGTATCAGGCGCACTCTTCCTTTGTGTGGGGGTTATCTATGACCGCCTCCATACTCGCGAGATTGCGGCATTTGGCGGTCTTGTCAATAATATGCCGAAATATGCAACCGTATTCTTGATCTTCACCATGGCCAATGTCGGCTTACCGGGTACCTCGGGCTTTATTGGTGAGTTCTTGACACTGATTGGGCTTTTCCAAGTCAATACTTGGCTGGCAGTTTTTGCAACCTCTGGGGTTATTCTCTCGGCTGCTTATGCGCTTTATCTTTACCGCCGTGTCATTTTTGGCCCGCTGGAGAAAGAAAGCTTGAAGGCTTTGCTAGACTTATCGCCACGGGAAAAATTCCTTCTCTACCCAATGGTTGTTTTGACTATTTTCTTCGGTGTTTATCCGATGGGTATCTTGAATGTTATTTCAGGTGCCGTAAACAATCTTATTACCAATTATAATGATGCACTGCAGGCAATCGCTTCAAGTGCAACATTGATGCAATAGAAGAGGCAAATCTGATGCAGATTGATTTGATGGCTCAATTGACGCTCATGCTTCCAGAGCTAGTGATCGCAGTGGGTGCTCTTGTGTTGCTCATGGTGGGCGTATATTCAAAACAGCAATCTTATACAATGATAACCACGCTTGCGGTTGTTGTTTTGGCTGCGGCTCTTGTACTATTAGTGGTATTTCCGCCCTATGGTAATGTGTTTGGCGATGCCTTGATTATGGATAGCTATAGCCGTTACATGAAAGTTCTAACCGTGATTGGTGCCCTTGTCGCACTGGTCATGTCGGTTGGCTATGCCAAAAATTACGGTTTTGATAAGTTTGAATTTCCAATCATCGCCTTGCTTTCAACTGTTGGCATGATGCTCATGATTTCAGCTGGCAATATGCTATCACTTTATATGGGCTTGGAATTGCAATCCCTTGCCCTTTATGTGCTAGCCGCCTTTAACCGTGATAATGCTCGCTCATCTGAAGCTGGCCTTAAATATTTCGTTTTGGGCGCTTTGTCTTCAGGCATGTTGCTTTACGGTATTTCACTGGTTTATGGCTATACTGGCCATATTGGTTTTGTGGAAATTGCCCAAAGCTTCACAGGTGGTAATCCGCCACTTGGCCTTATCTTTGGTATGGTCTTTGTGCTTGCAGGTCTTGCATTCAAAATTTCTGCCGTTCCATTCCATATGTGGACGCCCGATGTTTATGAAGGTTCACCAACACCCGTGACTGCCTTTTTTGCTGGTGCCCCAAAAGTTGCAGCTATTGCGCTTATCGGTCGTATTGTGGTTATGGGCTTTAGCCCAGACCATATTGGTGCACAATCAACTATTATGCCTGCAGCGCAGCAAATTCTTGTGTTCATTGCGATTGCGTCGATGATCCTTGGTGCTTTTGCTGGTATTGGCCAAAAGAACATTAAGCGCCTAATGGCTTATTCATCCATTACCCATATGGGCTACGCGCTTGTTGGTCTTTCTGCCGCTGCTGGAGCAGGGTCTTTGGAAATTGCTACAGCTGGTGTACAAAGTATCATCATTTATATGACGATTTACCTTGTTACGACGCTTGGTGCATTCGCCTTTATTCTTGCTATGCGTAATCGCGATGGTAATGTTGAAGAAATTAGTGATCTTGCTGGCCTTGCTTGGAGCAATCCTTTTATGGCAGCAATTATGACCATGCATATGTTCTCACTTGCCAGCATTCCGCCTTTGGCTGGGTTCTTTGGTAAATGGTACACATTCTCAGCCGCCGTTGGTGCTGGCTTGGTGCCACTCGCTGTGATTGGTATGATGGCATCTGTGGTCGGTGCTTTTTACTACTTGCGCCTTATCAAAGTTATGTGGTTTGATGAATCCAAGGGCGGCTTCTTAGCTTTGCCAAGTGAATTGCGCATTGTATTGTTCTTGAGCGGTGTATTTGGATTGTTCTATGTGTTCTTTGCTGTATGGATTACACCATGGGCAGCAACAGCCGCACAATCTCTTTTCATGGCACAATAATTACTAAATAAACAAAAATTAAGTAAAGTTTCAAATGGTTGTTCGCCTTTCTTCGCAAGCAAAAAAAGCTGGTTATCGGGTTGAATTTTATGAACTTCTAGACTCAACCAATCAACTAGCAACTGAGTTTGCAAAGAACGGCGACCAAGGAAAATTATGGATAGTTGCAGACGAGCAGCTAGCAGGGCGTGGGCGACGCGGCCGGCAATGGGTCAGCCCCAAGGGTAATTTTTTTGTTTCACTATTATTGGTGGATGATTTTGCGCCGCATAATGCCGCAACATTAGGTTTTGTAACCGGCGTCTCATTAATCGAAGCGTTAGAACAACATAAGCGCTCAATAGGCTTTGGCATTTCCAGTGAACCTGTCAAATTAAAATGGCCCAATGATCTTTTGGTGGGCGATGCTAAATTATCTGGTATTTTATTGGAGCTGGTGACTTTACCGAACCAAAGTCACGCAATCGTTATTGGTATTGGTGGCAATATTGTCAGCTCGCCCGATAATATGCCTTACCCTACTGCCGCCTTGCATAATATTGGCTATAATATTGATGCAGCACAATGGTTTGAAAGCCTATCAGATACATGGGCAACCAATTATAAATTATGGGATAAGGGCAAAAACCTTAGCGCAATTCGCAATAAATGGCTGCAACATGCCGCCAATCTTGGCGGGCGAGTTAATATCATGGTCAATGGTGAATTAATCACTGGGGTTTTTGAAACCATTGATGAAAATTGCCAATTGGTTATTTATCAAGATAATGGCGTGCGCAAAACAATATCTGCCGGTGAAGTGCATTTTAGCAATCAGGTTTTTTCTGCTAAACAATAAGCACTATATTTTTTATTGATCTTTTAATTGCAATGACTTGTCTAGGTTTAATACATCATTCCAAATCTTTAAATTCATGTTCAAACAATTCTTTCCTTTGGCTTTTATAGGGCGCATCCATTTTATTGATTTGTTTTAAACACGCATCCTTTAATTGTTCCAACCAATCTTTTTCTTGTTCTTTTAAGTTGTCTGCCGAGCGATAACGGTTTTTAAAAGCCGTAATTGGCTCGTAATTTATCTCTCCTGTAAAATTTATTAAGTTAGCAAAATCTGTTGGGCTAATTAAATTCATAAGCGGCACAGACATATATTGTTCTTGACTTAATACGGCAAAATTATCTTTTTTAATAAATTCAATAAGATTTCCATTTTTCTTTATCGTTTTTATAGCTCGTTCAATTGTGTTTTCATAAACTAGCTTACGCAAGTTAGGGGCTATTTTTTCTAAGATACCATAGCCCTTATATGACGACTCATTCTTTCTAATAATTTTTTCAAGATTTGCAGGAATATTACGGACAGTTAAAAGATCTAGATACTCTTTGAAATAGTTTTCGATTTGTTGTTCGTTCGGTAAGGGATTGTAGCCATAGTCTGACAACATGGTTAGTCGGCCGATGACTTGTAAAATGTCGCCCATTTCGTTAAATTTTTGATTGTCTAATGCATTTAATAAAGGAGGGAGATTATCCTCTAATACTTTGGGGGCTTGCCATTTCCAGTAAAATAATCTTATCCATAAATTGGAGATATCTTCTTCATCTTGGTGGGGCTTACGTAATTGGTAGTCTTGCTTAAATGATTCAATCAATGATTTCTTAGGAGGCAATATACCTTTTTCGATAAATAAACCAATATTGCTATATTCAATTGCAGTTTGGTGCCAATGTATATTGCAATAGCGATATTCTAAAAAGGTAAAATAAGTAATTGGCGTTTGTTTTTTGCCGTTTACTGTAAATTCCTCAACGAGTATTTTGGGATCAAAATCGGTTTTAAGAAAATCAGAATGAATGTCCTCTGTGGTTGATCTCATTTGAATTATTATTTTTGATGGCTGTAAAATTTGGCCAGCACGATATTCTAAGGTAATTGCAATGATCTTTAACAAAATATCGCTTAATTGGGCTGAATAAATTTCGCTTTCTTATTTACTTTCAACTTCAATATTGCTTAAAAAGCTATGTAAACGCTCGAAGGTGAAGAATGCTGATTTTAAGCTTCTTAAGTTATTGGTATGAGATTGTTTGAAAATATCAGTTAATGTATTTTTATTTGCAGATATAAGTTCTTTTACCGCCTCGCTATTTAGTTTTTCAATAAATATATCTAAAGCGCATTTAATATCTGGCTTTATTTCCAAAGTTTGACCAATAAGTTTTTCTTTAACTTGCTCATAGGTTGAAAAGCTGCGATCTTGTTGTGGGGCAGCTATTTCCTTAGCGTAATATTCTTTAAGCTTGTCTTCATCGGCAACTAAAATAACTTTTAGTTTATCATGCTCAATAAAATTATTAATGTAGCCAAAAAGGTTGGATAAGGGCAGGCGGCAACGCTCAATATCATCAAAAATAAAAGCGGCGTTTTTGACTTTCGGCAATAATTTTTTTAAATCTTGCGCAAATTTTTTAGTATCAAAGCCCACGCCGTAGATTTGCGGGGAAGCAACAATGCTACCCAAAAAGCTCTTTCCTAATTTTACGGCTGTATTGTTAAGCCAAGTGTGAGCTACCGTAAATATACGTTTTTCAATTTCCTCGACTGTATCTATGCCGTTAAGGCTAACGTAGATCCAATTAAACTCTTTGTTCTCGTTAAGTTTTTCATGTGGGGAAAGTGCGTCATACTGCTTTTTTAAATCTAAAATAAAATGGGTTTTGCCGCTGCCCCATTTGCCAGTTAACAATACGGCAAATTGCGCGAAGTTTTTATTGTTGAGATAATCTTTAATATAGGCGGCAACTTCTGCGTTATGGGCTTGGTTTTCCATTGATAACTCTTTGCGCTTAATGCTTAGTTTGATTGGTTATTATCTATAATGGATAATTTTACTTAATTTGCAATGGAAAAAACCCAATAAAAAAACCCCGCATAAAGCGGGGTTTTTCCAAAAAATATAACGCGAAATATTAACGCTTTGAGAACTGGAAAGAACGACGAGCTTTAGCTTTACCGTATTTCTTACGTTCAACAACACGGCTATCACGGGTAAGGAAGCCACCCTTTTTAAGAATAGCGCGCAATGCTGGTTCATAATAAGTAAGCGCCTTGGAAATACCATGACGAACTGCACCAGCTTGGCCTGAAAGACCACCACCAGCAACGGTTGCAATGATGTCAAATTCACCATCACGGTTTGTTGCAACGATTGGCTGACGAAGAACCATCTGAAGAACAGGACGGGCAAAATACTTATCAAATTCTTTGCCGTTTACGATGATCTTGCCTGAACCTGGCTTTACCCATACGCGGGCAACAGCGTCTTTACGCTTGCCGGTTGCATAGGCACGGCCAAGGCTGTCAAGCTTTTGTACGTGAACTGGTGCGCTTTCAACTGCAGCGGCAACAACATTGCCTGCAACTGCACCAAGATCAGATAGGGAATTGATTTGCTCGGCCATGATTAAGCAATCCTTTTATTCTTACGGTTTAGCGCTGCAACATCGAGCGCTTCCGGCTGCTGAGCTTCATGGGGATGATTTGTGCCTGCATAAACGCGCAGGTTTTTCATTTGGCGGCGGCCTAGTGGGCCACGTGGAACCATACGCTCAACGGCTTTTTCTACGACGCGTTCAGGGAAACGGCCTTCAAGAATTTGGCGAGCTGTACGTTGTTTAATGCCACCAATATAGCCAGTATGCCAATAGTAAACTTTGTCAGTAAATTTCTTACCGGTCAAAACCACCTTGTCAGCATTAATGATAATGACATTGTCACCATCGTCAACGTGAGGCGTAAAGGTTGGCTTATGTTTACCGCGCAAACGATTGGCAACAAGTGAGGCAAGACGACCAAGGACGAGGCCTTCAGCGTCAATAATAACCCACTTTTTTACCACTTCGGCTGGCTTTTGTGAAAAGGTTGCCATAGAAGTTTTCCTTAAAATAGATCCATGCACAAATATGATAATAAATCATAATGAGGCAGGCTTTTTTTGTTGCTTATATTGCAGCATCACATGCTACAAAAGGTGAGGGATGTGATATCCCAATCCAGCCTTTGTCAATAAAGTGTGAAAGCCTAAAAAGCAAGCAAAATTAATTTATGCAAAAATTAATTAAGATAATTAAATCAATATGTTATAATTATGGTAATATAATACCATATTAATTTTGGTTTGATTTTGCTTATTCGGGGCTAAAGTCATGGTCTATTTTGCGTGTAACGGGCAAAAAAAGCGGTATAGTTTTCATAAGAATCAAGGAGGATGTCTTATGGCCGATTTACTTTTAGATGATGATGAGATTTTATCTGCTCTTAGCCGCGTAAAAACTATTGCATTGCTTGGTGCGTCCCCTAATGCGGCGCGACCAAGTTTTGTGGTAATGGAATTTTTGTTAAGCCGCGGCTATAAGGTCATTCCGGTAAATCCGAGGCAGGCTGGCAAAGAAATTTGGGGTCAAAAAGTTTATGCTCGTTTGGCAGATATTGATGAGCCAATCGATATGATTGATATTTTCCGCAATGTTGATGCTATTCCTGCAATTTTGGATGAAGTCTTGGCTTTGCCCCATAAACCATATCTTTTCTGGATGCAGCTTGGTATTGCCGACATTATTTCAGCAAAACGCGCGATTGAAGCGGGCATTAATGTGGTGATGGATCGTTGCCCCCATATTGAGTTAGAAAAATTTTCTTAAAACATTTTGGTACTGATTGACGAGGTTTTTCTCGTTGTTTGTGAATTAAAAGGGAATATATAATGAGTGATAATGCAAAGCATTTTGACACCTTAGCAATTCATGCAGGTGCTGCACCCGACCCGACAACAGGTGCGCGTGTAACGCCTATTTATCAAACAACTGCTTATGTTTTTGAAGATGCCGATCAGGCGGCAAATCGATTTGCTTTGGCTGAGGCTGGCAATATTTATACACGCATAACCAATCCCACCCAAGCGGTGCTCGAGGAACGAATGGCAGCATTGGAAGGCGGTGTTGCAGCGCTTGCAACGGCTACCGGCCATGCCGCTGAATTTTTAACCTTTCATACTTTGATGGAGGCAGGTGATAATTTTATTGCTGCCCGTCAACTCTATGGCGGTTCGATCAATCAATTTGGCCAAGCATTTAAATCTTTTGATTGGCAGGTGCGGTGGGCAGATGGTACTGACCCTGCGAGTTTTGCGGCGCAAATCGACGGGCGTACCAAAGCAATATTTATTGAGAGTTTTGCCAATCCCGGTGGCATTATCATTGATATTGCAGAAATTGCCAAGGTGGCGGAGGCTCATAATATTCCACTTATTGTCGATAATACTATGGCAAGCCCCTATCTTTTACGGCCAATTGAACATGGTGCTAATATTGTTATCCATTCGCTGACTAAGTTTATCGGCGGTCATGGCAATTCTATGGGCGGTGTTATTATTGATGGCGGTAATTTTGATTGGCATAAATCAGGTAAATTTAATAAATTGACAGAGCCGCGCCCCGATTATGCTGGTCTTGTCATTGCGGATGCATTTGGAAAAGCTGCTTTTGCATTGGCGGCGCGCGTGCTTGGCATGCGTGATTTTGGCCCAACCATATCGCCATTTAATGCTTTTATGCTGCTAACAGGGGTTGAAACTCTTTCACTGCGTATGCAAAGACATTGCGATAATGCTTTGGCGGTGGCTGAATATTTGCAAAATCACCCACAGGTTTCATGGGTTTCTTATGCTGGTTTAAAGAATAGTCCCTATTATGCTTTACAACAGCGTATTGCGCCACTAGGGGCGGGTTCTGTTTTTACCTTCGGCATTAAGGGCGGCTATGAGGCAGGTGTAAAATTTGTTGCTGGCTTAAAGCTGTTTTCTCACCTTGCTAATATTGGTGACACGCGCTCACTGGTGATTCACCCCGCATCAACCACGCATCGTCAATTAAATGACGAACAAAAACATGCAGCTGGTGCAGGGCCAGATGTTATCCGGCTGTCGATCGGTATTGAGGGTATTGACGATATTTTAGGTGATTTAACTCAATCTTTTGCTCAAATTTAGCTTTTGCTCAAATTTAGCGTTAGTTTTGCCCTCAATATAAACTGCAAAATAAAGGTGGGGTAGGCTTAATTATGGAGTAAGATGAGAGGAAAAATAATTAAGAGACAACTCCACTTAGGCAATAAAGAGGGAAAATCTAAGTGGAGTTGTCTTGAAACATACTGAGCACGGGGAAGATCAGTATGTTTTGCCCAGTTAATGGGCTAAGATACTTTTTATGCGGGGGACTTAAAAAGTATCAAAGGATAATCGCTTAGGAGCTATCCAAGATTTCATTTTTAGAATTAGTGCAGTAAATCATAAAAAAAAGGGGGGTAGTCTTTTTTTATGATATTTTTGTTTAGTAAACGTTGAAAACATCAACCAAACGATTTGCAGTCTTTCTTTTCATTCGTCTTGTTGCATGTAAAATGCTTGAGACAGAATAAAGTTCCAACTTTTTTTATTAAATATTCAAATTTTTTTGAAATTGGTCTGAAATGCTGACCTATTTACAAAATTAGATTGAAAAATCAGAAATATCGCGGCATAAAGTTTAATGATCATTGTATCAATTAATTTACGTCATCTTGATAAGGTATTTAAAAATGGCTACGGCGTCTTCGGATCTTACATTTCAGATACTTCCCAATGAAAATCCAGTTGGAGTTTCTGAGCGTGAGGAAGTTTTAAAGAATCCAGGTTTTGGCAAAGTCTTCTCAGATCACATGGCTGTGGTGGAATGGAGCAGTGAAAAGGGTTGGCATAATGCACGAATTTGCGCGCGTAAGCCCTTTGAAATGGATCCTGCTGGTGCCGTATTACATTATGCGCAAGAAATATTTGAAGGCATGAAGGCTTATCGCAATACTGATGGTAATAATGCCAAGGTTACATTGTTTCGGCCAGATCAAAATGCAAAGCGTATGGAAAAATCAGCCATTCGTATGGGGATGCCTGCTTTACCTCAAAATATTTTTCTTGAAGCTGTTGAGCAGCTTGTAAAAATTGACAAGGATTGGATACCAACAGAAGAAGATGGCAGCCTTTATTTGCGTCCCTTCATGTTTGCCAATGAAAGTTTTCTTGGGGTGCGTCCTGCCCATAGTTTTATTTTTTGCGTTATTGCTTCCCCTGTCGGTGCTTATTTTAAAGGTGAAGGCAAACCAGTTAGCGTTTGGGTTGAAGAAACATTGACCCGCGCGTCGCGTGGTGGTACTGGCGCAGTAAAATGCGGTGGGAATTACGCCGCTAGTCTTGCAGCACAAGCAAAAGCTTATGACAAGGGCTGCGATCAGGTGGTGTTTTTAGATGCGGCTGAACACCGTTGGGTTGAAGAACTTGGCGGCATGAATATCTTTTTTGTTCATGAAGGTAATGTATTGGTGACACCGCCACTTACTGGTACTATTTTGCCAGGAATTACCCGTGCATCGCTTATCCAGCTTGCCCATGATAATGGTTTAAAAGTTGAAGAACGTCTTTATTCTTTTGATGAATGGAAGAATGACGCGGCAAGTGGCAAGTTAAAAGAAGTTTTTGCTTGTGGCACCGCGGCGGTTATTACGGCGATTGGCACAATTCGTTATGAAGGTGGTGAATTTGTTGTCAATAATAATGAAACGGGCGATATCACCCGTGCTTTGCGTAATCAATTGGTGCATATTCAGCGCGGCGAAGAGGTTGATCCGCATAATTGGGTTAAAATCGTAGCTTAATTGATGCTAGAGCTTTTTTAAAAGCAAGGTTTTAGTTTTAGACCTGCGCCCTGTTAAATTCTCAGTAATAGTCGTAATTTCTATTATTGAGAATTTTATAATTTTCTGTTTTCTTTTCAATTCTTTATTGAAACGGGTTTGGCGCTTAATATTATTGTTGATATATGCCTTGTGGGAATAAAATTTTATAAAAAAGCCTTTAAATTGTTGTATTACCTTGGAAGATAGGGCTTGTCATGCTATTGCCCTAATTCGATTGCAGGAATTCTTAAATATGGTTTCGGCCACAAAATATCAAATGTTGAAAGGATATACTTTATTATGCCGATAGCAAAAACTCTTACCACTGTGTCGTTGTTTGCCAGCGCTGCTGCATTGCTTGCCGCTTTTGTGGTTCCCGCATCGGCACAAAGTGCTATGGAAGGCTGGAACAAGGTTTGTAGCGAACAGCAAAATGAAAAAAAAGAAAAAATTAGCATTTGTAATACAATGAATAATATTGTGTCTGAAACAGGCCAATATTTGACAATGCTTAATCTTATTGAAGTTAAAGAAGGTGGCAAGAGCCAAAAGCGTATTGGTATCCAAGTGCCAACTGGCCGTCTTATTCCTGCAGGCATTAAGGTTAAAGTGGATGGTAATGCTGAAAAGACCATTCCATACATGATCTGTAATGGACCAACTTGTATTGCTAATGATGTTTTGAGTGATGAGCTTGTTGCCCAGATGAAAAAAGGCACAAAGCTTACTGTGACATCTGTAAACTTCCAAGGCGCTCCTAATCCTTTAGAAGTATCGCTTACTGGTTTTGCTAAAATCTTTGACGGCCCTGGCATGCGTGAGCAGGATTTCCAAGCTGAGCAGGAAAAACTGCAAAAAGCAATTCAAGACAAGCAACAAGAGCAAGACGATAAAATGCGTGAAGCTCAAGAAAAAGCAAAGAACGCCAACTAAAATAATCGCGTTAGCTTTGGTTAAACTTGGCTAATGATGGCATTTTAACGGTATTTAAAAAAGGGAAGCACTTTATTGGGCTTCCCTTTTTTGTATAATAATCGCCTTTATCGTATGATTGCCAAATAGCTTAAGGGTGGAACCCAGTACTTTATGGAAATAAGTCAAATAAAATAGCCAAAGCTGCTAGGAGCAAAGCTAAAAATTGGTAATATACTTATTAGAGTTTTTTTAAGTTAAAGCTTTTTTTAAGATATAGGCAGGTTAATGCTATAATTTTGTTGAAAAAACTTGTAAATCAATTACTTCTTAGGCCTGATTTTTTGTTCACATTAAAATTTTTTATATATTTTGCTCAAATTTAAAAATTCGGTCTCTAAAATATGTTAAGGGGTAGGGGATTGCATAGGCACAAAAGTCTAGTTCATTTACTGATAAAATCTTTTGGTCGCAAGGGTTTGCGCTATTTAACAATAATTCTTATTATTTCTATTTTTATAGCTTTGCTTTCATCTTATGCACCAATATTGCTTGCAACAATTATAAAGAATTTACAAAATATCAAAAGTGACAGCAATTCCTCATTCATCATTGCCCAGATTATTGCCTTTGTTACAATAATTGGCCTTGCGCGTTTGATGAGCCCTTTTATTACCTATCTTAATGCAAAAATCAGGGCTGAAAATTATGGCTTTGTCACGGATACATATTTTGATCATTATAATAAAAATAGTGACGATCAATCCCTATATAAAACGCCAGCACGGGTAGCCAGTCATATTAACCAAGTTAATAATGAAATATATATTATATATAATCACCTTACTTCACAAATATTGATCCCGTTTTGTCAGCTTATCATTTCATCGGTTATTTTATTTTTTTTACAACAATATATATTCTTATTTGTTATTTATATTTATCTCATTGCTTATATGCTTATTCAAATCTATTTTTCGAGGATTGTTGTTCGCTACAAGCTCAAATTAATGGAGTCTGGCCGTTCTGTTTATGATTTATTGGAAGACTTTTTAAACAATATTAATGTTGCGGTAAGGTTTAATACATTCAAAATCCTATCACATTCCTTCAAGGCTAAACTTGCAGATGACCTTACAGTGCAAAAGCCCTATTTTAGGTGTTACATCGGTTTAAGCTTTATCAATTATCTTTTAGTCTTTTTATTTGGTAATATTGTTTTAATTTACAGTTATGGAAAAGTGGTCTATGGGCCGCAAGGCATTGAATATTTCATTATGATGAATGGCTATCTGATGATGCTTATCATGCCCATTGAGCAGATTGGTGGTGTTTATACAGCTCTTCGCCAATCTTTTTCGGCGCTATTTCACTTTATGGACGAAGTTGATTTTAATGAGTGTCATCTTCAAAAAAGCGTTCAGCTGAAAACCATTGAAAATATCCGCTTCGTCAATTTTTCTTATGCTCATAACGGATCTGAAAATATTATTTTTAAAAATATGTCACTTGATATTAACAAAGGTGATAAAATTGCACTTATTGGCCAAAGTGGTATTGGCAAATCCACATTTGCAAAAATTTTATATGGCTTAGATACAAAAAAACGCGGTACATTGTTTTTATCGGATATTGATGCGATGGACTTATCTGTTTTAGATCTGCGTGATAAGATTTGCATTATCACTCAAAATAGCTACATTTTCAATGCGAGCAGTTATTTTAATTTGCAAGTTGCTAAAGCAGATGCAACGGTTTTTGAAATGGAAACTGCCGTTAAAATGGTAGGCCTTTATGACGAGCTATGCGCATTGCCCAATGCTATGGCAACGCAGCTTGGCCACAATGGCGATATATTATCTGGTGGACAAAAACAGCGTTTGGCAATTGCGCGGCTATTTCTGCGTAATCCCGATATTATAATATTGGATGAAGTGACTTCAGGCTTAGACCTATCGACGGAAAAACTTGTTTACGACCAAATATATAAAGTTTTTGCCGATAAAATAATTATTAGCATTAGCCATCGGGCGCAATTGCTTGATTATAGCGATAAAATATATGAGCTTGTTGATGGCAATTTTATTAAACATTAGAGTGCATTTCGATCTGATTGGATGAGATTAGCGCCCTAATCCATTGTTTGCACCGCGTTTTTGTCCGAAAGCCGCTTCACACTTTTCTAAAAACGCTCTAAATGCAAATTTTTAAGGTATAAAGCTAAGGGGGCAAAGCCAGCTATTGATTATTTTTTTTAAACCATCTTTAATCAATAGATCGAGTTAATCGGGGGATAAATCATGACGGATATTTTAAAAAGAGTTTTTGCAATCATTGCCATTTTTTCATTTGCCATTCTGCCTGCTTTTAGCGCTAACACACCTTGCAGTGGTAAAAAGGGCGGCGTAAAGCAATGCACGAGTGATGGCAAATTTCTTTGTAATGACGGATCGACCAGTAAATCTAAGCAAAAATGCAGTCGCTGATTAAGCGGCATATTAAGCTATCAGAGCGATTGCCATAAGCAGTATATTTGCAAAAAGATAAATTCACTTTGTTATAGGATGATGGAATTTTGCCAAAGAAGATGAGTTGTTTTATGTTGCCTGCCCATCTTCTTCATCCATTAATATACGCGTAATCATTTCAGGTCGGGTAAAATACACACCCCTAGCTGGTGGTGGAGTTGAGCATAAAAGCATCAAAACAATCCATAGAAATATAAAAGCTACATTGTTTGATGTGGCGAAATAGCCTAAATCCTGTCCTTGCTGATTATCGTTCCTATAGTCTTCAATTAAGTTTTTAACAATTGGCCAATCGCTGGCAAACACCCACATATTCATGCCATTGGTTGCATAAACATAATGAGGCAATGCCGCAGAAAAATAGCTATTATCTAACATTACCTCAATGCCATAGCTATTAAGAAAGGCTTTTAAAGCATAGCTGTCCAAGGAGCCGAACCCGGTTGCAATTTTTACAAGATCGGGATTTTGATGCATGGACTCCGCCCCTTTTTTGGAAAAATGGTAGTAGTAGGTACGTTAGAGCGCCAATCTGATTGGATCAGATCGGCGCTCTAATCCATTGTTTACCAGCGTTTTTTGTCCGAAAACCGCTTCACACTTTTCGGAAAACGCTCTAATGAGTATTGGTAAAGTATTTTTATATGCTTAACAATATAAATCAAATAAAAATTAGCAATAAAATCGATATGCAATAGCCCAAACTAAAAGTTATAATTATCTCAATTAGTTTGGGCAATTTTATTGGTAGCATAACGTGAATTTAAATATTTTCAACATGTGTGCAGCCGAATTTATTATCTGTACTTGCATAAGATGACGTGCCACACGAAAAGCAAAACGGTGAAAAATTGCTTTTACGACTATGACATTTATTGCAGTGGCTAAAAATATGTAGGCCGCAATGTGGACAAAAATCCGTTTTTTCGTCTTTAAGGTGAATATTGCGCTCGCAGCCAGGGCAACGCTCTTTTTGCAAAAAGGTTAAGGCCATATCATAATCGATCTTATTGCGGCGTTGCGTTTCTGGTTCGGTTTCTAGTTCTTTTATATTACGCAGATAGTTTTTAAACGCACGAATAAGATAAATGCCGATGATAATCGATAATATTATACCTGTGATAAGGCGCACATAACCACCATAGCTTGGAAGATATGGCACCAGCTCAACAAAAAAGCTAAATAAAGCAAATATTATAAAGCCCCAAACAAATGGCCAGTAATCTGTTTTGCGTTTTTGAATATAGGCCCAGCCCGCAATAACCAGCAAAGGTAGTGTTAAGGCTAGGCGATAGAAAAAGACCTTTAATTCTTGCCAAGCCTCAGTCTTTTCTAATGTAGTTGTGGCAATTGAATAGTGCTTGGATATTTCCTCATCAATTTCATGATCAACACTATTATATGCAAATTGGGCAGCTTGTACTTTTCCTTGCTGAATTTTATAGTCATGCTCGGCTTTTTGTTTAGCCTGTTGTAAGGCATTTAGGTCATTTGTCCGTGCGATTAATTGATTGTCTTGTGAAGCAGATTGTATGCTGCGCCGTGTTTCTAACCAATTATCAAATTCTGTCTTACTTGATTTATATAATTCGTTACTTAGCTCAACTTTTTCTTGAAGTGCTTGTAATATGTCTTGCTGTTGCTGCATTTCAGAACGGGGAAGATCACGCCGCGCTTCTAATTGTGCAATGGCTTCCTTATCAACAAAATCATCAACTGAAAGTGTTGCTTCAATTTTCGGCAAATCGGCAATAATATTGGAACCTAATTGCAATAGAAACCATGCGAAAACTAAAGTTAGCATCCAAAGAAATAGCTTGAAACATTTTTCAGTCCAGCGTTGAGACTTTTTCATTTTACAGCTCCAAAGTTTTTTAGTTAATGAACAATGTTCAATAATTAAAGAAAATGCAAGTGTTATTTTAACTTACTGCAAAAAATCTGTTAAACAGCATTTATTATCGGTGAAGCGATAACGCGTCTTAAATCTTGTAATTTGGCATATTGAAGACAAGCGGAAATTGATTCAATTTTTACAAAAAAGCTCTAAAGCGCGAAATAGCACTATTCTAGCTGAAACATAAGCAGTTAATTTAAATTGGGTTTAAAAGATGTAAATTATAGGCTAATAGCTAAGTAACTGTTTTATTTAATTTTTCTGTGGTTGTTACCGATGGTTTTTAAGTTTATTAAGAGATTTTCTAAAAAGAAAGTTAAATAATGCAATAATTTCAAATTTAGGGGTTGTGTAAAAGAAAATTATGGCTATATTGCCGCCTCAATGGTGAGGTGGCCGAGTGGTTGAAGGCGCACGCCTGGAACGCGTGTATACGGGAAACCGTATCGAGGGTTCGAATCCCTCTCTCACCGCCATAAATATTTATCAACCAAATATTTGCCTATTTTTTAGTAAAATAATCGATTTATTGGCACTTCTATTTCAGTGCATTTTACTATTTGGCAAAATTTATTTACCTCCCCATTAGCATCACTGGTTTGACTGGAAGATTGCAATCAAATTTCCTTTTATCTTATTATAATGCTGACGAAGGCCTTATTTCTTATAAAAACTAATATCGTAAAGTGAAGTAATAATAGGAAAATTGCTTAAAACTATGTAATGGAGTCGAAAAGCTACGCTAAAGGTAAGTTAAGATTGATTAAGGTTAGTTAGAATGTCTATTTCTCAGCAATTATTAATGTCTATTTCTCCGCAATTATTTACGAGAATTATTAGCTTGATATTTATTTTTGCGGTTTATTCAATCATTTTCACTGCAAAAAAGAAAAGGGGCGTTTTTCTCCTTTTATGGTTATTCCTTTCTGTACCATTTTATATTGGTCTCCTTATAGCTAATGATAGAAACGAAGCTTTAAGCCAAGGCTTTGAAAATCTGAAACAATATCGTATAGCAAACCAGATTGAGCGTCCTGTTTATATGTCTTGGATCAGTGATAAGGTCGAGGATTTTATAGTTATGGCTCAAAAATCTCGAGATAAGGTTGCCCTTCAAAATAATAAAAATGATAGTTTTTTGTTGGATAGATCATTTAATAAACCCACCCGCAATAATTTGAATAATATTCCTGCATTTACTCGTATTACTGAGCTATTTAATCGGCTCAATATTGCTTGGAGGCCAGTGACAGATGATAGCTGTCTTTTGTACAATAAATGCCAATTAGCTGTAAATAACACGACATTAACGATTGGTGATGATATGGTTTCTCTATTGCCTATGGATGAAATTAAAAAAGATGACTATATCCACATGTGCTCGCTCATATTCTCAGCATTGCGGAATAAGGAGACCAAAGCTGCAGAGGATGTTATGAAGCAAGCTTTTTTATCCGCCCCTAAAGATGCGATAATTTTTAATGATGCAGAAAATTTTGTAATCCAACCCTTTGATCGTGTTGGGCACGTATGTGGCTTTTACCTCGATAGGCGTGAACTTCCAATACCAATAAAATCGCCCCAATAACTATAACATCTCTTTAAATTGCAATTTAGTTGCCTCTCTTTCTATTCCTATCACGCTGATAATTTTATTTTTTCAGATTGTGATTTGAAGAAAAAGGGAGGCGCAAAATATAAGCATGCGGGAAGGGCACAAAACAGCTACAGGTAAAATCGTTAAAAAAAGCCTATCGGCTATCCGCGTTGCTTTTTGCTTTTCTGTTGTATTGTACGGTTTTGTGTTATTTCATTTAATAAAGGGCATAAAGCCAAGAATTATTGCGTGCTGTCGGGAATTGTTAAGTCAGCATCCTTAAAATAGGAGTAAATGGTCAACAAACTGTCCTTAGCTTCTGGATCTTGAATGTCCGTAAAATACCAAATTCCACTGACTTGAAATGCTATTACTACAAGCTTTGCATCTGATGTTTTATTGTCAATTGAAACGATATGTGAGTTATAAGGTATAAGGGCATATAATTTGTCATTAGAAGTTTTACGATAGACAATTTTTTCTGGATCAAAGTCAATTTTAATTGATTTTATATCGTCAAATCTTTGCTGCATTTCCTCTCGCAGATGCGCTTCAATTTTTAATGGAATAATCTGACGCTTATATGCGGTATATCGCATAAATCCGGGAGGGGTAGTGGCCACAACTCTATTGGCATCTTTCAATTCATATCCATGGAACCAATGGGCGGCAGCCTCTTGCAATTCTGTCTTAGTGCTGTCCTCCCACTTAGCTGCAACTGCTGGACTATTGAACAGCAAAAACGCAAATATAACATAGATAATCTTTTTCATATCTTTCCTCGCGATGATATATAATTAGTATGGATAGCAATAGAATTATAGGCTGTATAGCTAAAAAAAATTTTAGCTTGCTGTCGTTTGGATGTTTTTATTTAACTCAATAATATCGGTCTTCGGTGCGTATGAAATCTGCATTCTTAAGTTTTTAAAACATACAAAGCATGACAGTGAGGGCGCTTTTATGAGTAAGGTTTTTTAACAATATAGTGAAACGCACAAATTTTACCATTTTAAAACTAGAAGAGTGAAATAAAAGTGATTAAAATATAAATTATCTCAATGTTTTTTTATATTTAAAACAACAAAAATTTATTGACATATCAATAAATATACTATATTTATGAATGACGATATTTTTTTTCGAGTTGTTTCTTTTTCGCATTATGCGTCATAATTTTCCCTCTTCTCAAAAATCGGTATAAAAATGCAGTTTTTGCATTTGTCTCTTATTGCTATGAAAGGGTTTATTATGACCACAGGCACAGTTAAATGGTTCAACTCAACCAAAGGCTTCGGCTTCATTCAGCCAGATAATGGCGGCGCAGATGTTTTCGTTCACATTAGTGCAGTAGAACAATCTGGTATGCGCGAACTTAATGAAGGTCAAGCTGTTAGCTATGACATGCAGCAAGATAAGCGTTCAGGCAAAATGTCTGCTTGCAACCTAGCAGCTGCTTAAATATTGCTATCTGTTTTCCAATGACCACGGATGTACTGGCATTGTTGAAAATAAGATAACGACGTGAGGTCAGACGGATTGTCTGGCCTTTTTTATTGACCTATTTCAATTTTAATAGATATCGCTGCTACATTTGTATTAATGATGATAGCAGTGCAAGGCTTATATCGCTTTTGTTCTTTAACTTGTATTTAAGCTGAAAGATGTGCCCAAATATCACTTTTATTAAATTAAAGCGATAAGCCCCTTATTTGCGCGCATTATTTACCTATCAGACTTGGATTTACTCACAAAAATTGAGCTAATTTTTGTGAGTACTGCTTTAAGTGTAAAATTTTTCTTATGGATTTTTAATATCATTGAATTGCGGATAGGTAGCCTTTAGTATTGTAATTGTGTTAGAATTACGTTCAAGAAAATACCACTTGCCGTCAATTTTTACCGCAACAGCTTGATCGCTAAAGCTATCTTTGTCGCCCTCGTTAAAGATTGCATAGCTCGTATAATTGATAATTGCGTATTTTTCACCCCCTGCTGTTTGTAAATACTCAATATCCTTTTTATTGTTTTTTGTGTTTATTTCATAGGTGATGGATTTAGTAATCTGAAAACTTCTATTAATATCTTGATTTGCTTTTTTTTCAAAAGCACTTACTTCCAGATTTTGTTCTTTAGCAAGATAGGCAATATATTTGGGGGGATGCAACGCAAAGACACCAGCAGCATCTTTTTTTTCAAATGCACTAAAGCTAATAGAAAATGCTTTAATCATTTCGTTCTTTTCCTCAGCTGACCAATTATTAGCCAAAGCTGAACTATTGAATATAAATAGTGCTAAAAAAGTGTAGATAATCTTTTTCATATATTCCTCATTGTAAACGTATTATTATTAGCACCATATATATAATAATAATTTTATCGATAATATGCTTTATTGGCCTATATCAACGGTTATGATCTAGTATTTTTGTCTATTGTCTCATTGCTAAACTTAATAAAGGTATATTAGAGCGCTTTTCGATCTGACTGGATCAGATCGGCGCTCTAATCCATTGTTTACACCGCGTTTTTTGTCCGAAAACCGCTTCACACTTTTCGGAAAACGCTCTAATGCTTGGAAGATTGTTTTTTATTTTTTTATTTGGCTTCTTTTACGTAAATTTATCAAGCGGGCTAAAAGCGCAAGAAGCGCCTAAGGCAAAGCAAAATAGTATAGAAGCATGGGCAACAAAAGATGCAACATCAAGGACAGGGCTGCTTTTCAAAGATGCAGATCCTGCTATTTATGCTTTGGCACGTAAGATTGAGCGCAAAGAGCCTATAAGCTTAGAGGAAGTGAAAGCTCTACCTGATGGTTCAGTTAATGCGCGCTATGGTGAAGATATAACATTTTTGTTTCATGCCTTGGCGATGCATAATACAAAAGCCGTTGATATTTTGTTACAAGCCGGTGCTGACCCATATATGGTTGCACGTTCAAACCGAAGAAGCAGATTAAATTTACCATATTATCTGGGCTTTCCTGGAAGTGATGATCTTTCAGATGAAGGCTATGAATATATGGCAGAATTAATCCGTATCTATCTTAAAAATGGTGGGGACCCCAATTATCGTTTTGCCGATAAGGGGCAAAGTTTAATTTGGCATGTAACCCTTATAGGAAATTATAAAGGTACACGTATGTTACTTGATGCAGGGGCTGATCCATTGGTAATGGATGCCAATGGCATGGCTGCGGTTCTAACTCTTTCTGGCATTAACAGTCACCCAGAAGCAAGAGAGCTTTTACGTGAAATTATTTGCAAAGGATATTATGACCATGCTGATATGGAATATGTGAAGAAAATCTTACTTTATTTAACTCCCCTAGGGCCTGACGATCCTGAAAAAGAAGCTGTTAACCGTAAATTTGCCATGCGTATTTTGCGTAACCACCATGATTATAAAGATGATATTGCAACACAAGAGCATTTTAATGGCCCTATCCCTTGGAAAGATATTTTAAATGAGGGTGAGGGGGATGTTTGTAATGGCTTTTGATGCGGCATCTATTAAAGCTATTTAATAATAGCCATAAAACTTAAGCATTTATTTATAAGTAATTTTATGAAAAGAGAGTGTTCCTGCTCATACCTTAAAACATGCTGTAAGGCCTGTTTTTGTTTGCTATAATAAGTGTTTTTTGTCTATTTGTTGAAGTTAAGGTTAGCATTGCCACGCATTATTTGGCGCTGAAAGATGTTTTACATTTTCCAATAATTGTAAATATAAGCCACTTTTTACAAAAAATTTAAAGGAAAAATTGTTAAGAGCACGTCAATTGGTTTTAAGAAACGGTAACGTGCTCTAAGTTATTTTTTCGGCCATATTGGATCACTATAAAAGTAAATTAGACCTTTTTAAAAAGCTTAGCTATCTATTTCATGGCTTGAATAGTCAGGATAACGAGCGCCTTGGGCAGGGGGCAGAATTGCGCTAATCTCTTGCCAGATGGTTGCGTCAAGTTGAATATCCAAGGCGTGTAAATTTTCATTAAGCCGTTCTGGTTTGGTGGTGCCGAAAATTGGTACAATGTGGTCGCCTTGGGCTAAAACCCAAGCAAGTGCCAATTGCGCCGGTGTAATGCCTAGCTTAATTGCATATTCTTTAAGTTTTTCAACCACAAGTAAGTTTTTGTTAAAATTTTCCCCTTGGAAACGGGGAGAATGTTTACGATAGTCATTATCCGTAAAGTCAGCTGGTGTTTTAATACTGCCCGTTAGAAAACCACGTCCTAAGGGCGCATAAGGCACGATACCAATACCAAGTTCTTTACACGTATCCATAACCCCATTGGTTTCAATATCGCGCGTCCAAAGCGAATATTCGCTTTGCAGTGCGGTTAATGGGTGGACTTTATGGGCGCGGCGAAGCGTGGCTGCTGATACTTCAGAAAGGCCGATATGGCGGACCTTTCCCTCATCGACTAAGTCTTTCATTGCGCCGACAGTGTCTTCAATAGGAACATCACGATCAAGGCGGTGCATATAATATAAATCAATATAATCGGTTTTTAGGCGTTTTAGTGATGCTTCGCAGGCCGATTTTACATAATTAGGGCTGCCATTCACGGTCTTATTGCCATTATTATTATCAAGCCCTCTAACAAGACCGAACTTGGTGGCAATGATTAGCTTGTCGCGTTTCCTGCCTATCGCTTCAGCCACCAACTCCTCATTGGTATAGGGGCCATAAACATCGGCAGTATCAAAAAAATTGATGCCCTTTTCTATGGCGCTATGAATAGTGTTGATAGCTTGTTGGCGATCTACAACGCCATAGGCCCAAGTCAGCCCCATGCAACCAAGCCCCAAGGCACTTACTTGCAAGGCGGTATTAATTTCAGCTTTTGAATTACCAAGATCTCTCTTTTGCATGATTTTTCTTCCATTCGTTACGCTCAGTGCTTCTTGTGAAGCACCGGAAGATCAGGATTTTGCAAGTTGTCTAAAGCGGCTTTCCAAATCTGTATTGGTTGTGCCTTGTTCTATTTCTTGCTCAATGGTTTGGTAAGCGATGATTTTTTTATCAAGCGATTGAAGATTTTCTTGCAACTGTTTGATATCTTGCGCAACTTTTTTGCGGTGCTGTTCTAATGTTTGCCGTCGTTCGGTAATGCTTGCATCACCTTTATCGCGTAAAGTCGCATATTCAAGCATTTGTGCTAGCGGCATACCTGTTGCTTTTAAATTTTTTAAAAAACAAACCCAAGTTAAAATGGCCTTATCATAGTCACGCTGACCACCGCCATCACGGTCTGCATAGGGTAATAGCCCAATGCGTTCATAATAGCGGATAGTATGACAGGAAAGACCACTGCGTTGTGCAAGTTCACCGATTTTCATTGCATATCCTTTCAACGCATATAGATTTACGGCTTAGAGTATACTCTAAGTCAAGCGTAAAATAAAAAAATTACATATTTATTTTAATGCTGTTTTTAAGTGAAAAGTGATGGTTAGTTATCAATAATCGTTCAAAAACGATCACTTGACATCATTCAATGTGGGTAGCTGAGTTGATATAATTGAGTATTTTTTAATTGGAGTAATATAAGTTTGCTTTAGTCTAGACCTTAAAATGCGCTGCCCACTGGTGGTAAAAAGCTTATAGGCAAAGGCTTCTAACGGCCAATTCATTGAAGCGTTTATAATACCTTCATCATCTCCCCTTTTGGCAGACTTTAAATAAACGGTTTCAATAAGATCGCTCATAAACAAAAATAGCCTTTAATCGCGGCACGGCTAGCAATTGTTTATATAACACCAGACACTATAAATTTTGCCATCGATTATCTTTCCCATCGCCGTTCTAACGCCGACTATAGCTCCTGACGAAAGTCACATCAGGAGCGAAAATTAAAATTTTATCAGTTTTTATCTAAGTTACGAATGATTTTCAAACCTTGTTCAACCTTATGTAGTTCATCTAAAACACTTTTTACACTTTTCTCAATCAAGTTATTACCGGTGAAACTACCGTCATCACCAAGATTTTCATAATAATTAGGTACTGCAATTGTATCCAAAATTGGGTACATACGCACAGCAGTCAGCATCTGGCGCGCCGCTTCTGCAGCTCTTGTGCCACCTGATACCCCGCCATAACTTAAAAAGGCTACGCTCTTATAGGCCCATTCATTGCAAAGATAGGTAATTGCATTGATAAAACTTGATGGTGGCAAGTGGTCATATTCAGGAATGACAAAAATATACGCATCACCACGGGCAGCAATATTGCTCCAATATTTGGTATGGTTTTTGGTATATTGGCCAAGGCGCGGATGGTTAGGCTCATCAAAAAGTGGCAGGTTGAGCGCCGCAATATCGACAAGTTCAACATCAAAGCGACTGTCTGCATGAGCATGTTGCAAAAGCCACTGGGCAAGGGCAGGACCTTTTCGTCCAGGTCTTGTTGTTGTGATAATGATTTGTAAAACAGGCTTGGTCAATGCTTCACTCCAAAAAATTTTTGATTAAGGCTGAATGTAATTAGAGAGACGCAGATTTGAAAATGGTAAAAATATCAAGTTTTATTGAGCTTATGTGTTTGTGATAAAAATACCGAAATATTTTGCCAAACTATGCAGCTCTTTTTATTTTGAAAGCATCGGGCAGGGCAGTTGCGATAATTTTTTTCATCACCGTTGGAAGAGCTTCATCACGCAAATCATCAATTGCAACCCACCAACCGTTTTTGAAATTTTGTTCATCAATATTATTGGCAAGATAAACCGACATTTCAAGACGGAAATGGGTAAATATATGGGTTGCTTCACCACTATAATGCCAATTGGCTTTGCTTGGTGCTTGGTTGAGATCGTGTTTTTTTTCTAATAAACCAAAATAATTTGGCACTTCGCTCATTTGCGCAAGCAAGCCTTTTTCATGCCGCTTTTGTAAAAAAACATTGCCTTCTTTGGACAATAAGATAAAGGCCGCCCCTTGCCGTAAAGGCTTATCTTTTTTAGGAGCTTTAATCGGATAAATTTCGGGATCACCTTGTGCTAAAGCTTGGCAATTGGAGTTGATAGGACATAAAAAACAGCTTGGCCGTTTGGGGCTGCATAGGCTTGCACCAAGATCCATCATCGCTTGCGCAAAATCCCCCGGCCTATCATTGGGTGAAATAAGCGCCATTTTTTCACGGATCAATGGTTTTGCAGCAGGAAGCGGCGTTGATATGCAAAAAAGCCGGCTGATAATACGCTCAATATTGCCATCAACCACAGCTTCATTTTGATTAAAGGCAATGGCGGCAATGGCAGCGCTCGTATAATCGCCAATACCGGGTAGCTTTTTCAAATCAATTATAGTGCTGGGAAATATGCCATTATAATCCTTAACAATCCTATCGGCGCAAGCTTTTAAATTACGTGCACGAGAATAATAGCCAAGGCCTGCCCAAGCTTTTAAAACATCATCAAGTGATGCGGCGGCCAAATTTTCAACCCTTGGCCATTTTTGTATAAATTTGATAAAATATGCTTTTACCGCTTCAACGGTTGTTTGTTGCAGCATCACTTCCGATAGCCAAATCTTATAAGGATCAGGCTTTAAACCATTTTGTGCGTCTTTGGGACTAATACGCCAAGGCAGCACGCGATGGTGCCTATCATACCAATCCAATAATTGCTTTGCATATATTTCCATAGCATCGATATAGGTGAGATTAGAACTAATTGAAAGATGCGCAGCTGCTTTTGGCAGCTGCGCATCTTTATTAAATAACAATGGACTGCCCATTATTTATGGGCAGCCTTGCCTATTAAATGTCAAGACTTTCTGTATCGGCAAAGGCAGCATTTTCTTGAATGAAGCGAAAACGCGCTTCTGGCTTAGTGCCCATAAGGTCACTTACGGTTTCTTTGGTCGCTTCAACACTTTCATCATCAATTAAAACCCGCAAAAGTGTGCGTTTTGCTGGATTCATGGTTGTTTCTTTAAGCTGCTCGGCACGCATTTCACCAAGACCTTTAAATCGACCTATTTCAATTTTGCCACGGCCAGTAAACTGAGTTTTCATAAGTTCATCCTTATGAGCATCATTGCGCGCATAGGCAACATTGCCGCCTTGGCTAATACGGTAAAGGGGCGGTACCGCAAGATAGAGATGGCCGCCAGTTACAAGAGCTGGCATTTCTTGATAAAAAAATGTCATAAGTAGGGAAGCAATATGGGCGCCATCAACGTCAGCATCAGTCATAATAATGATGCGTTCATAGCGTAAATCTTCTTCGCGATATTTAGAGCGTGTGCCGCAACCAAGTGCTTGCACCAAATCAGCAATAAGCTGGTTAGCTGTTAATTTATCACGGCCAGCACTTGCGACATTCAAGATTTTACCCCGTAATGGTAAAATTGCCTGATTGGCGCGGTTGCGTGCTTGCTTAGCAGAGCCGCCGGCCGAATCCCCTTCAACTAAGAATAGTTCAGCGCCAAGGGCAGAATTTTGGGTGCAGTCGGCTAGTTTGCCGGGTAGTCGCAATTTGCGCACTGCGGTTTTGCGATTGATTTCACGTTCTTGGCGACGGCGCAAACGTTCATCGGCACGTTCAATCACCCATTCAAGCAATTTGGTCGCTTCTTGTGGGGAGCTTGCAAGCCAATGGTCGAAAGGATCGCGTATGGCATTTTCAACGATGCGCTGGGCTTCTGTGGTTGCTAGGCGATCTTTGGTTTGTCCTACAAATTCTGGCTCGCGAATAAAGACGGAAAGCATGGCTGCTGCTGAAATCATCACATCTTCAGTGGTGATGATTGAAGCACGTTTATTGCCAATGAGTTCTCCATAGCCTTTTAGGCCGCGCAAAAGAGCAATTCGCAAGCCTGCTTCATGGGTGCCGCCTTCGCCTGTTGGAATAGTATTACAATAAGAATGGACATAGGCGTCGCCGCCATACCAAGCTACTGCCCATTCAACCGAGCCATGGCCACCGCGTTGATCGGTTTTGCCTGAAAATATTTCTTGGGTTACTCTAAAATCTTTACCAAGCGAATTACCAAGAAAATCTTTTAAACCGCCGGGAAAATGAAATACTGCTTTTTCAGGTATTTCCTTATTCGGATCCAAAAGGCTTGCATCGCAATTCCACCGAATTTCCACACCGCCAAAAAGATAGGCTTTCGAGCGTGCCATGCGATAAAGGCGCTCTGGTTCAAAATGCGCTTTAGTGCCAAAAATATCAGCGTCGGGGTGAAATCTTACGCGCGTACCACGGCGGTTATGAACTTCACCAAGGTCTTCTAAACCACCAAGGGGAAGCCCACGTGAAAAACGCTGGCGATAAAGGCGACGACCACGGGCAACTTCAACCTCGCAATCATCGGAAAGTGCATTAACAACCGAAATACCAACGCCATGCAAACCGCCGGATGTTTCATAGGCTTTGCCGTCAAACTTACCGCCAGCATGAAGTTTGGTCATAATAACTTCAAGGGTTGATTTACCTGGTACTTGTGGGTGATTTTCAATGGGAATACCGCGACCATTATCAGTAACTGACAAATAGCCATTGGCATCAAGGGTTACATCGATAAAATTAGCGTGCCCAGCAACCGCTTCATCCATCGCATTATCAATAACTTCTGCAAAAAGATGATGAAGTGCTTTGGAATCCGTACCACCAATATACATGCCGGGCCGCAGGCGCACAGGCTCCAAACCTTCAAGCACACGAATGGCTGACGCATCATAGGCTTGTTCTGCTTTGGTCTCATTGGTGTTAGAAAGCGGTAAACTACTCATAAATGTTTCCAATTTGGATGGTTCAGATTTATCTGTCGCAGAAATAACTGATTTTGATGTTGTCGGTTCGCTAGTTGCAATAAGTGTATCGTTTTCTCTATGTTCTTGTAAAGTTCTTATATTGTTTTTACTCAAATCTTGCGGGAAAGTAGCGAAAAGGTCATCGTCTTTTTTATCGGTCATATTCTTTCTGCTTCTTCTGTCATGCTGAATAGCTCAATTGCTCTTAGCAATTTTAAAACAAAATTGCGATAGCTTTGGTCTTTATTGTTTATCAATATCACCAAATATCTCGGCAAAAGTTTTTGCAAGGGCATTATCAACATCATCCATGGTGACAGGTAAGCCTAAATCCACAAGGCTGGTTACACCATGATTGGCAATTCCGCAGGGGACAATGCCTGAATAATGGGTGAGGTCAGGTTCTACATTAATGGCAAGACCATGAAAACTTACCCATTTTTTTAATCTGATGCCAATCGCGGCAATTTTATCTTCCGCAGGCTCCCCTATAATTGTTGATGGGCGCTCCGGCCGCACAACCCAAACGCCAACGCGATCTTCACGCCGCTCGCCCTTAATATTAAACTCTGCCAAAGTGTCGATAATCCATTGCTCAATCGCTGCAACAAAAGCGCGAATATCCTCGCGGCGCTTTTTCAAATCAAGCATAATATAGACAATACGTTGCCCAGGGCCATGATACGTATATTCACCGCCGCGCCCTGCATCATAAACAGGGAAGCGATCAGGAGCAATCAAGTCGTTAATATTGGCGCTGGTGCCAGCCGTATAAAGCGGTGGATGCTCAACGAGCCAGATCAATTCTCTTGCATTATCGCTGCGGATAGCTTCTGCACGTTTTTGCATGAAGTCTAAGGCAAATTGATAATCCGTCAAGCCGCTTTCAATGCGCCATTCAACCGGCGAATTGTTAATTTGTGGCTTAAAGCTGTATTTAATATCGTTACGAAAACTGGGGCGTATATTTTGCGTCATGGCTCTTATTTATGATGTTCCTGTTAAGAATGCCAGTGTAAATATCAGTTACGCTTGCTTTTTAGGGGAAAAATTGGCTAATCTTATGGCATTTCCAGCAAAGATTGATTCAAGTTTTGCGTTTGGACAATGCGATAAAACTTGCGTTGGGAAAATGCGCCAAAATAAAGAATTTAGAGCACAATATTGCTTTAACAAAAAATAAGTGTGCTCTAACAAAAAGAAAAGGCAAAAAATGACATTACCTCAAGATACAGCAACCAAAGTTGATAAAGCAATTGAACGCCGTGGTTTAATGCTGGTATTATCATCGCCATCAGGTGCGGGTAAATCAACGATTACGCGTCTCTTGCGCGAAGACCCTGAAATGAATTTGGCACTATCTGTCAGTGTTACAACGCGTCAACGCCGCCCAAGCGAAGCTGATGGTGTTCATTATCATTTTATTAGTGTAAAAGATTTTGAGCGCCGCCGTGATAATAATGAGCTTGCCGAATGGGCAGAAGTGCATGGCAATTATTATGGCACATTACGCGATAGTGTTGAACAGGTATTGTCGCAAGGCAATGACATGCTTTTTGATATTGATTATCAAGGAGCGGCGCAATTACAAGAAAAAATGCTTGATGATGTTGTTTCAATTTTCATTTTGCCACCATCAATGAAAGAATTAATGGCGCGTTTGCATCGGCGCGCTGAAGATAGTGAAGATGTTATCACTATGCGGCTTGAAAATGCTCGCAAGGAGATAGCTCATTGGAACTCATATGATTATATCATCGTCAATGAAGATCTTAACATTTCGCTTACTGCAGTAAAGTCAATTATTGTTGCTGAACGATTAAAGCGCGCGCGCCGTCCTGGTATGCAAAAATTTATTGATTCACTCATAACAGAAGAAATTTAAATAATCATAATAAATATAAAACCGCGCTATACTTGTAATAAACAAGAATAAACGCGGTTTTCATATACTCAACAAGCTTTCATGATACGCAAACACTTATGAAAGCAATAAACTCCGGTACGCAGTACCAAATCCGGAGTGTGAAAGCAGCTTTAAGCAACCTTCGATTAGGATAAATAAAGCAATTGTGTTAATTCGAAGTTATCAATTGCTTAAATATTTATGAATTTTGCATTTTATTGCATGGGAAATGCACTTTTTTGCCATATTTTATAGGTGAAGAGTTTTTGTGGTTTTTCAAATTGACAATAGGAATGACATTTGACACGCGCAATCATGTTACAAGGCACCGGATCAGATGTGGGGAAAACTGTTCTGGTTGCCGGTCTTTGCCGTGCACTTTACTTGCGTGGCATTAAAGTTGCGCCTTTTAAGCCGCAAAATATGTCAAATAATGCCGCTGTTGCCAATGATGGTGGTGAAATTGGCCGTGGGCAGTGGTTGCAAGCCATAGCCGCAGGTCTTGAGCCGTCAATCCATATGAATCCGGTATTATTAAAGCCGCAAAGCGAAACTGGTTCGCAGGTTATAGTGCAAGGCAAGTTAACTACAACCGCACAAGGCCGTGATTATCAGGCTTTAAAAAAACAATTAATGCATGCGGTTTTAGATTCTTATCAAAAATTGCAAAAGACTGCTGATTTTATCATTGTTGAAGGGGCAGGATCACCAGCGGAAATTAATTTGCGCCAAAATGATATTGCTAATATGGGCTTTGCCGCTGCCGCCAATGTACCGGTGATTCTGGTTGGCGATATTGATCGCGGCGGGGTTATTGCTTCCATTGTTGGAACCCATACAATATTAGACCTAAAAGACCGCAATTTAATTGCTGGTTTTTTAATAAATAAATTCCGTGGTGATTTGAGCCTTTTTGATAAGGGCATTGCAGCAATTCAAAATTTTACTGGCTGGCAATCCTTTGGGATTGTACCTTGGTTGAAGGCTGTTGCCAATCTTCCAGCTGAAGATTCCGTCATTTTAGATCGGGATTTTCACCAAGCAAGTGCTGCTAAATCTCATGCAAAACTAAAATTTGTGGTGCCTATTGGCCGGCATATTGCCAATTTTGATGATCTTGATCCTTTAAAGTCCGAGGATTGGGTTGATCTTATTTTGCTTAAAAACGGTGCGCCAATACCAAGTGACGTTGATATTATTTTGCTGTTAGGGTCCAAGGCAACACTTGCCGATATGCGATTTTTTCATGAAAATGGCTGGGCTAAATCTATTCAAGATCATGCAGCAAGGGGCGGTCATGTCATTGGTATTTGTGGTGGCTTGCAAATGCTTGGCCAAATTATTGAAGACGCAGATGGCGTGGAAGGTAAAGCAGATAAAATTGCTGGTTTAAAATTATTGGATATTGCCACTAAAATGACCAAAACCAAAACAACACGCAATGTTAGCGGCATTCATAGGACCTATAATTGCTTGGTTCAAGGCTATGAAATTCATCTTGGTGAGACTTTAGGCAATGATTGCTTGAATAGCTCTATTTATCTTGATGGAAAACAAGATGGCGCCGCAAGTCGTGATGGAAAGATCTGGGGCACTTATTTACATGGGATATTTAATCAAGGTGTTTTTCGCTCAAAGTTTTTAAGTGGTTTTGGTGCGCTGTCTCAAGGCGTATCACAACAAAGCATTATTGATGATGCCTTAAATGATATTGCCGCAGAGCTTGAAAGGACGGTAAATATTGACCAATTATTGGCTATTGCACGTTAAAACTTTACGTATTTTTGAAAATGTCCAATGGCATATTAGGTTTTAAATGGCTAATGACGTCAAATAATGCCAAGAATTTGTGCTTTTATTGGCGATAAACAATGACAAATATTGCACTTATTGCCATAGGCATGTATAGGATCTAATAAATTTATCTTTATCAATTTAGTGAAGAATACCAGAATATCAGGAGATATGGCATGTCGGTCGATTTGTCGACAGTGAAACGGGTAGCCAATTTGGCACGTATCGCTTTAAGTGAAGACGAAGCTCAAGCAATGAGTGAAGGTCTAAATTCCATTCTGGGATTTGTTGAACAATTAAATGAAGTGGATGTAACTGGTGTTGAGCCGATGACATCGGTCGCGCCAATGGCACTTGTTATGCGTGAAGATATTGTAACCGATGGTAATAAGGCGAGCGATATTGTTGCCAATGCCCCACTTACTGAGGATAATTTTTTCCTCGTTCCTAAAGTTGTTGAATAAAGACATCAAAGCCGGATTTTTTCTAACTGATCAATCTGATTTTATATGATGTAAAACGATTGTATCCCTTATAGTTAGACCTCGAAAAGAGAGATTTACTATGACTGATTTAACCGCTCTAACCATTGCAGAAGCTCGCGACCGTATGAAGGCGGGCGATTTTTTGCCAAGCGAGCTGACAAAGGCTTATATTAGCAATATTGAAGCCGCAAATGAAACATTTAATGCCTATGTTACTGTTACGGCTGATAAAGCGCTTGATATGGCAAAGGCAAGTGACGAACGCTTGCAAAAAGGCGAGGGACGTGCGCTAGAGGGTATTCCTCTTGGTATTAAAGACCTATTTGCTACTTATGATACTCATACACAAGCGTGTTCCAACATTCTTAAAGATTTTAAACCGCGTTATGAATCAACGGTTACCAGCAATCTTTGGGATGATGGCGCGGTAATGCTTGGCAAACTCAATATGGACGAGTTTGCGATGGGGTCGTCAAATGAAACATCCTTTTATGGCCCAGCAATTAATCCATGGCGTAAAAATGGCTCAACTGATGCTTTAGCGCCGGGCGGTTCATCGGGTGGTTCTGCTGCTGGTGTTGCTGCACAATTATGCGCTGGTGCAACTGCAACCGATACGGGCGGCTCTATTCGTCAGCCTGCTGCCTTTACCGGTACCGTTGGTATTAAGCCAACCTATGGTCGTTGCTCGCGCTTTGGTGTGGTTGCTTATGCTTCGTCACTTGATCAGGCAGGCCCAATTGCAAAAGATGTGCGTGATGCTGCTATTTTGCTAAAATCTATGGCATCTTACGATCTTAAGGATTCAACATCGGTTAATATTGCAGTGCCAGATTATGAGGCCGCGCTTGGCCGTTCAGTCAAAGGTATGCGTATTGGTATTCCAAAAGAATATTATGTTGATGGCATGTCGCCTGAAATCGTTGAATTATGGAATAAGGGCAAGGAATGGCTTAAAGCTGCTGGTGCAGAAATTGTTGACATTTCTCTACCCCATACCAAATATGCCTTGCCAGCCTATTATATTGTAGCACCAGCGGAGGCATCTTCCAATCTTGCTCGTTATGATGGTGTGCGTTATGGTTTGCGCGTGCCGGGCAAAGATATTCAGGAAATGTATGAAAATAGCCGTTCTGCTGGCTTTGGCACTGAAGTAAAGCGCCGTATCCTTATCGGCACTTATGTGCTTTCATCGGGCTATTATGATGCTTATTATCTTAAAGCTCAAAAAGTACGTAGCCTTATCAAAAAGGATTTTGATGATTCATTTGCTGCAGGCATTGATGCAATTCTTGCACCTGCAACACCAACTGCAGCTTTTGCTATTGGTGATGAAAAATTGAAAGCTGATCCGGTTGCTATGTATCTAAATGATATTTTCACCGTAACGGTTAACATGGCTGGTCTGCCTGCTATTACTGTACCTGCTGGGCTTTCTAATGATGGTTTGCCTTTATCATTGCAATTGATTGGTCGCCCTTTTGGTGAAGAAACCTTGTTCCAGCTTTCGCATGTGATTGAACAGGCAACGGGCCATTTTCTACCAACCAAATGGTGGTAATAACGAGATTAAAAAAAGGCCTTAAATTTTTAAGGCCTTTTTCTTTATAAGGTACAAGCTTTATCCTGCAGCAATCCTTACCAAGTGCCAGTGTTTTTCATCGAAAGCCAAGGCTCAATGGGTTCTAGGCTCTTACCCTTTTGCAATATTTCAATTGAAATATTATCCGGCGATTTAACAAATGCCATATGGCCATCACGCGGTGGGCGGTTAATTACTATACCATTATCCATTAAGTTTTGGCAAAATTGATAAATGTCATCTACTTCATAGGCTAAATGGCCAAAATTGCGGCCACTATCATATTCTTGATCATCCCAATTATAGGTAAGTTCCAATTCTGGCGAGTTATCAGCCATAGCATCTTCACGATCATCTAATGCGGCAAGAAACACCAGCGTGAAACGACCTTCTTGGTTTTCTTTTCTATGGGTTTCAGATAAGCCGAATAATTTTTTATAAAAATGCAAAGATTGTTCTAAATCGCGCACGCGCACCATTGTATGAAGATAACGCATAATCGGCTCCTTTATTAGATCACATTGTTGGTTTATCCAAAATGGATGAAAGTTGACATCCACCATTCATCTTTTTTTAAAAAACAGAGTCAAATAGCGCCAACCCTATAAAGGTTGTGATCTAAATGGGAAAATACAAGGGGAGGTCTTGCTAGAATGGTTAACATAGATGTTATCTTAATATAAGAGAATCAAAACGCATCGAGCCATATTTTCTTGAATTGATTTTTCATGAAGCGATCTCGGGCAGGAAATGACGCGATGAAAGAAAAGCAACATTCTGATGACTTAAAGCAATTGCTAGATAAGATTGAGCCTATCTCAAACGAGATGGGTGAAATGGCTACTGCGCAAGTTACAGGGAAAATCAAATGGTTTGATATTTCTAAAGGATATGGGTTTATTACGCCCGATATTGATGGAACATCAGACATTTTATTGCATGTTAATGTTTTACGCGAAGGTGGCTTTCAAACAGCGCTTGAGGGAGCGCTTGTTCAATGTACAGTAAAACAAGGTGAGCGTGGGTTACAATGTGTAGCCATTCTTTCCATTGATATGACGACAGCCGTTCATCCCGCGGAATTACCACAAAGAACGCGCGAAATTGTCGTTCCAACCAGTGGTTTGGAGCGCGCTATCGTTAAGTGGTTTAATCGCAATAAAGGCTTTGGCTTTTTATCACGGGGCGAGGGGACCGAGGATATTTTTATCCACATGGAAACATTGCGCCGCTATGGCTTGGCTGAATTACGTCCAGGGCAAGTGGTGCTTGTGCGCTTTGGCAATGGCAGCCATGGTTTAATGGCGGTGGAAATCCATCCTGATAATCCAGTGACGTTTCAAGCCCATTAATAGGCCTATTAATTATGCATTATTGTCTTTGTTATCATTATGGGCAGGACCTGTTGATTTGAATGAAATGGCACAATAAACAGCAAAAATTTACAAGGAGGAAAGCGAAAAGTGGGTGATATACCCATTTGAGCTTTACGACGCAGTAGGTTACAGCTGTTTTTGTGTCTTTTCAGGATACAAGTAAATTTTCGCGATAACTTTGTCGAATATTCTTGAAAATATTCATATTTCTCGGCGGATATTCTCACCTTTAATCTTTGGGTTCTCACCAAAATTTACTCATACCATTTTGTTCAAATTAATAGGTTCTGACCCTAATAACAGGGACGATGATCAGGGGATAATTTTTAAAGACAGGGGTCAATATGTATAAAAGCATTCTTATGCTTGCAGGGGTGTTGATGCTTACGGGTTGTTTAACCTTAAATGGAAATTATCATATTGTTGAAATCGATGCCAAGGGTAATGAAGTTCCTTCCAAGTTGCATCTTTTTGCGCAAGGAAGAGGGATTTATACTATTCGTAATGCCTATTGCGCTACAAAGCCCAATGCTATTTTGCGCATTATCAATGACGATACGGGGCAGGAATTGAAGAGTGAAAGTCCTCATCGCTGCGGTAAACGTATTTTTAATTAATAAAAAGGCATTGCTTTTTATAAGTTTAAAAAGTGAAAAACGGGTACAATAAGTAGCAAGGAATTTTTCTCGCCTATTATTGGTTGAAATTGCGCATAGGGGCATCCTCCCCTGTGACTGCAATGGGCCTCAATGCCTATGGCGACATCACTATCGCAAAATTTAGATGAAATCTATAATTTCCATTGCAATAATTATTGCAAGAAAGTTTGTTAATTTACTGTAATTTTAATATTTCCTCTTGTTATTCTGAAAATAAGCCATAACCTTAATGTCATGGCAAATATTAATCTTGATCCTCATTCACATAATTACCTTAATGGTAAACTTATCGTCGCTATGCCCCATATGGCCGATGAACGGTTTGCACGCGCCGTTATTTATATCTGCGCCCATTCACGAGAAGGCGCTATGGGTATAATTTTAAATCAGGCGCAAAATTATACTTTTCCAAGCCTTTTGATGCAGCTTCGCCTGATTGATGAGGCGGCGGCTGGTCTTTTGCCGCAATATTTATGGGATTTACCAATTCGCCAAGGCGGCCCCGTAGATAGAGGGCATGGCTTTGTTTTGCATTCTGATGATTATTGTAGTGATAGCACTTTGCCCGTCTCTGAAGATGTAGGCTTGACTGCAACAGTTGATATTTTGAATGCTATTGCTCAAGGTCGCGGCCCTAAAAAATCCTTGGTGGCACTTGGCTATGCAGGTTGGGGGGAAGGGCAACTGGAAGATGAGATTATTGATAATAGCTGGTTGATTGCACCATGCTCTCAGTCATTGATTTTTGATGGTACGCTTGATGGGCAATATCATCGTATTCTAGCATCAATTGGAGTTAATCCTATGCATTTGGTAGGGCAGGTGGGAAATAGCTAATTATCTACAGAAAGGCAGTGCCTTGCTTTTTAAATCATAAAAAAGGACATTATCCATATGGAATAATGTCCTTTTAATTTATCACTTATGCTAAAATATTAAGTTGTATGGCTTAAGCGTTTTGTACGCTAATGCCTTTATCTTCCAACAATGTTTTAAGTTCACCCTGTTGGAACATTTCACGCACGATATCAGCACCGCCCACAAATTCGCCCTTAACATAAAGCTGAGGAATTGTTGGCCAATTGGAATATTCCTTAATTCCTTGGCGCAATTCGTCAGATGTGAGAATATTTATGCCCTTATAGGCAACACCAAGATAATCGAGAATTTGAACGACTTGGCCTGAAAAACCACATTGTGGAAAGCCGGGCGTACCTTTCATGAAAAGTACAATATCATTGCTCTTAACTTCATTATCAATGAAATCATTCATGCCGGTCATTCTATAATCCTTCCTGCGCAGCTTTGGGGCTAATAGCTGCATTATTTCAAGTGCTTTACCATTAAAAAGCAACCTTGCGTGATTTAATATTTAATTTTTTATATGGTTAGTTTCTTTTACTTAACCATAGTCATTTTAAAATTATGCGATTTAACTTAATAATAACGCAAATTATTCTGGCACACTGGTTTGCAATGCAAGTGCATGTAATACACCGCCCATATTGCCTTGCAATGCATCATATACCATCTTATGCTGCGCAACACGGCTTTTGCCGCGAAAGCTTTCCGCAATAACTTCAGCAGCATAATGTTCACCATCGCCAGCAAGATCGCGAATAGTTACTTTGGCATCAGGTATGCCCTCGCGAATGAGCTTTTCAATCGCATGCGCGTCCATTGCCATGAGAAATTCTCCTATTTTGAATTGTTACAATAATATAATGGCTGTTAGTTAAATGTCAAATCACTATGGCAGTACCAATAAAATTGCTTATTTAAAAAAGCCATCTTAAAAATAAAGCCCCAAATGAATATCCAATTCAATTGAGGCTTCAAAATGGTTTATTCCTGTCCCATAAAGTCAGGGAACCAACCTTCAAAGCAATTGTTTAATTGTTCAACCGACAGGCTAAAGCAATTAGCAATATCAAGCATCGATCCTTCAACTTGGCCAAGTTGGCGCAGTTCAATACCGTTTAAATAAGCGCGGTTGGTAATATCATCAAGATTTTCAGGCTTAATTGCTATTACATAACGCGCTTGATCCTCACCAAATAGCTCACTAACCCGCGTGCCATTACCTAGCGTTACCTTTGCACCTTTATTGGATTTGATGCACATTTCCGCAAGGCTAATTGCTAAGCCGCCATCGGATATATCGTGGCATGCTGTGACCAAGCTTTTTTCTATAAGCGAGCGAACAAAATCGCCATTGCGCTTTTCTACAGAAAGATCAACCTTAGGCGGTAAGCCTTCCGTGCGCCCTAAAATATCGCGCAAATAAATCGATTGACCAAGATGGCGACCATCACCGCCAATGAGCAATAATATATCACCCTCTTGCATGCCGCCAATAGTGGCCATATGCGCCCAGTCAGCAATAATGCCAACGCCCGCCATGGTTGGTGTTGGCAAAATAGCTTCACCATTGGTTTCATTGTAAAGCGACACATTACCCGAAACGATTGGGAAATTTAGTGCCTTACAAGCTTCACCAATGCCTTTAATGGCAAAAACTAGCTGCCCCATAATTTCAGGCTTTTCAGGATTACCAAAATTCAAATTATCGGTTGAAGCAAGGGGCGTTGCTCCTGTTGCTGTAATATTGCGCCAGCATTCAGCAACGGCTTGCTTGCCCCCTTCATAGGGAGAGGCTTCACAATAGCGTGGGGTGACATCAGATGAGAATGCAAGTGCGCGTCTATCATTGCTGTCAACACGAATGACACCGGCATCGCCGCCAGGGCAAACAAGGCTATTGCCTTGGATTAAGGTGTCATATTGTTCATAAACCCAGCGCCGTGAAGATAAATCAGGTGAGCCTAACAATTTTAAAAGATCACTGCCCAAATCGCCTTGGTCGGCAATTTCACTATCATTTAGTGCAGTTGGAAGCTTTGGCTCCACCCAAGGACGATCATATTCTGGCGCTTCGTCACCAAGCTCTTTAATTGGCAAATTGGCAACTTCAACACCTTGATGAAGGACACGGAAACGCAGATCATCGGTGGTTTTACCACAAATTGCAAAATCAAGACCCCATTTTTTGAAAATTGCTTCAGCTTCAGCTTCTTTTTCTGGCAGCAACACCATAAGCATACGCTCTTGGCTTTCTGATAGCATCATTTCATACGCGGTCATATTTGCTTCGCGTGCTGGCACAAGATCAAGATTAAGCTCAATACCAAGATCGCCCTTAGCGCCCATCTCAACGGCCGAGCAGGTAAGACCCGCCGCACCCATATCTTGAATAGCAATCACTGCGCCAGTTGCCATTAATTCAAGGCAGGCTTCAAGCAAGCATTTTTCAGTAAATGGATCGCCAACTTGTACTGTGGGACGTTTTTCTTCAATCGAATCGTCAAATTCGGCAGATGCCATCGTGGCGCCACCAACACCATCACGACCAGTTTTGGCACCAAGATATACAACGGGTAGCCCAACGCCTTCAGCTTTGGAATAAAAAATCGCATTGGTTTTAGCAATGCCGGCTGCAAAAGCATTGACCAAAATATTGCCATTATATCTTTTATCAAAATTAACTTCACCGCCAACTGTTGGAACGCCAAAGGCATTACCATAGCCACCAACCCCTGAAACAACACCAGAAACAAGGTGTTTGGTGCGTGGATGGCTTGGCTCACCAAAACGCAGCGCATTCATGGCGGCTACTGGACGCGCACCCATAGTGAAAACATCACGTAAAATACCCCCAACGCCAGTTGCTGCGCCCTGATATGGTTCAATATAGGATGGGTGATTATGGCTTTCCATTTTGAAAACCACACAATCGCCCTCGCCAATGTCGACAACGCCTGCATTTTCACCCGGCCCTTGGATAACGCAATCACCATCAATAGGCAGGGTACGTAGCCATTTTTTTGATGATTTATATGAGCAATGCTCATTCCACATAGCGGAAAAAATGCCAAGTTCAGTAAAGCTTGGTTCACGGCCGATAAGCTCGATAATACGGGCATATTCATTAGGCTGCAATCCATGGGCTGCGATAAGTTCAGGGGTTATTGCAACATCATTGCCAAGGCTCATCAGGTTTGGGCTCCGTATTCCCTAAGTGATAATAAATAATTGTTAGTCTAGCCAATCAAAATATCTATTAATGTTTGTCCTTACAACAGCTTGCTATATTTTACCCTTTAAAGGGTATTTCATATAATCTGTTGGCTCTTGATCTATTTCAACCAAACCCATTTTATTTTATAAAGGGCTTAGTTGATTTTATTCGTTCAACATTTATTGTCGCCAGCAGTCCAGCGTTTGATGCTATCCGTTATTCTGCCGCTTAAATTACTGCCCATTAGCGGACCATAATGCGAAACTTGTGCAGGGCTGCCCATGGCTTCCACCACCAAAAGTGGCCGATCAGTTGGTCTGTTATAGGCAACAAGCAAAATACGGGGCTTGCCACTATAGGATTGTAATTCAGGCGCAAGGCGATAGGCCTTGAATGCATTATCCCCTGATTTAAACCAGCAGCGATTAGCGGTTAAAGCAATGTGCTCCATGGTTGGTAAAGCTGCATGTTGGCTGTTAAAAACCGGTGGCTCAACAGGTAGAGTAACCCTATAACAGGCTGAAACACCTAGCAAACACGCTCCAAGTACTATGGTTTCCTTTAAGAATTTCATGCTGCAATACCTAAAGCGCCAGCAAAAAAGGCGCGTCCATCATCGCCACCATGAGCCTTTTCAATAAGGTTTTCAGGATGCGGCATCATACCAAGCACATTGCCTTGCTTATTGATGATCCCAGCAATATCGTTGAGCGAACCATTAGGGTTGGTGTTTTGTGCATAGCGTAAAACAACCTGACCATTATCTTCAAGCTGCTTTAGGCTTTCACTATCAGTAAAGTAATTGCCGTCATGATGGGCAACGGGACAGCGAATAATTTGCCCTTTTTGGTAGCCCGTCGTAAAAGCAGTATTTGCATTGACGATTTCAAGTTTTACTTCGCGGCAAACAAATTTTAGCGATGTATTGCGCATTAAAGCACCCGGTAAAAGACCCGCCTCAAGCAAAATTTGAAAGCCATTGCATACGCCAAGAACTTTAACGCCTTTGGCTGCCTTTTCCTTAATTGCTTGCATAACCGGCATGCGCGCAGCAATTGCACCACAGCGCAAATAGTCACCATAGGAAAAACCGCCTGGAATAACGATCAAATCAACATCAGGAATGGTTGTTTCTGTTTGCCAAACAGTGATTGGTTTGGTGCCTGAAATATCGCTCAAAGCGGTGATCATATCACGATCGCGATTTAAGCCCGGTAATTGGATAACAGCCGTTTTCATTTGCAAATCCTTGAAGATAACCAAGAGCACTTTTCTGGTTTAAACGGATTTTAAGCTAAAGTGCAGCACAAATTATAATCTTAAAATTGCCAATAATATCATAAACTGGTGGTATAAGCAGCTTGCATTATAGGCAATTTGCTTTGAAATTATAAAATTTCGATGGTGAAATTTTCAATAACGGTATTGGCTAATAGTTTTTCGCACATGGCTTGCAATTCGCTTTGGGCTACGGCTTTGTCATTGGTTGCAAGTTCAATATCAAAGACTTTGCCTTGGCGAACAGAATTAACACCACTAAAATCAAGTGCTTCCAAGGCACCAACAATAGCTTTTCCCTGTGGGTCAAGAACAGCGTTTTTAAGAGTAACGGTGACACGGGCTTTCATAACTTGTAATCTTTCTACTTGGCTGATTTATGGCTTGTTGACGCGCATAAGAGATTTAATAACCAATGGAATTATTAGAATGGAATTATAAGAATAGCATTTATAGGCTATATTTTCACTAAAGGTGCAACAAATGCCATATAAGGCAAATAAATGGCTCGTTTAAGTGAAAATAAAAGCCTATAAATTCATGTCAGTAAGAGCTGGTGAGCTATTTCACCAATACCGGACCTTTAGGGCGCGGTGCTTCATTTTCATTCATGATGCCAAGGCGACGAGCAACTTCTTGATAAGCCTCAACGAGGCCACCCATGTCGCGGCGGAAACGATCCTTATCCAGCTTGTCATTGGTATTAACATCCCAAAGACGCGAAGAATCAGGGGAAATTTCGTCAGCAAGGACAATGCGCATCATATCGCCTTCCCAAAGGCGACCAAATTCCATTTTAAAATCAACAAGGCGAATGCCTATGCCAATGAAAAGTCCGCTAAGGAAATCATTGATACGGCTTGCAATTGCCATAATCTCTTCAAGCTCAGAAGGGCTTGCCCAGCCAAGTGCAAAAATATGTTCTGCGGAAACCATTGGATCATCAAGTTCATCTTTTTTGAAATAAAACTCAATAATTGGGCTTGGTAATGGTGTGCCTTCTTCAATGCCTAAACGCTTTGAAATAGAGCCAGCGGCAATATTGCGCACAACAACTTCAAGGGGAATTATTTCAACCGCATGAATGAGCTGTTCACGCATATTAATACTTTTGATGAAATGGGTAGGAATACCTATTTCTTCTAATAGAGTAAATATACGTTCAGAAATACGATTATTAAGAACGCCTTTACCATCAATCACTTCATGCTTTTTAGCATTAAATGCTGTTGCATCATCTTTGAAAAATTGGATGAGCGTACCTGGCTCTGGCCCTTCATAAAGAATTTTGGCCTTACCTTCATAAATGCGACGACGACGGTTCATGGCAACTCTCTTCACTAAATTGAAATAAACTATTTAAGCTCACTATAGCAAATCGCAAAGAATCTCAATCATGCGCAGCCTTAAGATTGTAGAAAAAACAACATTGACAACAGTTTTTAACAATTGCGCCTTGATTGTTACGCTTTTATACGGCAAGTAGTTAAAGAAGTTTCTTTGTTGCCATGAATTCGGAGGGTGCAATGAGTGGTATGAGTGAACGCGGTGAAGCGTTAGAGAATAAATTTTTTCATGATGCTGATTTGCGATTCAAGGCTGAAGCACGCCGCAATCGCCAGCTTGGCTTATGGGCAGCTGAAAAGCTTGGTAAAACCGCTGCAGATGCAGATGCTTATGCTAAAGAAGTGGTTATTTCTGATTTGAAAGAGCCAGGCGATAATGATGTTGTTGAAAAAGTCATGGCAGATTTTAAAGCTGCAAATGTTGCTGTTAGCGAAGATGAATTGCGTGAAAAAATGTTTGTGCTTTTAGAAGAAGCCGTTAAGTCTCTTACTTAATATATTTATTTTAAACCAATCTATATTTAAACAGCGCAATATCAATAGTGGTATTGCGCTGTTTTTTTTATTGGCTTTATTGGCTTTATTGGCTTAGAGCGCGTTTTTTGTCCGAAAACCGCTTCACACTTTTTAAAAAAACGCTCTAATGCAGTGCTTGGTCTTTATTCGCGGGTACTGCTTTCCCAATTGGCATGATGAACATTGCGTTCTTTTTCAAGCACGTTAACCACCGCTTCAATTTCATCCTTATCAATAGCGGTGCTGACCAGTGTTGCAATCAGTTCCACTCTATCACCAGATAGATCATATATTTCAACATCACTTACTGGATATTGCGCTTTTTCCAATAGATCTACCATTTTTTCGCGCAGTTCTGGCGCAGAATCACGATTAACCGTTAAACGAATTTCATAGGTTGCTTCGCCCGTTTCTTCATTCAGTGGAATACGATTGATGAGATTGACAAGTCGCCTTAACACCGTATTGCCAAATATCACAAAAAAGGTAAGCAGTGCTGCTTCTGCAAGCATATCGCCGCCCGCACAAGAGCCAACCGCGGCAGAACACCAAAGGGTTGCAGCAGTATTTAGCCCACGAACATTCATTCCCTCTTTCATGATGACACCGGCACCCAAAAAGCCGATACCCGAAACAACATAGGAAATAACCCTTACAGCTTCGGCATTGCCTGCCAAACGATGGCCAAGATCAACAAAGGCGGCGGCTCCTACTGCAACAAGCACATTTGTGCGTAAACCAGCAGTTCTTTGCCTATATTGGCGTTCTGCACCAATTAATGTACCAAGTACAAAAGCAGTTAGCAGACAAATAGCGGTGTCAAGAAATGGTAAAAGTGCAAAGGTTTCAGTAAATTTCATTTGTCACCTATTGGTCTTTTGCTTAGCAAAAAGCTAGGCCATATTATTAGGGGTTTATCCCCAAAACATCACATGAAATTTAAATAATATAATTTATGGCAGGCTTAATTTTATTTTAAAAAAGCTAATATTGCTATGGTAATGCTTGTTTGCAGCTGCATAGGCAAGTTATATGACAGGAAAATGACAGATTTGTCTTATAGCTTTAATCTTTACTAGGCTGAATTTGTTTAGCTTAAAACTAACTTTAAAATGTGCTTTGAAACTTAGCAAATTTATCAGCTTTATAGCGTGATTTAAGTGACACTTATTTGCGGATATATAATCCGCAAATAAGTGCAATTGCATTTGGATAATTACCCGATTACTCAGCGGCTAAGCGATCACCCAATCACTGATCGGCTAAACGATCAACCAATCATTGAGCGGCGTTGCACAAAGCTTATCGCTTCTTCTAGCGTTGACGTGCCATCACGCTCTTCGATAGCTTGGGCTTTGGCAAGCTCTGCCTCTGCTTCTTGTAATGCAATCAGTGCAGCTGCCTTTTGAATGCTCAAATCATTTGCAGAGTTTAATAGGTTTTCACGGCGTTGTCGCGCAGCCGCCGCAAAGGTTGGATAGGCAAAATGGTTATGGTCGGTTATGCCCGCTTTGCGTTCTTCATTAGCGATTTGCGTTTCAAGCTCATTAGCCATGCGTTGAAACTCAAATGCCATGGTTTCAAGTTGGGTGATTTGTCGACGCTTTTCACGCACTTGGAATAGTTTTAGCCTAACAATCGTTTCACGAGGCTTCATACATAAACTCCCTCTATCATGAAGAAGCCTATGAAACTTCATCATGTGAAATACCCTCAAAATAAAATGCTCAAATAAAAAGCTAAACCTTGCAGCAAAATTTTTGCAAAATATTTGGCAAAATATTTGATTGAGATGAATATAAAAGGCGAGACTTAAAGGGAGGTAAACAACCTTTAAAAATGTGGCAATGCTGTGAAATTATATTGGAGGAGTGGTATTGATGAATGAAGAGGCTCGCATGTCATTGATGACACCCTATTTAGAATTGCGATATAATTGATATTTAAAGGCACAATGCAAAATTTTAATATGAAAATAGTCTTTACAATAATTCATTGTTTTTTAATAAAGATATTAATTACTTAGTAAATGTCATTTTATGATTGGTTTATTAGTCTTAGCTTTAATTAACTGAAATATATGATTTTTTTTATTTATGCGTTTTTAAGGATAGTTAATAGTAGAGAATTTTTTTTAAGGACTTGCATTACTGGATAACAATTTGTTAACCATTTTTCGGCAAATTAACAAACAAGGCAACGACAGTTCCGCGTGCTGCCAAAAGTAGATAAAATAAGGGCAATAGTTGCTTGTATTTTATGGTTAATTTTTTCAATTGAGGGGTCATTTTAAAAATTGACCCAATGTTTTGTTCGAGGCGGCCGATTCGTGGTTGCGGAAAAGGGAAATTATTATGCGCGTATTGTTGATTGAAGATGACAATGCAACAGCCCATAGCATCGAGTTAATGTTGAAGTCAGAAAGCTTCAATATTTATACCACCGATCTGGGCGAAGAGGGCGTTGATCTCGGCAAATTATATGATTACGATATTATTTTGCTTGATTTGAATTTGCCAGATATGTCGGGTTATGAAGTTTTGCGCACATTGCGCTTGTCAAAGGTTAAGACGCCAATTCTTATTCTTTCTGGCATGGGTGGCATTGAAGATAAGGTTCGTGGTCTTGGCTTTGGTGCCGATGATTATATGACCAAGCCTTTCCATAAGGATGAGCTTATTGCACGCATTCATGCCATTGTACGCCGTTCAAAAGGCCATGCACAATCCGTGATTGCAACAGGCGACCTTATTGTTAATCTTGATGCAAAAACCGTTGAAATTTCTGGTCTTCCGGTTCACTTGACCGGTAAAGAATATCAAATGCTTGAGCTTTTGTCTTTGCGTAAAGGCACTACCCTTACCAAGGAAATGTTCTTAAACCATCTTTATGGTGGCATGGATGAACCAGAATTGAAAATTATTGACGTGTTCATTTGTAAATTGCGCAAAAAACTTGACGCTGTTTCTGGTGGACAAAATTATATTGAAACTGTTTGGGGGCGCGGTTATGTTTTACGTGAACCTAATGGTGAAATCTTGCGTGAAACCGCTTAAAATTTAAGATTTGATTGCTGCATATAAAAGCCCTTACCTCCTTTAAGAGGTAAGGGCTTTTTACGTTTGGGTATTAGATTCAATGAAAACCAGAATTTCACCTATATATTGCGAAGCATTTTGTAAGATATTCTCCATCAGCGCATTTTCTTGGTTAAAATCAGGCTGGTCCATAAGTTGGACTTCCAAAGTGCTGTAGCGTGGCATCGTGCTATAATTTTGCATCCATGGGCTGGTTTTAAAAATGCGCCAAAAATTCTTTTGTATCAGAGTATTTTGCCCCATCAGCCAAAGCTCAAAGGCCATATTTTGGTGATTGAGTACAATGCCAAAGCGCAAGCCATGCTGCTTTAGTAATGCGTTGTAAAATGGGAAATAGCTATAGTCCATATAACCGGGTGAAACATTACCAAACGTAAAATTTTCACCTTTAGCCTTTATAAAAAAGCCTTTAAGGCGCATCATAAACTTTATTAAATATTGATATGCGACTTTAATTTGCGGATTTTTTAATTGCTCACTATAGGCTGCAATTATTTTATTAATATCTGTCATTTTCAAAACCCTCAACTCATAAAGTCGCTGCAAGAATCATGTTATTAAAAACACGATATAATATAGCGTCTATTATAAAAATTGCCGATATTTTATTGAGGCGTTTTTCGCCCATAGGAAAATAGTTGATTGCGACGTTAAAATTGCAGGGCATTTTTTTAAATTTAGCCGATAATTTTCAACCAAGCGCATAATAGATTTTAGATTTTAGCTTTTTGGGCCAAGTTTTTTCCACAGCAGCGGCAGAATTTTTAAAAAAATGAAAAAAATGACATTTTTTTTAAAAAAACTAAAAAAAGGGCTTGCACTTTCAAAGCAAACCTTTTAGACAGCAAACACGCTTGAGAGACACACCAACTCTTAAACAAAAGTCGGAGCGTAGCGCAGTCTGGTAGCGCATCTGGTTTGGGACCAGAGGGTCGTAGGTTCGAATCCTATCGCTCCGACCATTACTTTAAATAGTAATTTGATATAAATAAATATCAAGAAAAATATATCTTCAAAAAATAAAATAATACTTATTAGATGATAGATATTGAGTTTATCAAAAATTCTCCTAATTTTTATTAATCCCCAAAACAACTTATCTTATTATTCCCTATAGGTTTATCTATGGGGCTAAAGCGTAAATGTTTCATTTCCAACCCATGTTAGAATTATTTTAATTGCAATAATTGATTGTGCGCTGTATCGCTTAACCAAAGTTGATAAGAATGCCATGGCCGTGATTAAGAATCAAAATTCTTAGCATTGGAAGTTGTAAAATAATCTTGATGGTTATTTTATTCTTTTTCTGGCATAGTGTTCTATATAATATGCTTTCAATAATTGAATTGAAATTGAAGGGTAAGTGAATATGGTTGCGCGTATCTATAGTCCTGCAAAAAATGCAATGCAGTCAGGCCAAGCTAAAACAGGTTATTGGATTTTGCAGTATGAGCCAGAACAGGCCAAAATGATTGATCCTTTAATGGGGTATACTTCCTCTGCCGACATGAAAAGCCAATTGCGCGTGCAATTTGACACGTTAGAAGATGCTATTGCTTATGCTAAGGCTGAAGGCATTGCTTATCGGGTAGAACCTGCCCATAAGCCAAATAGAGCGAATGTTTCTTATTCTGATAATTTTAAGTCAGATAGAAAAGCGCCTTGGACCCATTAATATTTTTGAAAAATTTATTGGGGTAAATAAGGTTTTATTTACTAGCACAGTCAATTAAGCAAATTGGCTTAAAAGTTAGATTTCAAAAAATTGAATATAAAAAGGGTGCAGTTTTTTTACTGCACCCTTATTTTTTGTCTATTTCATATTTATTCTTATAGCAATGATTTGCTTTATTTTAAAAAAATTAGCAAAATCCAACACAGCCAAAACTCGCGCATATCACTGAGCCAAATTGAAAGTGATATGCTTTGATCAAGGTTTAAGCTTTTTGTTTTAAAAATTTTGGCTTTAAGCATGAAAAACCTTGGCCGGGTTGCATAGCTTCATGCATGAAAAGCGTACGTAAGGGCGAAAACTGTCGCAAAAGCTCCAAACCACCACTGCGCACCATTTGCACGGGTAGAAAATCTGACAATAAAGCACGGTTAAGCAAATGCACAAAGCCGGTACGCGCCCAAATGTCGGGCTTGCGGTGACGATTATAATCATTGATTGCATTGTCCGAGCCCGGATCTTCGAGGTTTTTTGCTGCGGCATTTGTCAAATCAACAACATCGCGAATTCCAAGGTTTAAACCTTGTGCGCCAATAGGCGGGAAAACATGTGCAGCCTCACCAATAAGGATTGTTCTATTACGGGCAAAATATTTAGGCACTGCACCGCCCATTGGCCATGCTTGGACGGGTGTTTCAATGGTGACTTTACCAAGCATTGAGCCCATTTTTTCTTCAATTTGCCTCGCTAAGGCTTCAGGCCCAAGGCCTAATAGTCTATTAGCTTTTTCAGGCTTTTGCACCCAAACGAGGCTCGACTTATTGCCAGGTAATGGCACTTGCGTAAACGGCCCTTCACTGGTGTGAAATTCGGTTGAGGTGTTTAGGTGTGGTAATGGGTGTGAAAAGCTTAAAATGACGGCAGTTTGCGGATAGGCCCATTGCCGTGTTTCAATGCTGGCAGCTTCTCTTGCTGCCGAGTTTCTTCCATCTGCTGCAACCAGCAATTGGGTGGTGATTATATCACCATTATCAAGGGTAACCTGCACTTCATTATCTAAATGTTCATAATGGGTAACATGGTTTGGTAATTGTGTTATTTTTTTGCATTGCTCTACCTCCGTTTTTAAAGCAGCATTCAGTGAAATATTAGGAATGTTAAAGCCAAAAGCTTGCTCGTTGATTTCACTTGCACGGAATGTAACACAAGGCGAGCGAATAAGCCGCTTGGTGCCATCTATGATCCGCATGGTAGCAAGGGGTGCAGCTTTGCTTGCCAAATCTTGCCAAATGCCAATTTCATCAAGTTGTTTGATGGCTGGCATCATAAGTGCGGTGGTGCGCATGTCATTTTGGTCGGTGCTTGGGCCAATGAGTAAAATATTATCAAAATGTCCCGCCAATTTAAGTGCCGCAAACATTCCAGCAGGTCCTGCGCCAACAATGGCGATTTTGCTTTTGGTGTTGAGAGAAATATCGGCATCTTGCATGACAGCATCCTTTTCATTTCATTATTTTGGCAATCTATCATTTATTTTTTGCAATAAAAAGCAAAGATTGACGGAGCTTTTGTCCAATAGACATATTTTATATAGATATTTTGCGCCACATTTATCATAAACACCTATATTAGCGCGCTAATGCCGTGATCACACCATTGGAGACTATTTTGATTTGATTGTGTTATAAAACCTTAGTTATGCACTTGATAAGCTGCTATACAAGGTGGTGCCTTTGATTAAAAAATGAATATTGGTTGCTTTATTACAATTCTTTGTTGTAGCTCTTTCACTTTAATACTATTAAAAGTGCAAGATCCGCTTTTGCGGATGGATTAAACAGGGATGATGCTCGCGTGAAAAATAGTCTTTCTGAAAAGATAAAAGATGGCAAAGAACGCCTAATGGCAAAAAAAGTAACTATGCCACAGGCGCGAGCCTTTTCGGTACATCTTTTAACTGCATCGGGATCATTTTTAGCTTTCTTATCACTTGTTGCAGCGTCTGAAAAACAGTGGACAGCCATGTTTTTTTGGTTGGGGTTTGCTTTATTTGTTGATGGCATTGATGGCCCGATAGCACGAAAACTAGACGTAAAATATGTTTTGCCGACTTGGTCTGGCGAATTATTGGATAATATTATTGATTACGTCACTTATGTGCTTATTCCTGCCTTTGCGCTTTATCAACGCGGCTTCATGGGCGAGGGGCTATCATTTTTATCAGGCGCGATCATTGTGATTAGCAGTGCAATCTATTACGCCGATACCGCAATGAAGACGAAAGAAAATTTCTTCAAAGGCTTTCCTGTTGTTTGGAATATGGTGGTTTTCACGCTTTTCGTTCTGGAGCCCGGTGAGTGGGTGGCTTTTGGTGTTGTTGTGTTTGCAGCGGTTTTATCCTTTGTGCCGATATATTTTCTGCACCCAGTTCGGGTTGTGCGCCTGCGGCCGTTAAACTTAAGCGTCTTTTTAGCGTGGTGTGGTTTTGGTTTTGTTGCATTACTTTATAACCTTGAAGCGCCTTATTGGACAAAGTTAGGTCTGATGATTACCAGTATTTATATTTTTGGTATTGGTTTTATTTTGCAGCTTTTCCCAAAACTTGGACTTAGGTCAAAATCATAAGCATTTTTGCGCAGGATGAAGTTTTAGAGCGTTTTTTGAAAAGTGTGAAGCGGTTTTCGGACAAAAAACGCGAAGTAAATAATTCATTAGAGCGCCGAACTGATCCAATCAGATCGAAATGCGCTCTAAAGTAATGGCAGCCATATAGAATAATATTGACGGCTAATTACGCCTATTTTGCAAAATACCAATAAAACTGATTTGTTACATTGCGTGATCAACTATATGATTCATTTAGGTGATTTAAAAAAATGCTCGCATTCGTGGGTAGATTTTGGCAATTTATTCAACTTTTTCAAATTATATGATAACATTTTAGCTTCAGGTTCTAAAGAGATAAATATTAACTATAATTTAAAGCAAAAATAGAGTTTTTGTAGCTGATTTTTCTTAAAAATCAATTACTTATATTAGGGTTTTAAAGATGTTAGTAAAAGCATTGTTGATAAGCGTAGAAGCGCGCTTGCTAGCACTAATCGCAATATGTTACCAATTTGTAACATTATTTGATTTAAACAATTTGTGTCTATGCGGCTAGTTTCTGGTTGGTCGTCAATAAAACCTCATCGCTAGGGTTTGCGATTTGGTTGCGGTTTCATTACAGAGCGGACGAAACATGAAGCAAAAATTACGAAAATTATCGCAAAGCTCCGCATCAACAGCGGTTAAGCTTACAGGGTTTGTTGTGTTGGTAGCTGGTTTGACAGCTTGTAATTCTACAGGTCCGCTATTTCCAAGCGAGAAAGAATTAGTACGTACAACGCCCGTTAAAGATGTTGAATATGGTGCACCGCTACCTGGTGTAAAAATTTTTCAAAATGCCGAAGCCCAAATTGCTCGTAAAGCAGGGCGCGTTTTTGTTGGAAAACCTTACAAAGTTAATGGTCAATGGTTTTACCCTAAGGCTGAAATTGGTTATAGCAAAGTAGGGCGCGCTTCTTGGTATGGCGCAGGATTTCACGGCCGTAAAACGGCAAATGGCGAAATCTTTAATATGAACCATTTGACTGCCGCTCATCCCACTATGCCTTTGCCAAGTTATGCAAGGGTTACCAATTTAAAAAATGGTGCATCTGTCGTTGTACGGGTTAATGATCGTGGGCCCTTTGCTCATAATCGTTTGATTGATCTTTCTAAAAAAGCAGCTGAGACTTTGCATTTTGCAGATCGTGGTGTTGCTGATGTTAAGGTTGATTATATCGGGCCAGCACCTGCGCAACCTCGTAAAGACAGCTATTTATTAGCTTCCTATCGTGGGCCAAATCAAAACGCGGGCTCTGCTGCTGCCTTTGTTGCAATTGAAGATAATCACAAGAATAAAGCAGCTGAAAAAGCCGTTAAAGCTGTGGTAAAAGATAGTTTTGATTTGTCAGAAGCAAAGCCTGCTCTTAATTTAGCGCCGCGTTTAACCTCTGCCTATGTTGAAGAATATATTGCATCAGGACGCAATAGTGATATTTTTGCGCAAATTTTGCGTGATGAAGGTGCTTATTCACAAGCTAAACAAGAATTTATTACTTTGGGTAATTTTGCCAATAAAAACGATGTTAATGAAATTGCTCAAAAGCTCAAATCTTTTGGTGATGTTAAGTTTGTTGAAGATAAAGACCAAAATGGCAATGTAATTTACTCGGCTCATCTCATGGTCAAAAACAATCTTGATGAAGCACTTGATGCTGCATGGCAAGCTGGTGCAAATGATGCGTTTATCGTGAGAGATCATTAGTTTTTGTCATATAAAATTGGTTTTATTTTAAGTAATTACTAAAATTATTTAAGGCTGCACGTCACAAAACGCGCAGCCTTTATTATTGTTTGAATTTAAAAAATATTAATAATGCCTCGCTAAGAATGGTGAAATATCGACTTTTAGATAAAATTATACGGGATGATTGGGACTATTGGGGTATGAAATCAATAAGCAAAAATTTTACCAATCATTTATTTCGGCGACTTTCCATCGTCATTTCGCTATTTTTGATATGCTTATGGCTGGTTTTTTTACGCGTGCCAGCTTTTTCAGCTATAGTGGACAAAGATTTTGAAACAAGTGCGGCACAGGCATTATTGATAGATAAAGAAACCGGCAGTGTTTTATTTGAAAAACAAGCCAATAGTCGCATAGCGCCAGCGTCACTTGCCAAATTGATGAGCGCAGAAGTTATTTTACATGCACTTAAGCAGAATATAATTTCATTAGATGATGAATATATCATTTCCGAAGATACGTGGCGGCGCGGTGGTGCACCATCACGTACAACCACAATGTTTGCGGCGGTAAAAAGCAAGGTCAGCGTTAATAATTTATTGCAGGGCTTAATTGTCCTACAAGCCAATGATGCGGCCCTTGCATTGGCTGAAGGTGCATTTGGTAGTGAAGAAGCTTTTGTTGATAAAATGAATGAAAGAGCGGCGGAAATTGGTCTTAAAAACAGCCATTTTGTCAATGCAACCGGCTTACCGCAAGACGGGCAATATACTACACTTAAAGATTTGGCATTGCTTGGCGCTTATTTAGAAAAAGAATATCCTGATCAAATAGCGCTATATAGCCAGCCAGCCTTTGAATGGAACAAAATATTTCAGCGTAACCGCAATCCGTTAGTAGCGGCCAATATTGGCGTTGTTGGCATGGCGAATGGCTTTACGCAGGGGCAGGGCTATTCGATTTTCTTATCAGTTGAAAAAAATGACCGTAAATTATTTCTTGCACTTGCTGGTGTCCCCAAAGAAAAAGAGCGCAATGAAGAGGCAATCCGTATTATCACTTGGGCAATGAATGAATTTGTAACCCGCCTTGTTTTCGATAAGGGTGAAAACATTGGGCAAGCCAAACTATTTGGCGGCGATAATACCACGATTGGCCTAAAGGTTAATGAAGTCGTTGCTGTCTTAATACCAAAAACCAAGATAAAACAAGTAGAGGCTAAAATTACCTATGAAGGGCCAATTACAGCGCCGGTGGAAGCCAATAAACAAGTTGGTTTGGTTAAAATTTTGCTTAATGGCGATAGTATTCTTCAACGGCCAGTATTTACGGGCGAAACGGCGACAGAGGCAAGCATAACCCAAAAGGCAAAAAATTCCCTTTATGAGCTTTCCATCGGTTGGATTAGGGCTTATTGGAATTAATTGGTTCTTACGCTTTTATATTTTAAGTTTAATCCATCATAAGTCTTTAAGGAAATGAAGGAATAGTATTTTGCAGCAGGGTTTTTTTATTTCTTTTGAAGGTGGCGAAGGTGCAGGTAAATCAACGCAAATAAAACGCCTTGCAAAAGCACTTGAACAAAAGGGCTATGATTTGGTCATTACCCGTGAGCCGGGTGGCACAGCAGGGGCAGAGGCGGTGCGCTATGTATTGCTAAGCGGTTATGGCGAAAAATATGGTGCTTCGCTTGAAGCAGCCTTGTTTGCCGCTGCAAGAGCTGACCATATTGATGTTTTGATCGAGCCGGCATTAAAATCTGGTAAAATTGTGCTATGTGACCGCTTTATTGATTCAACCCGTGTTTATCAGGGCACAGCTTCACCGCAACTTGCCACAACGGTTGATGCACTTGAACAGGCCGCAATAAAAAATATACGGCCAAATATTACTTTTATTCTTGATTTGCCGGCAGAAGTGGGCTTAGCACGGGCAAATTCGCGCCGAAGTGCTGATAGTGCGGTTGATCGGTTTGAAAAAGATGATGTCGCAATTCATGAAAATCGCCGGCAGGCATTTCTTGATATTGCACAAAAAGAGCCAGATCGCTGCGTGATTATTGATGCAGAGGGCGATATAGACCAAATTGCCAATGAAATTTTGTCTTGTGTAGAACAAAAATTACATCAAACACAATGATTAAAATAGGCTTTTTGCTTCATAAAAGTATAAAGCTATTATAGTAAGCGTTGAAGGCATTTTCGCCGCGTGACATTTGAGGTTAAGATGAACGACATTGTTAGTATTCCACAATATGATGATATTGATGGAATCATCAGTCCTGCACAAAATACTTTCTTTGTCGGTCATGAGGCGCAACGTGCGTTTCTTGCGCAAATGCTGGACGAAAACCGCTTGCATCACGCGCTATTAATGGAAGGCGCAAGGGGCATTGGTAAGGCAAGTCTTGCCTATCGCCTTGGTTATATTTTATTGGCAAAAAACATTGCTGCCAATAGTATAATGGCGCAAGACCTTCGTGATATTATTAATGATGACGCTGCAATAAATTTTGAAAATGAAAATATTTGGCGCAAAATTGCCCAAGGTGCTCATCCTAATCTTTTGCATATATCACGGGCGTTTGACCCTAAAACACAAAAGTTTCGTGGGGCAATTACTATTGATGATATTCGTAAGATTACCCATTTTTTACAGCAAACCTCATCTAATAATGATTGGCGCATCGTCATTATCGACTCTGCGGATGATATGAATAGAAATGGCGCTAATGCGCTGTTAAAAACCTTGGAAGAACCACCAAAGCGCACTATTTTTATGCTTATTTCCCATAATGCTGGGCGACTTTTGCCCACCATTCGTTCGCGTTGTCAGGCAATAATGTTTAAGCCATTGGATCATAATGATTTACAAATGGCATTAGCCCATGCGGCAGGTTTTGATAATGGATCTGCACAAATGCAAGATAATGACGAGTTAATTGCCAATTCTGAAGGAAGCGTTCGTAAGGCGGCTTTAATGCTAGCTTATGGCGGGCTCGATATTATCCATGCGGTTGAAGATATTTTAAACAATAAGGCATTTTCAGTTGATGGTGCTTTTAAGCTTGCCAGCGTGTTATCTGCCAAAGATGCCGAAGTGCAATTTTCGTTTTTTATTGATTATGTGCTTGATCGTGTGGCGCAGGTGTCGCGTGATAAAGCCATTGGTGGCGATCTAGCAACGGGTGAAAAGCTATCACAATTCTGGATTGAGATTGAGCAGCAAATACGTGATGCCACCGCCTATAATCTCGATAAAAGGCAATCTATCCTTGTTCTATTGCAAAAACTACATCAAAATTTGAACGACTGTTTGGGTTAATCATGGAATTATATTATCTTTTTAGGTGACAAAGGCAAAATCTAGCATTATGTCTTTAAAGAAAAGGCGATAATGTTTCTAATCTTATTCCGTCAGATAATCATGATAAAAATCATCGCTGACATTAGTTGAAAAACTATTCAATATTGATTGAAAAGATTATGCCAAGGGTTACAAAAACAATAGGAAGATAACAGCAATAAGGCTTGTTCACCCAATTTTTGTAGCCATTTTTAAAATATTGCAACCATTCGGGCCGCTATTTGAGCGTGCGCCGTAAGAGATAATGAAGACTGAAGTTAAATGCGTGAAAAATATTATATAACGACACCAATCTATTATCCTAATGGCGAACCACATATCGGCCATGCATATAATGCGATTGCCACCGATAGTATGGCGCGGTTTCAGCGCCTTGACGGCAAGGATGTTTTTTTTCTGTCAGGTACGGATGAGCATGGTTTGAAAATGCAGCAGACAGCGGAAAAGTTGGGCATTACTCCGCAAGAATTGGCCGATAAAAACTCAGCCGTTTTCCAAGAAATGCTAGCATCATTGAATATTTCTAATGATGATTTTATCCGCACCACCCAAAAACGCCATTATGATGCTTGTCAGACCTTGTGGAAAATTTTGGAAGATAATGGTGATATTTATCTTGATACCTATGCTGGCTGGTACTCGGTTCGTCAAGAAGCCTATTATGATGAAAAAGATACGATCGTTGGTGAAGATGGTATTCGCCGCGAAACTGAAGTTGGTTCACCAGTTGAATGGAACGAGGAAGAAAGCTATTTCTTCCGCCTGTCAAAATATCAAGATAAATTGCTAGATTATTATGAAAAGCACCCTGAATTTGTTGGGCCAAATGAGCGGCGCAATGAAATTATGAGTTTTGTGCGCTCTGGTTTGCGTGATTTATCAGTTTCGAGGACCAATTTTTCTTGGGGTGTTCCCGTACCGGGTAATTCTAAACATATCATGTATGTTTGGCTTGACGCGCTTACCAATTATTTAACCGCAACCGGCTATCCAGATCCAAATGCGCCGCGTGCTGGGTTTTGGCCAGCCAATGCACATATTATCGGTAAGGATATTGTTCGCTTCCATGCTATTTATTGGCCAGCTTTTTTAATGTCTGCAGGTATTGAATTGCCGAAGCGGGTTTTTGCCCATGGCTTTTTGCTCATGCGCGGTGAAAAAATTTCAAAATCGGTTGGTAATGTCATTGATCCTTTTGCAATTACCGCGCAATATGGCGTTGATTCCATTCGCTATTTCCTCTTGCGTGAAGTATCCTTTGGCCAAGATGGCGTTATTAACAATACCGCGATTATAAACCGCATTAATGCCGATCTTGCCAATGACCTTGGCAATCTTGCCCAGCGCTCTTTATCAATGATTGCTAAAAATTGCGATGGAAAAGTGCCAAATAAGGGTGAGTTATTGGCGCAAGATAGTGAGATTTTAGATAAGGCTATTGACGTGGTTAACACTGCACGTGACGCAATGGCAAGGCAGGCACCGCATTTAGCGTTAACGGCGATTTTTGCGGTCATTTCTGATGCTAATCGCTATTTTGCAGGTGAAGAGCCCTGGGCTTTGCGCAAAACGGATCCAGCACGCGCTGATACCGTTCTTTATGTAACCGCTGAAATATTGCGCCGTGTAGCAATTCCTTTGCAGGCCTTTATGCCCGCATCAATCGACAAATTGCTTGAACTTTTAAATATTGGCGAAGATCAGCGCATGTTAAACGATGTTGCAAGCCAGTGGATTGCGCCAGGAACTGCATTGCCAAGTCCAAGCGGTATTTTCCCACGTTATAAGCTTGAAGAGCTTGAGGGTTAAATTATGTTGATTGATAGCCATTGTCATCTCGATTTTGATGATTTTGCTCCCGAGCTTGATGAGGTAGTAGAACGCGCTCATCAAGCTGGTGTTAAGCGCATGGTGACAATTTCCACCCATGTGCGCCAGTTTGATCGGATCATTCGCATTGCCGAAAAATATGAGCATGTTTTTTGCTCAGTAGGGACGCATCCCAATAGCGCCCATGAAGAACCCGATATTACCGCAGAAGACCTATTGGCATTAACCAGCCATAAAAAGGTGGTGGCGATTGGTGAAGCTGGTCTTGATTATCATTATGACTATGCAACACCGCAGCAACAAAGAGCGAGTTTTCTTCATCATATTGATGCAGCGCGACGCAGTGAATTACCATTGGTCATTCATTCCCGTAATGCCGATGAAGATATGGAAGCGATTTTGCGTGAAGAAATGGCAAAGGGAAAATTCAAATTTATTTTGCATTGCTATTCTTCTGGTATGCAATTGGCAAAGGCAGGCATTGAGCTTGGCGGCTATTTATCTTTTTCAGGAATATTGACCTTTAAGGGCGCACCAGAAATTCGTGAGGTTGCAAAAATCGTGCCTTTGCAGCAATTATTGGTAGAGACCGATGCGCCTTACCTTGCGCCAGTTCCTTATCGTGGCAAGCGCAATGAGCCTTCTTATGTGGTGAAAACTGCGGAAGTTTTGGCCGAGCTGCGCTCTCTTAGCTATGAAGATTTGGCTAAAATTACAACTGATAATGCATTTCGGCTTTTTTCAAAAATGCAGTGATTGGTTAAACAAAATAGGATGGCTGAAATATCTGTAAAAGATAAATTGCGATTTACCATTTTAGGCTGCGGTTCCTCGCCAGGGGTGCCGCGACCAAATGGTGATTGGGGTTCTTGCGATCCCTTAGAGCCTAAAAACCTTCGCTATCGCACCTCGCTATTGGTTGAGCGTGTTAGCGCAAATGGAAAAACCAGCGTTGTCATTGATACAGGGGCTGATTTTCGCTCCCAAGCCATTGATGCTGGCATCACCAAAATTGATGGGGTGGTTTATACTCATCCCCATGCAGATCATATTCATGGCATTGATGATTTGCGCACTTTTGGCATTGGACAAAATAAGCTAATTGACATTTATAGCGATGCAGCCACGTTAAATCGCTTGCATGAAGCCTTTGGCTATTGTTTTAAAACACCCAAGGGGTCAAACTATCCACCCATATTACGCGCCCATCAAATTGGCCCCTATGACCATTTTAAAATTAATGGGGCAGGGGGTGAATTAGAGTTTCAAAGCCATTTGCAAACCCATGGCGATATTCACTCGCTTGGCTTTCGTATGGGGAGTGTGGCTTATTGCACCGATGTGAGTGCCTTTCCAGAAGAAAGTTTAACTAAGCTATTTGATCTTGATGTGCTTATTATTGGTGCTTTGCAATATCAACCACATCCAAGTCATTTTTCACTTTCGCAGGCTTTGGATTGGATTGATTATTTGCGGCCAAAACGTGCCATATTAACCCACATGCATATTTATCTTGATTATCGCACTGTTTTGCGCGAAACGCCAGATTATGTCGAGCCAGCTTATAATGGCTTGCAATTTGAGGTTGATTGCTAAGTCCAACCTCTTAGCTTTGGCAAAAGCTGTATCATGTTGGCTTTATGCGCTTTGTAGCTTTAGAGCGCATTTCGATCTGATTGGATCAGATCGTGCTAATGCATTGTTTACCTTCGTTTTTGTCCGAAAACCGCTTCACACTTTTCAAAAAAACGTTCTAATAAAGACAGTTTGATTGTTTCACAACTGTAATGGTCAGCATTTAATAGAATTAAAGATTTATTTTAGACATAAAAAAACACGGCTAAAAGCCGTGTTTTTAAACATAATTTATAAAAAATTACTTGATCTTTGTTTCGCGAAACTCAACGTGTTTTCTTACGATTGGATCATATTTGCGCTTTGTCATCTTATCGGTCATTGTACGGCTGTTCTTTGTTGTTACATAGAAGAAGCCGGTTTCTGCCGTCGACAAAAGCTTGATTTTGATTGTATTAGCTTTAGCCATAATAGAGAATCCTGTCTATTTGAATCACCACACCGCCTGAATGACCCGTGGCCTAAGACGATTTTGTCGCGACAATAAGCATTCAGGATAAAAAGTCAAGAGCGTGTTAACCTTACAACCAATCTTATTACAACTAAAGCGACATAAAGACCGAAAAAAAGTGCCATTGCCATGGAAAAACCGGTTACGGGAAAGATTTCCATAGCTTGTCCAATGATCGATGGGCCAATTAACATGCCAATACCATAGCAAAAAATGAAAGCGGCATTGGCGGCAGCAAGATCGCTGCCTTTGAGTCTTGCCCCCAATTGGGCAAGGCCAATAGTATAAAGACCAGCTGATACACCACCTAAAACAAATAAAACCGCGCCAAGTAAATAATAATGCTGCGTGATAAATGGCACGAGTAAAGTGCCAATAAGGCCAATGGTTGCGCAACCAGCCAAAGCATAGCGGCGGTCGGGCAACCGATCGCTAATCATGCCAATTGGTACCAAAAGCAGCACATTGCCCAAAGCAAGCAGGGTTAAAAAATGTCCAGCCTGCGCTTCGCTATAGCCCAAATTTAATGAAAATGGCGCGATTAGGGTAACTGCACCTAGCTGAACCGCACCATAAACCAGCACAGCCATGGTTGATGTTGGCACTTTGAAAATAAATGGCAAAAATGGCACATGTTCGCTGTCTTTGAAATTAGGGCTTAATTTCCATGCTGACATAATGGGAATGCTGGCAAGGGCAATAAGCAAGCACCCTATACCAAACGGTAAAAAGCCTTTGCTGCCAACATAGGAAAACAAAATTGGCCCTAGCGAAAAACCAAAACCAAAAGTCGCCGCATAAATGGCAAGAATCGCTCCACGCCTTGCTGGTGGGGCTGAGCTATTGACCCAAAATTCTGATAGGATGAACATAATCGTCATAGCAAAATGCAAGGTAAAACGTAAGATAAACCAAACCCATAGGCCTTGAAAGCAATAAAACCCTAAAAAGCTTAACGCGCCAACAATAAGCATGGTTAAAATCGGTTTGATAACGCCAAATTTTAGCGCGATTCTTGACGTACATGCCGCAGCAATGATGGTGGCAAGACCGCCAATCGTGCCGCTATAACCAATAATACTTTCAGAAATACCATGATCCAACATCATTGCTGAAATAAGGGGCGTTCCAAGGCCAATTGCTATACCTACCGCAGCAATTGTCGCTATCGCCGCAATGATCGCCCGCATGGCATGGTTTTCGCTTTGGCTATCCGTTTCACAAGTCATCAGCTAAATCGAACCTTTCTATAATGTCTTCCCCTCACGCTATAATATAGCGTAACTGGATGACATTGCTTTAACGCCATGTTAGGCGTTATGCAATCTTTTGTATCTTCCATGATTTGTTTTGTAATGTCATGAATTTTGATGTTTGGCGGTGAAAACAAATCAACCCATTGTAAATTAGATAATTCACTTGATGGCTGCATTTTATCAATATTATTGATATTTTCTGCAAAGGTTAGAAAAAAACGTGTGTCAAACCGCCTAATATGCCCCGTTGGGGTAATTGCCCTTGCAAAATAATGTAAAGCAGATGGGTTGGGCAGCAGTTGTTGATTTTGAAAAATGCGCCAAGCAGAATTTATACTTTTTCTTAACGGAGCCTTAGTTTTTACTCCAATAAGAAGCCCTGTTTCTTCTTGTGTTTCCCGAATAGCACATAATGCCAAAGCATTTGCGTGTTTTTCTGTAAAATGGGTCTTTTCACTGCGCATCATTTTTATATCACGCTCATGAAGTGAAGTGGAGTAAAGATGGGTAAAATCAGCACGATCCATTTTACCACCGGGAAAAACATAAAAATCTGGCATAAATTTATGCGCTTCATGGCGTTTTCCCATCAATACAAATGGCTTGCCATCTATAGCTTTTAATATCAATAATGTTGCCGCGCATTTGGGTTTTAAAATATGTTTTGTCACAATTGCTTCACTTGAAAAGACACAAAATATTTATGCTAGTATAGCTAAGTTTAGCACTATCAAGCATTGTTAATAATAAAACTTTTTTTAATATATAACTTCCCTTTATGCCAATATCGTTTACTTTAAACAAAAGACGAGTTCTTCAAATTTAATTAAAAGCATATTTTATACCATCTGTAACATTAGAGCGCTTTTCGATCTGACAGGATCAGATCGGCGCTCTAATCCTTTGTTTACCTTCGTTTTTGTCTGAAAACCGCTTCACACTTTTCGGAAAAACGCTCTAATAAAGTGAAAAATGATTATGCCTAAATTATTAAAATTTTTTCAGATTTTTTCTATTATTGCTCTTGTTCTTGGTGGAACTATGACGAGCAATGCACAAGAACAATGCGAAATTCGCTATTGGGATCAATCCAAACCATTCGACTTTAATCATATAAAAATTATAAGTTTTAATGAAACCATGCAGGCAGAGTTTCATCTTAATCTATTAAGGTTAAGTGCTCAATATTTTTCCCCTGTTTCAGAAGACGTTAAAAGAAGCGGACTGTTGGAAATAGACAGCGACCTCTTATCGGATAGTGATGACCTTCAAGATCTTTTCTGGCTTTTTGCCCTTGCAGAATATCCAGACACGAAAGATCTTTTTTCTGGCCGGTTTTCTGATTTTGCCCCCTATATGGTAAGGGCGTTAAAACGCCAAAATATGGATAAAATGGCCGATCAACTTTCAACTGCTATGGCAGCTTATGGTACGCGCTATCAAGATTTTGATCCAGAGGAAAAGTCAATAAAAGCCTTTTCAATCCCTATTAGTGAACAAGAAGCTGACAATGGTTGGGGCCCCGGACACCGTGCTTTGCTACAATATAAAAAGGCGCAAGCGGTGGATATGGATGATACATCTTTTGAACGGGAACATAAGCGAGAATATGAGATGCTTTATGCCCTGACCCCAAAAACCTTAGCTGCACAAAAATTAATGGCTGAATTTCCAAGCCAAAGCGAAATCTACAGCGCGATTTATGCGCGAATTTGTCAAAATCCAAATTTAAAAAATTGGTACTATCAAAAGTTTAATGCCATACCTCATGAAGAGTTCTTATCGCGCGTTGCGTTGACACTCAGTTTTAATAGAAAAGCATTTGGACCTTATGAAAATTGGCCTGTTTATTATCAAGATATTGCATCATTGACTGTATTCCAAGTTGAGATGATGGATACAGGAATATTTAGCTACTTTTATAGTGCCTCGCCAGAAGATATTGATCGCTTATTGAAAGCGTTAAAAAATTCAAATCTCGATGACGTTTTACAAATTGCCAAGGAGACGAACGCCTTTCATGAAAAACTGCAGTCTTTAAACGATAAATTTGATTTGTCATCGCCTAACGGCTTTGAACAAGCCGAAGAATATCTTGGTGTGTCGGTCGAGCAATTTGAAGCTAAAATTGATATTTATGACATAAATGACAAAATTGATCGCGCCATTTTAAAGCTTGGCTTAGATAACAAAATTATTTCACCCTAAGAGGCGCGCCTATGCGTTTAATGCTTGATATATGTCGCAAATGCAAAGTGCAAACCAAGTTGCAGCTTGTCATGCTTATATTAGTTTTTTTGGTTTTAGGAGGAATGATGCCGATTCATGCGCAAGAAAAATGTGAAATTTATTATGCACCTCGCGAAAAAGCCGTTACTTTCGATGATTTGAAACATTTGAATTTTGATGAAACTTTTGAAATCTTTTTTAAAGACAAACGCAATGAGTTTTTGTCAGCATATGGAATAATTCAAGCTGTTGAAAAACCAAGCAAAGATCTTTTAGACGAATACCAAAAAATAAGTGGCGATATTTTACAATGGCCAGCTAATGAGCAGGATTTATTTTGGTTATATTTTTTAGCGCAGTCTGATGGTGTTATTGCATTTTTTCGTCGTCGAGATGCGGATTTTGCACCCTTTATACATCAAGCTTTAATGCGCCAAAATATGGCTGAAGTTGCTGAGACTTTTAAAAATATTATGGATATTTTTGGTAATCGCTATAGCGAGTTTGACCCCAAAAGTGGAAAAATTATCGGCTTTCCTTTAGAAAAATCAAATGTTGCCCGATTCTTTGATGATAAGGATAATGGTCAGTATTTGATTAAAGCTGGTATACAAAAGTCTATTTCGCCTGACGCCTTACGGGCATTTCCACGTCCTCAACAACTCTATCAGACATTGCGCGATAATATATGTGAAAATGAAGCGTTAAAAAATTGGTATGATAAGCGTATTAAAGCTATACCAGATCAGCAGCGCGCCCTTATATTAGTTGCCAATTTATTCGATTTTGAAGAGGATCTCGGCGATTGGCAGGATTGGCCAGAACCATATCGCTATCTTTTTTTGCTAGAAATGTTAAATGGTGAATTTTTAAATGGTGGCCTTGGACAATATTTCTTTAATCAAAGTAATGAAGATATATTGGCTATGTATGATGCGTTGGAAAAATCTGGGCTGGTTGACTTAAAGGCCTATATTGGTGCGGCAGATGAGCTTTATGAACAATCACGTCAAAAAATAAGCAATTTTGATGTAAGGCGTGGCAATGATACTTTATCGCTTTATAGCGAGTTAATGAAGACGCCACCATTTTCTAATTTTGATGAAGACATGGATTTTGAAGGCTTTGTGAATAGGCTTAAAGATGCAATGACAGTCATTGCCCGTAACCATAATATTCTTCCGCGTTGATAATATTTTGCATTTTGGTTGGGGGGCGGTTGGTATCGTGTGAAAATTTGAAAATTCCATGTAAGGACGAAAGAGGTGCACATTGAAAATTTTTAAAATCTTAACAAGTTTGCTTGCTGGCGCAGTCATTATAAGTGGCGTCAATACCACTGCAATAGCCAAAGAATGCACCGTCTATTTTGATCCCAAAGGCGATGCCATTACCTTTGATGATCTAAAATATATTAGCCTTGATGAGGTGTTAAATTTTAAGTTCCTCTTTTTAATCTGGGACATGCATGGTTATCATGTAAATCCTAGTTTTTACGATAGCAGAAAGACGCCCGTTGAAGAAATATTGGCTTTTCCTGACGATGTACAAGACCTTTATTGGTTGTTTGTTTTCTTGCGTTATCAAACCGTGGTCAATTATTTTCAAAGTAATGATTCAGATTTTGCCCCCTATATTGGGCGCGCATTACGGCGGCAAAATATGAGTGACGCAGCACGCCAATTCCAGTCGGCTATGGAGGCTTTTGGCGGCCGTTATCAAAAATTTAATCCGTCAGAAAAAACCATTAAGCATTTTATTATTCCGGCAACACAAGCTGAACTTGATCAGGCCTTTTTAAAAAAATTAGATGCTATGATGGGCGAGGGTGACCCAGATGGTTATAAGAAAATGCAGTTAGACCAACGTAAGCAAGACAGAAAATTATTAGGTGGTGGCCCTGAAAAAGATACATTGGGCTATGCAGCGCTTTATGCAACGCATCCTGATGTCTTACAAGCGAAAGATAAGTTAAGGGATTTTCCAAAGCCCATCGCTATTTTTAAAGCATTGCGCGACAATATTTGCCAAAATGACCAGCTTCACGATTGGTACAAAGACATTGTTCAATCGATGACAGAAAAGGATCGCATGAATATTTTGGCTGAAAATTTATTTCTTCTTCAAGATAGGTTTGGCGCGAGAGAAAATTGGCCAAGTGTTTATCGAGATATTTTTGCACTCAATTTATTTTCAGCACAATTTTCAAATGGCGGATTTTACCAATATTTTGATCATAATCCAAATGAAGTTCCAGCATTGCTTGAAGCGTTTAAAAGGTCAAATTTACAAAATCTTGAAGCTGATTTGCAAAAAGCAAAATCCTTATTTGAAATGGTAAATAAGCTTTCTCCTAACGAGTTAGAAAATGGTAATCCTTTAGATGATTTTGAGGATAAGCTCGATTTTACTAAAATTCTTGACGAAGTTGGTGGTGCGATGCTGAAGCTAGCAAAAGAAAATGACATTCTACCTCAATAATTCTATCGCTTATAAGCGTTTTAATTATTGGGCAATTATGCGGCTTTCATTTGCAACTTTAGCCAATTGGTTGATTGCTTGTTCTAAACTGAGCACATTGGTGTAACCAATAATTAAGCCATATTTATCTGGTTCACCTTTATACCAATGAGATAGGGGTGATACCTTTAACCCGTGTTGCTGCCATAATTGCGCTAGCTCTTGATCTTTGCTGCCTCGTTTAAGGTAAGCAATTATGTGCATGCCACCATCGGTTAATTCTATATTCAATATATCACCTAAAACTTGCTTTAATGCAGCCTCCATAATAACGCGGCGTTGTTGATAAAGCGTACGCATTTTTTTAATATGGCGATAAAAATGGCCTTCACTCATAAATAAAGAAAGTGCTTTTTGGGTAAAAAGCGGCATACCACTTTCATAGATGTTACCAATTTGCATAAATAGCTTTATTGTTTCTTTCGGCATAACGATATAACCAGCTCGCAAGGCAGGCATTATGGTTTTGCTAAAGGAACCAGTATAAATAACTCTATCATGGGCATCGATACTCTTTAATGCGCTAATTACTTTTCGTTTAAAGTGAAATTCGCCATCATAGTCATCTTCAATAATCCAACTTTTATTATTGCAAGCCCATTCTAATAGTCGCTGTTTTCGTGGTAAAGACATTGAAACAGTTGTTGGGCTTTGATGGGTCGGTGTGACAATCGCAAATTTTGCATCACTATGATGCTTTAATAGATAGTCTGTGTTTAGCCCCTTATCATCAATTGGAATATAATGAAGTTTTGGGATAATAAGGTCGAGGAATTGGGCCGCAATAAAATATCCCGGATTTTCAAAAAGAACCGTATCATTAGGTGTGGATAGTACCGCAAAAATAAGCCGCAAGCTGGCGCGGTAACCACTTGTTATAAAAATTTGCTCAGGCGAGCAATTAAGCCCGCGAGAGATATTAAGATAGCTGGCAATATTTTCACGTAATGGCTGATAGCCCATAAAAGGTGGCATGATAAGATCATTTTCATCCATATTACGGGCAGCTTTTTTTAAAGTTAAAAGCCATTTTTTATAAGGAAAGCTTTCAAGGGCTGGAATACCAAGGCGCAAATGCTTGGGCTGTGCGTTGCTTTTTTGTGCAAATTCACTCTTTGCGCCATTAGTGTTGCTATTTAAAACAACTTCAATGTTAAGTTCTGGGTTCACATAGGTGCCTTTAGCGCCTTGGCTTACCAAATAGCCTTCCCCAACAAGTATTTCATAAGCTGATGCTACAGTTTTACGCGCGACATTCAATTCACTTGCTAAAACTCTAATCGATGGTACGCGATCGCCCGCTTTAAGATTGCCAATACTGATTTCATTTCGGTACCGCTCATAAATGCTTTTGTAGCCCAAAATCATGTCCTACCTTTTTTTGTTTATTTTGGCTCTTTCTAATATGACTTAGCAGTTTAAATTGTGCAACTCAATTTAGCTTAAACCGGAGAAATTATGGAAATAACGCATTACAGCACACCAAGCGAAATATTGCAGTGCTTTGATCTAATGGCGATGTTGCGTCCAAAACTATTAAGCAAAGAAGCCTTTATAGTGCAGGTGCAACGTCAACAGCAGCAAGGCTATGCATTGCTGGGAGTTACTAACGCTACCATGCCGCTCGCATTAGCTGGATATCGTTGTATGGAAAATTTTATCCATGGTCGATTTTGTTATGTCGATGATCTTATCACCCATCCAACTGTACGCGGGCAGGGATATGCAAAAAATCTACTCGATAGTTTGGGTAAATTGGCCTTTGAAAAAGGGTGTCAGCGTATGGTGCTTGATACTGGATTGTCGAATAAAACAGCGCAAAAATTTTACCAACAGGTGGGCTATACAACCACTGGTTATCATTTATATCGCGATTTATATTAAAGGAAAAATTATGAGATTACTTCATATTAAGGTGAGCCAAGATTTAGAAGGATCTTCATCTCGCAAAGCATCAGCGTATTTGGTGGATAAACTAAAGGCTTTACACCCCGATATTTCGGAAACAATTATTGATTTAGCCCAAAATCCACTGCCGCACTTAGATAGTGCAATGATAACGGCCATTTTTACCAAACCTGAACTGCGTAACGAGGCGCAGTGGGAGCTGCTAAAAAAATCAGATGAATTGGTTGATCAGCTATTTAGCCATGAGATTTTGGTTATTTCCTCGCCAATCTATAATCTTGGATTACCATCGGTGTTAAAGGCATGGTTTGACCATGTAACACGGGCGGGTCGCACTTTTGCATTTAAATCGGATGGTACCAAAACAGGGTTGGTTCATAACTTAAAAGCCTTTTGCGTTCTTTCAAGTGGAAGTATTTTTTCAGCCGGCCCCTTTGTAAATGATGACCAGTTTACGCCATATGTGCGGGTTGCCTTGGAGTATATCGGCATTACAGATTTAACGAATTTTCGTATTGAGGGTACTCAAGACGTAAAAACACGTGACACGGCTTTAGCCCATGGCTTGAAGCAAATTGATCATTTTTTTGAGGTGTAACTATGTCAAATCGAGTAAATTTATTCAAAACCCAGCCAGCATTAGCAAAAGCTATGACTGAGCTGTCCAATAAAACAAGTGGTTCAAGCATGGATAATACATTGAAGCATCTTGTTTATATCTATAGTTCCCAGCTCAATCATTGTGCATTTTGTCTCGATATGCATGTTAAAGAAGCTAAAATCGATGGCGAGCGTGAATTGCGTTTGTTGCATATTCCAATTTGGCGTGAATCTACACTGTTTTCAGAGCGGGAAAAGATAGCCTTAGAGTTGACTGAGCAACTCACTCGGCTTGGTGAAAATGGTATTGAAGACGAATTATATTCAAAAATGCAATTGCACTTTAATGACGATGAAATAGGCCAGTTAATCTTTGTAATAGCTGTGATTAATAGTTGGAACCGGCTTATGATTGCGTCTAACATGACGCCGGGCTCCTTAGATCACTTATATGGTTTGGATAAGGCAAATTTAAAATAAAAATAAAGCCAGCAAGAAATTGCTGGCTTTTTTTTAACAGGTTATTTTTGCTGTATTCAATATGCGTTAGTCATTAAAAACAGATAATGTTGTGATACAAATATCCAACTTTAGAGCGTTTTCCGAAAAGTGTGAAGCGGTTTTTGGACAAAAAACGCGGCGTAAACAATGCATTAGAGCGCCGATCTGATCCAATCAGATCGAAATGCGCTCTAATGCTGGGTTTAATCGGTAAGCTATAATTCAGCGCGGCATTGAATATACCAATCACCATTAACTGCGCAAAAAAAAGCCCGGTAAAACCGGGCTTTTTATTATTCGCTTTTAGGAGCTGCTTTTTTAGCAGGAGCTTTGCGAGGAGCTTTAGCTTTTTCAGCTTTTTCTCCATCCGCTTCTTCGCTTTTAGCGGCTTTCTTAGCAGCTGGCTTTGCATCTGCGTCAGCATCTTTTTTCTTTGCTGCAGCTTTCTTTTTTGGCTTAGCTGCGGCTTTTTCTTCTTCTTCTTCAGCCGATGCAACCAATTCCTCAGGAGAAACTTTTTTGTCGGTTACTTTGATCTGGCTTAAAAGATGATCAATAACTTTTTCTTCAAAAATAGGTGCACGCAAATTAGCAACTGCATCAGGGGTGCGACGGAAGAAATCCATGATTTCTTTTTCTTGACCTGGATATTGTTGCAATTGTGCATAGACAGCGCGCTGCAATTCTTCTTCAGATACCTTAACTTCAGCTTTTTCACCAATTGCTGAAAGTACAAGACCCAAACGCACGCGACGTTCAGCAAGCTTGCTATATTCAGCGCGGGCTTCTTCTTCTGTTGTTTCTTCATCTTCAAAACTACGGCCAGCTTGCTGTAATTCTGTTGTGATTTGGTACCAAATATTGTTGAATTCTGCTTCAACCAAAGTTGAAGGTGTTTCAACCTTATAATCACCATCCAATGCATCAAGGATCTGACGCTTTACTTTTTGGCGGGTAATTTCACCATATTGGCCTTCAAGCTGTTCGCGTACGATTTCACGTAGGCGGTCAAGTGATTCAATGCCAAGCTTTTTTGCAGCTTCGTCATCAATAACAAGCGCATCAGGTGCAGCAACTTCTTTTGCTTTAATATCAAAAGTTGCAACTTTACCAGCAAGGTGAGCGGCATTGTAGTCTTCTGGGAAAGTTACGGAAATAACCTTTTCTTCACCAGCTTTAATACCGATTAATTGTTCTTCAAAACCAGGAATGAAGCTTTTTGAACCAAGAACAAGCTGAGTATCTTCAGCTGCGCCACCATCAAATGCAACACCATCAATTTTACCTAGAAAATCGATAGTTACGCGATCGCCATCTTCAGCAGCGCCGTCTTTTGTTGCAAAATTGCGGGTTGAAGAAAGAATGCGTTCAATTTGCTGTTCAACTTCTTCAGCTGGAATTTCAACAACATCACGAGTGATTGAAATACCAGAAAAATCTTTAACATCAATTGTTGGTAGAATTTCATAATTGATGGTAAATTCGAAATCAGCCTTACCAGAAAGAACGTTTTCTGCGTCCTTTTCATCTTCACTCATAGTAACTTTAGGCTGAGTTGCTGAACGCTCATTGCGCTCTGCCAAGATGTTTTGTGGTGTTTGATTGAGAATTTCATTTACAACTTCTGCCATAAATGAACGACCATACATTTTACGAATATGCTCTGCAGGCACTTTGCCTGGACGAAAACCCTTTAACTGAACCTTGTCCTTGGCGTCTAAAAGACGTTCTTCAAGCTTCGCTTTCAAATCCTTGGCTGGAACCACGACTTTAACTTCGCGCTTCAGTCCCTCATTAAGCGTCTCGGTAACCTGCATTACACAACCTTCACTTCTTTTAGAACATGCTTTAATTGCTGTTCATTTCAATCAAAATTCTGCATTAATGTAGATATTTTGCATCCAATGAAAACTATTTGCAATGAAATCTAAGTGAAATCTTTGCTATGGAATGCAATTTGTATCAATAAATGCATCGTACCTGTAAATACAAAACTGCGGTACCCAACAAGTTGGAATACCGCAAAATTCTTTTTGTGGTCTTTTAAAATGGTGCGGATGGAGGGACTCGAACCCCCACGGTCTCCCGCCAGAACCTAAATCTGGTGCGTCTACCAATTTCGCCACATCCGCACATGCTTTAATCTACATGACCACAGCGCACGTTCCTATAGCACTCTATTTTTAACTAGCAAAGGGCAAAACGAACTTTTTTTTGAAAAAAATTCAAAAAAAATAAAAAGTAAAATAAAAACAGTAAGTTGTATGTGTATAAAAATCGTGGAATTTGCTTATGTTTGTTTGCTTTTTTATGCTTTAAGGTAAAAAAATCGCATTTTATGCCTTTTAAAGCGCTATTTTTGTGAATCGCTTAATTAATAATTGCTCATTTATGAATCATTTGGGGGCCGTTAGCGATCATTATTACAATCGCTAACGGCCCCCAGTTGCAAATATTAGATATTTCTAGCATCAAAATCATAAAGCCAATCAAGGTCAGTTAAGAATTTTTCTTGCGGGCGCATTTTCATAAATAGGTTGCGTGCCAGCGCAACTGGTCCGCTGGCATGATAAACAAAGCGATTAAAATCACCGCGTTTGGCAACTTTTGTTAATCTTTCATGGCGGGCGGTCTCATAAGTTGTAATAGCGCTTTCAAAATCCTTGTGTTTTAAAAGTGCGCTTGCAAGGGTTGCCGCATCTTCAATGGCCATTGCTGCACCTTGGGCGGCAAATGGCGTAACGGCATGGGAGGCATCGCCAACAAATATTTCATTGTTAAGGCCGCGAAAACGCAGGCTTGGCATTTTGAATAAGGGCCAATAGGTCCAATCATCGGCCTGTTGCATAATATCTTTGATATTTTTATGCCAGTTAGAAAAATGGCTCAAAAGCTTGGCCTTGTCACCAGTTTTGCTCCAGCTTGGGCCCGGATTCTCCCCAGCGGTAATTGCAACAAAATTATAAACTTCATTTGGCCTTGCTGGATAGGTAATGAAATGACCATCGCCATGCATATAAACGCCAATGGTAGGCTTTTTATTGGCAGCCATAAAATCGGCGGGTACTTGTTCAAAAGGTAAGGTTGCACGCCAAGAAATATAACCAGAAAATTGTGATTTTTCTTTTAAATGCTTTTGGCGTAACTGCGACCACACACCATCGCTTATGACTAAAAGATCACCATTGACCGTTGTTGTTGTCTCACCTTGTTTTAGTGTGACAGTATAGCCTTGATCGAGTGAGCCGCTATAATCGACAATTTCATGGTCCAAATAAATGTCTATTAAAGGATGTTTTAAAAGGGCGTCATAGAGGATTTTTTGCAAATTGGCTCGGTGGATGGTGACGTAAGGCGCTTTCCAACGGTTTAACGATACTTCTTTAACTGGCAGCATGCTAAGAAGATCATCTTTGCGGCCATCTCTCATCATAACAGTTTCGGGCTCAACGCCAAATTTTTGAATATCGTCCAAAATATCGAAGTCACGTAATAGTCTTGTGGCATTGGGTGCAAGCTGCAATCCTGCGCCAACTTCTGCAAGTTTGGCTACTTTTTCATAAATTGCGATTTTATATCCGTTTTTTGCCAATGCGAGTGCGCTTGCCATGCCAGCAATACCTGCGCCTGAAATGATAATTTTGGCTTTGTCGGACATTATTTTACCTATCTTTATTATTGTTACATATCTGCGCCAAATTTTAGATAGCCAATTGCTGTTCCTATTGGAGGTTCAATCCAAAATAGAAATTCCAAATTATATATTTCTTGATTGGCATGGTTGTAGCGACACATATAAAAGAACAAGATGTTTGTATTTGGGATAAATCAAACACCGTCTAAATATCAAAATCTAATATGTTAAAAATCCTCAATAACCATCAAGATTATTGAGGATTGATCATTTTAAACTGCTGTTGCCAATGGTTGGTAAAAACAGTTTTCAGGCTTTGATTGGGTTGGGCCAAGGGCTGGGTTATAGCGATATAGGGTTGAGCAGTAAGGGCAAATTTTTTCAACATCGCCACCCATATCAAGGAAAATATGCGGATGATCATATGGCGGATTGGCGCCAATGCACATAAATTCCTTAGCTCCAATTTCAATCATTTTATACCCGCCATCGTTTTGGAAATGTGGTATATGATGATCAGCCATTTAAATGCTCCATTAATTGCTGTTACGATCCTATCATAGATCTGTTGATAGTGTGGCAAAAACTGTAATACCATCACTTATCTGTAATAAAAGAGATGATAATGCAAAAAAGTTATTTGCTGCTGTTATCAGAAAATATCAGCAAATAATATAATTAACTGCCAAATGCTGCAAGCTTTTTGCTATGGGGGCTTAAAAATAAAAAAGATACAAGCTTATGGTGATATATTCGTGGCGCTTTTGGAATTTTGGAGTAAAAATACCATTGCAAGGTCGAATCGTTGAGATATACTTTAAAAGTAAAAATAATTTTGTGTAAATTTGTTTGCGATCCAGTACGACTATCATCGCGGAAGGGGCTTTTATGAATACCGTAAAAAATACTGACAATAATAAGGTTGATAGTGTAAAGACTGGTGATGGAGCAATTACTTTTGATAGTGTCGAGCGTTTTGTAAACCGAGAATTTTCATGGTTACAATTTAATAATCGTGTGTTGATGGAAAGTGCCAATGCGCAACATCCATTATTGGAGCGTGTGCGTTTTCTTTCTATTTCTGCAGCTAATCTTGATGAGTTTTTTATGGTGCGTATTGCAGGACTTGCTGGGCAAGTTCGAGCAGGTATCCAAACCCGCAGCGCAGATGGGCGCACCCCGCAAGAACAGCTTGATTTCATTTTGCCAGAAGTCGATAGATTGCAAAAAAATCAACAAATGCAATTGCGTTTGCTGCGCACTGCCCTTGTTAAAGAAAAAATTGAAATTGTCCGTCCTGATAAATTAAGCAAAACGGAAAGGACTTGGCTTGAAGATCATTTTAGCCAACGTATTTTCCCAGTTTTAACACCGCTTTCAATCGATCCTGCCCATCCATTTCCATTCATTCCTAATTTGGGCTTTTCCATCGCATTACAATTGTCGCGCCGAGCCGATAAATATCCAATGACTGCCTTGCTGCGTTTACCAACAGCGCTTGAGCGGTTTATTCTATTGCCAGATGAGGATCGCGGTTCGCGTTTTATCACGCTTGAGGATACGGTTGGGCTATTTATTGGCCATTTGTTCCCTGGTTATGAAGTTAGTGGTGCAGGTACTTTCCGTATTATTCGTGATAGCGATATTGAAGTTGAAGAAGAAGCTGAAGACCTTGTACGGCTTTTTGAAAGCGCGTTAAAACGCCGCCGCCGCGGTCAGGTTATTCGTATTGAATTTGATGCAGAAATGCCGGAAGATTTACGGATTTTTGTTGCAAGTGAATTGGAAGTACCAGAAAATCGCATTAGCGTGCTTGATGGTTTGCTGGCTTTAACCATGATTTCAGAGGTTGTAGATCTTCCACGTCCTGATTTGAAATTTGTGCCTTATAATCCGCGCTTTCCTGAGCGTATCCGTGAGCATGGCGGCGATTGTTTTGCGGCAATTCGCGAAAAGGACATTGTTGTTCACCACCCTTATGAATCCTTTGATGTGGTTGTACAGTTTTTGCGTCAAGCCGCAACTGACCCTGATGTGGTGGCAATTAAGCAAACACTATATCGCACATCAAATAATAGTCCAATTGTTCGCGCTTTGGTTGATGCGGCAGAGGCTGGCAAGTCGGTGACGGCGCTGGTGGAATTGAAAGCGCGCTTTGATGAAGAAGCCAATATTCGTTGGGCGCGTGACTTAGAGCGGGCTGGCGTACAAGTGGTATTTGGATTTATCGAACTTAAAACCCACGCTAAAATGTCATTGGTGGTGCGCCGCGAAGACCAGCGCCTTCGCACTTATGTGCATTTGGGGACTGGTAATTATCACCCAATCACCGCTAAAATCTATACAGATTTATCCTTCTTTACCACTGATCCAGATATTGGCCATGATGTTGGTGGCATTTTCAACTTTATTACGGGCTATGCACGGCCTGATGAAGATATGAAAATTGCCTTTTCGCCACTAACATTGCGTTCGCGCATGTTGCACCATATTGAAAATGAAATGCAAAATGCCCGTCAGGGCAAAAAAGCTGCTATTTGGATGAAAATGAATTCGCTCGTGGATCCGCAAATTATTGATGCGCTTTATCGGGCAGGGCAGGCTGGCGTTAAAATTGATTTGATTGTTCGTGGTATTTGCTGCTTGCGTCCTGGGCTTCCGGGTTTTTCAGAAAATATTCGCGCCAAATCTATTGTCGGGCGGTTTTTGGAGCATAGCCGTATTTTCTGTTTTGGTAATGGCAATGATTTACCGAATGAAGATGCGATTATTTATTTCAGCTCGGCTGATATGATGCCGCGTAATCTTGACCGAAGAGTTGAAACATTGGTGCCAGTTTACAATAAAACCGTGCATCAACAAGTTCTTTCACAAATAATGCTTGCTAATATCATTGATAATCAGCAAAGCTTTGAAATCCTTAATGATGGCACATCGACGAAAATTCAGCGTCTTGCTGAAGAAGAAGCGTTTAACGCCCAAGAATACTTTATGACCAATCCTAGCCTTTCAGGGCGTGGTAAGTCATTGCGGTCTTCAGCGCCTAAACTTATAGCTCGTCGTAGCCGTGAACGCTAAGAAAAACAACAAGATTGATTGATTATGACACGTGCAAATGCTCAAGGTCGTCTCAAAGGGCGTAAACCAATTGCGGTTATTGATATTGGCTCAAACTCGGTAAGACTTGTGGTCTATGAAGGGTTGGTACGCTCGCCCACGGTTTTGTTTAATGAAAAAATCCTCTGCGGTCTTGGCAAGGGTTTGGCAAAAACAGGGCGATTGGAAGACGAGTCGGTAAAAATAGCACTGGCGACCTTGCGGCGTTTTAAAGCACTTTGTAAGCAGATTGATGTTGATAATATTCATGTGCTTGCAACTGCCGCCGCACGCGAAGCGGAAAATGGCCCGCAATTTATTGAAGAAGCGGGCGAAATTTTAGGCTGTGAAATTCGTGTTTTAACCGGCAAAGAAGAAGCAACCTATTCTGCGTATGGTATTTTATCGGCTTTTTACCAGCCTTCGGGTATTGTTGGTGATATGGGCGGCGGCAGTGTTGAATTGGTTGATGTTCATAAAAACAAAATTGGTGATGGTGTAACAACCCCTTTGGGCGGATTGCGCCTTATGGATATGTCGGATAATAACCTTAGCGAAGCGGTAAAAATAGCACGGCGTTATGTGCGTAAAGCCACATTATTAACCAAAGCGCGTGGGCGTAATTTTTACGCGGTTGGCGGTACATGGCGTAACCTTGCCAAGCTCTATATGAGCTTTAAGGGCTATCCTTTGCCGGTTATGCATGCCTATGAACTTATTCCAGATGACATTGATTATTTTCTTCATCGCATAGCCAAAGGCGATATTGAAACAATCAAAGGGATTGAAACAATTTCAAAAAATCGCCGTCAATTATTGCCTTATGGTGCGACGGTGCTTCTTGAAATTATCCATGTGATGAAGCCTGCAAAAATCATTTTTTCTGGTTCTGGTGTGCGTGAGGGCTTCCTCTTTTCCTTGCTAAACAAAACAGTTCGCAATTATGATCCATTATTATCGGCAACAGAAGAAATGGCGGTTTTGCGCGCTCGTTCGCCGCGTCATGCCAAGGAATTAATGGCTTGGACATTGCAAGCCTTTGAAACTTTGCAACTAACTGAAAGCGAAGATGAAAAGCGTTACCGCGAGGCCATTTGCTATCTTGCTGATATTGCTTGGCGTATTCATCCCGATTATCGCGGTATGCAAGCGGCCAATCAAATTGCCTATGGTGTTTATTCTGGTATCGACCATCCGGGGCGGGTTTTTGCTGCTTTAACGGTTTTTTACCGCAATGAAGGCTTGGTGGGTGATAAAAACGCCCCAGAAATTATTAGCCTTGCAACGCCGGATATTATTTACCGCGCCAAGGTTTTGGGTGCTTTTATGCGCATTAGTAATTTATTTTGTGCATCTAATAGTGGTATTTTACCTGAAACCTTCTGGTCTATGGAAGATGGCTGTCTTTCGCTCAATATCCCACAAAAATATCAAGATTTGGTGTCTGATCGCCCAATTGGTCGTTTGCAGCAATTGTCTAAATTGGTCAATATTCCGGCGCAATATCGTATCATTAATGATTAAGTCTTGATGCGATATTGATTTGCGCGCAATGGCGTAAAAAACTTATTATACATCTATCTCGTTTTATCGCGTAGTTTCATAAAACTGCGCGATATTTGCATGAAATGACAACAGTTTTATTGCTTTGAAAAAAATTGTTAAATTTTGCTTATTTTACAAATTGTAATATGGTCTTGCTGTCTTTAAAATAAGGTTTCAGGATTTAAAAAGAATGGGTATTGTTATGAAGCCGTTAATTGATCAATTTGATGTTTCACAAGAGGCGGTGGAGCAGGTTGTAAAAAACACCTTGGAAAATGCCGATGATGGCGAGCTTTATATGGAGTATCGCGAAAGTGAAGCCTTAGTTTTTGACAATGGCCGGTTAAAAACCGGTGCTTTTAATCAAGATCGCGGTTTTGGTTTGCGCGCTGTCGCTGGTGAAGCAACGGGCTATGCCCATTCAGGCGAATTTTCATTGGCGGCATTAAAACGGGCAGGTGATGCAGCCAAAGCAGTATCAGCCAATCATAGCGGTACTATTGCTAGCGCACCGCGCGGTACCAACCATCATCTTTATGGTGATGAAAGTCCGCTTGGCGCACCAAGCTTTGAAGAAAAAGTTGCTTTGCTTGAAAAAATTGATTCTTATTTGCGTAACAAAAATGGCGATGTTCGGCAGGTTACAGTATCCCTTGCTGGCTCTATCCAGCAGGTGGAAATTCTACGTGCAGATGGGCAATTGCTGCGTGATACACGTCCGCTTGTTCGCCTTGGTATTGGTGTTGTTGCAGCTCATGGCGATAGGCTTGAAAGTGGCTTTTATGGTTGCGGTGGCCGAAAGGCTTTTGAAAGCTTTATTACCGAACATAATTGGCAAATGGCGGCTGATGAAGCCTTGCGCCAAGCCTTAATTAATCTTGAAGCGGAAGATGCACCAGCTGGAACCTATGATGTAGTTTTGGCAAATGGTTGGCCGGGTGTTATGCTGCATGAAGCGGTGGGACATGGCCTTGAGGGTGATTTTAACCGCAAAAAAACCTCGGCCTTTTCAGGGCTTTTAGGTCAGCAAGTGGCTGCCAAAGGGGTAACTGTCGTTGATGATGGTACAATTCCAGATAGGCGCGGTTCTTTAAGTATTGATGATGAGGGAACGCCATCTGGTCGCAATATATTAATCGAAGATGGTAAGCTTGTTGGCTATATGCAAGATAGGCTAAACGCCCGTTTAATGAATATGCAACCAACCGGTAATGGCCGGCGCGAATCTTATGCCCATGCGCCAATGCCACGTATGACCAACACCATGATGCTTGGCGGTGATGCAACGCCCGAAGATATTATCGCTTCGGTCAAAGATGGTATTTATTGTGTTTCTTTTGGCGGCGGCCAAGTGGACATTACATCGGGTAAATTTGTGTTTGAATGTACCGAAGCCTATCGCATCCATAATGGTGTTGTTGGTGCGCCCATAAAGGGTGCAACACTTATCGGTAATGGGCCTGATGCGATGCACCGTATTTCGATGATTGGCAATGATCCAAAGCTCGATAATGGCATTGGTATGTGCGGAAAAGCAGGGCAAAGTGTACCAGTTGGGGTAGGGCAACCACATTTGCGCATGAATGGCATGACAATTGGTGGTACGAAAGCCTAATTAAGAGATGAGGAGTAGTTTAACTTATGTTTAGAGTTGAACTGCTCTTATTGTTTAAAAAGATGGCGAGATAAGTCTGGCTATCTATGGGGTTGAGAGGGGGCAATAAATGAAAATAATTCAAATAGTTAAATATTTGCAGTGACCTATTCTTTGTGCCTTATTTTTAGTGGTTTCCAATTATAGTGCATTTGCCAATGACAGTCTTGCTAGCCTAACCACGGGTGGTTTGGTTTTAGTAAAAAATGATGACATCGCGATGATCTCAGAAGATCTTTACATATCGCGTAACGAAATTATCGTAAATTATGTTTTTGAAAATTTAACTGATAAGGACATTGATGCACTCGTTGCCTTTCCGTTGCCAGAAGCCCCTGAATCTTACACAGGCGATATATCGGGTGCAGAATATGATGATAACGGCAACTTTATAGCTGAGGATTTTATTGGTTTTCAAGTTTGGGTTGAAGGCAAAGAGATTAAGCCAAAACTCAAAATAGAGAAAAAATTTGGAATATCTCGCGTTTGGCGCGGTGAGGATGTTTACCAGTTAACTTATTATTGGAAGCAAAAATTCCCCAAAAACAAGCAAATCAAGGTGCGCCATTCTTATGCGGCGCTTTATGGTGGTCATTTTGGGCTAACGAGTAAATCTGTTTTTTTGATGACGAAACGCAGAAACTTTATTGCCTTGATAATTCTTTTCGTGCTGCGCTTTATAAAGAATTTAAAAAGGGAAAAAATTTGGCTTGGGGTAATAATCTTGGCTATATCTTAACTACTGGCGGCAATTGGGCTGATGGGGTTATTAGAGATTTTAGATTGGTGGTTGATAAAGAAAAACCAGATACCATTGTTAGCTTTTGTGGAACTAATGTAAAAAAGATAAGCCCAACCCAATTTGAAATGCGCGTAAAAAACTTTAAACCAAGCCAAGAGCTTTACTTTCTTTTTGTTGATAAAGACCACTTTACTTCAATAGGAAAATAGGATTGGGGCGTTAAGTTTGAGATTAGCTATGCAAATGCCAAAAGCTGGTTTATTGTTAAATATAATTGGAATGATGTTTGCGCGTGTGAGCATCATCATTTTCAGCAAGGCTATCTTGGTATTGGCGGTGATCTATGGCCGCAAGGAAATGCGAATAATCATACCGCCCCCCATACCACCCCATGGTGGCTATTCGTTAATTGAGACGAAGATTTTGGCTGCCGTCGTTTTGATGCCGGAAAAAAATATCTTAACCATCATGGCCTATTTCAAACGCGTGGTGCTATAAATCAGTTCATTAGAGCGTATTTCGATCTGATTGGATCAGATAGGCGCTCTAATCCTTTGTTTACACCGCGTTTTTTGTCTGAAAACCGCTTCACACTTTTCGGAAAACGCTCTAGTGAATTAGATTTAACCAAAGTGGAAGATCTTAAACATTATCTTGCTGTTTCGATTAGAGAAATTCCATTTTAAAATTGATAGTTTATAGGACACTTAAAGCAAAAAGGCGTTATTAAAAAATAACGCCTTTTTAAAAACTGCTTTATAAAACTATAATTTCAAGTCTTTAACCGTGTTGAGGTTAGCATAAAGGCTGGAATATCATCGCCAAAACCAATAATTGGGGCGTTATCATGCTTTTTGCGGTTGTGGTCAGAATGATTATTTCTTGAATGGGGTGGCTTTGTTGCTTGCATATTTTCTTTAACTTTTACCGCTTCAATTACGGGTTCTTTGCTTTGACCATTTGGCGCTTTGCTTTGATTGTTGGGCGCTTTGCTTTGATTATTTAGCGCTTTGCTTGGCGCGTCTTTGCCCACCGTCTCATCAATTAAGGCTAATGTATCATTGGTTAAAATTGGATCTTTTGCTTTTTTATTGGTATTCTTTTTATTGCGGCCAGCTTTACCCTTATGCTCGGTTTCTTCAGCCTTTTGCGGGGCAAGGGTTGAAAGATCGCCATCAAGCCAAGCAATTTCTTCCTTGTTCATTTTTTCAATAGCTTCAACATATTTCATGTCGGCTTTGGTAACAATGGTAAAGGCACTGCCTTTGCGGCCGGCTCTGCCCGTGCGTCCAATGCGATGCACATAATCTTCAGGATGAGTTGGTACGTCAAAGTTAAAAACATGGCTGACATCAGGAATATCAAGCCCGCGTGCCGCAACGTCAGATGCAACCAAAAGTTGCAATTTGCCTTCTTTAAAATTGGCAAGCATAGTCATGCGTGAGCGTTGATCCATGTCGCCATGCAAAGCACCCACGCTAAAATTATGGCGGGTGAGCGAACGGAAAAGCTCAGCCACATCTTTTTTGCGGTTACAAAATATAATCGCGTTTTTAAGCTCATCACCCTGTGCTTTAATAAGGTCGCGCAACACAGCGCGTTTATCCCAAGATTTTGGTGGCGATTTTACTAAATATTGGGTGATTGTGCGTGCGGTTGATGATTCTTTTGCAACTTCCACGCGCTCTGGCGCATGTAAAAACTGCTCGGTCAATGTGGTGATTTCTGGCGCCATAGTTGCCGAGAAAAACAAAGTTTGCCGTGTAAACGGAATAAGCTTACAAATGCGCTCAATATCAGGAATGAAACCCATATCAAGCATGCGGTCGGCTTCATCAATCACCAAAATTTCAACGCCAGTTAAAAGCAGTTTGCCGCGCTCAAAATGGTCAAGCATGCGCCCTGGTGTTGCAATTAACACATCTGCGCCACGCTCTAATTTGCGGTCTTGATCTTCAAAAGATGTACCGCCAATAAGTAAAGCGACATTTAAGCGATGATTAATGCCATATTTTTCAAAATTTTCAGCAACTTGCGCTGCAAGTTCGCGGGTCGGCTCAAGGATCAAAGTGCGCGGCATTCTTGCGCGTGCCCGTCCTTTTTCAAGCAAGGTCAACATTGGCAATACAAAGGAAGCCGTTTTACCTGTACCAGTTTGCGCAATACCTAAAACATCTCGCCGTTGCAGAATAAATGGTATTGCACCAGCCTGAATTGCGGTTGGAGTTGTATAGCCAGCTGCATCAACTGCTGCCGTTACTTTTTGGGATAAACCAAGTTCTGCAAAAGATGTTAAGGAGGACATATTCTCTTCAATTTTTAAGGGCAAATTTTGATCTTTGTTTTTAATATCTTAGATGATCGACTAACTAGCCTCTATATAATGCAATTTTAAAAAAAATAAAAGCATTATATGAAAGCTCATTAATCCTTGTAAAAACACCAAATGATAATTTTGGGGCTTTAACCGATAAGTCACACTATATTCTATATTCAATAAGTTTCAAAATCTATCAGCATTATATTCATTCAGTTAAGTTATTTAGTTTATAACAATAACATTAAGCACTATAAATATGACATTGATAAGTCAAAGAAGACTAAAAAAACGGTTAATCTGCTTCCTTAAAAAAGTCAATAGTTTAATTTAACACGATGAATTAAAGCTATTATAATGAAGGTCGGTTTTTAGCTTTAGGACTTTTGAATAATGGTAGTTGCTTTATTAATCTTGGTATTTAATATTATTTTTTTACCTATTTAAAACAAAAATTGATCTTTTTTTGCTAAGTAATTGATCTTTTATTGTTAAAAGCTTGGTATCTATTTGGTGCAGCTTTTAATAATTGCTACCTCTTTTAATTGTGAAATGAGACGTTTATATCAATTATGTATCGTGATTGATATATAGAAATAATTGGGTTAATAGCCATTATGCCAAGTTTCAAAAAATAGGATCCATGCTGGTGAGTGAAACAACAACACAAACGCCTAAATCACTTTCTTATCCTAAGTTTGTCCATTTGCGCGTCCATTCTGCTTTTTCATTGCTTGAAGGAGCGCTTAAAACTGACAAAATCGTTGCTCATGCAGCAAGCGACCATGAAGCGGCAATTGCTATTACCGATACCAATAATCTTTTTGGTGCATTAGAATTTACCCAAAAATGTTTTAAAGCGGGTATTCAACCCATTATTGGTTGTCAATTAGCGGTAGATTTTGAAGATGATGCGCGTGATAGCCGCATCGTTAAAATGCGCACCGCCGCAGATTTTCAATCAATGGTGTTTCTTGCCGCCAATGATACGGGTTATAATAATCTCGTTGATCTTGTAAGCCGTGCATATCTTAATAAATTGGATACTGATCCACCCCATATTAGAGCGCAATACCTTAATGAAATTGGTGATGGTATTATTGTTTTAACTGGTGGTTTAAATGGGCCTATTGCTGCTGCCTTTAAAGAAGATCGCCCTGACAAGGCTTTAAGCCGCATTGAATTTTTGCAAAAGGCAATTAAAGACCGGCTTTATGTTGAACTTGAACGGCAAGGCGATTATGACCGTGTTCTTGAGGCAAAGCTAGTTGAACTTGCTTATGCACGTGAATTGCCCCTTGTTGCAACCAATGAAGGCTTTTTCTTAAAGCGTGAGGATTATGAAGCCCATGATGCGTTGCTGGCTATTGCCGCTGGCCAAGTGGTGTCTAATGATGACCGCCGCCGCATAACGCCAGATCATTATATGAAAACGCAAGATGAAATGGTTGCGCTTTTTAAAGACCTTCCCGAAGCGATTGAAAATACCGTTGAAATTGCATTGCGCTGCCACAGTTTTACCCCAACCAGAAAGCCGATCTTGCCGCGATTTACCGGCCAGTCGGATGACCCTGATGCGGCTCTTGCCGCAGAAGCTGCAGAACTTAGCCGCCAAGCGCGAGAAGGTTTAAAATGGCGGCTTGAAACCGCAGGGCTTGCTGATGGCTATAGTGTCGAAGACTATGAAAAGCGATTGGAATATGAAATTGGCATTATTGAACGCATGCAATTTCCCGGCTATTTCTTGATCGTTGCCGACTTTATCAAATGGGCAAAGAGTAAGGATATTCCAGTAGGGCCGGGGCGTGGTTCTGGTGCTGGCTCGCTGGTTGCTTATGCGCTTACCATTACCGATGTTGATCCTTTGCGCTTTTCGCTGCTATTTGAGCGTTTTTTGAATCCCGACCGCGTATCAATGCCAGACTTTGATATTGATTTTTGTCAGGATCGGCGCGAAGAAGTCATTCGCTATGTGCAGGGTAAATATGGCCGCGAACAAGTTGCGCAGATTATCACCTTTGGAACGCTGCAAGCGCGCGCTGTATTGCGTGATGTGGGGCGTGTGCTTGAAATACCCTATGGGCAGGTTGACCGCTTAAGTAAGCTTGTTCCATCAAATCCAGCTAATCCTGTTTCGCTGTCAAAAGCTATTCAAGATGAGCCAAAATTTGCAGAAGAAGTGCAAAAAGAGCCAGTTGTTGGCCGCTTGCTTGATGTGGCGCAAAAGCTCGAAGGGCTTTATCGCCACGCCTCCACCCATGCGGCCGGTATTGTTATTGGTGACCGCCCCTTGTGGCAATTGGTACCGATGTATCGTGATCCGCGTTCGGATATGCCAGTCACCCAATTTAACATGAAATATGTTGAACAAGCAGGATTGGTGAAATTCGACTTTTTGGGGTTAAAAACCCTTACAGTCTTACAAACAGCGGTTAAATTTGTTGCGCGAAAAAACATAAAAATAGATCTTTCTCACATTCCCCTTGATGACGCGCTAACCTATGAAATGATGGCGCGCGGTGAAACTGTTGGTGTTTTTCAGGTGGAAAGTGCCGGTATGCGTAAAGCCTTGCTGGGCATGAGGCCGGATAGAATTGAGGATATTATTGCCCTTGTCGCGCTTTATCGCCCGGGGCCAATGGAAAATATTCCAACCTATAATGCCCGCAAACATGGCGAAGAAGAAATTGCCTCGATCCATCCACAAATTGATTATCTTGTTAAAGAAACGCAAGGCGTTATTGTTTACCAAGAACAGGTGATGCAGATTGCGCAGGTTTTATCTGGCTACTCGCTTGGTGAAGCCGATTTGCTCCGCCGCGCTATGGGTAAAAAAATCCGCGAGGAAATGGATAAGCAAAGATCGCGCTTTGTCGATGGCGCGATTGAAAATGGCGTGTCTAAACAACAAGCCAATACGATTTTTGATCTTTTGGCAAAATTTGCCGATTATGGTTTCAATAAATCCCACGCTGCCGCCTATGCTATTGTTTCTTATCAAACCGCCTATATGAAGGCGCATTATCCGGTTGAATTTATCGCCGCATCAATGACTTATGATATGAATAATACCGATAAGCTCAACGATTTTCGCCGTGAAGCCGAGCGTTTGGGCATCAAGGTAGTGCAGCCGTCGATCCAAACGTCCTATCGTATTTTTGAAGTTGGTGATAATTGCATTTATTATTCGCTTGCAGCCATTAAAGGCGTAGGTGAGCAGGCGGTTGACCATATTGTTGAAGTGCGTGGCAATAAGCCATTTTCTTCCTTGGAAGATTTTTGTGAGCGTGTTGATACCCATATTGTTAATCGCCGCGCCCTTGAAAGCTTGATTAGTGCAGGCGCCCTTGATTGTTTTGGCATTGGCCGCGAAGTTTTGGTGGCAGGCATTGATACTATCCTAGCCCGTTCGCATCGCGTGCTTGAAGATCGCAATAGTGGCCAAATTGATATTTTCGGCCTTGCTGATACCCCGGCTGAAAAGCTCATGTTACCACAAGCAACGCCTTGGCTTAGCGCGCAAAAACTGCACCGCGAATTTCAAGCAGTTGGGTTTTATCTATCGGCGCATCCGCTTGACGAATATAAAGCTTACCTTGAAAAAATGCGCGTCCAAGATTGGGCTGTATTTTCCAATGCAGTACGTAAAGGGGCTAGTGCTGGCCGCCTTGCTGGAACGGTTGCCACAAAGCAAATTCGCAAAACCCGCACTGGCAATAAAATGGGTATTGTGCAATTTTCAGATTCAACCGGTCAATATGAGGCCATTCTTTTTTCTGAAGGTCTTGCCCAATTTGGTGACATGCTGGAACCAGGCCAATCGGTGGTGATTACTGTTGCTGCGGAAAACCGCCCAGAAGGGGTGAGCCTGCGCATCCAAAGCGTTAATTCTTTAGAAGATGAGGCGGCGCGCCTTCGTAAAATGCTGCGTTTATTTGTGCGTTCTGCCGATGTGGTGGAGCATATCAAGACACAATTAACCACTATTGGTGATGGTGAAGTTAGCCTCATTTTATTAAAAGATGATGGTGAACGTGAGATTGAAATTTTATTGCCGCGCCGTTACCGCTTAAGTCCGCAAATTGCCGCGGCAATGAAAGCGATCCAAGGGGTTGTGGATGTTGAAATGGTTTAATTGGGCAAAAGTAACGATTATTTAGAGCGTTTTTTAAAAAAAAATGTGAAGCGGTTTTCGGACAAAAAACGAAGGTAAACAATGGATTAGAGCGGTGATTTGATCCAATCAGATCGAAATGCGCTCTAATAGGTTAATTCTAGCAGGATGGGGTGTTTCATGCAGAATATAGGTAAAGTTGAAGTCTTGCTGGCGGATATAGTCAAAGCTGATAAATCCGTGCGCTCGCCAGAGATGATGCCTATTTGGGTAAATTTTCAACAAGCTGTCAAGGAAATAGATGATCCATCCCTATGGATTAAACAAGTAGGCGAGCAATTAAGCCATTTTGTTTTGCCTGAAAATGCCGCCACCCTTGCTTTGGCCTGTGGCGGCCTTATTGAGGATGGGGTGGAACCAGCGCAATTTTTTGACCATGCTTGCGCATTGCTATTGCACTATTTAGCAGAGTTTGAACCTTTTATTGGTAATGAGCCTAATGAAAGTGACAGTCGACATAATGACAATAAAGCCGCATTTGAGCAAGATTTAAAAAATTGGCATCAGGTTAAAGAAAAGTTTGAAAACCTTGATAGTGATGAAAAAGCGCGATTAGCAGACCTTACGGAGACGATTAATTGGCTCATTCTTCCCATCATGGCATGCATCATTCATCATGATGATTATTTAGAGGCTTTTAAAGCCAACCAACAATTTATCGAAAAAATTTACGAAATTTATTATAGCGATCTCATTGATATTAGCCATCTTTATTTTCTTACCCAAATGACGTCAATGAGCAATCCTGACATGGTTGTACTATTACATTCCAATAAAACTGGTTTTATTGTTCGTGGTCACCACATAAGAAACGGTTTTCACGCTATTGAGTTGTTGCAACCCTTTATTGCAGAGCGCCAAGAACATCTAAAAATTGGCAAGGCCAATCCAGCTATATTGGTGGATGAAGCCGTGCAAAAATCCTTATATTCTTGGATTCCTTGGTCTAACTGGCAAGATGAAGTGCCGCAAATATTTCCGATTATTTTGGGCGAGCCAGCGGTAGATATATGGCCAAAATGGCAAGGAAAAGTGGTTTTGGTTGCGGTTGAAGATCAAGTTCAATCCATGATTAAGCGCAGCTGGGAAAATATGACGGATCAAATTCATGTTGCGCAAAATACACGGCTTGATTTTATCCGCTATCTAACTGAAGATGAGGTAGCTGAGCTAATGGAAGGTTACAAGGCCAATTAATTATCATAAAAAAACTATGGGCTACAGTTTAAGTCAAGTCGTAGCCCATTTGATAGCTTATTGCTATTTTAGGTGTTAACCGCATAATATTAAAATATGCAATGTTAGGCTATTGCTGCATTGGGTAGAGGATTGAAATCTAATAGAATTTCTTTTAATCCTTCTTCATCAACACGCTTTGCCGCCTCTTGTGGGCTTACCCACTCATATTGACGTTGCTGTTTTTCTGGCCATTTTTTTTCTTGATGAGAAAATAAAATTGGAAAAACATCAACCGTGAACAAGTTTTGTCCCTCTGGTAGGTCATATTTCTTATATTCATAAGAGCCAATTGCATGAGCTTCTGCGGTGCCGCGCACACCTGCCTCTTCATAGGCTTCGCGCAAGGCAGCTTGAGCCGAGCTGCGTCCTGGCATTGGCCAACCTTTTGGAAAAATCCAACGGCCAGTTCCACGGCTGGTGATTAATAAAACTTCTAGATTTTTGCCCTGATAGCGATAAACAAGGGCCGCAACCTGTAATAGATGCCCGTCATTTAATAATACAATTTTTGATGTTGCTACGGCCGACATGACTATATCCACTTCTTCTTATTATTGTAGGGGTCGTCGTTTTATGATGATGCGACCGGTAAGAGTTGATATTATTATAATGAGTCAAAGTCCGTTTGGTTCAATAGCTCAGCACATATTTTTTTGGTAGTTTAGTTTTTGATCGTTTAATGATTTCGTGGTTATAAAAATGTTAAAAGTAAAAATCTAAAAGCAGTTTTTAAAAAAAATAGTCAACTGCTCTATTGCTTTTTATAACAAAATTTAGATCTGAAATTTAGCACATTCTTATAGAATGGCGCAAATCATAGCATAAATATAGCATTATGCCAAGCCTTATAGAATAGAACACCTATAAGCTATAAAAAACGCTGCATTTAAGAAAATTATTTTCACTCAGTATTAAAATACTGGCAAGGCAACCACGCCTAATCGAGTGGATACCTTGCCAAAAGTATAAATTAGGCGCCGCCTTTTGCTATAGGTTCTTGATAAGCAAGCCCCATATCCCAAGGGAAATAAATCCAAGTATCCTGACTAACTTCGGTTACAAAAGTATCAACCAGCGGGCGACCTTGCGGCTTTGCGTAAACCGTTGCAAAATGCGCCTTTGGGATCATATTGCGGATAAGGCCAGCTGTTTTGCCGGTGTCGGTCAAATCATCAACCACCAATACGCCTTCGCCACCATTTTCTAACAGGTTTTCGCTGATGCCTTTTAATACCGCCATTTCACCCTGCTTACTATAATCGTGATATGAGGCAATACAAACGGTTTCAATAAGGCGGATATTTAATTCGCGGCAAATAATAGCGGCTGGCACCAAGCCACCACGTGTAATAGCAACAATGGCTTTCCACTCAGTGCCTTGCCCTGCAATACGCCATGCAAGAGCGCGTGCATCGCGATGAAATTGGTCCCAGCTAACGGGAAATGCTTTTTCAGGAAGTGACATGATGACTCCAAATAGATAATTGATTTATTGCAAACACCATAAATTATGCAGCGAGGATTATTAAGACAGAAATAGGCAATTTATAGGAATTATCAGAAAAAAACCAATAGTTATCCACTTGATAAGCAATTTGACGATTAGCTAACTGTTGTAATGTCTTATTTCGAGTTGAAATGTTTTATTTTGAAACAGTGCCACAATATATATTGGAAATGCTCATTATTGCTGGTTTAGCTGCCGCGATACAGCCAATGTTAAAGCATTTTTGCAAAAGCTAATTTATTTTTTTGTGTTGGTGATGCGGAAAAATAGAAATCTTAGGGGGCGGGGGCCGCTTTAATCATAAATCGGCAATATCCAGCGATGTTTTATTTTGCATAATTTAAATTTTTACCTAATAGCTCGATTTTTTGTAAATGATATAGGCAAGTTAAACCAATCATGCCTTAATTTTCTGGCCTTATTACGATTAACAATGACAAATTTATGCAATCAATATGGTTTTGGGTAACAGATTCAAAAAAAGCCTCACCGTAAATTTACGGTGAAGCTTTTTAAAATCATATTACTTTGGCACGATCACGTTTAAAAGCGAGATCATGCTTAAGTCATTTTGTGACTAGACATAACTTAAATGTTGTTCATCATAGATGTTTGGCATTTGCGAACTACTATACGCGTCAAAGGCAGGAATGTCGCTATAGCTTTCATTATTGGCAACGCTTGTATCACCATCTAATAGATCATCAATGGTTAGATCGGAAGCATCATTAGAAGCCTGATTATCTGCAACTTGAACCTCATCGGCCCCAGCGCCATCAGCCTGAGCATTGTCAGCCTGCACATCATCTGCTTGGCTGTTGCTATTTTGATCGCTGTTAACCTCACCATCGGTATTTTGGCTATCTGCGCTTTGAACATCTGCTGCTTGGCTGTCATTATCGCTTACATCGATGCCAATTTCACCAAGAATATCGCTTGTTGGCGTAATTGAGTCATTGGCAGATGCATCACTGGCAGAAGCGCTGTCCGCGTTTTGGCTATCTTCGCTTGAAGATGCTTGGCCGCTTGCAGTTGCATCGCTTTCATCCAAAAAGTTACCCAAACGATAAGAGAATTCATTGGCTGAATTATCGCTAGAGCTGCTAGAAGTGTCACTTTGCTGCGATGAAGCGCTATCATCGGATTGAACATCATCACTGCTGCTTGGATTAACTGCAGCGCTGCGCGCATTGCCAGAATTATCATCAGTATTATTGTCTGATGAATCTGTATCAGCACTAGCACTTGCTGAACCATCATCTGGCGTGCTGCTTGTGTCCGCAGCGTCGGCAGAAGTTGGTGTTGCTGCTGCTGAAACGATAAATTGTGCAACATTGGTTCTAGAACTGCGATTACCTGCAGCATCGATCGCTTCAAAACTAAAATTATGTGATCCGAGGCTAAGATCATTTTCTGGTGAAAACTGCCATTTACCATCTGTGCCAATTTCTGCTCGGCCAATAGAAATGCCATTATCAAAAATCTCAATCCATTTAGCATCATAGCCAGCGCCTACAGCATTGGCTATGCCGGAAAGAACGATTTTGCGCGCAGTTGTAGTGACGCTGTTACCGGTTGTAAACTGGGTTGCATCGCCGCCATTTGCATCACTCCAATAAATGGAGGTGGCACTAATTGCAGAAGGAGCAATTGTGTCAACAGTAAATGAAAATTCACTCGTTTTGCCGCTTTCATTGCCAGCAGCATCAGTTGCGGTAATTTGAACGCGATGGACGCCATCAGAAAGGTTTGTTCCAAGCTCAATCGACCATTTACCATCGGTTCCCGTTGTTGTTGTGCCAACAACCGTACCATCAACATAAATACTAATTTTAGATCCAGCTTCGGCAGTACCTTTAAATTCAGGTGTTGCATCATTGGTGATACCACCATTTGTAATGGTGCCGGTAGGCGTCACATTATCATTAACAGTTTCAAGCTGTGGAACATCTGGCGCAATTGTATCAACAGTAAATTGTAAACTGGTTTCTTCACTGGTGGCGCCGTTTGTGCCAATTTGAGTTACCACTACATTATAGACGCCATCGGCAAGCTGTGGGAAAGTATAGCTCCACTTACCATCTTGTCCAACTGTTACATAAACAGGATCGCCACCATTTACTTTAATCGCAATTTGTGCGCCAGGCGTCGCATCTTCACCCTGCAAGGTTGGGGTATTATCATTGGTTGATGCACCACTGCGGATTACTTCAGTGGGGTTTTTATCGTCATTGATAATTTCAGTATCTGGCGCCTCTGGACGGCCAAAAGTTGCGGTTGGCGCCGTATAGCTATCGCCTTTATCATCACTGCTTTTGCCAAATACAGAGTAAATACCTGCACCGCCTACCGCTACACCGCCAAGAATACCAAGCAATGTAGTAACCGATAAGGATTCGCCCAATTGCGTATATTGGATAAGACTATCATCAATGCCGTCACCCTGATTGGTAATTGCTTTGGTAAAATCAACTTCAATCCGGTTGCCATTTTCCACAATCATTAATTTGTGAAAAGCTGGCCCATTAATGAAAAAATTGTTGATGCGCAATTCCTCGCCCGAGGAAAACTGAACAATAAGATCATTTCCCCATTGAGCATAATTGCTAATACTGGACATGCCAGATGTGATTACATAATTTTGGGAATCAACCAATGGAGCTGAAACTTGTCCACCCACCCCTACGATAACATCCTTATCTGGGCTAACAATCATTGCGTATCCTACTTTAACTTTAACAATTAATAAAACTGCGACAACTATATTTGTAGACTATGTCTATAACATTAATAAAGCTATATGCAATAATAATTAACGAGTTTACAATGGATAAAGCAATTTTTTTATGGATAGTTGCATTTTTTATTTTGTATGATTTTTTTCTAAAATAAAAATCCAATATACACTTTGGAAATTTTTGAGTTTTTATACAATATAAGTTAAGTTTTGGATTACGCTCCACCATATATAGCCATAGTGAATAGGGGCGTTATAAATGTTAAATATAAATGATCTTTATTTATTGATTTTTAAATTAAATCTTGTTGTGTTTTTTTGCTGTTCCCCTTGTGAAGACTTGTGGTGTGATGACTTAGGGTTTCCACAAGGGGAGTATTGGTGAATATTATAGTTTTTAATTTAATGCATCCGCATCATTATTATTTATTTGGCTAATGCGAACTTTGCTAATATTGCGTCTTTCAAGCTCAATCACTTCAAAGCGCAGCCCTTGTGCATCAAACGATTCGCCAAGGCTTGGTAAGTGACCAAACTGCCAAAGCATATAGCCAGCAAGGGTCGTATAGCGGTCATTGTCATCAACAAGATCACAATCAAGAAAACCACTTAAACGACGAATATCGGCATAGCCTTCAACCACCAAACTATTATCAGCATTGCGCTCCACCAGCATTTGTTCTTCCTCGTCATCAGGGAAGTCGCCAGCAATCGCTTCTAATATATCGGTTGGGGTGACAACACCTTCAAAAGAGCCATGCTCATCAACAACAATGGCAAGCTGAATGGGCGAGCGGCGCAATTGTTCCATAAGGCGCAAGACATTGGTGTTTTCATGAACAACCAAGGGCTGGCGCATGGCTTTTTGCCAATCAATTTTTTTGCCCTCTGCCAAGCTTAGTAAAATATCCTTGGTTAAGGCAACACCAACAAATTCGTCAACTTTTTCGTGGGCAAGCACAATGCGTGTATGGCGAAAATTAGGAATTTCCTTACGCATTTCCTCGTCACTGCTAGAAACATCAAGCCATTCCACCTCCTGACGGGGCGACATGATCGAGCGCACAGGGCGTTCTGCAAGGTCAAGCACCGAACGGATCATTTGCTTTTCTTCTGGTTTAAAGACTTCAGACGCCGCCGATTGTTCGGCTATAACATCAACGGTTTCAGCAAGGTTACCCTCATTACGGCCGCCGCCAAGCAGGCGCAATACAGCGCCGGCTGTACGCTCACGCAGATCATTGGTGGACACCAATTTTTCGCGGTTACGCCGGCCAATCTGATTGAAGGCTTCGATAAGGATTGAAAAACCAATAGCTGCATAGAGATAGCCTTTGGGGATATGATAGCCAAGTCCTTCAACAATAAGGCTGAAACCAATCATCATCAAGAAGCCAAGGCAAAGAATAACCACGGTTGGGTGGCGGTTAACAAATTGCATTAAGGGGCCAGAACCCCACATCATCACGCCCATAGCAACAATAACCGCAATATACATAACCGCCATTTGTTCATGGGGGATCATGCCGGTGGCGGTGATAATACTATCAAGCGAGAATACCGCATCAAGCACAACGATCTGCACAATAACTTGCCAAAATATCGCATGGGTAGCGTTGGTTTTTTTGTCGTGGCTATCACCTTCAAGCCGCTCATGCAGTTCTAATGTGCCCTTGGCAAGCAGAAACGCACCACCAATAAGCAGAATAATGCTGCGCCAGCTAAAATCAAATTCACCGATAGAAAAAATAATTTCTTTTAGTGAAATAACCCAGCCGATAATAAGCAACAAGCCAAGGCGCATGACAAGCGCGAGCGAAAGGCCAGTTAGTCGGGCGCGGTTACGTTGGTGTGGTGGCAGTTTTTCTGCAAGAATTGCAATGAAGACAAGGTTGTCAATACCAAGTACAATTTCGAGAAAAATTAGTGTTACCAAGCCTAGCCATGCATGGGGATCGGCAATCCATTCCATAATTTTATCCTGCTGTCTTATATAAATAGTACAAGATTAAAAATCTTGCCAAAAAATAACATTTAAGAAATTTAAATTTTCATTTTGATTCGCATAATACTTGGCTATTCAAGCAATCTGCTTTCTGAAAAGTGTTTTTTGATGCTTCTTGAAATAGAAGAAAGAATAGCATTGAAGTTGAAAGCTGTTCGGCTTTTTAATGGTTTTACTTTTTTTGCTAAACTAATGTTTTTATAAGGAAAAAATGGCGGCATTAAATGCCGCCTCATACTGCTTGCAGGGTCTTCACATGATGTGCCGGGCATTACGCTCGATCAACCTTTTCAATAACACAGCTTTGGAAAAAATCGTCAAAGCCGAAGTTGGAAACAAAATACAGCATCTATAATGATATTTTTTGTTAAAACTATCAAGAGGCTATGTCGGGTTTTTAAGTAACGATAATGCAAATTGAAAATTTTCGCATGAAAATTTATGGATTATGACAAAAAAATGAAAAAAAATAATTTATGGACTAGACATGATGTTTTTTGATGTTTATAGATCGCGACACAAGTCGTGTGACTGATTTGGTAAGGGTGATTAGCTCAGTTGGTAGAGCAGCTGACTCTTAATCAGCGGGTCGCAGGTTCGATCCCTGCATCACCCACCAATTTTTCAAAAATTCAATATTTTTATGATATTTCTTATCACCTTAAGGTAATATGGCTTGCTCCTCTTTAATTTTGTCTAATCTTATATCCAATATGATAGTGCGCTAAAACAATAAGCCGTTCGCAGGTTAAAAGCCGCGGTTGCTTTTGTGGGCAAATGTGCCGCACCTTAATGGAATATTGGCTGGAACATCTGCGAAGCTTTTAGAATTAAAATTTTCTAATTGAGTTAAGCTAGCCTGCAAATTTTGTAAAAAGTTTCTGGTTTGTAGCGTTATCTGCTTGATTAGCCTTTAGTAGATTGCAGGTAAGGAATATGGTGCAAATAGGAGCGCGTAAAACAAATAAGGTCAATAATCAAAACGAGTGATTGACTATTATCGAAGATAAAAAATTATAATGCTTACAAAGCAACTCGATTGCTTATATAGGCTAAAGCCACAGTTGCAGGTTTTTGCATGACCCTCTCACATTAAGCAAACAAAGCGCGGTGGCTAGATTTGGCAAGGGTGCTCATAGCAAGAGATGTTATGTTGACAGACCATTTAAAGTTTGCAATCTTCTATTTATTTAGAGGAGGGATGCAAAAAGTTATGGATATAGTTTTTGCTTTTATACTTATTATTTGCCCATTTTTATTTGTTCTTTTTTTGGTTTTATATTGCTTGTGCAAACGCAAAATAAGTAAACAGGCAAAGGTAAATGTTACGATAGCTCATGCATTAATCGAAACGCAAGAAGGTTTAAAGGCTGCTCAAACTCGATTGGCAGATATGGAGCCACAGTTCGGTAATTTTGCCAATTTAGCAGCCGAAGAAAGACGGTTACAGACAAATATTGATAGTTTAGTAGCTAAAACTTTGAAAGTTTCTCAAATATATGATGAAGCTTATGAAGCGGAAATGAGGAACAGGAAACTTCAATTAGAAGAATTAGATAAAGATATTTTAAAAATCCGTGATGAGTATTCCAAGAAAAGAGAAATCTATGAGCGGCTAATCAAAGAAGTTGCAATTTTTGATGAACGATTATCTTTTGCTGAAATGGGTGTTTATGAACCCCACTTTGATTTTGACAGTAGCGACAAATATAAACAGCAAATTGAAAAAATAAGATCCGAACAAAAAAGTATGGTGAAATCCCAAGAAGCTGTATTTTGCAATACAGTTTGGCATGTTGAGGGTAGCGTAGCTAAAGGGAAGGTTTTAATTAACAATTCAATTAAGCTTGTATTACGTGCATTTAACAATGAATGTGATGCAGCTATCGCCAATGCACGATGGAACAATGCGATAGCAATGGAAAAAAGAATAATACGTGCGTCTGAGCAAATAGCTAAACTAGTAAATGCGCAAGCTATTGTCCTTTCTGGAAAATATTTAAATTTAAAATTAAAGGAATTACAATTAACTCATGAATATAAGGAAAAACTAAAGCGTGAAAAAGACGAGCGTGCAGAAATGGCACGTTTAGCGCGTGAAGAACAAAAGCTTCAACGTGATTTGGAGCAAGCTGAAGAAGATGAAGATAATTACAAACGCTTGCTGAAAAAGGCTAAAGACGAAGCCCAATCTTTATCTGGTGAAAAACTTACAGCCTTTGAAGAAAAAATTAAGTTATTAGAAGAAGATTTACAAAATGCACATGCGCGTGTTGAACGAGCACAGGCGATGGCTGAAAGAACACGGTCTGGTTATATTTATATCATATCCAATATTGGTTCATTTGGTGAAGGTATCTTTAAAATTGGCTTGACACGAAGATTAGATCCTATGGATAGGGTTAGAGAGTTAGGTAGTGCAAGCGTTCCTTTTATATTTGATGTGCATGCAATAATTTATAGTGATGATGCACCTGCATTAGAATATTCGTTGCATAAAGAATTCGACAAGGGACGTGTTAACATGATTAATCCGAGAAAAGAATTCTTTAATATTTCCATAAATGAGGTCCGCGAGGCGGTTAACCGCTTAGCGCCAGACGCACCGTTTTTTGATGATATTGAAGCACAAGACTATAAAGAAACTTTAGCTAAAAGACATAAGGAGTTACTCCCTGATGAGGATAGCCTCATTGATGGACTACCCAAAACTATTTAAAAGTGCAGTTGCTGGATTTGGCAAGGTAGGTTTAAAAGGGAAACCATAACTCAAACTTACTATTGTTGGTTTTTATTAAACCTCTCCAGCGACGGCAATAAAATGCACCGAAACCACTCGGGCATGGGGAAATTTTAATTCCATCGGTGGGTTGAATTGCGATAGCACCAATTCTTGCGCATTGTGGCGCACAAAGCGTTTGACAAAAGCATGAGGTGTCGAAAATTCATCCATTTGAATTTGTGCAACCACATAATCATTTTGTTTAACCCGTCTTTGTGGGTTGAGAAAAACAACCTCGCCATCTTCATAGCGCGGCGACATAGAGTCTCCGCTTACCACAACACCATAAGCATTTTGAACATCGGCTAATTGCGGTGGACACAAAACCTCGTAAAGAATATTGCCGTTAAGCATAAACTCGCCATTAATGCCAGCAACCGCTTGCCCGTAAATGGGGATCTTGCGGTTGGTTGCAAGTTTTACTGGCCCCAAAATCTTCGCATTAGGCTTTTCAGCTATCATTCTTGTGGCGTGCTCCGGCGTGCTTGCTTCCATAAGCTCAGCTATATCCAACTCAAGTGCCTGGGCTAATTGGGCAAATTTATCATTGCGAAAAGATTTTTTTCGTCCTGATAAAAAGTCGCGAATATAGCCCTTTTCAAGCCCAACCTTGGTGGCAGCTTCAACTGCACCTATGTTGAGCGCTTGCAAACGCTGTGCAATGATTTGACGTAATTTTTCCATATTTGATATTGTAGGATATATCCAACCAAAAGAAAAGAGGTAAATTTACGTTGCAAAGTTGGATAAAACCAACTATTATCCAACTATGGAAAATCGAGTCGTTACATTTTCTAAATTGGTTCAATTCAGATATTCTGAAAGTGGTAAGCTATGGCTTATGGGCTGCAACTGCGTATCTCGCGGTAATTTTTTAGGAGCGGATCCAACACACCAAAAATCACTTAATAATTGCCTGCCGCATAATTTGCGTGACTTGGCTTTGCTATTTATCGTTTCGCGTTGGTTGGAAATTATTTTAAAAAAGTGGGGGGCTATGAGTGAAATTTTTTCGCAAGCTGCAAAGCGCCTATTGGTAAGGCTTGATGTTAGGGAAAAATTAGTGCGCTTGCCGATGACGCCAGCTGGCCGCGCTTTATTGCGGCGCGACCTTGCGCAGGGCCGCCACATTGCGCTTGAAAGTCGTAATTTTGATTATGAAGCAATGAACAGTTTTAACCTTAAAACAAGTGAGCATTAATTTATGGCCGAATTTTTAAATGGAACGGTTAATCAAAATGCTTTTATACCTGAAATCGAGCAAGATTTGCTGGGTGGTTGCCTGTTGGAAACAGAATGTTTCATTAAGGCATCGGCTATTTTATCGGCCGATAATTTTGTTGAACCACTGCATCAAAGCGTTTTTAATGCCATGCAGCGCGGCTTTGATACCTATCAATCAACCACTTTGCCAATCATTGTAAAAGGCTGCCCTAAAGGTGTTGAAGAACAATTAAAGGCGCGTGGCTTAGTAAGCTGGGCTGAATATTTGGTGCGCCTTACGAGCAATACTATTACCCGTCCTGCTAGTGTTGAAGAACGGGCAATGCGCGTGCTTGAGCAATGGGGCAGGGTGCAATTATCCGATCACGCGCAAAATATCGCCATTGCTGCTAAAGACCCGTTAGCATCGCTTCAAGGGCTTGTTTCATCGAGTGTTGCAGCCCTTGATGATATTTTGGTAAAATGCCGTAAATCAACTAGCAAAAACGCTAGAACATCTCTTTCACGCGCTATGCAAAGTGCCTTTATTGCTGCAAGAAAAGCAGCAAGCTCTAATAACGGTTTAACGGGTTTAAACTGGGGGCTTGTTGATTTAAATGCGATTACTGGTGGTATTCAAAAGCGTGATTTAATTTTAATTGGTGCGCGCCCATCCATGGGCAAAACCACTTTTGCCACCGCCATTGCCCGTGCGGTTGCTAAATCTGGCAAGCATGGCGTTGGCATTATTTCGCTTGAAATGGATAAGGATAAGCTAGCCGCGCGTATGGCAAGCGATATTGCCTTTGATAAGCGCATGGATATTCCCTACACCCATATTATTAATGGCAAGATTGCGCTTAATGATTTGGAGCAAATGGAAGAAATTTGCCAAGCCATTGGTAATTTGCCCATTTTAATTGATGATCAATCAGGCATTACCATTGCGCAAATCCGCGCTAAGGTTGAAGCCATGAAAGCCGAATTTATCAAAGGCGGCGCTGAATTATCAGTATTGATTATTGACCATTTAGGGCTTATTCGCGCCAGCAACCGCTATTGTGGCAATCGCAATAATGAAATTGCTGAAATGACCGCAACATTAAAAGCTATTGCCCGCGATTTTGATATTGCTGTGGTGCTGTTATCGCAGCTTAACCGCGAGGTGGAAAAGCGCAATGATAAACGCCCTCAACTATCCGATTTGCGCGACTCTGGTGCCATTGAGCAAGATGCTGATACGATTATGTTTTTGCATCGTGAAGCCTATTATCTTGACCGCGAAAAATATGCTGATTTTGACATGGAAAGTGCGCGTGTCGAGCGCTTAATTGATACGCAAAATACAATGGAAATTATTGTGGCCAAGCAGCGCAATGGCCCGTTGAAAACCATTGGCGTTTTTGCCGATATGGCATGTGCGGCAATTAGAAATGGAGCAAGACCATGAGTATTAAAGCTGTTGCTTGGGTTTTAGATCAAACAATAAAAGACCCAACCGCCAAACTGGTGCTTATATCATTAGCCAATTGCTTAAACAGCAAAACAGGCAAATGCTTCCCAACTTTTGAGCGCATCAGCCAAGAAAGTAGCTGCGCGCGCAGCACGGTTATTCGCAAATTGCAATGGCTTGAGCAAAATGGCTGGATTAGCATTAACCGTGAATTTGGTGATGATGGCCGCCAACTTGCAAATAGCTATATCTTGCATTTTGCCGGTGGCAATTTGCTATCCGCGGATAGCATTTGCAAAGGCGAGGGTGGCAAGCTGCAACGGGAGGGTGTTGTGGCACATACGGGGGAGGGTTGCATTGTTGATACTCCTTATAAGAAACTGGAAAAAATACCAGAAGATTATTCTTTGTCGGAAAACCATTCCGACCTACAGGAAAACTTAGGTGAAAACCAAAAAGAAAAATCACAACAAGAATTATTCGCGTCAAAAGCTAAAAATAAAAAACCAAACTATCCACAAGCATTTGAAAATGCATGGAAATTATACCCAACTGACTGCAATATGTCAAAAAAACAAGGTTTTAGCGAGTGGCAGCGTTTAGATGCGAGCGACCGTGCTTTGGTGCTTGCTGCTATCCCTAATTTTAAGGCGCATTGCCAGAAAAACCCCGATTATCGCCCTGTACATTTTTGCCGTTTTATCAGCCAAAGGCGTTTTGATGGCTTTCAACCGCAAGAGGTAAAACCTTTGGCGCACGAGTGCAATATTGGTGGCTTTGATGATCAACGCTGGCAAAAAATACTAAATTTTGGCCGCAGCCGTAAAGAGTGGCAGGTAAGCCTTTGGGGCCCAATGCCCAATCGTCAAGGCTCACTTGTGCCAGCTAAGCTTGTTTTGCCAAATGATGGCATAGGCTGGGCTGAAACATATTTAGCCGCCGCACAATAGTGCCACAATAACGCAATTTATCAATTTAAAAAAGGAGAATGACTATGGCACAACAAAAAGCCAAAACAAAAGCATCTAAAACTGGGCATGTTACAAAAAGAGGCGGTCGTCCACGCATACATGGCAAATTGCGCGAGCCTAATGGGCGTGTTTCAAGGGCTAAAGGGCCACAAGAACCAATTGATAAATTAGCAATTGAAGTGCGGGCGCGCCGCTTTGGTTTAAATGTTCATGAGGCGAGAAACCCAATGGCCGCGACTTTTATTGGCCGGCTTGCGATGAAAGGCGCTGCCAACGGTTTAAGCCAAGATCAATATGATGCCGCGCTGCAATTTTTAAAAATCCGCAATGACTATCGCTGCTCGCTACTGTCGCCTGGTGCATTTTACGAAAAAACAGGGCAGTCCATGAATGTTGATAATATGCAAGAATATACCGATTGGGTGTTGCGAGCGCGCCAGCGTTATCAAAATGCGATGAAAGCCATACAAGAAGCGCAATTTGATAATGGCCATGAAAATCTTTATGCAGCACTGCAATATGTGATTATTAATGATGTTGAACTTGAAAATTTAATTGGCGCCGCCCGCATGGTTTTAAATGCATTAGTGCGCCATTTTTGCGCCAAAACCAACGCTCCCCGCCGTTTTTCATAAAAAATATTTTTGTCAATTTTTTTGTTGACGAAGCATATGTCATAAACCTCTTATATAAATTGCGACTAAAGAACAAAACGTGAAATTGGTTGCAGTTGTTAAGACCCTTCAAGACTTAGCAGTTATGAAATTTATACTACAAAGGCTTTTGTTAAAAAAGCCGGCATGTGATTTAAATGAAAGGAATTTAAAATGGTTGATTTTATTCAAACTGATAGTGATGGACGGAATTTAATTAAAGGCGGGGTGAAGATTGCTTATACCCAGATGACCGCTTTTACTAAAGATGGCTTTCTTGTACCTTTTGGTCATCCTGAAGGAATTGTAGTGGCCGGTGCTATCGCAACTTATGAAGGAGTTGATAACACTAATGGTCAAGATGGCGATGTGTCAGCTGCCGCTTATAATTTCATGCAAGGTGGTTTGAATATATTTGCATCAGATTTGACTGAAGAGTTTAAAGTGAAAATTGAGAATTTTTATCAACCAGTTTACGCATCTTCGCTTAAAACCCTTTATACTATGCCTGGTACCGGTCGTTTGCCTCTTGGCATTCTAACTGCAATTAAGAAAAATCATAATATAGATCCAAGCCGTGATCCAAATGAAATTGTTTATGAAATTGATACGAGCAAGATCACGCCTCTTTATCGTTAATTTTGGGTTGGCATGCTGCTGATAAAGCGGTGCTGTAAAGGCGATGCTTAATGCCAAATTCTCAGCAAATTATAAAAATATCTGCTTAGTTTTTTTAACGAAGCATAGGTTGGAGACTTCTTATATAAATTGCGGCTATAGAACAAAACGTGAATATAGCCGCAATTGCTGAATGAATTTAAACTGCCAAATTTAAAAACTGCCACTGCTAAAGCGAGGCGGGCAAAACGAAATTTATTTGAAAGGAATTTAAAATGACACATTCAATGATAGCTAGATATTATCCAGAAATAAATCGAGGAGTAAAAGGTGGTATCAAACTCGATTTTGATATGCTATGCGCATATACTAATGAGCGCTATTTGGTACCGATCGAGCATCCAGATGCCCTTATTTTTGCTGGAGTGACAGTCGAATTGCCTGCAACAAGAGATCCCGCAACAGGGGAAGCTGTGATTAATCAAGATTCTTATGATATGTTTATGCAGGGCTTTCTTGATAATACTAATGGCCAAGATGGTGATAAAAATGGTCAATGTTTTATAGGAACTTATGGTTTCCCTGTTGCAAGTTTAACCCAACCTTTGGAAGTTAGTTTGCAAGATCATGGCCAAATTATCTATGCGTCTGGCAATCGCACACTTCATAAAACGCCTGGTAAAGGCCGTTTTCCTATTGGTATTTATCTTGTGACTGCACCTATGCAAGGCGCAAATCCAACGGAGCTTTTCCATTGGATCGATACAAACGTTAACCTACCACGCTATAAAGCGTAAGCTTATATTGTAAAATATATAAAGGCAGCCAATATGGTTGCCTTTTACAAACAGTCTATTGGCTTGGAAAAGCATAAATCAGAAACTTCTTATATAAATTGCGGTTATAGAACAAAACGTGAATATAGTCACAATTACTGTATAGATACAGAATATAAAATTAAAAATGCCGCTGCTAAAGCGAGGCGGGCAAAACGAAATATACTTAGAAGGAATTTAATATGATTATTAAAGGTGTAACTGAGGCTTATATAGATAATAACTATCCAGTAAAAGCGGGCGTTAATTTGCGAGGAGGTAATTTATTAGCATTAACAAAGAATAGATTGCTTGTTCCAATTAGTCATCCTGATGCTGTTGTATTTATTGGTTACGTGTCAACACAATACGATGAGGGCATGTATGACAATACAAATGGAGAAGACGGCGATATTAAAGTTCGACCAATGCAGGGGGGGGACGTAACTTTTATGGCTGATGCTTTGGTAAAGCCATTAGACGTAACAATCGTTAATATTGGCCAAACTATTTTTGCATCAAATCATGATGCGTTACATTTATCACCGGGTGAAGGACGTTTTCCAATAGGCATTTTAAAAGACATTGCCCCAGCTACGCAATGGTCTATTCCTGTTGGGGGAGACGCCAATGCAATTTATTATCAGCTCTCATTAAACACTTTGCCTGTATTCTCTTCATAAATAAGATTTAAGGTTTAGCCCTAAATCTTAAAGTTCGGGCACTATTTACGAAAAAAATGTTGGGCAGTAACTAAAAAAAATTCTGCTCAACATTTTTTAATGCTGATCGACTGAAACACCATTTTCGTTAAGTTTAAGTTCAATGCCTGATGGCTGTTTTTCTTGTTTATAGGTATAGTAACTAAAACCAGCAACAACGACAATAAGCGCACCAATAATGAGATAGAGAAATCGGTTCATAATTACGATCCTAAAAATATTGTAACTTTAGATCTATATGGAGCGAAAATAAACGATTCAAGGTGTGGCGAAATATCATTATCGATTTTTGATAAGTTGTAGCAATTGTAGTTGATTGGTTTTGCTCTCTTAATTGTGACTTGCGGTTAAGCTAAATATGGATATTGATGCACATATTTCATGTGTTGGAAGTAATAATATGACGTCATTATTTGTTAGAACGAACCCCAAAGACAGGCTGTTTGGAATTGCGACTATTGTTGGTTTAGCCGGTGGCGTAATCTCAGGTTTTGTAAAATCTGGTATTGAAGGTGTTCTGCCTCCGCGTACCCCAGATAGATTGATCCCACCTGCCGAAGTGTTGCAAAGCTTTGGCATAGATTCCAGCAATATGATCTATCATTATTCTGACCATATTGTTAATTGGGGCATATCGGGTGTTCATTACTTATTTTCGATTGTTTTTGCCGTTGCTTACTGTATCGCTGCCGAAATCTTTCCAAAGGTAAAACTTTGGCAAGGTCTTCTATTTGGTGTTGTCGTAACCATTGGTTTCCATGGTTTGGTATTACCAGTTGGTGGATGGGCGCCGCCAATTTGGAAGTTGCCTTTTGATGAATTATTTTCTGAAAGCTTTGGACATCTTATGTGGGCATGGACGATTGAAATTTTCAGGCATGACTTGCGCTTTAGGATGAGTGGAAAAGCTGATGTCATGGCAGCTTAAATATAGTTTTTGCGACTATATTGGCAGATGTTTATATATTCTTTAAAAATTAGAAGGCTGCTAAAGTTAATTTGGCAGCCTTTTTATTTATTTATTTTATTTGAAATATTCATTATAGTATTGATTGAGATAAAAAATAAGTGGCAGCAAAATAATGACAACTTGTAATAAAATTCATATTGATGGGCTATCATTTAAACAATATGTAGCCATTAATAAGTTGGTTTTGTCTAAACTGGCAGTACCACAAACAAGAAAAAAACGGATATTGAAATATATTTTTGGTATTTTTATAATATTTGCTATAGTTAGCGTTTTAATTTCATTTTTTTTAGGTATAGATAAAGTCATTAATTCCTTTTTTTTAGGTTATTTTTTAGCAATATTTTTATGTTATATTCTGGCGATATACAATAATAATAATATTTTAAAAAGGGCTTATAATCAATCCACGATGATAAAAAATGGTTATGATATAAGCTTTGGAGTTGATAGCTATAAAATTGAATATAATAAAACTTGCACGATTACCAATTATAGCGCGATCGATACGCGAAAAAAATATAATGATATTTGGGTTTTTTCTTTAGGGCTTACTTATTTTTGGTTGCGCGATGAAGATCTTGCTGGTGCTGATGAGGAGGTAAAAAGATTGTTAGAGATTGCATAAAAATCCTAAATATCTTGGTAATTGGTTGATTGTTGGATATACCAACTTAAGGCTTACGCCGTTTGTTTTCCCAAGTTCGGTTTGCTAGTGCAATAGTCTCAATGATTGTATTTTACAAATAATTTTATGTATATTTTTAAAAACGAATAAAAGGCAGAAAGCCAATGATAAAATATAATACAGTTCATGTTGAGGGATTAACGTTCCAAGAATTTTTAAGTGTTAATAAGGCAGTTTTAATTCAATTCAAAAGATCCAATAAAACTCCATCATTGACAAAACAATTGGTGAGACTGTTAATAGTTGTCATTGCGACATTTATAATCGTTACACTTTTAACAAGATATGTCATAGATAAGAGTTATGTAAACAATTCTATGGTGTTTGTTGTAGTGTTAGCTTGGTTTATTTTTATCGTTCTGGGGCGATTTAACAACTATGTTGCGCTGAAAGATTACTATAATCAATCATATATGATGAAAAATGGTTTTGATTTAACCTTTGGTGCCGATAGTTATAAGAGCGAATATAATGACATTTATTCAATATGTAATTATAAAGCGATAGATAGTCGAACAAAATATAATAATATTTGGATTTTAATTATAGATCGCACGTTTTTTTGGGTGCGTGAGGAAGACCTTGCTGCCACTGGTGCACCAAATGAGGTAAAAAGATTATTGCAGATTTCATAAAATTATAAAGGGCTGCATTTACGATACGCAGCCCTTATTATTTATTATTGGTAACCTTCGGGGTTTTTTACTTGAAAGTTCCACATATCCGCGCACATTTTTCTTAAATCGCGGTTTGCTTGCCAATTTAATTTATGCTTTGCCGTTTCAGGATTGGCATAAAATTCGCCAATATCGCCGGCGCGGCGTGGGCCAATTTCATATTTAATTTCACGGTTTGAAATATGTTGAAATTCTTTAATCACTTCCAAAACGCTATAGCCTTTGCCACAACCAAGATTAACCACTTCGCAATTTGGTTTATCGGTCAGCTTTAACGCGCTAACATGGCCATTTGCTAAATCTTCAACATGGATATAGTCGCGCACGCCAGTGCCATCACGGGTTTTATAATCATTGCCCCAAATCATTAAATGGTCACGCCGTCCTGCTGCTACTTGTGCAACAATTGGCATAAGATTATTGGGAATGCCTTTTGGGTCTTCACCAATTAGGCCGCTTTCATGGGCGCCAACTGGGTTAAAATAGCGCAATATCACGACGCTCCAATCGGGTTGGCTGGTATATAAATCGCGTAGCATATTTTCAACGGTTAATTTGGTTCTGCCATAAACACTTTCTGGGGCAAGGGGATGTTTCTCATCATAGGGTAGATAGGCTGGCGTGCCGTAAACGGTGGCGGTGGATGAAAAGATGATCTTTTTAACGCCAGCTCGTTGCATGGCTTGCAACAGCCTTAAGGTGCCACTGACATTGCAATCATAATAAAGCAATGGCTTTTCAGCAGATTCACCTACGGCTTTTAAGCCAGCAAAATGAATGACTGCCGTGCATTTATGGCGGGTTAGTACAGATTCTAAAAATTCACGGTCACGAATGTCGCCCGGCTCATTAATTACCGTGCGGCCGGTAATTTTTTCAATGCGCTTGATAACCTCTGGGTGGCTGTTGTCAAAATTATCAACAATAACCACATTATAGCCAGCATTTAAAAGTGCTACACATGTATGCGAGCCGATATAGCCGGCGCCACCTGTTACAAGAATTGTCATCACATCATCCATTTATGATTTAAATTTTAGTTAGTTTATTTTACTTATATGAAATAGCCAAAATATGTTCAAAAAATATGTCACATTATTTTTATCATTAAGTTTTTATCTCGCCTTTTTAAATTATAGTGTCGTTTTAGTATTGAGTGGTCATTCTATATAGTGCTTTTTGCGCAATGCTGGCATTAATTTTAAAAATACGTCGCCCGAATGGATCATAATGATATGTCCAGCGTTCGCCCGTTGGTGTTGTTCAGCCAATCAGCCTATCTTTAGCATCCCATTGATATTTCCAGATTTTAATGCGGAAGCCATTTTTTTTAACCCGCCGTTCAATCACACGATTGCGGCTATCATAGGTTAGATGAACGCGCTCGCCATTAGGGCCTTTGGTCTCACTGATTACGCGGCCAAGGGCATCACGCTTGAAAGCAACGACAGCCGAATTATTTTCAGCACGGCTTAATAAGCCGGTTTGATCATAATGATAGATGGTTTCATCTTGCAAGCTGCCATCGCTAGCAAATACTTGTTCTTTTAATAAAAGACCTGATTTATCATAAGCAAAATTTAACTTTGCACCATCAGCATATTGCGTTGCTATAACGCGATCTGCTTTATCATAACTATAATTTTGAATAAGGCCGGCAAAATCTATTTCTTTAATGACGCGGCCAGCCGCATCACGTTCAAAAAGCCATTTTTGCCCTAACTGATTGCTTAGGGTTGATCTTACTAATGGCGCAAAAATATCACGCCATTATTCAAATGCAAAGTTATTCTGGCAATGCCCTTATTTAATTATTGCCCATTCCCAATTACTGGAAAGAACATCTTTTTTTGTAACATGAAACTTGGGGTCTTGATTATCACCGAACCAAATGCCGTTAGATACTTTATCATTGGCTGTAAATTCAAAACCACATTTTAAACATTTAAAATTTGAATCGTTTACAACTTCTTGTATATTGTCTGGGTTAAAGAAAAAACCTCCTTCATCATATTCATATAGATATATTGTTTTGCATTTAGGGCATTTAAAAAAATAAAAATCACAGCAATAGAGTTCTTCGCCTAATTTTTTTTTAAATTCTTCATAGTTAACTTTAATATCATTATTGAACATTTTAAAATCCTTTTTAAAGTGACGGGAAGGCAGTAATAACATGGTTTGTGCCAGGTTTAGTAATAATAGTTACGTTATTTAAAATAGGATTGCCTAGCTTTGCACCTTCGACACCACCCATTATACCCGCACCGGGTGCTGGAATTGTATACTTCCAGTTTCCGTACTTATCTAGTGTTGGTATTATGCCTTGTTGTTTGGCTATTGCCCAAGCATCTTCTACTTGCGTAATTGCATTGTTCGAAAAAACACCTTGAATATCTTTGGTGGGAATATCTGTTTCATGAGCAATTACATGGTCTTTACGTGATACTCCATGTTTATCAACACCACTCCAATCTAAATTCCCACTAGGCCCGCAACATGGCACTGGAACTGGTGCTCTTGCTAGCCCCCACGGATCAATCCATGCATTGGGATTGTGGACATAGCCATTAGACCTCAACCCACCAGCCAAACCAATAGGATCAGGAGAGATATATTGCGCGGCGAGTGGATCATAATAGCGATAGCGGTTGTAGTAAAGACCAGTTTCCGCATCTTCCCATTGGCCTTGAAAGCGGATGGGGCAGGTTTGCGCGGCTTGTGCCTCCACCGTGTCATACTTGAATGCTAAATTGCCACGTATTGGTGGCGGATAGGGGCCACGAATATCATTGTCATTATCTGCTTGCCATATTTTATGAATTGCGCCCCATGTGCGATATTGCGCTGCCCAAACAAGTTTACCGTCCTCGCTAAACATTTCGCGCGGTGTGCCAAGATGATCATTGACGATGTAGAACAGTTCACTATTTGCTGTTTCTTTAGCAATTGGCCTAAATGTATTAGGCTCATAATGCCATTTGGTGGCTTTATCCCAATCAGCTTCACCACTTGCTTTTAATGGTGCTTCTTCAGCTATTGTATGTGCATCCCATAGATAGGCTGTGCCGACGATAGTCTCCCCCGACATATCGCCACTGCCGCGTTGGTGTTTATCTTCATGATAAGCACCGCGATTCTTTTCCAACTCTGTCACATTGGGCGATTGTGCTAATAATGCCTTTTGCGCAATGCTGGCATTGATTTTAAAGATACGCCGCCCGAATGGATCATAATGATATGTCCAGCGTTCTCCCGTTGGGGGTATACAACCAATCAGTCGATTTTTTGCATCCCATTGATATTTCCAAATTTTAATGCGGAAGCCATTTTTTTCAACACGCCGTTCAATCACACGATTACGGCTGTCATAGGTTAAATGAACGCGCTCGCCATTGGGGCCTTTCGCTTCACTAATCGCACCACCTTGGCGCGATAGCCATTGCTCAAACTTTGCAGTATCTGCAGTGTTTCCACCAGAAAAGCCGCTAATATTTAAGGCACTATCATAACGGAAGCGTTCAACGGTGCCATCAATTGATGTGCTCTCGACTATTTGGCCATTAGCATCATAATTATAAGAGGTATTACCCCATCTTTTATCATCAATAGCAAGGGGTTCAAAACTTTTGTTCCAATTAAAATAGCGTTCAACTTGTGAGGTGGCTTTAGAAGGATCAATGCCTTGTTGTTGTGCGGCCATTGCCCCTTCAAGGCCACGACCTAATGAGGCAATGGCAAAGCCGCCAATCTGGCTTTTTAACTGGCCAAGCACATCATAGCTTTGGTTTAAAACAAAACCAGCCGCACTTTCACGTTTTAATTCACGCCCCAATGGATCAAGCGTCATTTTCAACGCTGCGTGATCACCAATTGTTAGTTCTGAAAAACGCCCCATCGGGTCATAAAGGGTTTTTACAAAATTCTTATCATTTATTAAACGCCCAACCCGCCGACCGCAGCAGTCAAAAATATTATCTACTGCGCGACCATTGAGCTTTTCTTGCGAGACGCGCCCAAGTTTATCGCGAATAAAGCTAATAACTGCGGAATTATTTTCAGTACGGGTTAAAAGACCGCTATCATCATAATTATAATTGGTTTCATCTTGTAATTGCCCATCGGGAGCATAGGCTTGTTCCTTAATTAATAAACCCGATTGATCATATTCAAAAAGGATTTTTGCGCCATCTACATATTGAACTTCAATAATACGATCTGCTTTGTCATAAATATATTTTTGTGTAAGGCCCGAAAAATCAATTTCTTTAACCACGCGACCAGCCGCGTCACGTTCAAATAGCCATTTTTGCCCAAGTTGATTGGTAACACTGGCTAATTTTTCTTGCCCATCATAAGTAAATTCGAGCTTGCCACCTTTAGCATCTTCAATGGTTTTTAAAAGTGCAAATGGCCCATAATTATAAGTGGTATTACGATTTTCACCATCTTTAGTGCTATATTGTGTACCATTTTTATCAATTTTTAATTCAATAAGAGCCCCATCAGGACGGCGAATAGCTGACGCTTGCCAAAAATTATATCCTGCAATATCTTTATAAAACAAAGATGTTTCATGCCCCATCGCATCAATGATGGTGGTTAAACGTCCAAATTCATCATAGTTATATTTAGATCTGGCAGAGCTAAAATCTGACGATATTATTAAATCGCCAAATTCATTATATTTCATTTGCTGTAAGTAGCCATCACTACGCATAACAGCTACGGGCCTGCCAAAATCATCATTGTTTATCTCCATAAGAACTTTGTCTTCTGGAGAAATGATTGCTACAAGACTACCATTTTCATCATAACGATAGCGCCATTTGCGCCCCCTACCATCAATATCAAGTTTAAGATTACCCCACTCGTCATAGGAATAAAAATGTTCGCGGCCTTCGCCATCATTAATAAATGTAATATTACCACTTTGATCATACTCATAAGATGTAATATTACCTTCACCATTTATTTCGCTAACAAGTTGGCGGTTCTGATTATATTCCCGTAAAACCTCTTTTCCTAAGGGGTGGATTTCACGATAGACTTGCCTATTATGATCAGAAAAAAATAAAATCTCTTTTTCTTTTTTTCCTTCAGGAAAAAAATGCGTTATACCATTTTCATCATAGGAAAAAGCATCACCATTATAAGGGCCATTGGTGATAGTTTTAACAACGCGTTTTTGATCATCATAATAATGTTTCGTATGCGTACCAAAAGAATCCGTCCACTCAACCAACTGATCTTTTTCATCATGAAGAAATTTAAAGCTTTTTCCATAATGATGAATAACAGCACTTAGATTTTTACGGCTATCATATTCATAGCTTAAAATATGCTGTTTAGTGCCTAGCCTACCAATTAAATAGATTTGTGTGCGTAAATTATTTTGATATAAAAATTCAAAAGAAAGACCGTTAGGAACAGTAATTTTAGCAAGATTAATATCAATATAGGTATAAATAATTTTATTGCCACAGCGATCTTCAATGGATTGAATGCGCCATTTGCCATCATCAAATTTTTGAAAATAAGTGGTGAGTTTTTGTTCTTTTAAAATAAGTTGACGGTTTTTACCGGCATATAATTTTAAACCACGAAAAACGTTATTAGATGAATACTTACCAGGCGATGGAATGGGACGGGCAAAATGCACATCACGACCAAGACCGTCAAAATAGTGCAATAATTTGGGATCATTTTCATCGGCTATGATAAAACTATCAATGGAAGAAAAGCGTGACCGGCCAAGAGGGGTGATATTGGATTTGGCTGACGAATAATGCCTATCAATAATAACGGGAATATCAAATGAAATAGCAAAATCAATATCACTTCCAATAAGCTTACCATCACTTACTGAGACCGGATCACTTACAACTCTTAAATCATTTAAAAAATTCATTTTCCCGCCTTTTAAAAAATAAAACTATCAATTACCTGCGCAGCGTGCGCAAGAAGGGTCTTTTTGCGAAGTATGAGTATCGCGCTGACCTTTGACGGCGGAATGTTCATTTTTAAGCTGATCCTGCCGCTGTTTAGCTTTTTCTTTAATCTCTTCTACAAGTTTTCTACGTTTAGCAGCTTGCTCTAACAAGGATTCTCGCATTTCTCTTGTTAAACCTGGGGTTTTACTTAATATTTCAGCAGCTCTTGCATGAGACATTCTAGCCAGGCTAGTGGCTTCACGTTCCAACAGTGCTGCACCGGCTTTGGCCTTTTTAACTGCCCAGGCAGCACCTTTACCCGCTGCTCCCGCTAAAGGAACGGCACCTGCCATTGAAAGTGCGGCATCACTTAACTCACCTTTAGCGGCATAATAACCAGCCAGTATTAGCGATGATGCAGTACCTAAACCCGGAATAAATCCGCATACATCCATGACGAAGACAAATTTTTCACCATATTGTTCATCTAAACTTCGAGAGGAATTGGCATCAAGCTTACTGCATTCTTCAACCTTTTTTGTATATTCATCTACAATAAGTTCAGGTGCTTTTTTTTTCAATTCTGCTAGGCGACTATTAACAGCGACATCATGCCCCCATCTTGCCATATACTCATCTTCCATAACTATGGGTCTATTGGGCCGATTGGCTACCTCTTGTTTAATTTCTGCAAGTTCAGCCTCATCTTCACTTCCGCTAAAAGTATCTCTATTTTTGTCATATCGATCTAATATTTCATCTTCTTGTGCTGCACATTGCATACACGTTTTCCAAGCTTCTAAAATACCACGCTTTTTCATAAATGGTTCTAAATCTATTGGCTTATTTATTTCTTTAGCCAATTTATAATATTGATCTGCAATAGAGCTTTCATTGATTCGTTTATCTATTAAATCACTAATTTCTTTTGATGATTTTCCTAATCTTACTTGAGCTTGATAAAAATCTTCCATGTTATAAGAATCATTTATACCTTTTCTCCAATCACTATTACTTTCCATAAAATTTTTGGCGTCTTTAAAAGCTTCAATCTTCGCACGCTTATCTTTTTCCGCTTCAGCTGTTACCTCCTTTTCTATACGTTGACACCAATTATCTGTTTCTATGGTATCAACTACCACTCGTGCATAAGCATTAGCATCATATAGAGCTTTTGCTTTCTTTAACTGATTTCTATAATCGATATTATTTTTTATAAATATTTGTCTAAATGGATCATATTCTTCAATCTTTTCAAGTTCTTCATCAGAAAGGTTTTGGATTGATTCAACATATGCAATATTACTTGAATAGTCTATTTTTTCATCCATTTTACGTCTCTTCGGTTTTCGTCAAGGTTATATTTATCCATGGAGCTTGCATTTCTTGCGCTTGCTCAGTTGGGCTATTGATCATCGCGGGGTCGCCATCTCTTACAATTTGAAAACCATTAGTATAAATATTGGATGTCGATTTTTTGGGCCCACCAAAAGCACAATAACCAGGCACAAAAATTCCTTTACCCGTACCAGGTTCATGGCCTGTTACACCTTTTGCACGAGTATTAAGATCAAAATCGGCAAGCTCATTATCATTAACATCATGTGATGCACGAGTTGAATTATCAAAAAAAACAATTGAATAATACGGTACAGGCACCTCAATTGATCCCATAGGTGTCCAGCACACATCTGGACCTATAGAATGGATAAAATTATCGCCTGCACGCCTTGTTGAAATTGGATGTGCCATATTAATTCTCCATTTTTTCAGCAACTTGATCGGGTGTGGGGGGCGGCAGAAGTGAAGGCATTAAATGCTCTGGTCGCATCCAATCTGGGCTTTTGTTGATTGATATGCTCTCAACATTTTTCATATTGTAAACAAAACGCCAAACACAAAAAATTCGCCATTTTTTTATATCTTTATCTAAAAAGTCACAAATGATGGTATCAAGATTGACATTATTATAGGTTTCGTTTTCCATATCATCGGTTACAACAGTATAGATAATTGGATTTGCTATCCTAAACTCCAAATTCCCTTTAACAGATAAATTTAAAAGTTTCAAATTTATATGATAACTGATAAAATTTCCTGTTTTTAATTGGCTTGATGACGTATTATTAAATTTAAAATCATAATCTTTTGGCCAGTTTGGCCAAACATGATCAACCCAGTTTTGATCATATGTTCCACCAAATTTTCTGCGAGGTAACCATGCTGCTGGTATTGCGCCGAAGCCTGCAGGTAGATAATCTTTATATGGTTCAACAACAGGTTGTCCCAACTCCTCAATTTGAGGGGCTGGAACAGGTTTGGTATGATCTGTAAATTGTTTATTTATACGTCCGCGCCCGACGGTATTGTATTCAAAAGCATCAATAATTGTTTTATCGTCAACAATTTTTTCAATTGTTCCACCATAAGCATATTCATAACGGATCGGTACCGATTTTATTTTTTCTGCCTCAGATAAAGACCAACCATCAAAGTAGTTTATATGATCTTTCCAGTCTAATTGTTCTTCTTCATTTAAACTTTTTTTCCATTTAGGAACCCAAAAACGTGGGCCATAGGCCTTTAACTTTTTGAAAAAATCTGTACCGTTCTGGTCGGTTATTTGAAAACCAAATTCCCATGATGAAGCTAACTCATTATTCGGCGCATAGGTGATGGCGTTTATAATAATATCTGTTTCAGGCTTATAACTAACCAAATCTGAAGGTTGTTTAACGGAGGTTTTATTAAGCTCACCATAAAACTCATCCGTAAAACAAAATGGCTCCTGTTCAAATGATGGTTTAAAAACACCATCATTTGTATAATCAAAAGCACATTTTACCATAATAATTCCAAATTCCCGCCCCTGATTATCAAGGTTAGAAAATCTCATCATTGGTAACTCAGTGAAATTTTTAAGTGTTATTGCCATTTTTGAAATCAATTCATTTGAATATTTTCACTACGTTCCTGAATAACATCTGAACCTTCAATTAATATTTTCTTGCCTTTCAAAACAATATTTCCTTTATTATCCATCATTAATAATGACATGGGTTCTTTGGTATCTTCATCCTGTCCAACGGCAAGGACGAATTGTTCACCAATGAACATCTGTTTTGTATGCCCAACTTGTTCAGTTGAAACTTTGCCAACAGTAGTTACCTTCACCTGTCCGACCTGTTCGGTCGAGCCTATACCAATGGTATTATTGTCAAATTTGGCAACGGTGGTATTGCGAATACCTGTTTCGATAAGCCCACTGATAATTTGTGATAGGCCTGAGCTTGCCGCTGCCATACCTGCACCACCGCCAGAGCGAAGCCCAGCTTGCGTGGCAACGTTTAGCGCACCGCGCAACATATCCATTTTCTCACCAGAACCAGCAAGTGAGGCAAGGGCAGAACCCGCTGATAAAATTTTGCTAAATCCCTCAGTTTCCTTTTGAATGGCTTCTGCACTATCTGATAAAGGCTTAATCATATTTTCAAGGCCTTTTTTCTCTAAGGCTTTTTCAGCCTTTCGCTCTTCACCAGCCTGTATCAATTGATCACGTGTTGATAGCTGTTTAGCTTGTGCGCCTTGGGTGGGTGATTTTTGCATTGGTGCTTGTTCGGTCATTGCCGCAGACTTTACTGCACTGCTGCCCTTATCATTGCCAGAGCCAGACTTTGCAGCGCTTGCTTGCATGGCTTGGGCGGCAATTGCCATGCCTTGTTGTAGCAGCCCTGCTGATTGCCCCATAAGGCCTTGTAAGACATTGCCCAATATTCCCGATGCAGCACCACCAACCGCCCCAACAACCATATTCATGCCACCGCCGACTTGGTGATTAACGTTTTTGGCAACTTCAATAGCTTGGTTAGCGCCGATGTTTTGAATAGCATTGGCATCGATGCGCTGTGTTTGGTTGTTTTTAACCTTGATCGTCTGGTCTTTTTCCGCATGCATAAACATGTTTTCTTGACCATTTTCATCCTCAAAGGATAGCTCATTAAAACCGCCATTGCCCTTATGAGAATTGGAGCGGATAGCCATTTTGGTTTTATGATCAGGCAGTTTATAGGGCGAAACATTCATTTCATGATAGGTTCTCCCCATGATAATTGGTTGATCGGGGTCGCCCTCGAGAAACTCAACAATCACTTCATGACCAATGCGCGGAATGGCAAGGTTACCATATTCACCACCACCCCATGCTTGGCTCACCCTTATCCAACATGATGAATCCTCGGCCTTTGGGTCTTTGTGGCGGTCCCATGGGAAGTGAACCTTAACGCGGCCATATTGGTCGGTGTGGATTTCTTCACCCTCTGGCCCAACGACTGTGGCTATCTGTGGGCCATCGATGAGAGGTTTGCTGGTCTGCGGTGCGCGGTAAGGCAAATGCGATGGCTGCACGGCAAAGGCATTGGCATAGACAGTGGCGTTATCTGCACCATTATTGTTGCTAGCAATGGCTAGCCCCATGCGACGGTTTAAACTCTGAGTAAGCAAGTTGGGGCTTTGCGATGAGGTCGTGCCAAAACTAAGGCCTGACAGCGTTGTACCATGCAAACCAGGCGCCACAATGCCGGTATCAGCCATGCCTATCCCTTGTGCATCCTCGCCCCATGCTTGCGGCTGCACACCCTCATGACGAATGGTGAGCAAACGCCATTTCTGGTTTAACCGATCATCAGGATGCTCAAACAATGTAATTGCATGGCCGGTAAGCAAATGCGGTGCATTGGAAACACCATAGCCAAGTGACGCATCAACACGGGTTGCTTCTAGCTTATAACGGGTGAAGGCTTTACCGGCACTATCCTTCTTATAGCGACCTGGATAATCATAAAGCTCATAATCATGCTTTTCGCCATTGGGGTTTGCGGTCTTTTCCTTATGCTCCTGATTATAAACTGGGTTCTTGAAGGTATAATCGCGCTGCACAACGGTTGTGGCGCGCAATTTTCCCGATAGGAAAGCGATGAGCAAAATAGTCCTTTGACGGAGCCTGATGAGAGAGAATTATATTCAATCTCTTTTAAGCCTGGGCAATCATGTAAAACATTGGGCTTATCGGAGATGATAAGCTTTAAAATCCCTTCCTTGTCATGCTCAAAGTAATAGAAAATGCCTTCTTCAGCCAAAATACGTTCAACAAAGCCAAGATGGCTTTCGCGATATTGCACGCAATATTCACGCGCATCATGAGAGCTTTTATCAATATCCCATGTAACATTGTCAATGCCATGCTTGGAGAATATCTCTTGTACAATGTCGTCAACTTTCTTGGTCTGGAAGATACAGCAATCAGAACCATGATCCAAACGATAAAGACTTGGCATAAGCACAAGACGATAGGCGGTACGGTGATGACCTCTGTCACCGCGCTCCGCCTCTACCACAACGCCGGAGAAGTGACGCAAAGTGTCCATATATTTATGATGCACGGTTAAAGTGCCAGGACTATCAAGCAAGGCTTGCAAATCAATATTATCATCACTGCTTGACAGCATGACTTCAATCTTCGTCATGCCAAAGATTGCTTCATCGACCGCAAAGGCAGTGACGACAAAGGTATCATTAGGCGCTTCCTTCATCCAATAGCTAAAGGCAATATCTTGATCTTGAAATTGTTTTGGCAATATTGGCATAGCGCTCATAGATATTCTCCGGATGATAAAGTAAAAGCAGGACTATTCAGAATTAGAAACAAGGCCCAAAGAGCCAAGTCTTCACTTCAATGAGGCAAAAAAATAAACATCGCCCCATTGTCTTTATTTAAAAAATATTATTTAATTTTATAAAGCCTTAAGTACATAGCTAATGGTTTAACAGCATCGGTATGGATATGCCCCGCAAAGCCATACCGATGCTTGTTCCCTCATTCATAGCTCTGATCTTATCAATGAGGGAGGTAAGCAAAGTGAAGCGTTTATTTTTAAACCCCATATAAACGCTTCATTCCTTGCCTAATGGCTTAAACCTTAGGCGCACGCCAGTCGTCAGCACCTGAAGTACCAGCAACAGCATGTTCCCATTCAATCTTACGATAGCTGAGTGATACAGTTACCAACTGGGTAAAGTCTGCATTTTTTGCATCTTGGCAATGCGGCATGTTGCAATCAATATCAACAATGATCGCATCGGTAAGCTTGGTGGTGAAGAAATGTTCTTGCTTACCAGATGTATTGGTACGATACCATTTTACTTCACAAGTGCTGAGCATCTCGCCTGAAGTAAGCGCATTATAAAGCAAAGGTGTTGCTTTGCTCAAAGCTGCTGTGAACTTGAAAGGCTTATGAACGCGCTGACCTGAAGGCTGACCTGATTGTGGATCACGAGGAATGGTTACAACATGGTCAATGGCCTGAACGAGGATTTCGTCTTCATGGCCTTCTTGCCAGATATTGCCGATTGAATCTTCAGAAGCTGCACCTTGAGTGATTGGGCCCTGTGTTGTACCTTCGATTTTAATATAGGCTGGTGTTGGCATTTCTTTATCCTTTTATATAAACAAACAAACTTACATTTTAAAAACTGACGGCACTTTACCCCCGATTGAGAGCTTAAAATGATAATAGCCAACAGTCCTGTGAGCAAAGAAAGTTCAAAAGAGAAATGAAAACCCTTGCCCACACCAAATATGAAGCAAGTTTCATGCCAATTTAGCGCAAATACAAAAATAAAAAGACAAGTAATTGAAAATAAAAATGAAAATAAATTTTAGCCCTCAAAACACAAAACATTAGAAAATACTAATAACTGCAAAAAATTGCAGTCATTTTTGGGTGAAAACAAATAAAAACGCACCTAACAAACGGAAAACAAACAGAAAAATACCGGACTGCAAGAAATTGCAGTCGACTGCAATTTCTTGCAGTTATTAGTATATTAATAATATTCTAATATAAAAAATCCTTGATATTTATCAATTGTATCAAGTAAACCGCAAAAAAACCAGAAAACAGCTAATATCAAGCCGCTTTAAACAAACCATCTCGCGATATGATTTATAATCTTTCGTAAATTATTAAATACAAATTGCATTTTACTAAAAGCTGCCCTTGAACATTATTGCTAAAGCTCAACCAGTCAATCGGCTTTCATAACTGTAAAAGATTTAGGCTTTTTACAAGAAATTGTTTTTATTATCATTAACTAAAGCTGTAACAACTAGACCTCGTAGAGCAAGATAGACGTTGAGCATTTATGCGAATAAGTTAGGAGTAATGTTTGTGCGTAGGCCTACATTATACATCTTGCCATACTCACTAAAATTTTTTTTCTTCAATCTTTATCAAACTTGTTCTTTTTATAAATTTTACTGAAGTACAATAACTTACAACAAAATGGAAGAAGTATGCATGAAATGGAACTAAAATGATAAAGTTGCCTAGGGTGCTGTACGCGTAGTCTTATATCGCAATAAAGACCTTATTTTTAAATTATTAGATCAAAAATATTCGCAAAAAATGATCTTGGACGAAATTTTTAAAAAATTGTTCAATTCAGATATCCCAACAGTCATTATCAAAGTTTATTAAACAATATAAAAATCAGGATAAGATTGTAAATTTCCATGATAAGCTACCTTAGAATATTAGATACTGTCTATTTGCCATTTAAATAATTATAGAGCGCGATATTATCTAAATTTATAGATAAAATTGAATTATTGTTAAAATCGTTTCTATGGGATTTATTTTAATTTTCTTTGGCATTTCTTTTTCTCTCAAGAGTGATAATTACATTTAAGCTGTTATAAATAGTTCAGGAAGGAGAGGATTTGAGAAATTTACTTAGATAAAATTGAATAGTTATCCATATGGTTATATGGTTAAATATATTAAGTTAAATTGCGCGGGTTGGGACAAAAAATATCTTTACAATCTATTGTAATTAATAAGCTATTTTTTTATCTGGTATCTAGATGCCCGTGTAGCATGGTATCTGGATGCCCGTGTTTTAACCCCTTATTGGTATCTGGATGCCCGTGCTAATTCACAGGCTATTTTGTTATTTTCAATAGGTTCATTTTGAAAAATAAATGACAATTAATTAAGTAAAAAAGTAATTCTGTAAAAAAGTAAAAATTAAGCTACTTAAAAAAGTATAAAATTAAAAGATCTTAGTATCTGGATGCCCGTGTCTCACTGATATGATTTTTATAATTTTTTATTTAAATTTCTGATTAGATCGGCAAGTTGTTTTCGTTCTCCCTCCTTATGCCTCTGATAAAAACTAACCATATCAGTATCTATATCAAAGTAAATTCTATTATCGGGTAAGTGCTAGCTAAGCGAAAGCTGCTTAATATTTTTGTGGTTGAGCTAGCAATTACAATACCGTCATAGAAAGTCGTACAAGCCGTGTATAATTTTGCTTACCATGAATAAAAGATGATGTTCCTTGCGCAATAACCCTTAAGCACAATGCATCGCGATGCAGCTCTAGCCTGCCATCAAACCAAGTGATTGAAAAATAGACTTTTAATTAAATTATTTTTGACGAATAAATGGTATGAAATGATGTTGCACATTTGAAATGGGCATGTTTTTCATGTGGCCTCGCTCGCATCAATCATGACCCCATTTTTTAATAATCATAATATCAAGATCTTTTTTCGGTTTAAAATTTTTTGCGCGCATTTCAAATTGAGTAGGACTAATTTTTTTTACATTATTACCGCAAAAAGTAATGACTGAACTAGGAGAGCCTTTATCAACGACTAAACGGAAATCTTCAATTGTGCCACCCGCCCAGTTGCCGCCAGTGGTTAAAATATAGCCAATTATTATTCGTGTTGCATTGTTAAAGCCATTTTGCTGCTTAGCTTTAATCGTTTTTTTAAAATTTAAGTCAGGACAGTATTCATCTGTAGCAATATAATCGAGGAAAATATCCAAAGGTTGAGGAACACCACTTCCTACCATTGGTGTATAAGCATGGCGAACTTTTATTTCTTTTTTAGCGGGAAATGTTTGTTGCCAATAAAATGAAGTTGAAAATGCTAAATTTCTATCATCTACTTCTTCGCCATCCATAAACTTTAGTCTTTTTTTATGCACTTTAGGCTTTATTTTAACACCATTAACAATAACCGTAAAGTTATAGTTATTTGCATCTTTTAAATCATTTTCTGCTAAAAAGTATTTTTCATCTTCTCTGGAATAATCTTCAATAATATGATCTGGTAGAGGAAAAACTACCGGTGTTGTTATTTCGTTATCTGTCATATTCTTGAAAATATAATTAACTTCTATTTTTTCTTCAGAAATGTATAAGTCTTCTGATACCATTTTAATATTTTCATTTTTTTTTAAAACAAGACCACCGGCAGCAAAAAATCCCTCAGTGTCATTTGCATATGCATTTATTGAAATTAGGTGAGTAATTACCAAAAAAATAAACATATATTTATGGTGTTTAGTAAGCATTTCTTATCCTTTTAAATACGACCCTTATCACCACCTAAAATAATGACTATTGATCATGATGTTCCATATCATAGTTAATCTGTGCTTGTTTTTCCCTAGTTACATGGTATTTTTTAGCTGTGATTAAATCACCACAAGCTTTTTGTATAGGATTTCTATTTTGCGCATCCATATAAAAAGATTGAAATCTTTGGCACATTGTTGGCACCATTATGTTCCATGCCTTATACCATTGCGGAAATGTTTTTACTAATTCTGGGGAGGCATAATTAATTAAAGTGCCATTTTGCATTTTTTCATCAAAATCTTCTGTAATAAATACAAAATCACCAACCGGAGCTAGTGTGACTAGCAACATAAAATGAAGGACATAGTCATCGCTTTGCTGCCTTAATAGTTTTAAAAAGGCATCCGTTCGTTCATGATTATAATCATCTGGTAGGTCAGCGCCAGGAAAAACAGGTAAGGCAATATTGGGGTCCATATAATTAGGTAGTTCATACCAATAAACACCATAAAAACTACCTAACTCACTAATATTATGTTTAAGATTTGTTATTTTATTAATATTAATAGGGTTTGCATTCATTACATCTTGATATTTTTTTATGATCATTTCAACAGGAACAATAGAAGGAGCTTTATTTATAAAATCAGAACATTGTTTACCTTCTGGCTGGTAAATATAATCCCATTCGTTTGTATATTCTGGCCCCATATAAAAACTTGTTGTACCTTCATCCGTCACCGGCAACAATAGATATATTTGTGCGGTGCGCTCTTCAATTGATAAATACTGGTTGGTGCAAATCGCTTCTATCTGCTTTCTGACTTTAATATAATCAAAATCCACCGCATCCTTTGAGAGTGTTGGGCTTATATTTAATATTAAACAGAATAAAATTAGTCCTATATTTCTTAATGTGTAATATAACATTTAATATCCCTCATCTTATAAAGACTTACATATGATGGCCTTTTTGCCAAGCTTATATTTGACATATTTACGCTTTAAATGCCATTTTAATTATTTTTAAACGATTTATACTTCCAAGTATATCGTGGTGCAATTGGTTTTACTATAGGGTAATCCACGCATTTTTTGACTCAAATTCTTTTAGTTTTGATACTGGCTCGAAGCCACTTATCCTTAGCTTAGCTGTCCTCAAATGATTGAAAGCCACAATAAATATTTGTAAAGAAAAAGAATTTTTTGGGGTAAGTACGAGTTAATCAGTTACGAAATATTTTTAATCGTTCACAATGGAATGGAAATCAATTTGATGTTATTAGAAATATTATTACGCCAGCTGGTCGACCATTAGAAATAACAACGGTGTGGCAGATAACAGAAAAGGGGGCGGTTGATCTCGTCACAGTTATGCCGCGTCGTTAATTTTATAATTATTTTAAATAAGGTAGAAAAAAATGGCACTAGAGTATGACACAAAAATAATAATTGGGTTTAATAAATATTATTTTGAAACAAAAGATGATAATACAAAATTATATATTAATGGCGAACTGAAATATGATATTCAATCTGATTTTTTTCCTACGAATATAACAATTGAAAATCAGAATAGTTTTTATTGTTGGTTTTGCACTCAAGTCCTTAAAATAGAAAATAATAAAGTAGTGATGGATTATATAGAAGATAATCAGGTTAGTGCTATATATATTCTCAAAAACAATTTGGTCCTTATCGTAACTGAGTTGTCTATTATGTGGAGATCAACAATTGATTGGTCTAAAGAATTTGAATATGATTATAATGAAGTAATTTTAAAGCATAAAATATTAAATGAAAACGAAGTTTTATGTGAAGATTTTTATCAAAAAAAATTTATTGTTAAAAAAGGGCAAAATATTATTAATTTAGATTAGAATTTCGGTGGGGTGTCTCGAACTTTCGCAAGTCATTTAATTAATTTTGAGCATATTTTAATATCCACCTATTCGTTTTAAGGGGGATTAAACTCAGATCAACCTTGATGACGCGCTCCAATAATTGCTCAATAATATCTCATTAGTTTAAATAAAAGTGGAGATACGTTGCTGCCACTTGAATAATGATTATTGCGTCAAATTGCCGAACTATTTAAATTGCCTTTAAAATCATTCATCGCATGACAATATAAGCTATCGACATATAAATGATGGTACGCCATTCAAGAATAAAGAGGGGAGATCACCAGTGAAGCCATATAGTTATTGCACTGAATATATCGTGCCAATATCTCTATTTAAAAAAGTTGGCCTACAATGATTGTTTATGGGTAAACGTACTTTACGCCAGACTATTATATAACTTTTATTTCAGTAAAGTAGGATAATATTATGCAAATTAAATTTTCAGATATGTGCTTATCAAAAACAATAGGTCATATATTTAATTTTAATGTTAATCCTTTTTTGAAAAATGAAGAGTTACTCTCGTTTTATTATTATTCCTTCTGGTTTCCTAAATATTTTGGCTTTAATTGGGATGCATTCGATGATTGTATGGAAGATTTAGAATGGATCGATGCAGATATAATACAAATAGATCACGGTGTAATGACTAACTTAAGCGATAAAATGCTAGGTTTTTATGCTAAATAATTAAATGCCATAATAGAATTTCATATGCAAAAAAACAGTAAAAAAATATCTGTTATATTTTTAGATAAACAAAAAAAATCTATTATGGATAAATATAATTGTACATTAGCTGAAGTAAAAATGTAGGATTTATTACCTAACTACATTATTCTAATTTGCTACCAAATCTAATGGCAGCAATCTCAATATTGTTAGCCCCGTTGATATCAAGGTTTTGGCAAAGGCTTAATGGTTTTTTAAAGAAAAGATTCATCAATGTCTATAGGATATAGAATACAAACAGGATTTCCAAAGCAATGAACATTAAAACTAAATTTCCAAGGTTATATTATTTTTTAGCGGCATATTTTCACGTAGATTGTCGTGCTGGTGGGGAAACTTTTGATGATATAGTTAATGAATTTATGGTCCAACATGATAACAATACTAAAGTTACACTCTTTACAGAAATTGTTGAGTTTTTGACCCTTTATCGCAATGAACTAAAAAAGACATATGTTGATAATTTTACATACGAAAATATAATGATTAAAGCTGGTGTTAGTTCTATGCCAATGTCTGATGATATGTCTGCTTATGACTGGTTGGTGATGATTAAAGAACGATTGATAAAAGAAATAGGTTCAAAGAATTTAAATTCCAAATAGTGAAAAACATCAATATCAGTATCACTTTAATAAGTTTTAGTTTTGTCAAAACGAATAAGTATTAGATCCATGATCAATCAAAAATTAATAAATTATCTTCGCTCAGTTTATCCCGAATTACCCTTTGATATAAGCTATGTAAGGGGATATACTGACAATGAAATTGCACAGATCGAGCGGCTTTATGATATAAAGATAACCGATCAACTTTACGATTTTTTAAGCTGCATGGGCCGTTGCAGTGGCGGCTTATTTGGTGATGATCCATTATTGTTTTATCGTGATCAATGGAGTGTGCGAGGCCAAGTATTATTTCAGAATGGCTATACAGATGAAGTAATTGAACTGAATATAATTGATTTAGCTAAGAGAAAACCTTTTTTTATTTCTATTGAATCAGAAACTCAGTACTATTTTTTGTTAACTGAAACTGATAATCAAAATTTAGTTTATCATTACGATACAAATTATAGCACAATAAGTGCTACCCAATGGACTTTTAATGAATATTTACGAAATTCTATTGATCAGGATACAAGAAGATATCCTAATTCTGTTCCTTTAGACCGTCACGGTGAATTAATCATCATTTAAATGAATTATCTTGAATTAAAAAACAATATATGTGCTATACCTGATCCAGGTGCCGTGAATTATTTTTATGTTCTGTCTTCACAATTTGCTTATATGAAACAAACTAAGTATCCAGATCTAGAAGTCGTCTTTTTTGATTTGATAGATATTGTTAAACAAGGGCATTTGTCATGCTTTTGGGATGGAAAATTTCCAAATGGTACATTATGGGTTTATTAAAGTTTAAATTACTATTGCTAGATTAATTTTGGATAATTAATTTTGTATAGAAAACACCTTTTCATCATTTCCATAGGCTAAAAGGTGTAAAAACTTTTCAAGCCAATAATGAAAGCCGATATAATGAGCCATTCTAACGCCGAAAAAAGCGTGGTAAAAGTGTCACGCGATATAAATGACCTTATTGATATTATGGCGGCATTGCGTGATCCTAAAACGGGTTGCCCTTGGGATATTGAGCAAAGTTGCGAGACGATTATTCCCTATACAATTGAGGAAGTTTATGAAGTTGTTGATGCAATTCGCCGCAATGATCCGGTTGATTTATGTGACGAATTGGGCGATTTGCTGCTGCAAGTTATTTACTATGCGCAAATATGCAGCGAAAAAAATCTGTTTTCCTTTGGTGATGTGGTTGAAGCCATTACCGCTAAAATGATCCGCCGCCATCCGCATGTTTTTGGAAGCGAGGAGGAGAGGCGGCAGGGCATGCAAAAGGGGCAGTGGCAGCAAATCAAACAAATAGAAAAAGAAATGCGCCGCTTAAAAAAACAGGCAACAGGAATGGCATTAGTGGTTGAACCGTCTATTTTATCAGATGTTGCAACCGTGTTTCCAGCGCCGATTGAAGCGATGAAATTGCAAGATAAAGCTGCGAGTGTCGGTTTTGATTGGCCCAAAGCGGATGAGGTGATTGACAAGCTAAGGGAAGAAACGGCTGAAATTGTTGAGGCGATAGAAAGCAATAATTTCCAAAATATAGAGGCAGAATTGGGCGATATTTATTTCACCGTGATTAATCTTGCCCGCAAACTTGATATTGATCCAGAAAAAGCCCTTGCTCGCACCAATGCAAAATTTCGGCAAAGATTTCACCATGTCGAAAAGCAAGTGGCGCAAGGTGGACAAAAGCTGGAAGATTGTCCCTTAGCCGAAATGGAAAAGCATTGGGTAAATGCCAAAGAATGATAGATTTATATTTTAAAGCTATTATTGGCTTTTGCTGCGTTTTTTACATCTTATGGCTGATGAAATGCAAGTAAATTGCCGCAATGGTGATTAAATTCGGTTTCATCTTTAGCAAAATCAAGTACCGCAAGCCCAGCAGTTGGATAGCTATAGGGCAATTTGATTTTAGATTTTGGTGCGGCTAAAAACTGCAATAATGCAAAAATAGATGGATTATGCCCAACCAATAACACGCTTTCATATTGGCTGTGGTTTTTTACAGTATTAAGATAGTCTTGTGGCCCCCCGTCATATAAATCATCAATAAAGATTAGGTCTGATTGGTCAAACAGTTGCAATGTCTCCACCGTTTGGCTTGTGCGCTTAGATGGTGATAATAAGACTTTTGCTGGCCTTTGGTAATCTTGCCCGATAATCGTGCCAATATTAGCCGCTTGGTGCAAACCTTGGGCACTTAAACAGCGATCAAAATCTGTTTGGCCTTTTTGCGCTGGCATTGCTTCAGCGTGGCGCAATAAAAAAATTCTCTGCAAGTGGGTCATAGTAAAGCCTATCAATCAAAATATTTAAAAAATCAACAGTTCTAGCTTAGCTGCAAATGGAAAAAAAAGAAATTATATTGCAACGATTTTTACTTTGATGCGTTAAATAACATGGCTTCAATTATATGCGGTCAAAGAAAGTTGAATTTTAATTGCGCTATCATTGCGATAAGGTAATGCAGTGAAAAGATTTTGATGATGGGAGAATCAAAACAGCTTTGATGATTATTCTCATTGCTATATTGGGGGTAGTCCCTATTTTTCCTTATGATCAAACGCGCTATAAAATATGGGACGAAATAGTTAAGAAAATTTGATTTTCTTAAAATAGATTTTATTAGAAAAAATGTAATATATTATATTGCTAATATAATAGAATTTGCTTTAAATCATGCATATTTTAGATGATTGATTTTAAATATAACTATTTTGTCATATAGATGAAATAATTTCATGTTATCTAGAAGTTTTATAATTTACGATATGCTCAATCCATTTGTTTTTTAATATAAAATTGTGTATTTTTTAAATTTTTGTGTTGTATATTTAAAAATACCACAATATATAGGGGCTCTCAACCAAGCTGTGGAGGCTTCGTACATGAGCGAACAAATAAATTTGGACTATCACCCAAGTGACGACGAGCCATTCATGAATGAGCGTCAAAAAGCTTATTTCCGCGCAAAACTTATCTTTTGGAAAAATGATATTCTAAAAGAGTCTCGTGAGACACTGGAAAACCTTCAACAAGAAAATGCAAATCTTCCAGATATGGCAGATAGAGCATCATCTGAGACAGATAGGTCTATTGAGTTGCGTGCGCGTGATCGCCAGCGTAAACTTATTTCAAAAATAGATTCTGCTTTACAGCGTCTCAATGAAGGCACTTACGGATTTTGCGAAGAAACAGGCGACCCAATTGGGCTTAAGCGTTTGGATGCAAGACCGATTGCAACCCTTTCTCTTGAAGCGCAAGAGCGTCATGAGCGCCGCGAAAAAGTGTATCGCGACGAATAGGCCCTGTTGATGAGCTGATGCGATGAGATGCGGCTATTGGCCCTGTTGATTGGCATTGTCTATTAGCTGATGCGGTTTAAAATAAACCGAATAAGCGTGGTGTTTATTCGGTGGTGCTGCAAAAGCGCTTAGGCTAAAGGTTAGGTGTGTTGCAAGGTGACGCGGTTTAGCGTTTTGCGATTTAATGCATTACATATGCTTGTAATGCAAATTACATGCATGTGACGCAAACTAAGCGCATGTAGTGTACGTGGCGAATAGTTATGCTATGCTTTGCGGTGTGATGCTTTGCGATGTGATGTGTTGGCGCATTCATAATATGGTTGCGTTGAAAACTTGCTAGTTTTTTGTTAAAAATGCTGGTGTAAAAAAGCATGAAAAATCTTGCTTTATTGCTATGGCTTCTATCAGGCCAATAGTTTTATCATGCCATTAATGGCACACAAATATTTCCCGTCGCGCAACTATTGAACTTATTCATAAGCTGTTAGGGTATGGGCGGTTGAGATATGGGTAATTTAAGCAAAATGCGCTGGTTACAGTGCTATGTCGCTTAAATCAGCAAATTATGCGGTTATCGCATTAAAAAACATTAAAAATCTTTACTGCCCAAATCATGATTTTTAAAATTGCTAATCATCACTTAAGTAAGATCTTGGTGTATAAAACCATTTTTTATCATTGGCACAAATGATTTTAGATTTTGACGAGCCGATGATGACAATGGTTCGGCTGGTAATATCATCAATATCAACTGCGCCAAGGGTGGTGATTTTAAGGTTTTCGGTCGGCCGTGAAATATCATGGCCAAGACCAATTGGCGTGTCACTTTTGCGAATAGTTTTTATAATATCCAATGCTTTGATGATCTGTTCTGGGCGGGCTTTTGATACAGGGTTATAAAGTGCCAAGGCCATATCAGCTTCGCAGCAGGATTTTAGCCGTTTTGCAATAATTTCAAAAGGTTTTAAATTATCGCTTAAGGATATGATCGCGAAATCATGGCCAAGTGGCGCACCCATTTTGGCAGCGCCAGCAAAAGCTGAGGTAATGCCCGGCTCAACAATAATATCAATATCGGGCATATGATCTTGCCCAGCTTCAATTCCCGTTTCGATTCCAGTTTTAATTATTGTATCAAGCATTTCAAAAACCGCCGCTGCCATGGCAAAAACACCTGGATCCCCAGATGATACAATCGCAGCTTTGCGGCCACCGGCTGCAAGTTCAATCGCATATTTTGCCCGCTCTAATTCTCGGCGGTTATCACTTTGGTGAATGGTTTGCTGTGGCTTAAATGGTGCGGCTAATTTGATATAAAAATCATAGCCTAAAATATCATCAGCCTCATCAAGGGCTTTTTGCGCCGATGGTGTCAAATAATTTTTGTCACCCGGTCCAAGGCCAATAATCGACACTTTTCCCTTGGGCAATTGCGCCTTTGCTAATTGATTATTGGAGCGTGTTTTTTGGTAGGTTAGGGTTTTTTGTTTAACTTCTATCACTTCATCATGGTCAATAAATTCAATGGATAATGATGATGCTTCATCTAAAGGTAATGATGCGCTATCAAGCCAAGCATGATTGCCAATCAGCCTAACCGTTTCGCCATTAATAATTTGCGATATAAAGGATTTGGCATAGTGCGGATTAATTAGCTTTAAACCATCTGGTGGATCAAGAAGGTTGATGCCAAGGCGTCTTTCGCCATTAGAAGTAATGGCGCAAAAGCCATCGGTGATAGAGGCAATTTCATTGGCAAGGCGATTGCCACCATTTGCCGCGCCAAGCAAGGGCACAATAAGCTTGCCATCTTCACTGATGCAGATAACTGGTGGTTCGCCATATTTATCTTGTAAAAGTGGGCTAAGGGCGCGAATAATAATTCCAGTGGCACAACAAGTAATCAGTGCAACATCTTGTTTATAAAGCTTTTGTACCAATTGGCTGAACGAACTAAAACTTGTGTCGCAGCATGTTACGCGCTTTTCAAAGCCATAAATGGTGGCGTTTTTAAGCTGGCTTTTAATCTTATCAGCAATGGCAAAAGCAGAATTGGATAATATGATAATTGCAATAGGTTTCAAAGGTTTACACCTTTGCTTTGTGTAAGTGCATAAGCCTCGCCGGGAATGAGAATAAGCGAAAAATAAGGCGTGCAGCTGCTATCGACTTCGCTTAGCGAGCATATTTTTTCATCTTTCATGCTGGCGCGCTCGATATAAAGTGCTTTATCAAAAAGATGTAACTCTTTTAAAATATTGATAATTTTGTCAATGTTACGCCCCAGCTTCATGATTGCAAAGGCACTTTTTTCTGCGAGTTTTTGTTTTAATATTGCTTCATCAAGCACAGCGGAAAGTACGGTAAATGTTTCATTGCGGTAGCATAGTGGCGTTGCAAGGGCAGCAGATGCGCCTGAAATGGAGGTAACACCGGGGATAATGGTTGTGTCAAATCTATCAGCCAAGCGGTCATGGATATACATGAACGAGCTATAAAATAGCGGATCACCCTCGGCCAAAACCGTTATAGTTTTGCCTTGTTCAAGATGGCTTGTAAGCTCTAGTGTGATGTCATCATAAAATTTTGACAAAATATCATCATAGCTAAGATTGTCGGGAGGTGCTTCAGTCGTAATTGGGTAGATAAGTGGCAAAAGGCTTTGGCTATCCTTTATCCAACATTCTGCAATGGTAAGCGCATTGCTTTTTTTGTTTGCTGCTTGATGAAAGGCGATAATATCTGCGCTTTCAATGGCTTTTAACCCCTTAATGGTGATAAGTTCGGGATCGCCCGGGCCAACGCCAACGCCGTAAATCTTACCTTTTTTCATGCCTATTGCCCTTATTCGCCTTATTTAATTTCGCTTTATTCAACTTCAGTTGCAAGGGCATTGACTGCCGCTGCTGCCATAGCACTGCCGCCACGCCGACCAGTTACTGCGATATAAGGAATATTAAGATCATTGTCGATTAAAGCCTGTTTAGATTCAGCCGCACCAACAAAACCTACGGGAAAGCCTAAAATAAGGGCAGGGCGCGGCGCACCCTTTGCCAACATTTCTAAAAGATAAAATAAAGCTGTTGGAGCATTGCCTATAGCAACAATGCTACCCTCTAAATGTTCGCGCCAAAATTCTAGTGCTACCGCAGAGCGCGTATTGCCAAGCTTTAATGCCAGTTCTGGCACTCTATCATCATTTAAAGTACATAATACTTCATTATTTTTGGGCAGGCGGGTGCGGGTAACGCCATTGGCAACCATGCGGGCATCACATAAAATTTTTGCACCATTTTTTATGGCTTCGCGGCCAATTGAACCAGCATTTTCAGAAAATTGCAGATTGTCAACAATATCAACCATACCGCAGGCATGAATAATTCTAACGGCTATTTTTTCCATGTCGCTAGCAATGCCAGATAGATTTGCCTCTTGTCGAATAATGGAAAAGGAGCGGTCATAAATATTTTGGCCGTTTTTTATATAGTCGTACATTGTTGTCCTTTTAAACCGAAAGGAAAGTGAGCCGTTTCGGTTTGATCCTTAAAATGCAATTTGCTTAGAATCCTTTCTTACTCTTTTTAGCGATAAATGCGAAACAAAATTCATTGATGTCCCCATCAGAAAGCTACACCCTAATGAGAAAGTTACACGTTAATGAGAAAGCTAAAAGCTAAAATAGTGCTTTATGGTTTTGAGGGTGGTTTCAAATGAAGTGACTCATAGGTTATTTGCCTATCTGCATATAAACGCGGTTGGCCTTTTAAAAAGCGATCCGCATCAATGGCTAAACTGCAAATATAATATATACGCTTTCTTTCTGGTATTCTTTGACATGCTTTTATTTCTTTCTCCCTTTCGTTTTGGTCAAGAACAAATTTTCTTATGAAAACTTCTTCCCTTGGCTGATCGCCAATGCGGTACGAGCTACCATAAAAATTGAAGTCAAAAGGCCCGCAAGCAGTTAAGAAAAAACACATGCTAATAATAATTATTTTTTTATTTCCAAACATCTTACAATCTACCCCTAATATAGTTGCGATATTTATAAAAATAATAATTTATATTAAATAAGTAATATTTTTTAAATATATATTTATAATATTAAGGCAAGATTTTGAAGTTATTTAAAAAATATGAAAATAACTAAGTTTAGATAAAACAACCAAATATTTTATATTTTTGCAGCTAATTTATCTCAAATAATCGGTAGGGCTTTGCGGTTAATCAGTTTGGCTGCTTGTTTAAGGTTAAGTTTGTGGCCAATTAATGTGCCAAATCCTTGTTCCTTTGGGGCAAGCGCGCTACTATAAATGTCATAAAGACCATTATCTATGGCGACAAAAGTTGTCGGATATGCCTTGGTTGCAGCACAAGATTTGGGGCAACCAGTAAGGTGCACATTATCCAAATCATCGGGTAAAAGTAAGCTCGCTAAGTTTTCTGCATCTAATAAAGTATTTGATAAGGCTTTGGCGCATTTTGGCGCACCGGCGCAAGCAATAATTTTGCCCCTAACGTCATTTATATCGACTATAAAGCCTTGCTCTGCCAAAATATTGTTGATGTCATTGGCTTGTTTTAGGCTGCAATTGGCAAATATTATGCTTTGCCAAGGGGTAAAAATAAGCCCTTGGCCTTGTGTGTACTCATCAACAATATTGGCGAGCAAATTGAGCATTAAAGGCGTTAACCGCGCCAAGGGTGGTTTTACCCCTAAATAATAGTGATCGGCTTTTAGGCTTGCATATATGCCAAGGTAATGGCTGGTTTTACTATTTCTTATAAAATGATCAGCTGGATAAATATCAAGCTGGCGCGATTTTAAATAGGCAATGATGTCTTCATTGCTTATTGCTTCTTGCAAATGTTTCATGCGCTGAAGCTGCGGCGCGTATTTTTGCCTTTCAAATAATAGATCAATCAGCGCATAAATAAGTTGGTGGCCTTGCTCAAAGACAATTTTTCCCAAAGCTTGTGTGCGGGATGTAGATGTGGTTGGGCAAGAGGCAACACCAAAAGCAAAATTTTGCCCCTCATCGCAAAGCGAAAGCCAAATATCACTTTTATGATCAAGCACGGCACATGATTCGCCGCCATCAATTAAAAAGGAAAATTTAGGCGAAAGATTTTGATAATGTGTCTGCACATAAAGTGATAATTCTTGGGCAAATGGCCTAATATCACGCAAGGCAAGGGGGTCAAAACCTGCGGTTGGATTAACCATGATATTGCGAACATCATCACCATTTTTAATCTTGGGGCCAAAGCCCGCCATGACCAGTTTTTGTGAAAGAGAAGCGGAATTATCAGCGGTTACCCCACGAATTTGCACATTTGCCCGCGTTGTCACTTCCAAAAGACCATCGCCAAAACCATCAACTAGCTTGGCTAAAGCGCGTAATTGTGTCGCATCAACCTGACCTTGCTCAAGCTTAATTCGGCAAATACCACCATCTGCAGACGCCGGCATTCGGAATAATCCGGGGCAGGCCCAACGCCGATCATCATGATTTTGGTTATTTGATTTAGTTTTAGTCATGTCATTTTCTTTTTCAAAAAGCAGCCTTTTGTCTTGCGCTTGATGCAAACTGATTTTATTGCTTATTCATGACAAATCAAGATGAAACATTGCCAAAGCGTGAAGATGATATAATTCAATCGAAAGCGTGGCTAAAAATAATTGGTATTGGTGAAAATGGTGTTGAGGGCCTAAGCGAAGCTGCTTGCCTTATCATTAGCAATGCTGAGCATGTTTTTGGCGGCATGCGTCACCTTGCCTTGCTTGATAAAATCATCCATGGCACTGCCCATATTTGGCCACAACCCTTTTTAAACGCTATTGAAGAGTTGAAATTATTGCGTGGCCAAGATGTGGTTGTGTTAACCACTGGCGATCCAATGCATTATGGCGCTGGGGCAACAATTTGTCGCCATTTTGATCTTTCTGAATTGTCAATTATATCACATCCATCATCTTTTTCTTTGGCCGCAGCACGCCTTGGTTGGGCCTTGCAAGATGTTGATTGTCTCTCCATACATGGTCGCGCTGTTGATAGCTTTGTTCGTTCAATCACCAATAAGCGCAAAATGCTTATTCTTGCCAATGATGGTGCTAGTGCGAGCTTCGTTGGTAAAGAGCTTTGCGCCCGTGGTTATGATCAAAGCCAAATTTTCGTTTTAGAGCATCTTGAGGGCAGACTAGAGGCAGTCCATTTCTTTCTGGCGAAGGATTTTGAGGGGCAGCATTTTGCTAAATTAAATATAATTGGCGTCAATTGCTTAATTGATCCAGCCAAACAACAATTGCCTAGTTTTTCAACGCTTCCTGATGATGCCTTTATCCATGATGGGCAAATATCAAAACGGGATATTCGTGCCATTACCATGGCACATCTTGCGCCAACCTCGCATGAATTATTATGGGATATTGGCGCCGGAAGTGGCTCTATTTCGATTGAATGGTTGCGCCTTGGCTATGATTGCCGCGCTATTGCCATTGAAAAAAATGTACAACGGGCCCAAAATATCCGGCAAAATGCCGATAATCTTGGTGTTTCTTCACATTTGACTTTAGTTGAAGCAAGTGCCGTCGATGTGTTAAAGCACTTAGAAGAGCCAGATGCTATTTTTATCGGTGGTGGTTTAAGCAATAATGGCCTTTTTGATCAATGTTGGCAAAAGTTGAAATTGGGTGGCCGCCTTGTGGTCAATGCAGTTACTTTAGAAAGTGAAGCATTGGTACTGGAGATCAGCCGCAAATATGGTGGGCATCTTCATAAAATTGTTTTAAGTTCAGCCGATGAACTGGGAAATTTCCACGTATGGCGGCAAGCATTGCCGATCACTATGCTCATTTTGCGAAAAAATACCACTCGGATGTAAAAATAGCTTTGACTTAAGTTTATCGATCGTCTTTCTCATTTGCTTTTTTCAAAAACAAATGCGCTCAGCATTTATGATCGCTCGTCTTTCTCATTTGCATTTTTCAAAAACAAATGAGCTCAGCATTTTATGATCGCTCGTCTTCTTCATTTGCTTTTTTCAAAAACAAATGCGCTCAGCATTTTATAGCCGCTCGTCTTTCTCATTTGCTTTTTCAAAAACAAGGCGCTCAGCATTTATGATCGCTCGTCTTTCTCATTTGCTTTTTTTCAAAAACAAATGCGCTCAGCATTTATGATCGCTCGTCTTCTTCATTTGCTTTTTTGAAAAACAAATGCGCTCGCTTTAAAAACTCTATTGGATTTTGTAGCAAAATGAAATATTATTCAAAATACTGATTTAGATCTATACTAAATTATTGCGTTAATAACCTTTAATTTATTTTATTTTACTTAAAATTATTACCAAAAATAATTGATTAAAGGCGGCTTGTAGGGGATTCTATGCACATTATAGGTATGGTATTGGGGTGCTTCTTAGGAGGTGCATTTTTTGGGTGGTGGGGTGCATTATTTGGCACATTAATAGGCCTAGGCATAACCGCGCAAATTGCTCTATCAGAATCAAAAAGCCAATTTTCGCTATTACAAAAAAAAGTAGAGTTTCAAGAAGCAAAAATATCTGAGCTTGAACAAATAGTTTCAAGCTTAACGCCAACATTGCCTGAAGAAACCACGCCTAATGAAATTATCTATAAATTTGGTGCTGCAAATGAAGCGGATATGATAAATGAGGCTGAAACGCCCCTTGATATTTCACAAGCACCGCAAAAGCCTAAAGAAGCCTTAGCTGTTAATCAACAAGCGATTGTTTTAGAAAAAGAAACGAATGAGGCTGTTATTTCTGAATTGCCAGAAAAAGCACAAGAAAAAGCACAAGAAAAAGCTCAAGAACAAGCTCTTAAACAAGAAGTTGAGCAGCCAAGGGTAAAAATCAATAAGGTTAATATCCCCGTTGCAGAACCAGTTTTTGTTTATCCTATTGGCCAAAAATCTAATAAGCCATTAGAGCGCAATGACAGTTTAGCAGATAATGTTAAAGATAAAAATCAAGCGCAGTCTTGGACTTATGAGAGCAGAGCCAAGCCAAAAAGTGAAAGCACTGAAGCCGAAGATTACGCCAACCAAGAAGATTACGCCAGTCAGGGTGAAAGTCAATATCGCGCCGATGATCTGCCGATTATGAAGTTGTTTGACAAAGTGTCACGCTGGTTTTTACGCGGTAATCCAATTTTAAAAGTTGGTGCCATTATTCTATTTCTTGGGCTTGCCTTTTTATTACGCTATGTCGCAGCCCATACTTATTTCCCTATTGAGCTTCGTTATGCGGCGGTGGCTTTTGCGGCCTTTGCGCTTACTGCTATTGGCTGGAAAGTGCGAACGAAAAACCCAGCTTCAGCTTTGATGCTGCAAGGCTTGGGAGTAGGGGTATTCTATCTTACTATTTTTGCGGCTATGAAGCTGCATCCGCTGATTGATCCTTATATGGGATTTGCCATTTTGGTGCTTGTTGCAGCCGCCGCAATTGTTTTAGCGCTTTTGCAAAATTCCTTAAGTTTAATGCTTGCTGCAACAATTGGAGGATTTGCTGCACCAATTTTGGCTTCAACCGGTGGTGGTAGCCATATTGCGCTATTTAGCTATTTTGCAATTTTGGATATCGCTATTTTAATTATTGCTTGGTTTAAAGCTTGGCGTTCGCTTAACCTTGTTGGTTTTTTTGGCACTTTGTCGATTGGCGGCGCTTGGGCAATGCGCTCTTATGAACCATCTTTTTATCTTAGCACTCAGCTCTTTTTGATTTTGTTTTTCTTGCTGTTTTTGGGCATTGCTTTATTATTTGCCAAGCGTCAGCTAATCGAAAGTTTAGACGGCAAAAATGGCGATATAACATCATTGATTAAAGCCGCACAGAAAACTTATTATGTTGATGGCACATTGCTATTTGGCGTGCCAATTGTTGGCTTTGGTTTGCAATATGCGCTGGTGCGCAATTTCGAGTTTGGCCCTGCATATTCAGCTTTTATACTTGGTGGGTTTTACATTATGTTGGCATTTGCCGTCTTAAAACGTGGGCAAAATGCATTACAATTATTATTTGAGTCTTGCCTTGTTTTAGGTTTAATCTTTGCGTCCTTAGCCGTGCCGCTTGCCTTTGATGCTGAGTGGACAACATCAATATGGGCGCTCGAAGCTAGCGCTATTTATTGGCTTTCATTGCGGCAAAATCATTTAACCTCACGCTATTTTTCCTTAGCAGTGTTAACGGGTGCCGTGATAAGTTGGTTTGCAACCTTGGATGCTAACGGCACAGACACTGTTCTTAACGCATCAAAACTTGGCACGGTGCTTATTGTTTGCTCCTTGGTATTTACATGGTGGAATGCATCAAGGGCTGATAAATCGCGTTGGAAAGAGTGGGAAAGCAATATTCCAGAAATATTGGCTGGTGCGTCGGTTGTGGCAATCGGTTTAAGCCCGTCGGTTTTCTTTGCCTATTATGGCGCAACAATTGTAACCGCAATTTTATCTACTATCATGGTTATTATTGGTCTAAAATTGCACAATTGGGTGGTTAAATTTTTTGCAACTATCTTCTTCTTTTATTCAGGGGTGGTTTATCTGCAGGGCATAAGTGTGCAAAATGCTTATGCTGAATTTAAGCCCGATTTTCTTCCCATATTTATTTTGTCATTGTCATTATTAATTGCCAGCTTTATGGCGCAATATCAAATTAAAAAAGATGACGCTAACAATGATGGCACTCAAAAAGAAGATTTGACCGATAGAATTTTCGAAGGAGTTTTTGTTGGTCTAATGGTGTTGTCATGGGCGTTTATGATTTTGGCAACCATTGATTATAATGCGGCTGGTTTAATCAAAGTTCATGGTGTTCTGGCTGTTTCTATTGCAAGTTTTATGGTTTGGGCTTTACTTGCACAAAAATTTCAATGGCGCATTTTGGCAAATATCTGCCTATGCTTTGCGCCCTATGCGCTTATTATCTTTGTTTGTGCCTTTACCCAAGATTTTTCGGCTGTGCCGAGCGTAGACGATATTTCTCAATTTGCTGTTGCTGCACTTTATAAGCCTTGGGCCAATTGGGGTTGGTTACTGTGGCCTGCAAGCTTGTTATTACATGGCGCAATGTTGTTTAAGCTATTGCCTTTAGGTCAAAAAGACATTGCGCGTGTTGTGCATATTGCTGGTGCTTGGTTGGCTGTTTGCTTGGCGTCTGCAACTTGCAGCGCGCTGCTTATCGATGTTGCAGGCAGCTTTAATGCATGGCGTTGGCTTGGCTGGCTTGTAGGGCCGGTTGGCTATCTCATTCTAGTTACAGCCAAGGGGCAAAAATGGCCGTTGACGAGTGATCCAATGGCCTATCATGTAATAGCAGCTACGCCTGTTGCTGCGCTTACTTTCGGCTGGATTTGGTTTGCCAATATTATTAATGATGGTAGTGCAGTACCGCTTCCTTATATTCCGCTGGTTAATCCACTTGATCTGGGGCTACTAATTTCGCTTTTTGCTTTGTTTATGTGGAGCGATCGTGAACTATTTATAAAGGAATTTTTGTCTCGTCAGGCCATTTTATTGATATTTGGTGTGACAGGTTTTGCTATTATAACCGCTATAATCTTGCGCTGCGTTCATCACTTTGCTGGTATTGATTGGCAAACGGCAACGCTTTGGTCATCAACTATTGCTCAAACAACCTTGGCAATTGCTTGGACGGTGATTGCACTTTCCGCTATGCTGATAGGTAATCGCAAAGGCTTACGCGTATTATGGATTTGTGGTACAACGCTTATTGGCGTTGTTGTTCTCAAATTGTTTACGGTTGATCTAGGCGGTAGCGGCACTATGGAGCGGATTATTTCCTTTACCGGTGTTGGTCTGCTCTTGTTGATTATTGGTTATTTTGCACCCATGCCACCTAAAGAAATGCAAAACCAGTTTAATCAGAAAAAAGACGGTGGGGAGCAAGAATTATGATGCGCTTTATATATGTTTTTGTAGCCCTTTTTATTGGTTTGCAAATACCAAAAGCACTACTAGCGGCAGAAGTAATTGAGAAAGATGCAAGCTTGGAGCTTGCTGGCAAAGGCCCTTGGTACCAGTTGCCGCTTGATGCTACGCTGCAATTACAATCAGGCAGCGCGGAGCTAGGCGATATTCGCATTTTAGACAGCGATGGCAAGGCGCAGCCCTATGCCTTTTTTAACCAATCTGATTTAAGATTAAACCAGCCTAATTTAGTGCGCCGCCGACAGCTACAAACGGAGCTTTATCCATTGCGTGGAAATGACGCAAAAAATGGCTACCAGTCTAATATAAGTATTAATAATAGCCGTGATGGCACGTCTATCATTATCAATAATGATGGTGTTAGTCGCCCCAATGATGACACCGTGCTTGGCTTTATAATAGATTTAAAGCAGGTTGTTACTGGCATTGAGCAATTGGAAATTGATTGGGCGCCATCAAAGGATGGCTTTTTTCCTTATCGTTTAGAAATTAGCGATGATTTGGTGCGTTGGCGCTCGCTTGAAAATGGTGAGCTTTATCGTTTAACCAATGATAATAGTGAAATTGCCAAAACAAGTCTTGATATCAGAGCTACTCAAGGTCGGTACTTGCGTTTAATGTGGCTTGATAAGACAAAGACGGCCACCATAAAACAAGTTGGTGTTAGTTCTCGCGAGGTTATCGCTGCAAATTTAAAGTTTGAACCAGTTTGGAGTGCTACTTTACCAGCTAAGCGTGTTTCTAAGGACAATTTAAGCCGTGAAATTTATGAGCTAACCTTTGCTGCACCGCATAATATAAATGGATTAAAAGTCCAATTACCTGATGGTTACAGCTTGGCACCATTTACGCTTTATGGTTCTAATTTTACCAATACTGGTAATTGGTTTTTGTTGCGCCAAGGCATGTTTTATCAACTGCAAGGAAAAGATGGCGAGTTAACCCGACTTGATAGTGTGGAATTGCGTGATAATTCCTTATCCCAGATAAGAATTGAAATTGATAAGCGCGGCGGTGGGCTTGATCTTGATGTTTTGCCCGTTGAAGTTGCTTTAGAGCCTACTAGTCTTGTATTTTTGGCTCGCGGTAAAGCACCTTTTTCCTTGCATATTGGCCAAAGGCAGCAAAATTCTATGGCGCTTGAATTTGCCAATCTTGTGCCAGGTGCCATTGATATTGATGATGAGCGCATTAGCCATGCAACCTTAATTGAACCGTTAAAAAATGTTGTTGAAGCACCGATTGTTGAGACGCCTGCTGAGACAAATTGGAAGCAGTTTGTGCTATGGGCCGTTTTGATTGTTGGGGTTGCGTTTTTGGTGTTAATGGCGTTTCAGCTCTTGCGGCAGGCCGAGCAAAATAAAAATAAAACGTAAAATTTAAAGCTTTGCTTTGATTAGATTTTCTGCAAAGGCATAAGGATAAAGATTTAAAGCTTCTCGAGTTATGAGGGGCTTTAACTTTTTATCCTATTACGTTTTCAAATCTTTCATCATCAATTTGTCATAAGTTTTCATTTTACACTGATAATTAGATTATCTGAATGTTGATGGTTAGAGTTTGCAGTTGCAAATTTTATATTTAAGACAATAAAACTCTAAGTTTAAATCCTATCCAACAGGCGATAAATGAGCCTGCAATATTACAGCATAAATAGTCATCAATCGATGAGAGCTATCTTCTAAGTTTTAAAAACATAGAAGAAAATTTAAAATTTTAACGCAAATTCTAACCTTGCTCAAAGGACAAAGCTATGCTGACCCTAAAATCACTGCCAATATATTATAGAAATATTTCATTGACATAGGCAAAATTAAATACCAAATAATCTATGCCAATCATCAAAACTAACCTTATTTTAATAATTGCAATGTTTTACATTATTATAGCTTGATGTTTTCAAGCTGCATTTACCTACCAATATAACAAGTTTAGATTTTCCCTTAAGCTAATTGCAACGATGCTTAACTGTTATGAACAGCGCCTGAAAGAATTGTAAAAGACTTAATGGATAACTATAAGCCATATAAGGTAAAATTAGGCTTCACGTACCCCAATGCTTGTATAGAGATTAAAACTTAATTGAGATATAATGCAGCTAACTTGAAGTTCGCGGAAAGTCCCTCACAATGCCCGAGCTTTTCTATTTCTTTGCAGTAAAAAACCGAAATAAAGATCCATCTGTAAGTTTACAAACACCTGTTGTATTGAGCTGTCTGATATTGACAATATATTCGCAATTTCCCCGCATACCGCTAGATGAGTAAATTGTAATAACACCCTGCATTGCAGAAGGTGATATATTTGACGACTGATAATTCGCGCTCGTACTCCCTCCAATCGCGACCGCACCACCATAAGAATTGCTCACATAGGCACTACCAGAGGTCTGAGAATAAATCGTCCCCCAATTCCGATAACTTCCGTCTACGGTCATAGCTTGTCCTTCGAAGTTTTTTCCTGACATTTGGAAATTGAAATTGACATGTCCCGTAAGTGGATCAACATAATCAAATTTTACCAAGCCGTGTTTACTTGCCGCAGAATTTAACGGATAAAGGGATGCCTGCATCAAAACACCACGATTATTTAACGATGTATTTTGTGTACATGCACACAATATAAAACAACAAGTTATAATGAAGGCCTTGTAAGAGTAGTGCATGTAGTCCTCATGAAAATGTTAAGAAAAATTGGAAAACTTAATAGCGAAGATAATTCAAAAAATTTAATTGTAAAGCGCCTCCAAAGCATTATATTTTTGTGACTGCTGTTTAAAGTAGTATTTACAACCAATAGAAATATTATGATATGTTAAATAACAATTGAGGGATGATATAGCTAAAAAATTCAAATCAATGATTTTAGAAAAAATGCCGCATTAAAAACGTAAATATTTGATGTAAACCATGAAAATGCATTAAATAAAAGCACATTTTAATCTTGTTATTCGTCGACTATCTAAAGGGACGTAATGATGAAATATATTATATTAATTAGTATGATATTTCTTTCTAATTTCTTATTTATTGATAATTCAATATCGAGCGATGCTGTAAAATATAATATAAATTATAATGGCTTAAGGGCTTGCTATATCGTTAAAGATAGCAGTATTAGCGTTGATAGCAAAAATATTGTGGTTAAATTTTTATCAAACAGTATAGGGCCACGTGGTATAGGTGGCTGTGGTTGTACCTCAGCCTTATTAAAGGTTAAAATTTTAAATACTATAAATGGCGAACAAATCGCCCAAAAAATCATTGATCCGCAATCAGATTATAAATTGGTGAAATTTAAAAATAAAGGTTATAAGCATATTGAACTGCGCCTTAGCTGTAATAATACTTAATTGGCAAAATCGATGTAACTAACGCGATGATATGCGCAGCAGCTAAAAGAAGCGTGATAGCTGTATAGCTTTGCTTATGACAAAACAGACCGCGCGGCTTGCCATTTATTACCAACCCTTTTTGGCCTAAAGTATAGCCAGCCTATATTTTAAAAATGAATAATTTATTGATAGTGCCAATTAGCTTCTAAACATAGCTTAACTGGTTCTTGCCAAACATTTTTATCACCTTTAAATGGATTGGTAAATTTTTTAAATTCATGTACATTCATTAATTTTCCATTTGCAAAGATAATTATTTTTTCTTTGTTTAAAGTTTCATCAAAGGCAACATCTTGAAAATGAAAATAGTAAACTTTTTCTTGCCCACGCTTTAAGGCTATTAATTTTAGTATTTCCTCGCTATACCATATTGGTTCCTCACGTAATGTGATGAAATTTTTTTTACTCTTATAGTTTTTGTAATATAAAACTATTGATTCATAATAAAAATCTTGTTGCCATTTTATGTCTTTATCATAAGCAGTAAAGCTTACGGCTATAAGGGGATATGTACTCTCAAATTTTTTGGAAAAATCTGTTTCAATCATTCGATTGGTTTGCTTATCAACCACGATAGGCGCGGTCACATATAATTTTACCTGCATACCATCGGTTATAATTTCGCTCTTGCAAATATCGTTTTCTAAAGTTTCAGCTTTTGTTTGAAAACTAGAAAACATTAAAAAGCTAAATAAAAAAAATCTACTTAACCTAGACATTGATAACCTCGTTACCGGCAATTAGAGCGCATTTCGATCTGATTGGATCCAATCGGCGCTCTAATCCATTGTTTATACCGCGTTTTTTGTCCGAAAACCGCTTCACACTTTTCGGAAAACGCTCTAAATGGTGGTTCTTTTAAATATGTTTTGCGGCCCAAAAAGATTAAAGGACAAGTTATTTAAGCATGTAAGAGTTGAGTTGGCAAACAATGATTGTGAAGGCCGTTTGAATTTTTTGCCACTTGGTTGCGTGTAAACGATACGGTTAACCTGCGTCATTGCAAATATATTGGTTATCAATTGCTATAACTCAAACATTAATAAAAAAAGCTTTTAGAATGTAGGACTTAATCCGCATATGACCATTCAATTTCTTGGCAGACGGTAAATGGTTCTTGCCAAATATTTTTGTCATTTTTATATGGATTAGTAAACTCAATAAAAGGGTCGATTTCTTTAAGCTCAGCTAATTGTCCCGATACGCCAACAATTGCTTTATAGCCCTGTTCTTTATATATTTGTTCAAAATACGGGCGATGCAAATGGTTGAAGACTACTATAGAGTTGCCTTGTTTTAGATTAAAAACGTTAAGGATATCTTTTTTTGTATGCCCATATGCTGTTAACGCACCATGAATATCAGCATGATCTTTCTCATTGGAGCGACGGTACCAACTGTAAATGCCTTTTTTATACAAATCTTTTTGTATTTTTATATCTTGATTAAGTGCAGTTAATATTACAACAAGGCCAGGAGACTCATAGTCTATACCGTTTAAAATAAAATTACCGTCATTAAGAATGTTATCGGTATCACGTTCACCCTAATGGTTTTGGGGACAAGTAATTCAATTTTCATATTGCTAAGGTAAAGGACATTTGGCAGTTATTAAAATCTATATCAGAAGCACTTGTTTTAGATATATGAAATAATAAAACCGTAAATAATAATATTCTGATTAGTATGACCACGATAAAATCCTTAATAAATCTAATTTACCAATATAAATATTTTTTAATAATAGGCGATAACATTATAGAATTTTAAATAATTATATATATTATACTTATATCAATAAATAATATTTAAATATAGCTTGCTAGCAACAATTTATTTTGGATGACACATAGGTCAATAATGCGATGATAAAATTAAAAGATTATAAAGAAGCATTATTAAGGCGAGGAAATGTATTGAGAGTAAAAGGCATATATCCTCATGAAGCGTTTGTTGACTTGATGATCTTTGAAACACAGAAAGCAATTTGTCCGCTAGGTCTTATAGTTACAACTGGGTATAAGGCTGGTTTAATTCTACAAACATATCCTGAGGAAGCTTATGCATATCCATTAAGCGGCATATATAAGCATTGGCTAGTAGAGAACTGGATAAAATGGGGGTATCCAAGCTGCGATATTGATGATGTATATATTATAGAACGTTATTTTACCGCAACGGTCTGTTTTTAATTCGGTAAAATTGGGCTGCCCGATTTTAAAAGGCTTAATGCCGGTTTTGCTTGGTTTCTTTCATTGAGCAGCATTGAAAACTAAATTGATAAATTTTAGCATTATTGAAGGTTTCATTGCAAATATCTCGGTTAAGCACTTGGCTTTTGTGTCGAGAGCCAATCTTGCAGCTTTTACCAATCCCTTTTACTAAAAACAGACGCATCGCCACCAAGTCATTTATTCATAGCTTTTGAAGGTTGAAAGCAAGCATATTTTGCTTTTGTTTTTTTAAATGGAGATTAGTTGTCTTTTATAAAGTATTAAGGCTGAGGAGGCGGTCATTTGCTAGCTTAAAGGGGAGGGGCTTTTAGTTGATAATTGTCAACTAGTCTCGCCTTATTGTTTCAATGAACATTGGCAACCTAAAAAGAAAATGTGTTGCTATCTCAATCTCAATCTCAATCTTTGCCAAGGGAATGGATTGGCAAAGAGTTTATTCTCCTTAAAAAACTTGCGAAAAAGGAATGATTGCTATTTGATGCGATTATAAAAAACTAAGGCCAATACCTTAAAAATTATTTTCCCATGACAAGAATATTCCCACATTACCTTTGTAATTTTTAAATATAGCTTATCATCGACATCAATAGCGCCAAGCCTAATAACTGCGGAATAATCCTACCAACTTTCCTTGAATATTAACGCGATTGGCTGGTAGAATGCGGCTTTCATAAGCGGGGTTTGCCGCCTCCAGCTCAATAAGATTTCCCTTTGGCTTATAGCGCTTCAAGGTTGCTTCTTCATCATCAACCAAGGCAACCACAATTTCGCCAGTTAGTGCCACGTCAGCCTTACGGATAATCACCGTATCGCCATCATGAATACCAGCTTCAATCATCGAATCGCCCTTAACCTCAAGGGCATAATGTTCGCCCTTGCCAATCATATCAATTGGCATAGTAATGCTGCTTGTTTGGTGCTGAATTGCCGATATGGGTACGCCAGCTGCAATTCGTCCCATAACAGGAATGTCAACATTACTATTAGCAGCGACAAGGCGATTAGCCGAAATTGTGCCATTGCCAGTGACTGTGCCATTACCAGCGACTGGAAATTTCGATTTGGCAAGCGAATTTGGCGAAGCCAAATTGCTATTATCCGCCATGCTGCCATAATTATAAGAGGGGCGGTGGGGCATATCGGGAAGTTTAATAATTTCCATTGCGCGGGCGCGGTTTGGTAGACGGCGAATAAAACCACGCTCTTCCAATGCGGTGATAAGCCGATGAATGCCCGACTTAGATGCTAGTTCAAGCGCATCTTTCATTTCATCAAATGATGGCGGTATTCCTGTTTCTTCCAGTTTTTCATGGATGAACATCAGCAATTCACGTTGTTTGCGCGTTAACATAAAAACCCCATAAGTCGAATCATTGGCACAAATAGTGAACATATCATATATGTTCCACTATTGTTCTGCAATAGGGGCAAATAATTTAAATTAAATTGCAATTTTGAAGTGGTATTGCATTTTTATAATTTGTTTAAGTACTGTTTTTATTGGCTTATTGGATTTGATGTTTTTAAACAAAAATGCCGGCTGTGTTAGCCGGCATTTTATCAAAAATATTGCATGTTGAAGAATTAATCTTCTTCATTTTCAAACATTTGCACTGGCTGGCTTGGCATGATTGTTGAAATAGCATGCTTATAAACCAATTGCGAATGACCATCTCTACGCAATAAGACGCAGAAATTATCAAAAGAGGTGACAATACCGGTAAGCTTGACGCCATTTACCAAGAAAATTGTCAATGAAATTTTTTGCTTTCTTACGGCATTCAAAAATAAATCTTGAAGATGTTGCGCCCGTTCTGCCATTGTTTTTACCTTTTATTGCGAACCGCATAACTAATTATTTTTATTTCATAGCATGCTAACAGCAAGGGCTGTCAAGTTAAATTCAAAATTATTACAATATATTACAAAATATTTTGTTTTTTGGCTTGTAATTGTAGGATTTTCGCCGCTAACGCTTTTGGTTTCGAGCAAAGATCGGCCGTTGGAGCGGTTGGCGTTATTTATGTTCAATTGGTTTAAACGCCCATTAATAATTATTGAATTGATAGGGCCTATACTCGCCTTAGTTTTGCGCTTTGTTCATTACTATGTAAAAATTGTTGCGGCAAGCTGTTCAGCAACAGTTCAGAATAATGGGCTATCTTTAAGGCAATGATACGAGGTTACTTTTATGAATAAGATTTCGGCACTTTTTTTGACATTGCTTGGAACGGCGTTGATAGCGCCATCGGTTGGTTATGCAAAAATGACAATTTATACCAATCCGCCAGCAGCTGCTGCGCCATTGCCACCAGCGCAACCAACACAACCCGCACCGCCACCACCGCCAGCACAAAATCAATATCCGGAGCGTCCTGTGCAGCCTGCACCACCACCAAGTGGTAATCGTCCGCAGCGCCCGATGCCACCGCAAAATGATAGGCCAATTGTTGTGCCAGGTCCCGTTGCGCCGCAATATGACAATGCCTATCCGCAGCGCCCAATGCCGCCACAATATGACCGCCCACAATATGATAGACCGCAATATGATAGACCGCATCCTCCGCGTCCTATGCCGCCGCAAGATAGCCATGGCTATCCCTTAGACACAAGACCAAATTATCAAGGACCAAATGGTCAAGATTACGATAGGCCAATTTATAATCCAAATGCACGGCCGCAATATAACCGACCAAATTATAACCCACCACGGCCAAGGCCACAAGACCAACGGCCAGTTTACCGTGATGATGATAGGGGCTATTATGATCGTCCATCGCTCTATTAAGAGTGGTGATGAAATAAAGTTAGTTTAAAAGTCAATTAAGGCTGGAAATAGACAAAAATTGGAAATGGTTTTGCCAATTCTAATAGTCTATTTCCAGCCTTTTATTATTTGTTACTGGTAAATATTGGGTATAAAACCTGTTATTGCATTAATCAACTGCCATAGTTTTTTGCCAACTGAGCCAAAATTTATCCCTATTGCTGCATGCAGATAAAATTTATCTCAAATGCAATGAATGTAAAAATTTGTTTCGGTTGTGTGGCATATTTTAAAAACCCTATCGGCGCAAAATAACTAGAATAAGTTTAAATTCCTGTAATCGGCTAACAAGTGCATTTTGCTATTTTGATTGCGGGGTTGGACATGACGGATTATTTAACCAATATTGCAGGTGAACTTAATAGCAAATTCGCGCGCTTAACTGTTCTTGAGCGCCTTGAAGCCGTTGCCACATCTTTTCCTAAGGGCTGTGTTTTTACCACCAGTTTTGGCCTTGAGGATCAAGTTCTTACTCATTTTATCGCGCAAAACCGTCTTGCTATAAAAATTGTTACCTTAGATACGGGGCGCTTGTTTCCGCAAACCTATAGTCTTTGGCAGGAAACAGAAGAAAAATACGGCATTAGAATTAAAGCAAAATACCCCCAAAGTGAGGGGCTAGAAGCATTGATTGATGATCAAGGCATTAACGGTTTTTATTTTTCGCCTGATATGCGCAAACAGTGCTGCTTTACCCGAAAAATCGAGCCTTTAGGCCGCGCATTAATCGGGCAACAGCTTTGGGTAACCGGTTTGCGTGGTGATCAATCTGCAGCACGTCATGATTTGGCATTTGTATCGTTTGATAGTGGTTACAATCTTATTAAAGCAAATCCGCTTTATGATATGAGCCGCAACGATCTTGTATTGATTGCGAAGCAAAATGACATTCCGATTAATAGCCTACACCAGGAAGGCTTTTTATCTATTGGCTGCGCGCCATGTACCCGCGCCATACGCGCTGGCGAGGAGGAGCGTGCTGGCCGTTGGTGGTGGGAAACTGAAACTGCCCGCGAATGTGGCTTACATGTGCAAAATAGCCATTCCTTGTCCGCAAAAACCACCAATCAAGCCCAAGCAGCTTTTGAGAAAGTTTGACAATGTATTTAGAACAAAGCGGCCAACCGCAAAACCCAAATAAACACCTAAACTCAAGTAAAAATCATGCTTCTCAAAGCCATTTGCAACGCCTTGAATCGGAAGCTATTTTTATCATTCGTGAAGTTGCGGCAACGGCTGATAATCCGGTAATGCTCTATTCCATTGGTAAGGACTCTGCGGTTATGCTTCATCTTGCCATGAAAGCCTTTTACCCCGGTATTCCGCCATTTCCATTGCTGCATGTGGATACGGGGTGGAAATTTCGTGAGATGATCGAGTTTCGCGATGAAACGGTAAAGCGTCTTGGTTTAAACCTTATCGTTCATAAAAATGAAGAAGGCATCAAGGCAGGAATTAACCCTTTTGATTCAGGTTCGCGCATCCATACCGATGTAATGAAAACAGCAGGCTTAAAGCAGGCATTGGACAAGTATAAATTTGATGCCGCCTTTGGTGGTGCAAGGCGAGATGAGGAAAAGAGCAGAGCAAAGGAACGGGTTTTCTCGCTGCGCTCAAGCGAACACCGCTGGGATCCTAAAAAACAACGGCCAGAGCCTTGGTCATTATTTAATACGCGCAAAAATAGTGGTGAAAGTTTTCGAGTGTTTCCATTATCCAATTGGACTGAAAAAGATATTTGGGATTATATTGCTTTGGAAAATATACCGGTTGTGCCGCTTTATTTTGCCAAACCTCGCCCTATTGTGCAGCGTGATGGCATGCTTATCATGCGTGATGATGATCGCATGGTTTTACGCGATGGTGAAAAGATTGAGCAATTATCAGTGCGCTTTCGCACTCTTGGCTGCTATCCATTAACGGGTGCCATACAATCAACTGCTGCAAATCTAGATGATATCCGCGAAGAAATGCGCCTATCTCGCACATCAGAACGGCAAGGCCGCGCGATTGATAAGGATGGCAATGCTTCCATGGAACAAAAAAAGCAAGAGGGGTATTTTTGATGTCGGCTGCTTTGAAAATAGATCATTCACCTTCTGATGAAGTTTCACCATCTGATGAGGTTTTAAAGTCATCGCTTGATGTTTCTTTGCCAGTACAAATGCCGCAACAACGCTCGCTATTGCGCTTTATTACCTGTGGTTCGGTCGATGATGGGAAGTCCACCTTGATTGGCCGGATTTTACACGACATTGGCGCTATTTTTGATGACCAGCTTGAAACATTGGAGCAAGATTCGCGCAAATTTGGCAATAAGGACGATGTATTAGATTTTGCACTTTTGGTTGATGGTCTTGCTGCCGAGCGCGAGCAGGGCATTACTATTGATGTGGCTTATCGCTATTTTTCAACGCCCAAGCGTTCCTTCATCATTGCTGATACACCAGGCCATGAAGAATATACCCGTAACATGGCAACGGGCGCATCAAGTGCTGATCTTGCTATTATTTTGGTGGATGCGCGAAAAGGCATTTTGCCACAAACCAAACGCCATTCCTTTATAACCTCAATGGTCGGTATCCGCTCGGTTATTGTTGCGGTTAATAAAATGGATCTCGTTGATTATGACGAAGAAACATTTCAACGCATAGAAAAAGACTATCGGGCATTGCTGCCAAGTTTGAATTTTCAAGATATTATCTTCATTCCAATGAGTGCCAAACTTGGCGTTAATGTCACCCAAAAAGATGATAAGCTCAGCTGGTATCAAGGGCCAACGCTGCTTGATTATTTGGAAGATATCACGCCATTGACATCAAGTATTAATTTTGATGAGCCACCGCGTTTGCCCATTCAATGGGTTAATCGTCCCAATCTTGATTTTCGTGGGTTTTGCGGCACGTTGAGCAGCGGTGTTTTAAATGTCGGTGATGAGGTAAAGTCCCTGCCAAGTGGTCGTACAAGCCGCATTAAGGAAATTATTGCCCCATCAGGCTATGTAACCCAAGCCATAAATGGCGATGCAATAACTGTTACGCTTGAAGATGAGATTGACAGTTCGCGCGGTGATGTTTTGGTGCGCCAAGATGATCCCATCCGCCCATCTAAAACGCTTAAGGGTGAAATCCTATGGATGAGTGAAACACCATTGGAAAATGGTCGGCGGTTGATTTTAAAACTTGCTAGTAATGTGACACCTGCAACCACGGACACAATCGAGCAAAAATTTGATATTCACAGCTATAAGGGTAGCCCTAGTCAATCGCTGCAAATGAATGAGATTGGTCATATTTATATCACGGTTGAAAAGCCAGTGGTGGCAACGCCTTATAATGATAATAGGGGGCTTGGATCTTTCATTTTGATAGATGCGATAAGCAATGAAACTGTCGCCCTTGGCGTTGTGCGCAATTGCTTTGATTATAAGTTTTCAAATGATGAAACTGAAAAGGCGACAGATACACCTACCTTATATCATCTGGCACAAATTTGGCTAAATGCGCCGCTCAGTAAAGCACCTGCAATTATTTTGCTGCGTGCCATTGCCTCGCTGGTACTTGCTGCTATTCCATTGGCTTTTGGTGCACCAGCATTGGCCGCTTGCGCAATTTTTGTGGTTGATTTTCTATTTCGCCCATTTTTACGACTGGTTATTGATGACCATACTAAAACAGGGCAAAATGACTTTGAAGAAGGTGCTGGCATTTAAATCAGGCAGATCCTTAACTGCTTTTTAACAGTTGAAAAAAAAGGGGCAAAGCTCCCTTTTTGGTTTTAATAAGATAATTTTTGCTAGGTGTTGTTTGCTTAAAATAACACCTAGCAAAATGTTCACCAGCCAAGCATTGATAATTATATTTTATGCCGATAGAGTAATCCTATCGGCTATTTGCATCTTGACCTGTGATAAACTATTAATAATCATTGATCGATCTATTATTGGTTTCCCTTTTTTTTGCCGTAGGATAAAATACAATTATTATGAGTTTGTATTTTATGGTTTTGGGTGTTTTCCTATTGGATCATAATGAATAAATTGGCGACCGTTATAATTGATATTTGCGTAAAACGGTGGCCAAAGCGAAATGGCAGGCGAATTATATGGTATCTAGAAGATTAAGTCATGAAGATGGGCATCGCCGCAAGTTTTTGGTGGTTATTGATGAGACGCCGGAATGTAAAAGAGCTGTTGCCTATGCCTCTCGGCGAGTAAAGAATACAAATGGCGCCCTTGTTTTGCTGTTTGTGATTGATAGTTCAGAATTTCAGCATTTCCTTGGCGTTGGTGATGTAATGCGGGCAGAGGCGGAAGAACGGGCAAAAACCACCTTGTCTCAAATTGCTGCCGAGGTGCGTGAAGGTTTGGGCATTGAAGCTGAACAAATTGTTCGCGAAGGCAAAGCTGCCTTAGAAATAGCAAGCCTCATTGAAGATGATCAGGATATTGCGGTTTTGATTCTTGCAGCTGGCGCTAATGCAGAAGGGCCGGGGCCATTGGTGGAGGCGGTTGCAGGGCGCAATTCGTCATTTGCAATTCCTGTTACCATTATTCCGGCAAATCTAAGCGATGCTGATATTGATGCTGTGACATAAATTCCTATATAAACGCCTAAAGAATATTAAAAATTAGGCTGCTTTTAGTATTATTTCTTTTTTAGAATTTTTTTGTCGCGCTGGTTAAGTTTTTAGTTAACGGAAATTGTCTTTAAGACAATTATTGGTGATGGCAGCTTATTAATAGCAGCAATAGAATAAGGTTATGCACTATGTTTATTCAAACAGAAACTACTCCTAATCCGGCAACGCTAAAGTTTTTGCCCGGTAAAATTGTTCTTCAAGATGGCGTTGAAGATTTCCGCGATGCCGAAACAGCCTCCGCGCGCTCGCCGCTTGCAGCTAAATTATTTGCAATACCAAGTGTTTCAGGGGTGTTTTTTGGCTTTGACTTTATAACTGTGACTAAGGCTGATGGCGAATGGGCGCATTTAAAGCCTGCTATTCTTGGCACAATTATGGAGCATATGATGGCTGATTTGCCGATAATGGCGATAAGTGCAAATCAGCTTAATCATGACGAGGAAGAATTTTTTGCCCCCCAAGATCAGGAAATTGTTGATACGATCAAGGAATTACTTGAAACTCGTGTCCGTCCTGCGGTGGCTCAAGATGGTGGCGACATTACGTTTCGTGGCTTCGAGCACGGTGTTGTTTATTTGAATATGCGTGGCGCATGCTCTGGTTGCCCATCATCTACTGCAACGCTTAAACATGGCATTGAAAACCTATTACGTCATTTTGTGCCTGATGTTGTTGGTGTTGAGGCAATGCCGCAATAGGTAATATGCGCGTTTTCGACATTTGCTGATAACTTGCTGTTAATGGAATAATCGCAGCATTTTTAGTTATCTATATGGTTTGCAATCGCCAAATCAAAGTGGCTATGCAGTTCTATTTAAGAAAGGCCCAAGTGGAATCACTTGGGCTTTTTTTATAAAACTGTTATGAATTAGTGCAGACTTAGCAATGATAATGAAAATTTATTCATGAGTGTTTTTTTTTGATGAATTTTTTAATTTTTGCTAACTAATTGATATTATTTATTTTATTTAAAGGTCTTACAGTTTTCTCTTTTATCTATGTCTTTTTTTTAAAAAAAATAACATTTTAATGTTGACGTTTCAGAATACTTCTATAAAGAGGTGTTCACCTAACAAGGAGGGGTGGCCGAGCGGTTTAAGGCACCGGTCTTGAAAACCGGCGTGCAGGAGACTGTACCGTGGGTTCGAATCCCACCCCCTCCGCCATTTAGACATTTTAATGTTTGATTTATGTCTTTTTACAAATCATCACAAAAAAAATAAAATTATTAGATTATGGCTTTGCTTTAGTCGTTGGGCGGGGCGCCACCAAATCTATTTCACTCATACATTGCCAAGTTGATCTGACCTCGCTTGATAATGGTTTAATGGTATCAGCAAAAAGGCCATGATTCTTAAAAATTGGCTCTGCGGTATGACGGTTTGTCTATTTATTGTATCTAATATAAGTTTTGTGTATTTATTTTTTTCTTTAAAAACAGTCTGTTAGATGTAGAATAAAAGAAAATTGTGTTTTTTGGATAAAAACTGTTGACGTTAGCGGTTCTCGAACGTATGTTCCGCCCACTTCTCGCAGAAACTTTCTGTAAGGGAGCGCGTAGCTCAGCCGGTAGAGCAACTGACTTTTAATCAGTAGGTCCAGGGTTCGAATCCCTGCGCGCTCACCATATAATTTTCCTTAATCATTCATCTCATATATTTTTGTTGAATTTTCATTCAATTTGCTTGGCTTGTTTTGCGTTTTAATGGCACTCAATCTAACGGTTTTTGGCAGATACAAAATGGGGCGCTATTTGTATGGATAGCGACCCAAGTCTTAAGCTTAAATGGCTTGGTTAAAGAACGTCTTGCCAACTTTCCATTGCGGTAATGACAGCTTTAATATCCTTATGGCGATTTACAACCGTTGCTGCACCGACTTCGGTTAAAGCGTCTGCTAGGCCGGGATAGACATGGGTGCCGCCGGTAAAGCCAATAACGCGCATGCCAGCGGCAACAGCAGCCGTTGCGCCAGGAACTGAATCTTCAATAACAACGGTATTTTCTGGCGCAATATTAAAAGATTTTGCCGCAGAAAGAAAAACATCGGGGGCAGGTTTTGGTTTTTTTGATCCAGTTTCTGGCGCCGAGAAAATCTTGCCTTCAAACAGGTCATAAAGAACGGTCGCCTGAAGCATTTTTTTGATATTTTCACTGATAGAGTTTGAGCAAATGCAATAGGGCAGATCAAGCGAGTTGACCAAATCACGAACGCCATCAATGGCAAGCAATTCACTATCTATCCGACGGACAAATTCACTATGGGCTTTATCGAGCAAATTGGCCGATAGTGGAATATCAATTTGCTTTTCAATTGCTATTAAAGTGTCTTCAAAGGTCATGCCATTATATCGTTCGGATAATTCTTCACCGGTTGTGGCAAAGCCAGCATCGGTTAATAATTCGGCTTTAACTTTCGACGATAAATATTCTGAATCAACCAGAACACCATCGCAATCGAAGATTACCAGTTTTATCGCAGTCATTGTTATTCCTTAAATCTAGCACTATTGGTAAAATTTATAATCATGCTTCTATAGATAAGGGTAACTGGCTTATATTGCAAAAAATATTGTCGATAAAATAAATTTCCATCCAAAATCTATTCTTAAATGGACTTAACCCGAATATCTAAATTGTGCCTTAGCCAAGACAGTGATGAGGCGAAGTTTTTAAATGGCTGGTTAGGCTTTGCTCAATAGTTTGCGACTCGCTAATGGATAAGAAAGTTTAAAAAAGGCGAAAAAATGCTTTCAACAAGAATTTTATTTGCCATGCTTAACGTCATGTTTACCATGTTGGGTGATTATGGGGTTCATTAGTAACGGTGTCCAAATTGTTAGTTGAGTATCCCATGCAAAAATTGAGTGTTGTGAATGCATTGCCAAAAGAAGCCACGGAATTAGAGTGGTGCAATACAATCATAAAAGGAGACTGCATTTCGGCATTGGAAAAATTGCCAACCCATTCTGTTGACGTTATTTTTGCTGATCCTCCTTATAATTTGCAGCTTGAAGGTGCGTTACACCGCCCCGACCAATCATTGGTTGATGCTGTTGACAATGATTGGGACCAGTTTGAGAGTTTTGAAGCCTATGACGCTTTCACCCGTGCATGGTTGCTGGCTTGCCGGCGTGTGTTAAAACCAACCGGGACGGTTTGGGTTATTGGTTCATACCACAATATTTTCCGTGTTGGCGCCATTATGCAAGATATGGGCTTTTGGTTGCTTAACGACATTATTTGGCGCAAAACCAACCCTATGCCTAATTTCCGTGGTCGTAGGTTCCAAAATGCCCATGAAACTATGATTTGGGCATCGCGCGATAAAAATGCCAAAAGCTATACGTTTAATTATGATGCTTTGAAAGCCGCCAATGAAGATGTGCAAATGCGCTCTGATTGGTTATTTCCTATTTGCACCGGCAGTGAGCGTTTGAAGGATGATAGTGGCCATAAGGTTCACCCAACCCAAAAGCCAGAAGCTTTACTTGCTCGTGTTTTGCTTTCGTCTACCAAGCCGGGTGATGTTATTCTTGATCCATTTTTTGGATCTGGCACAACTGGCGCGGTTGCCAAGCGTTTAGGACGTAATTTTGTTGGTATTGAGCGTGAACAAGATTATATTGATGCTGCAACAGCGCGTATTGATGCAGTAGAGCCTTTGGGTAAGGTGGAACTAGAACTAATGAAAGGCAAGCGTGCCGAGCCGCGTATCGCCTTTAACAGCCTTATTGAAGCAGGCCTATTAAAGCCAGGCATGGTGCTTTATGATAAAAAGCGTAAAAATGCGGCAATCATTCGTGCCGATGGTACAGTTGCTTGTAAGGGTGATGCTGGTTCAATCCATATGATGGGGCGTAAGGCGCAAAATAGTGAAAGCTGTAATGGTTGGACTTTTTGGCATTTTGAAGAAGATGGCAAGCTAAAACTCATTGATGAATTGCGCTCACAAATTCGCCGTGATCTTGCAGCCGCTGGCGCTTAATTCTTGTTAATTTTAAAGATGTGAAACTGATTGCTTTTAAAAGGCAATCAGTTTTTTGTTTTTAAGGCATTATGCTAAATTATGAATGGTTACATTATCAACTGCAGCAAGGGCTAAATCACATATATGGCGATGATGGGTTAAGTAAATGACTTGACCGCTTTTTGCCATTATGCCCATCAGCCGCAAGGCTTCACTTGCACGCGGTTCGTCAAAGGTTTCCATAATGTCATCAGCGATAAAGGGGATTGGCTCATGGTTTTGTGCAAATTCTTGATAGCCAGCAAAGCGCAAGGCAAGATAAAGCTGGAAGCGAGTGCCTTTGGAAAGGTCTGATGATAGTTTAGATTTACCGTCCTTGTCGATGGCGATAAGTGTTTCTTGGCTGCCTTTTAGCTGTGTGGTTAAACCGCTATAATGACCCGAAGTTATTTCATGAAAGGCTTGCGAAGCTCGCTTTAGCATTGAGCTACGATGGCGATCACGATAGTGTACTAAGGCTTCTTGTGCTAATCTTTCGCCTGTTTTGAGCTTTAAATATTGGAAGGCCAGTTCTTCTATTTCTAGCCTTATGGTTTGCCTTTCACTTTCAATCCTTGCCACTTTATCATCACCGCCAATGGCATCAAGTTGTTTGCGTTTTTCATCAAATAAAGCAAAGGCTTGTTCTTTTTCAGCGCTTAATGGTTGCATTGCAAGCTTTAACTCACCAAGCGCAATAATATCACTTGGGCCCCCATCTAAATCTATATTTTCAAGGGCCGCATGAATATCATCGCAATTATAGTCGCTTTTTATTTCATGCTCGCATTTGGCTAGCTCTTGTCTTTTATCGGTAATGTCTTTAGCCAATTCCAGCTTTTGTGCCAGATCATTTAAATCATCAACGGCAAAATCAGAATTGGCAAAATGGTCAAACCGTTGCTTAATTATTTGATGATGCGCCGCAAGGTCATGAATGATGGTTTGATATTGTTTTTCAACTTCCTGCAACTCTTTATAGTTTTTTTGATTTTGATCGGCTTTTTGGATTGCATCAAGAACATTTGTTTGTAAATCACTAAAAGCAATAAGCGGATCGTTAAAATCACTTTGATCAAAATCTGGTTTGGCAATGCGATAAAGCGACAAGACTTCATTATGAAAACTTGCCATATCCTTTTCCATTGCGGTTATGCGGTGCTGAAGATTATCGCATTGCTGCTTTAAATCGGGTAAAAGTTCTAACTTATTGATATAATGCTCAATAGTTTCAATAGGGGATATTTCTGCAAGCCAAAGGCCGTTTAATGCCTCATTCCACTCATTTTGCCATTGCGCGGCCTTTTGCAGGACTTGCTCGCTTGCTTTACGTCTTTCTGCAATATCGTGATTGGCTTTTTTAAAAGCACGTTCGCTCTCGCTTTTTTTATGCTTTTGTTCGGTTTGGCTTTCGATGAATTTTTTGCCAAGCACCATAAGTGCTTTAATATCCATAGTGTCATTGGCATTTGGCACATTTTGGCAAATATCGGCTTGGATTTTAGCAATATCTGCTTGCACCGCAGCAAAACGCGCCTGCATCGTGATGATTTCATTGCTTATTGTTTGATAATTTTGGCGTTTTATCAGCCAATCTTGCAAAAATTTCATTGCAGCAAGGCTTGGCATTGCTTGTTCAATACCAATTTTTTGCAAAGTCTCAGTTACAAATTCATCAATCTTGATGCGCTCTTGCTCTTTATGCTGCATGCTGTCTTCAAGGTTAATTTGCTTTTTTTGTTCCTCATTCCACTCTATTTGCGCTTGCTCTAACTGGGCAATGCGCTCAAAATGGGCGAGGCGGCCTTGTAACGCATCATCATAATCGCCCATAGCAAGAGAAAATTGATTGGCGCTTTCATGGTCAAGTTTATTATAATGGTTTTGCCAAGCAAGCAGCTTTTGCTGCGCCAATGTTTTTAAGGTTTCGCTGTCAACCAGATTGCTTTGCTTTTTAAGGGTTTCAATCCGTGTTTCAATATTGGCAAGCTTATCAGCAATTTGCCGTTTTTCTAAAGCAAAATCATCCAATTGTTGGTTTAATCGCTGAAACTGGTGATATTGCTCGTTCCAATAATCTTTGTCAGCAATAATTAGCCCATTAAGATCACTTATTGTGCCGCTAAATGGCGCAAGCGCAGCAAAAGCTTGCTGTTGTTCATTTTGCAAGCGTGTGAGATTGCTGGCAAGATTTTGGCTCTCAACAAGCATGCCTTTGTCGGTTAACTCAGTTAGCTTTGCTTCTAGCAAAAGTACTTTATCTTCATCAAAGGCAAGTGATGGGGTGTCAAAACCTGTTTCAAGCTCTTGCAAGGTTTTTTCAGCCAGTTGTAATTCCCCTTGTGTGGAGGCAATCTGACTATCGATTAAAGGCTTTTTGTGTAACAAATCTTTTAAAGGCGCAAGGCGTAATTTATTAATCAAAAGCTCATCTATCGAGCGTTCTGGTTGATTAAGTTGCTTTATAAGTGAAGAAAGTTCCGCTTTCTTTTGCATAAGCTCATCTTGGCGTTTTGCAATGTCATTTTTTGCGGTGATAAAGCGCGATTTTGGTTCATCTGCCAGCAGTTTTATGGTGTCGCCAAGCTTAATAAGCTTTGGTTCAAAATTACTTTGCTGAAGTTTTTCCTTTAAACTCGCAATTTGCGCGGTTAAATAGTCTTTCCTTTGCTTAAAAGCACTATCATTTTGCCAAAGCTGCGCCATTTCACTGCGCCAAAGGTTAAGTAAATCATTTGGCGGCACTGGAAAACCAGCAAAATGCTCAAGGCTTTGCACTATTTCAGTGTAGTTTTTTAATTTTTTGCGCAATTCAATTTGCTGGTTTAAACGGTCTATTTCATTTGTTTTGCTAAGTAGTGTTTGACTTTTTTGGTTATAATCTTCTTCTGCCTCGCGCTTTTCTTTAACCAATCTTTTATAGGCAGATGCCGCAACGTCAATTTCGGCACTTTCTTGCTTTAGCTCGATTAAGCGCTTCTTTTTTTGCTGGATTGCGGTTGATGACGCGCGGCTTCGATAAATGGCATCGGCAGCTTTTTCTATTTCTGCAAGTTTTTGGCTTACACCATCAAGGCCAGCAGTGGCGGAAAATAAAATTTCGCCAAGGTCGCCTTTGCTGTTTAATATATCATTGCCGCCTTTCTCAAGGCTGTCATCATCAAGGGAAAACATGGCTTGATAGCTATCGCGGTTAAGACCAGCCATATTGCTTAGTAAGGCTATTTCACTAAATGGGTTGGCCGCACCATCAATTAAGGAGTTTTTATTGGCTTTTATGCGTTGCAAATCTAATATTTGGTCGCTTGTTTCGAGCTTCGCACCGATTTTCATTGTGGGATATTTGTGTAAAAAACTATAGGAATTTTCTTTTCCCATGCCGAATAAAAAATCAAGCCAAGCGGTAAAAGTGGTTGATTTGCCAGCCTCGTTTAAGCCGTAAATAATATGAAAATCACTGATTCCTGCTTGTTTTTCGCCAAAATCCAAGGTGAAATCGGTAAATTTGCCATAACGGGTAAGGTGGAGCTGCTTAATTCTCATTATGCTTTTAACCGTGCAATAATATCACGGCTCCCCTCATTAATAAGCTGGTCAATGAAGCTATCAAAGCTTTCCTCATCATCGCCCATAAGGCTATTGAGGCCTAGTTGGGGATCATTGCGTAGTGAAGTGGCCGTTTCTTTGATGAATTTGCGTATATCGCTGCGGTTTTTTGCAATATCTGCCATAATTAATGCAAGTTCACTTGTTGGGTCAGCGGTGCTGTTTTGCGCAATTGCGGGCGTGGTGCGCACCAAAAGCTTATCAATCCACATATTGCCAATTTTCTCACCAATGAGTTTGGCTTCCTCTAACAATTGGCTGTCATTGATTAACCGCCAGTTTAAAGGCGTTGCACCAATTAATTCAATGCGGGCAACCAAATGCTGCGAGAGTGCTTTTTCCTTGGCAAGCAGCATAGCGTGTTCGATTTTTGGAACAACAGTATTAAAGTTTTCAATGCCGCTTACATCAACAGCAATAGGGTCAAACTGCGCTAGGCTTATAGGTTTTTCATCTAAGCTTATGCTGCCATCATCTGCCACCGTGACTAAAGTTACTGATTTATAGCCATTTTCATTAATATCTCGTCCTTGCGGAATACCCGGCATAACAATTGTGGTCTTTGTCGTTTTATCTTCAATGACTTGTCTTTTATGGATATGCCCCAAAGCCCAATAGTTAAAATCGCAATTTTGCAAATCTTTAACACTGCAAGGCGCATAGGGGTCATGGCCACTTTGGCCATCAAGGCTTGTATGCATGAGGCCAATATTAATATGGTCGGCAAGTGGCGCTTTATATAGCGGTAAAAGGCTATCGGGCGCCGTTTTTTCTTTAAAACTAATGCCGTGAAGTGCAATATTAAGCGTATCGGTTTTAATGGTTTCAACGCCGGCGCGTGTTTTAAAAACTGTTACATTTTGTGGTAAGGTCAATTCATGGGTAATGGTAGAAGCTGCATCATGATTGCCGCGAATGATGAAGCAGGCAATATTAGCGTCATCAAGCCGCTTTAACTCCATGCTTAAAAAACGTGCCGTTTTCATTGAGGTTTGGCTGCCATCATAAAGATCGCCAGCAATGATAACTGCATTAACCCTTTCTTCAATAGCAAGGTTAATAATGTTGGATAATACAGTGCGGCTGGCATTACCGATAAGATTGCCCAACTCTTCATCACGTAAGGATAGCGAGCGTAAGGGTGAATCAAGGTGAATATCTGCCGTATGAATGAAGCGAAACGCCATGATTATATCCCCGTATTTATATTAGCGCGCATTTCGATCTGATTGTATCGGATCGGCGCTCTAATCGGTTGTTTACACCGTGTTTTTGTCCGAAAACCGCTTCACACTTTTCGAAAAAAACGCTCTAACGGAAACAATAATACAGCGATTAATATAAGGCAAGCATTGACGCGCAACCGCTTTTATATGGAGAAATCTTTCACTATTTCAAGTCAAGTTTATTGCATGACTATCAATGATAAAATATCACAGCAATTAGGTTATAAAGCGTGAAATGACCATATGGTTTAAAAATCACCAAACAAAAACTAATTGGCAGCAGGTAGCTTTTGTTTGCAATTGGTAAGCCAAACATCATAAATTGGGTGTTCTACCGCATTTAGACCAGGACTATCAGCAAACATCCAGCCTTTAAAAATAGGTTTAATTTTTTGGTCCAAAGTGACCTCATTTACCTCAACAAAGCCATCGGTTTTAGTTGCTTCGTCGGCGCTGCTGGTAAAGCAGGCACGCGGTGTCACTTGTAAAGCGCCAAATTGGTAGGTCTCACCTATGGTGATATGAAAAGTGGTCGTGCGTCCAGTTATTTTATCAAGGCCAGAAAATTCGGCAATGGGATTGCTAATGCGCTCAGCCAATGTTGGGCTTGCAATAGCAGCTAGGGCCAAAACAGCAAGGCTTAAAGATTTCACGAAAGAAAAAGGCTTTAACAATTTTATCATAGCGACCATTCGAAACTTTAAATTATGTGGCTGTATTTGTTATAAATACAAGTCATGAGCTTTAAACACAAACTATGGCAATAAAAAACCAAATTTACAAATAATCATAATTAAATTGGCTTTTTTTAAAAAATAAACATGCATAAAATTAATTATGCATGTTTGGAATGTTTTATATCAACTGAAATAGAAAAAAGCTGCATCAATTCTGCTAAATTTCAAAGTCCAGTATAATATTTCTGCTGCTTATTCCGGTGACCAAGCATTATAATCGCCAGTAACTTTAGGGCGCTTACCATGATTCTCAATCGAGCCTTTAGGTGTATAAGCATTTGCTGAACCAGTCTGGTTTGACAAATGTTCTTTTTCCCATTCAAACGGCACATAATTTTCTGCAGATGGCGGTGTGTCAACGCGGTGATGCATCCAGCCATGCCAACCGGGTGGAATTGTTGACGCTTCAGAATAGCCATTATAGATTACCCAACGGCGTTTATAGCCATCTACGTGCCAACCACCTTCATAATAGACATTGCCAAACTCATCTTCACCAACGCGTTTACCCTTGCGAAAGGTGAAAAATCTTGTGCCAATTGTCGTACCATTCCACCAAGTGAAAACTTGTCTTATTAAACCGGCCATAGCCTTAAACTCCTCAATCATGCCAGCAAAGGGCACAAAATGAATATGTAGGGTCTCTTATGAGCCTATAATGGCATAAATGCAAGAAATAATTAGAATAGTTCTTTTTCCATTACAATTTCAAAAACATCTTTTTGCTCTTGAATGGGGGTTGGAACTCCAATTTTCTTGTAGCCTTGGCTTTCATAAAATTTCTGTGCGTCTGTACTTTTTTCCAATATTATAACACGGCATTTACGTGCATTGGGAAAAGATTCTTCAACCTCGATCAAAAGACGTTTACCAATGCCTTGACCTTGATATTTGGGGCGCACCATCAGCTGTTGAATAAGAACAGTTTCTGGAAAACCTTTTACGCCACCTTGTAAGGCATATGCCGCACCTTTTAATTCGTCACCATCATCTGCAACAATAAATTCAGAAGAGGGGCGGGTGAGGCACTTTTTAAAATGATCAACAGATTGCCATTTGCCAATAATCTTATCAACAGATTCACTGCTGATAAGATTATCATATAGTTCATGCCAAGTGGCAAATAACAGTTCGCGAATTGATTCTATATCATTTTTTGTAGCGGTTCTAAGCCACATAATATTTATTCCAACCCTAGTTTAGCCTTAACAATGTCATTAACTGCTTGCGGATTTGCCTTGCCACCTGTTGACTTCATCACTTGCCCAACAAACCAGCCAGCAAGTGTTGGTTTTGCCTTTGCTTGCTCCACTTTGTCTGGATTTGCGGCAATAACATCATCAACCGCCTTTTCAATGGCGCCGGTATCAGTTACCTGCTTTAACCCGCGGCTTTCAACAACTTCACGCGGATCACCGCCCTCAGTCCAAATAATTTCAAAAAGATCTTTGGCAATTTTACCTGAAATAGTGCCTTCAACAATAAGCTCAATGATAGTGCCGAGCTGTAACGGGCTAACAGGCGTTTCTTCAATTGAAAGACCAGCTTTATTTAAAGCACCAAGCAAGTCGTTAATCACCCAGTTTGCTGCAAGTTTGCCATCACGGCCTTTTGCTACTTCCTCAAAATAATCAGCAATGGCTTTTTCAGTAATGAGGATTGATGCATCATAGGCTGAAAGACCAAGAGAGGAAATAAGACGGTCTTTTTTATCGTCAGGTAGCTCAGGCAAGTCTGCGGCTAGTTGGTCGACCAATTCTTGGCTAAATTCTAGCGGCAAGAGATCAGGATCTGGGAAATAACGATAATCATGCGCTTCTTCTTTAGAGCGCATGGCGCGTGTTTCGCCCTTTGCTGCATCAAAAAGCCGTGTTTCTTGGTCAATTGTACCGCCATCTTCCAAAATTGCGATTTGGCGTCTTGCTTCATAATCAATGGCTTGGCCAACGAAGCGAATGGAATTAACATTTTTAATCTCGCAGCGTGTGCCAAATTCACCGCCTGGGCGACGAACCGAGACGTTAACATCGGCGCGCATGGAGCCTTCATCCATATTGCCATCGCAAGTACCTAAATAGCGAACAATAGTGCGCAATTTGGTGACATAGGCCTTGGCTTCATCAGCTGAGCGCATATCCGGTTTTGACACAATTTCCATCAAAGCAACGCCAGAACGGTTAAGGTCAATACAAGACATGGTTGGATGGTGATCATGGATTGATTTACCTGCATCTTGCTCAAGATGCAGGCGTTCAATACCAATTTCAATATCTTCAAATTGTCCCTTATTATCAGGGCCAACTGAAATGATAATTGCACCTTCGCCAACGATAGGTTGTTTGAATTGCGAAATTTGGTAACCTTGCGGCAAATCTGGGTAAAAATAGTTTTTACGATCAAAAACCGATTTTAGATTAATCTGCGCCTTTAGGCCAAGGCCAGTACGAATGGCTTGTTTTACACACTCAATATTAATAACTGGCAACATTCCCGGCATTGCTGCGTCAACCAATGAAACATTTGCATTGGGCTCAGCGCCAAAAGAAGTTGAAGCGCCCGAAAATAATTTCGAGTTTGAGGTTACTTGGGCATGTACTTCCAAACCAATAATGACTTCCCAGTCACCAGTGGCACCAGAGATGAAACGTTTTGGTTCTGGAATTCTATTATCAATGATGGTCATTGCCAATCCATATATTCAAATCAATTCAAAGAAATTCTGAAGATATTGGCTACTGCAAATGAGCAAAAAAGGCAAGAGGAAGCATTGGTTTAACATAGTGTTCCGCAAGTTTTTGATTAGTTTTGCAGTAATTTTAAAAAACAATGGAGAATATAAATCACGTTAGATGAGGTTTTGCCCAATGATCTTACAATTTTACTTTTTTAAAATATTGAGATGAAATCAAGCTAGCTGACGTTTTTTGTTATCTTAGTTAAGCATTGATCGGTAACTACACCACTTAAAAAGCAGCCTATTGCCGTTTAAGGATGCTGTACTCAACATCCTTAAACTGTTTAATTTTGCAAAATATCAAAACTTAGTTGCGCGCTATTTCAGAAGATTGAAATGCGCGATGCATCGCCTGTGCGCCTTCTTTTTGCATATTGATGCGCATTTTTTCTTCAGTTGCTGCTAATAATTTAGCAACGGTATTATTGCGCTTGGCAACGGGATTTCGCTCATAACCTTTACGCAAGAAAAAATTCGCAGTTGGCACAATTTCACGCAATTCTTGCGGCATGCTAATCATGTCATAGCCATTGCCATCACCAGTAAGGTTAAGCATTTCAAGTTCTGCGCCGGTTAATTGGCGCGTTACGCCTTTGGCATGAAGAAAATGCATCGATGTGCGTAATTTATGGGTTTGCAGTAGCGGCCCAACATCTTTGTCTAATGTCATAGCATGAATACCAAGGCCGGCTGGCGTTTTGGCAAGCTCTGCCTGCGCAGTCCATTGATGGGGTACGGTGCGCGCCCTTGCAGTCATTGCGCTAACAACATCTGCTTTACGCAATAAGCGTTGGCGATTTGCCCCTTGTGCCCTTTGCGCTTGGGCTTTAAGTTCGCGCACGATTTCAGGGCCAAACTCATGCATGACGCTAACACTTGCGGTTGCAACGAGCTGATTATAACCAATAGCGGTGGAAATTGGTCGCGCATTAGCATTGCTTTTTAGCATGCCGGCTTGCAAGTCATGAGTACCATCGCCACCTGTTTCAAAAGCATAAAGCGCAACCAGTTGGTAGCGTGTTAGGCCAGCTTGCGAAGCTGCATTGGCATAAGCGCGCATGAATTCTTCTTCATTGCGCGGGCGGTCGGGGGTAAAACCATAGACAGATTTAGCCGCAGCTAGAAAATCACCAGTACCTGGAATTCTTGCACTTGGTTTTGCTGGTGCTATTTGCCCAGGCATTGCGGGTTTTGGTGGACCATCATAGACTGGAGGCTGATTTAAAACATAATCATTTTGGGTGATGGCTTGGCCATTACGGCGTTTTTCATTGCGCTGTTTACGCTTTGCTGAAACATCATCCCAATATTTTTCCGCCTTTTTGCTGTAAGCGGCATGGGCGACTGCCCAGCTGTTGCTGGCCGGATTGGTTGGGCGATAGGCTGTAACGCTGGCTGTTGTCTCAACGGATGGTGTCGGGCGGTTTTGCGCAATTGCCGCACTAGGTGCTATATTGGCAGTATTGCTTTTAGGTGCAATGCCTTGCGATAAACCACTCATGGGATTTGAAAAACCACATGCTGTTATGGATAGTGATGCGGATGCTAACAAAAACGCCGTTAAAGCGGACTTGTTGAATTTGCCTGTAGCCTTGGTAAAAAAGCGAAATATCACTATGCTATCCTGTCATCGAGTTTAAAAGTTTAATCAGCATAGCAATTTTAAATATTTATGAAATAAAATATCTAATGCTTGGTTAGCCAATTATTAAAAATGCTCAACATTACCATAATTAGCAATGACGATTTGAATTAGTTTGTCATAGCAATTTTTAACAGAATATGAATTTTTGCCAAAACAAAGGTCATACACAGTTTTTTGTCAATCAACGGCAGTAATTTTAGTCAAATTGCCAATTTTACCCTGCGCGTAACAGGCGTATTGCATCATCACGCCTAAATAAATAGAGCAAAAGCCGTAAGGCTTGTCCTCTTGGCGAGGTAAGGTCTTGGTCTTTTTCAAGTATAAGACGCGCATCTTGGCGCGCCATTTCCAATAAATCAGCATGGCTTTCTAGATTGGCTAACTCAAAACCGGGAAGACCTGATTGTTTGGTTCCCAGCAATTCACCTTCACCGCGCAATCTTAAATCTTCTTCAGCAATACGAAAACCGTCTTCCGTTTCACGCATAACATTAAGCCTTGCAGTTGCAGTCAGCGATAATGGCGATTTATAAAGCAAAATGCACGATGATTCCTTGTTCCCGCGCCCAACACGTCCGCGCAATTGGTGCAATTGCGCAAGCCCGAAGCGTTCAGCATGTTCAATAATTATAATTGAAGCATCGGGAACATCGACACCAACTTCAACAACAGTAGTGGCAACTAGCAAGCGAATGTCGCCAGTTTTAAATTTGGCCATGGCTTCATCTTTTTCAGCATTAGCCATTTTGCCGTGGACTAGGCCAATTTTGTCACCAAAATATTTTTGCAAATTCAAAAAGCGATCAGTCGCCGAGGTGAGTTCCAGCACTTCTGATTCTTCAACCAAGGGACAAATCCAATAGATTTTGTCGCCTTTTTTTAATGCTGCATCAACCCGCTCCAATAATTTATCAAGCCGTTCTAATGGCAATGTGGCGGTTTGTATTGGTTTACGCCCTTTTGGCTTTTCACGCAGCTTTGACACATCCATATCGCCAAAAGCTGTTAACACCAAGGTGCGTGGAATGGGGGTTGCGGTCATCACCAGCATATCAGGGGCTTGACCCTTAGCTGTAAGTTGCAAGCGTTGATGGACACCAAAGCGGTGCTGCTCATCAATAATTGCAAGGACAAGATTATGATAATCGACTTTTTCTTGAATAAGCGCGTGGGTACCGATGATAATTGCTGCTTCACCACTGGCAATATCGTCCAAAATGGCTTGCCGTTCTTTGCCTTTTTCACGCCCTGTTAATAAAACTGCTTTAAGGCCAATATTAGCAATTAAAGGTGCAATGGTTGCATAATGTTGGCGCGCCAATACCTCTGTTGGTGTCATTAAAGCTGATTGGCCATTATTTTCTGCCGCCTGTAACATAGCATAAAGGGCAACGATGGTTTTACCTGATCCGACATCGCCTTGTAACAGCCGCAGCATGCGCTCAGAAGAAGCAAGGTCCTTTGATATTTCTTCAATGGCTATTTTTTGCCCTTGGGTCAGTTCAAAGGGTAGGTAAGATTTTAATGCATTGATATATTTGCCAGTGGTTAAAAGTGGGGTGCCGGAAAGACGTTTGGTTTTTGCTCGCACCAAGCCAAGCGCCAATTGTCCTGCTAAAAATTCATCATAGGCAAGCCTGCGGCGCGCTGGGCTTAAAAGCGCAATATCTTCAGGTGTTTTAGGCGTGTGGACTTGGCTTAAAGCATTTTGATAGCTTGGGAAGCTTTCGCGTTTTATAAGGTGTTCGTCCTGCCATTCGGGTAGGTTAGGGATGTGGGTTAAGGCGTCTATAATGGCGCGAGATAAGGTTTTAGGTGAAAGGCCAGCCGTTAGCGGATAAACGGGTTCTACCAGTAGCAGCTTTTCTTCTTCATCAGCGCTAATAATATGGTCCGGGTGCACCATTTGAGCGCGGCCATTAAAATGCTCCACCTTACCAGAAACAAGAACTTTCGATCCCACTGGCAGTAGGTTTTCAAGCCAAGCTTTTTGCCCACGGAAAAACACTAAGGCTATATCGCTGCTATCATCATGGCAATAAACGCGATAGGGAATATTCTTTCTATTTGCTTCAGGCGGGTAATGGGTATCAACCACCAGCTCCAAGGTTACAATTTCATCCTGTTTGGCGCCAGTAATGAAAGGTCGATTGCGGCGGTCAATTATTGATGTCGGCATTAAATGAAGAATATCCACCAAACGTGGTTCGCCAATATCATGGCTAAGGTCGAGCAATTTGCTTATTAAGGCACAAATCTTGGGGCCAACACCAGCAAGGCTGCGAATGGAAACAAAAAATGGATCAGTAATTGATGGACGCATTTAGCCAGCCTGAAGAGTGTAAATTAATTAGATTTCATTTGTTTTCAATTGGTGTTTTAGTTGACTTTAACAATAAATCAAAAAAGCTATTATTGAATGTATTTGGTAAAATATAAAACGCCAAAAATCCATTATCAATATAGAAAATGCCCCGTTAAGGGCATTTTGTTTCGTTTAATATCCGCTATTTAATAGTTTTCATTTTCGCTTTGCTGGGATCTGCACTTACTGTTCTAAATAATTTACCATCTTCAGCAATAAGAACGAGTATTAATGCTAAAATGCCAACAATGAAAAAGCCTGCGGCAATTGGGGTGATTGTGCCGTGGAAAAAATGGCTGATAAGTAAACCACCGCCAGCACCAATAAGCGTTTGCATAAAGCCAAAAACTGATGATGCTGTACCGGCAACTGCCCCTAAAGGTTCCATTGCCAATGAGTTGAAATTGGCGCCAATTGCGCCAAATGCAAACATAATGATGGTAAATAACAGCATATAGGGAATAAAGGGCACATGGGTTGGCGTTAGCCATGCCCATAAAAATAACACAAATGAGGCTGCCACAAAAGCTAAAAGTAGAAAATGTGAAATACGGCGCATGCCAAAGCGGCCAACAAAGCGCGAATTTAAAAATGCAGCCAATGCTTGGAAAGCAGCGACGGCGGCAAATGCGGCTGGAAACCATTTGCCTAAACCGTAAATTCCGTCATAAATTTGTTGGGCAGTGTTAAGTGCGCCAAAAAGCGCACTTAAAATAACCGAAAAAGCCAAATTATAGCAAAATGAAATCTTATTAGATAAAACAGTTTTAAAGCCTTGAGTAATGGCGGAAAATGTTAATGGGCGTGGAGCAAAAAGCGTTTCTGGTAAACGCTTCCAAACCCATATCGCCATAATAATACCGACTGCCGCCATGACAAAGAAAATAAGCTGCCATGGGCCAAGCATGAGAATACCTTGCCCTGTTGCTGGGGCAATAATTGGCACAACCATGAAAACCATCATCACAATGGACATGACTTCTGCCATTTGGCGGCCGCCATAAAGATCGCGAACGACTGAAACGCAAAGCACGCGCGTTGCTGCAGCACCAATGCCTTGTATGGCGCGCAAAATTAAAAGGCCGATAAAAGATGGCGCAAATGCACAGGCAAAAGATGCTATTGCATAAAATATCAGGCCAATAATTAACGGCACACGTCTGCCTAAACGGTCCGATAGTGGGCCGACAAATAATTGCGTAATACCAAAGCCGAGCAAATAGCAAAAAATAATATAATGATGCGCATTTTCGCCAAGTACTCCAAGGCTTGCTTTAATGTCGTCAAAAGCGGGCAACATAATGTCAATGGCAACGGCGTTGGTCGCCATGAGAGCGGCAATAAGAATAATAAATTCTTTAACGCCAACACGTTGCTTTATTGCTGCGATATGCTGTTCTTGTGCCATATCTTGGGTCATAGTTTTGTCTTTAGTCTTTCAATAATGGGCCGTATTTATTCGGCATATGGTCGGTTTATTTTTAAATATTTATCAATGGCTTAGGCTGGTTATTTAAACGCACTTTATTGGGTATAAATCCATATTATTTGTGGCACCTGACTTTAATTTATTGGCATATCAAAAAAAAATGAAGAATTATAGAAAAACAAATAAAATCAAAAAGTCAGGTTAAATGAGCACATAGACATATTTAAACACAGCATATCAACATTTAGGTGCTGACCCTATTGCGCTGTTTTTTAATATAAACATTTACTGAGCATTTTGCTTTTGTAATCTTACGGGCGCATTGCCCCAAAAATTGCGACCCAAAATTTGCCTAGCCATTTAAAGCCTGAAAACTGGTTATAGTATTATCTATAAGTTGAAAGGAATTGCAAAGCAATTCTAAAATCTGAGTTTGGTAAAAATATAAATCGATTTAAAGCTATAGGTTGAAAATGTGATATTATACAAATTTTTTGCATAATATTTTGTTTTAAAAGGTTTTTAGCCTTAAACGATCACTTGCATTAAATCATTATATGTTTTTGGGAAAATAAGGCCCATAATTGCTAAAATGAGCCTTATAAATGCAATTTGTCCCTTAAGATAAATTACCTATAAATTGCGTAAATACCATAAGGCCCTCTGGCCAAGGGCCGTGACCGGATTTGGTGTTAATGTGACCTGCTTCGCCAGCATCTAAAAATAGCGAACCCCAATCTTCCCCCAGCTTTTCAGCCACAGAAAACTCGCAATATTCATCATTCCGGCTGGCAATTAGAACTGATGGAAAGGGCAGCTTTTCGGTAGGGTAGGGTCCGAAAGTCATTAAATGCTTAGGCCGTATATTGGGGTTGGCAACATCGGGAGCAGCAACTAGAAAAGCGCCTTTTACGCGTTTGCCAAGTAAAGGTACTGCTTGCACAATGGTTGCAACGCCCAAAGAATGACCAACAAGCAAAACGGGACGTTCAGATTTTTCAACTTCTTCGCGAAGCCGCGCAATCCATTCGCTGCGCACTGGTTTTGACCATGCATCTTGCTCCACCCGACGCGCAGTCGTTAATTTGCGCTCCCAGCGTGATTGCCAATGGTTTTCATCAGACCCTTGGTATCCAGGTACCATTAATATATCTAATTGATTTGCTTTCATATTTTATTTTGTTGCCCGTTTTTGCAACATCCTTTATCAAATAATCAAACTGAGTTTTGTTAATATATAGCTATATAGTTGCTAAATAAAAGAAATTTAACCCTAATGGTCCTTTTATGATGGATTAAAAACACTGCGGATGAAGTGATTAAGAGGATTATCTGGCTCTAGCATTAATTTTATTGCTAATATTGTACATATGATAACAAGAAGTGGTTTTATAAGTTTGGTGCCGATTTTCATGGTTAGCCTTGCGCCAATTTGCGCGCCGATAAATTGGGCCACTCCCATGACAAGGCCAATTTTCCAATTAACGACACCAACTGCGGCAAAAGCTGCAAAACCACCAATATTAGATGAAAAATTAAGCAGCTTTGTATGGGCAGTTGCTTTTAGCATACCAAAACCAGCAAGAGATACAAAAGCCAGCATGAAAAAAGAACCGGTGCCCGGGCCAAAAACGCCATCATAAAAGCCGATTAAAGGCGGTATTGTCATGGTAAATAAAAATTGCCCCATGCGCCGCGTGCGATCAACATCGCCTATATTGGGTTTTAATGCAAAATAAAGCGCGACGCTTACCAGTAAAATCGGTAAAAAGGCAGTTAAGACTTCTTTGGGAAGCTTGGTTGCGAGCAATGCACCTAGTAGTCCGCCAGCAAATGCTAATAATGCCTCCCACCCTTGGCTTTTAAGGTCAACATGGCCAGCACGCGCATAAGCAATGGTTGCGGATAGTGAGCCAAAGAGTGATTGCAATTTATTGGTACCAAGCGCTGCAACCGGTGAGCCGCCAAGCCCTAGATAAAGGGCAGGTACAGTAATTAGCCCGCCGCCGCCAGCAATGGAATCAATAATACCAGCAATGAGAGCGGCTGCGATCAACATTAATGTTGTTGGATCAAGAAGAAAATCAATCATATCGTTCCCTTATATAGTATGATTTCAACATTCTTCTCATGATTGAAACCTTCAACCGTTTTGCACTATTTGATGATGCTCTGCAATTTCAAAATTGCGATGGTCATTTTAATGTGATGGAGCAAACTATACGGCTAATTATTTACGGAAAAAAATATTTTTTAAAACTGATTGAACTTTTTCAAAAAATATATGTTTATAAATGGGTTACCCAATTAAATAACAGTCATTAATCAGCTATGGTTTGTTAACTGCAAAATAGCTATTTACATCGGAGCGCTTGATGAGCGAAGGTTTCTTTCATAAAATTGCTAATTACTTCACTCGAAATAGTGTGGTAAGTAAAGTTGCAGGCGATCCAGCTATTGCAGCTGAGCTTCTCCTGCTGATCAAGATTATTTTTGCCGATGGTGAACGCGGCCACGCAGAAACAGAAGTTTTTGCGCAAATTGCACAGCAACAATTTGATATTCCTGCCGATGCACTGCCTGATGTAATCCGCTATTTGGGCGATTATGGATATGAAACAACCACCGCCCAAGCCGCAGCATTGTTTAGTGATTTAGCACCTGAACGACGCATATCATTGGTGCGTAATTTGATGGCGGTTGCCTCAGCCGATAATTATATTGATGAAAATGAAGTTGCCTTTATTGAACGCGTTAGCGCGATACTGGGTATTAGCCCCCAAGAGGTGGATGAAATTTGGAAAAGTAATTAGGGTAGAAATCACCAGCTAGAGCGCATTTCGATCTGATTGGATCAGATCGGCGCTCTAATCCATTGTTTAAACCGCGTTTTTTGTCCGAAAACCGCTTCACACTTTTCGTGAAAACGCTCTAATATTAGCTTCATTGTTTCACTATAAAGCCTTATGACATAATGATGTGTGATATAATTAAAAAAAAATATTGCTTAGCTGTTGGCGCCTCGTCCAAGGCTAATAATATTGATGCGGTAAAAGAATTACAACAAGCATTGGATGGACTTGAAATTCAATTCTCTTTTATTGCAACATTAGACAAGTTTCGCCATTCTGTATGGTTACCTTATCTTGAAAGCTATTTTGCGGTGCCAATTTTTCTTTTACCAATCAGTTCTTTACAAAAACATCAACCACATATTGAAAAACCTTCCATGAAGGTTTTTCAAGAAACCGGCTATTATGGTATTGCTGAGGCTTTAGCGCTTGCCGCCTTTGATGGCAATGCTAAATTGATTGTTCCTAAAACGGTTTGTTGTGGTTTCACCTATGCCATTGCGTGTGAAAATTTTTGATAATTGCACCACTGAACGTCTTGATAAGGTCAATTATTAAACTTAACCCTTTGATTAAATCAGTGTATTGCTTTTGCCGTAAATGCTAATTTCGCACGTGATGTGATGAAGGACTAAAACGTATACTGCCTAGCCCATTCATCATGTTTCCTTAGAAAATTCTTAACGCCGTTTGGATTGGATTAAAGCATTTTTCGCGGATTCATAATACTATTTGGATCAAAGGCTAATTTTATTTTTCTCATTAAATCGATAGCGACTGGGGATTTAAAGGCGACAAGTTCTTCTCTTTTGAGTTGCCCAATACCGTGTTCTGCAGAAAATGCGCCGCCATAGCGCATGACAAGTGTATGTACATGATGATTAACATCAGCCCATTTGTTCAAAAATTCTTGGCGATCCATGTTAATTGGTTGGGTGATATTATAATGAAGATTGCCATCGCCCATATGACCAAAGCAGACAATGCGGGCCGAAGGAATGAGAGTTTCAACCAATTCGCCTGCTTCAGCAATAAAATCAGGAATCGCAGCTACAGGCACTGAAATATCATGCTTAATAGAGCCGCCTTGTTTCTTCTGTGCTGGCGACATTTCTTCACGCATTGTCCAAAATTCGTTTTCTTGTGTTTTATTAGAGGCGATAACCGCATCTAGAATTATATTTTTTTCTAAGGTCTCGCTCAAAATATCTTCAATGAATTGGCGTGCTTCAGCATCTGAATGAGGAGAGGAAATATCAATCAACACATACCAAGGGTAGGGGGCAGAGAATGGATCGCGACTTTTAGCATTGTAATCGACCGTAAATTCTAGTCCTATGCGCGGCATAAGCTCAAATCCAGTCAGCATAGTACCAGCCTTATCATGGGCTATAGTAAAAAGTTGAAGTGCTTCAAAAGGTGATTTTACACCAACATAAGCAACGGCTTTGCCTCTAGGCTTTGGGTATAATTTTAGCACTGCCGCTGTAATAATACCAAGCGTACCTTCTGCACCAATGAAAAGGTCTTTTAAATCATAACCGCTATTATCTTTTTTTACTTGGCGTAAATCATCTAAAATGCGGCCATCTGGCAATACAACTTCAAGGCCAAGACATAATTCGCGGCTATTGCCATAGGATAATACAGCAGTACCACCAGCATTAGATGATAGGTTGCCGCCAATTTGACAAGAACCTTCTGACCCGAGTGAAAGCGGAAAAAGGCGATTGGCCTCATTGGCAGCGTCCTGCACATTCTTTAAAATAACGCCGGCTTCGGCCAATATAAGATTACCCTGTACATCTATAGAGCGAATTTTATTGAGCCGCGCAAGTGAAATAATGATTTGGTTGCCACTTGTATCAGGCTGTTGGGCGCCGACGAGACCAGTATTGCCTCCTTGCGGAACAATGGCGGTTTTTGTTTCATTGGCAAGCTGCATTATTTCTGAGACTTCTTGAGTAGATTGCGGGCGTAATACAAGCGGCGTCTTGCCGTGATAAAGCCCACGCTGCTCAATCAAATAAGAGCTTAAAATATCAGGATCCGTAATTGCATTATTTATGCCCACAATAGCAACAAAGCGCTCGATTAAATCTGGTGTCATGTTTTACCTCTTGAATCAAAAAAGTTGCTAATATTGGCACAGCTGCCAGCGTTTAAAGTAGTTATGATAAAGTTATATGAAAAGCGTTGACTTTAACAGTAATTAAAATTTCTTAAAAAGATTTTTACTCTCACCGCACCAAGTTTTTGATCCTCGACGGGCTTTCAGCTTTTATACAAACAAGGTGAAAAGTTAAAAACACCCATTAAAATTATTTGCCAAGTGAAGAGGCAAGTGAACAGCCAAGTAGTTTCGGCTTGTTAATAGGCTTAGCCAACTTTTCTCTATATCTAACCGTTTTTATTATCATTAGTGCTTTAAGCTTATGGCTTGGTATAGATGGTATTTTTAGTAAGGGGGCATAAAATAGTGTTTATAAAAGCAAAAAAGCCGCCCAGTGGGCGGCTTATTATTTGAGAAAAACAAACTTAATTAAGTTTTGTTTTTACCTGCTCAAGCGAATTATGAAACAATTTATCTGATTTATTGCTATCTAATTCTTCGCTAATTATTTTTCCAGCAGCTGCGATTGCAATGTCAACTGCTTTTGAACGTACTGCAGCAATTGCATCGGCTTCAGCAAGAGAAATTTTTTGCTCGGCCAAACGATTGCGGCGCTCTACATATTCTTCGGTCTTGCGACGTGCATCTTCAGTTAATGCTACTGCTTCGCGTTGCGCAACTGCAATAATGTCTGCGGCTTCCTTTTCCGCTTCAGAACGCTTGCGCTGATATTCTGCTAAAAGCTGCTGAGCGTCTTCACGTAGGCGGCGGGCATCTTCCAATTCAGAAGAAATGCGTTCCGAACGTGCATCCAACGCTTTGCCAATCCAACTAGGAACTTTTAAATAGGCTAGAATGGCCAAAAAAAGTATAAGCGCAATAAGGGCCCAAAAAGTATCGGTCATTATGTTCTCCTATTATTCGCTTACGGATTTAACGGCTTTAGATAAAGAATCAGCAGTTGCTTCGCTGCCAATAAAATCTTGAACAATTTGCTGCGCGGTATCGGCTGCTATTTGGCCAACATCTTGCATTGCACGGTCTTTAATATCACCAATGCGCTTTTCTGCTGCAGCTAATTTTTCTTCTAATTCAGCTTCTACGGTTTTACGTTCCCGTTCAGCCTTAGCTTTTGCTTCATCATTAGCAGCTTGTGCAATAACAAGGCCTCTTGCGCGTGCCTCTGAAAGTTCTTTTTCATAGGCGCTAACAGCAGCATCTGCTTCTTGTTTCATACGGGCTGCTTGATCTAAATCAGATGCAATACGATCGCGTCTATTTTCAATGACAGAACCGATGCGTGGAACAGCAACTCTTGCAATAAAAATATAAAAAAGACCAAAACAAATGATCAACCAAAAAAGATGGGATGCAAAATAGGTCGAATCAAAGGGAGGGAAACTGCTGCCACCATGCCCAGCTGAGGCATGCTCTGCGGTGGATTCAACGCCTTGTGCAAAAGCTGAGGACACGAACATCCAATTCATCCTTCATAGAAGCAATAAACCTTAATCGGCTTATCGAAGTGTAATCTGATACAATCTGGAACTATAGCTTAAAAGATGTGCCCAAATTAAAGGGCACATCTTTAAAAGTGTGATTATGCGAACAGAAGAATAAGAGCAACGAGCAATGAGAAAATGCCCAAAGCTTCTGTCACAGCAAAACCAAATACAAGGCGGCCGAACTGGCTGTCAGCAGCTGATGGGTTGCGCAATGCACCTGAAAGGTAGCTACCGAAGATGTTGCCAAGACCAAGAGCTGTTCCTGCCATACCAAAACAGGCTAGACCGGCGCCGATGTATTTTGCTGCTTCCGCTTCCATAAAATTCTCCTTTGAATAAAGCGCGTATGTGGTTTATGCGCATATTGGAATGTGGCGGTGGACCGCCGGTTGGTTAGTGACCAGGATGCACTGCATCATTGAGATACATACAGGTCAATACTGTGAACACATATGCTTGCAAGAATGCAACCAAAAATTCAAGTGCTGTAATAGCGACATTCATTACCAAAGGCAAGATGGCGCCGCCAAAACCAATTGGCCCCATTGCAGCTAAGCCAACGCAAAAACCTGCAAACACTTTCAATGTAATGTGTCCTGCCAACATATTGGCGAACAAACGAACTGAAAGGCTGATGGGACGAGATAAAAATGAAATAACTTCAATAACTGTAACGATTGGCACAATGATCGCTGGCACGCCCTTAGGGACGAAGAGTTTGAAAAATCCAAAGCCATGCTTAAACACGCCATAAAATACGACGGTCAATATAACCAACATAGCTAAGCCAAAGGTGATCATAATTTGTGTTGTAACGGTGTAGAAGTAAGGGAAAAGACCAATGAAATTGGCAATTAACACGAACATAAACAAGGAAAATACAAGTGGGAAAAACCGCATGCCTTGTGTTCCAGCAGATTCGCGCAGGGTATTTGCAACAAATTCATAAGCCATTTCTGAAACTGATTGACCGCGTGTTGGCACAAGGCCACGACTTGATGAGGTCAAAAGCAAAAATGCTGCTGAGGCGACAATAGTTATAACCATAAAAAGGGATACATTGGTAAATGATAAATTCCAACTACCGATATTAATATGGATCAGATCTATTATTTGAAACTGATGAATAGGATCCAACGTTGCCTCCTTAATGAGCAGTCAAATCAGCCTTGCGGCTTAATTATCTTTATCTTTATTCTGCTTGCCGATAGAGTTTTCATCCATCATACCAACAGAACGTAATACATTCATAACGCCAGCAGCAAATCCTAGAAAGAGAAAAACAATTAATCCCCAAGGATTTGTACCAATTAATTGATCAAAGCCAAGACCTAAAACAACGCCGACAACAATGGCTGCTAAAAACTCACTAGAAAGTTTTATCGCATAGCTTGTATTCGGTGGTGTTTTCTCTGGTTCTGGTTGTTTAAACGCTCCTTTTTGGATCAAAGCCTGTTCTAGGCGATGTTTGCGCTCATCCAAATCCATCATATCAGAGTGTTGATGCTCATCAATGGCGTCACTGTTTGGCTTGTCAGGCTGATTCCCTTTGGCCATAAATGTCCCCTATTAATGAGTGGCAACGTACTAACTTTAACCTTTTAGGTTGCGCGCAACATATTGTTACTGGAGCAATTCGTCAAGACTTGAAAATAGCCCTAACACAGAGAAAGTCCTAGTTTTTTGGCTGTTAGATCTTAAAATCACAGTAAATGGTTTTGCTAAAAGCAAATTGTGTCCATAATTTTGCCAAAAATTTAAATTTCTTCTTTCAAAGATCAAGTCTATTGAAGAATTTTTGCGCCTGAAAATGAAAGACTCAGTCGCTGGGCCTTGGCGTTAATGCTTATTTTAGCAGGGTATTTAATGATTCTATTGCATGATAAAATAGTAAAAGACACCAAAATTTAGTTTGGTATCTTTTGTTATCTATGATTGGATTTTATCCTAAAATATTTTGCGTAATAAGTGCTAATGAGCGCTAATTATTAGCCCCAGCCGCCATTTTTGGTACGGTAAAAAATATGAAGGCCAATTTTTTCCATCTTATACATTGAGCTTGCCCAATTAGGGCGTACATAGGAGGCATGGTAATGAGTGGAAGAACCAACATCTGGCAACCAAATTTGGCCTGCTGAAACTGCCTTAGCAATATCTTGGGCGATGCGCCAATGACGTTTTTCGGTGACAAGATGCTTTTTACCATCGCAGGCAAAAGAAAATTGGCAGCGATTGCGCCAGTTTACATTTTGATAGACAACACCACATATTGTATTAGGATAAGAAGGATTTCTGACACGGTTTAGAACGACCTGAGCTACTGCAGCCTGACCTTTAATTGTTTCGCCACGTGCTTCAAAATAAATTGCCTCAGCAAGGCATTTTTGTTCTTTTGCCGTAAATGAAGATGCAGGCAATGGAGTTGCTGCCCATGCATGGTCCTTTGGACCAATAGGTGGGATAAAGCGTCCAGCAGTTTTATCCGCATCGGTCAAAATAGAATCAAATGGCGATTCCTTAGCTGTCCCTGCATTGCTTGGTGCATAGCCAAGAGCGAGAATGTCTGGCTTATCATTGGTAACTAAAGATGCCAACATTTCTGGCACTGGAAGTTTTGGGAGTTCCTTGCGTTTTGGTACCGGAATGATTCCTAATGCAATTTGGAATTGGCCCTTAGCTTTCTCAGGTGGAACAAGGCGCGCTATATGTTTTTGCTCCAATTGGGACATTGCAGGCAATTTTATCGAGCGATCTATTTGTGTGCCTGCTAGTACAAGACGCAAATCCCCTGATTTGCGTGGCATGAAAGCTTGCTTGGCATGAGTATTTATGCGTTGTTCATTGGAAACGGAGCTTACCAAATCACCATCAAGTTTTGGCTCCAATAATAAACTATTTGCTAGTCCCTCACTCAGCTTTACTTTTTCATTAAACCGTTGGCGACTTGCTTCCAATGTAGCAACTGTATCATTTTGTAAAATACGATCAGACTTTTTATTCGCTGCAACTGTCGCAGAACTTACGAGAAGTGTCGTATTGGCTGCAATAAGTGGAGTGGTCATCTGCCTTTGTAGCGTTGACATGCCGACAATAGAAATTCCAGCGCCAAGTATGAGCGGAAAAATATAGCGGGTGGGGGAGCGTTTTTCAGGCAGCATTAAAGGTGCCTCGTAATAACGCCCTTCTGGCAAATGATAGCTGGCAGGGGCAGTAAGTTGGTATAACTGATGATTCTTAGGCGATTGGCGGCCAAAAAAGTTTTGAATAATGCTCACCGCTTAAACTCCAGCGCAATAAAAATAATTAAAGAATAGAATCACCATGTGTTCCACCCGTGTGATTTGGGTAGAATGCAACAGTAAACTTTATTTAAGGTTAACAATGTGTGTTCGAGCGAACGAATGGTTAATAACATTGGTTAACGCATTCGTATATGATTAATTTAGAAAGAAAGACATTTTTTTATTCGCTGTAATAAGCCGTGTCTATTATTGGTGGCATAAGATGATATTTCAGCGTATTTCTGGGCTTTTTCATAAGGCTTATTTTGAGCTTTTTTTAAAAAAATTTTTTTAATTTTTACCAAAGATAAAATGGTTAAGATCTAACTTAATAAATTTACGTTGCTCATCCGATAATTGCGTCTTGTATATTAACTATAATCTGCTGCGTGGAAAAATTAAAATGGTGCACAATAGACTTGATTGGTGCTTAAGTAAGTTGGGATTCATTTACTGAATATGTAGCGTGTAGGTTTTAAGGCAAAGCTTTTAGCGGTGCGCGCTCATAGCGCTATTAGTCATTCTTGAAAATTGGTAGAGTGACTGTGAGGTGTGATCTTTGATCTGCCGCTAATAATGCAAATAATATGGCTTTGATACAGTGTTTAAAGCGCATTAATATTTAAAACGCGTTGCTATTTAAAACTAGATCTTGCTTTTAAATCAAATAGTTGCAGATATATTTGAATGTGAAAAGCGCCGATGCTTTTATCGCAACGGCGCTTAAACTAATAATAAATATGATTAAATTAATGCTTTTTCTTAGCGCGTCCGGCAAATGGATTATCTGGTTTGCGCATCGATAATCTTATCGGAACGCCGGGCATCTTAAATGTCTCGCGTAAGCTGTTGACAAGATAGCGCAAATAGGATTGCGGCATAGCATCTGGGCGCGAACACGATATAACAAAGCCGGGTGGTCTTGTCTTAATCTGCGTCATATATTTAATTTTTAACCGGCGGCCGGATACTGCTGGCGGTGGATGGTGGGTAATAATCCCACCAAGCCAACGATTAAGTTTTGCTGTTGAAATGCGCCGGTTCCATATACGGTGAACCATTTCGACATTTTCCATCAGCTTATCAATACCTTGGCCGCGTTCACCGGAAATAGGAATAGCGCGTAAACCGCGAACTTGCGGCAGAAGCCTGCTGCATTTTTCGAGTAAGTCGGTTAAGGTTTCCTGCCGGTTTTCGATTAAGTCCCATTTATTGAAAGCAATAATTGGTGCGCGACCTTCACGTATAATAAGGTCAACAATTTGCAAGTCCTGCTTTTCAAATGGAATTGTTGCATCAAAAAGAACAATAACTACTTCGGCAAAGCGAACAGCTCTTAAAGTATCGGCAACAGAAAGCTTTTCCAACTTTTCTTGCACACGAGATTTACGTCTTAAACCAGCTGTGTCATGAAGTTTAATTTTTCTGCCGCGCCATTCCCAATCCACTGAAATAGAATCGCGAGTAATACCAGCTTCAGGGCCGGTCAATAAGCGGTCTTCCTCAAGCATGGTGTTGATTAATGTCGATTTGCCAGCATTAGGGCGGCCAACAATGGCGATACGCAGCGGCTTGGTATCGTCATATTCTGGCTCTTCAGCATCGGGATCATCAATGTCATCACCAATGGAAGCAGATTCGATCTTGAGGCGTTCTTCCTCTTTTTCTTTTTCAAATGCTTTTTCTGAACCAACGGCTTCAACGATGGCATCACGCAAGTCCGACATGCCAAGACCATGCTCGGCAGAAATAGGACATGGTTCACCAAAGCCTAATTTCCAAGCATCATAAAAATTGCCATTTGCATCCTTTGCTTCGGATTTATTGGCAATGAGAATGATTGGCTTGCCAGATTTTCGCACAAGTGAAGCAAATGTTGTATCAGCTGGCGTAAGGCCAGCTTTTGCATCAAGCACGAAAAGAATAAGATCTGCTTCTTCAATGGCCGCGCGTGTTTGCGCTCGCATACGGCCTTCAAGTGTGTCATTGGCAGCTTCTTCAAGGCCGGCGGTATCAATAATGTCAAAACGTAAATCTTGTAGACGCGCGGCATGATGCCGGCGGTCGCGGGTTACGCCTGGTGTATCATCGACAATTGCTAGCTTTTGACCAACTAGACGATTAAATAAGGTGGATTTCCCAACATTGGGTCTTCCAATAATAGCGATTGTAAGGGCCATAAATTAGCCTTTTGTACTTTCTGTGCGGCTATTGATCAGGCCCAACATAAGTTGAGCTCGGGCTGCTAAGCCTGTGCCGTCACTTTCACTTTCTTTAGTGATTTGTTGAAAATATTTTTTGGCTTCGGCTAAATTGCCAGCTTTCCATGCAGAAAGCCCCAAAATTTCCCATGCTGAAAATCGCATTGGATTATTATCGGAGGCGAAAACAGCAACGCGTTGGCTTAACTCGTTAAATGTTGCTGTGTCGACCAAGATATATGCCGCACGAATACTGGCAACATCTTTTAAGCCATTTGGGGTGTCGCTGTTTTGAGCTATTTTATCAAACATAGCAACAGCACCTTGTTTATCACCTTTTTCAAAGGTTAAAGCCGCTTGGCGCATTTGTGCAAGTGCTGAATAGCCACCAAAATTGGAATCTTCAACTTGCTTAAGACTTGCCATTGCTTCATCGATTTTGCCGCCTTTAGCAAGATCGGCTGCAAACAGCATTGTGTCGCCAATTCCGGCAGCTTTATTGTTTTGCCAATAGCTATAACCCTGCCAAACTGCAGTACCAAGAACAAGGGCAACAGCACCGCCGATAATCATCGGCCCAAAACGTCCCCATAAAGCACGCGCTTTTTCTTGACGAATTTCTTCGTTAACTTCGCGAATAAAGCTGTCGTCTTCTGCCATTACAAAACTCTCTATGGTAATTTATCTCGTTAAAGATAGCTTTTAAGCATAAATGCGGCAATAGCAAAGCTATTTTTTGCACTTGAATAATTTTTAACTGAACTTTGATCATTCTAGCACTTCATCAAAGCTTTTTTTTGAGGATAGCTTGTTTAAATTGCGATAAATTTGAAAAATTCAATCCAATTCAATACAATTTAATTCAATGTCATTGGCTTTTGCTGGAGTATTGGAGCGTTTAAGCGTTAGGCTGATTTTTTTGCTGATAAAACGTAAATATAAAAAACCATAAATTAGTCCAATAATTGCTGATAGTCCTGAACCTAATAACACACCGATCTTAGCGCTTGCTAATTGTTCGGGATTGCTAAAAGCCAACATGGCAACAAAAATTGCCATAGTAAAGCCAATGCCAGCCAATAAGCCAACCAATATCATGGCGCGCCAGTCAACTTGTGGGGGCAGGCGGCAGGCACCCAATTTAACGGCGATAAAACTCGTTAAAATAATGCCGAGCGGCTTGCCTATGATAAGGCCTGCCATTACCCCGATGGTTATTCCTAATGTACCATTAGCAGAAAGATTGATGTCGCCAAGGTAGATTCCTGCATTGGCAAGCGCAAAAACCGGCATAATAAAAAACGCAACCCAAGGATGAAGATGCTTTTCAACAATCGCGAGTGGATTTATCAAAGCCTTATGGGGCTTATTGTCTTTACCAAGCTGTAAAGGTTGATAAATAATTGGCGTTAAAAGTCCAAGAACGACACCCGCAAGAGAGGGGTGGATGCCGGCTTTCCAAAGGCCAAACCAAAGCACACTTGCTGGTAATGAATAAGCAAAAGCTGATGAAATACCAAAGAAATGAAAAATATAGATAAGACCAATAGCTGCAATAGCAATTAGCAGTGCTGAAGCGTCAATGCCATTGGAATAGAAAACTGCAATAATAAGTACGGCGATAATATCATCAATGATCGCAAGTGAAAGCAGTACTACGCGAATATTGCTCGGCAAAGAACGCCCAAGGAGGGCTAGAATACCAACAGCAAAGGCGATATCGGTGGCAGTTGGAACTGCCCAGCCGTGATGGCTAATTGGATCTGTGTTAAACAGCATATAAATGAGGGCTGGTGCTAAAACGCCGCCAAGGGCTGCAATAATTGGTAATGTTGCCTGTTTAATGCTTGAAAGTGCGCCATTATGGATTTCTTTCCTGATTTCAAGGCCAGCAATGAGGAAAAAAAATGTCATCAAGACATCATTGACCCAAAAATGCAGATCCCAATTTAAAGAAAACGCGCCTAGTGAAATACCAAGTTTTGTATGCCAAAAACCAACATAGGTTTCATAAAAAGATGAATTGGCCCAAAATAGCGCAATGGCTGCGGCAGCAATTAAAAGGACACCTGCAAAAGCTTCCAAGTGCATAAGCTTTTTGATTTGAATTAAAATGCAGAAATAAATTTTGGCAATGAAATGGGGTTTTGTTACCGATTGCGATGGTTGATCTTGATAGTTCATAAGTATAGCTCCGCTATCTCAGCGGCCCGACCAAGAACATTCCTGCCAATAGATTATTCTAATTGACACCCTCGCATTTATTATAAGATATTTTTTCGTTTATTCAACCGTTTCTCATATGACAAACGAAAATTGAATTTTATTGTCTAGCCATGGGAACCAACTTCTTCCCATGGCTTGTTTAAACTCTAATGTTTTCAGCTTGGTTCTTACACTAGATTTGTTGCGCGACTTGTTGGTGATCTGTAGTGCGAGGAATAACAACAACTTTACTACCCACAGTAACGCGGTTGTAAAGATCGATGATATCTTGGAATAGAAAACGGATGCAGCCAGACGATACGTTTTTACCAATACTCCATTCTTCCGTGGTTCCATGCAAGCGGAACAAAGTATCGCGCCCATTACGGTAAAGATAAAGTGCCCGAGGGCCTAAGGGATTTTGTGGGCCAGGTGCCATGCCGCCGCCAAGATGTCCATAACGCTCTGGCAATCTTCTCATCATGCTAGGGGTCGGTGTCCAAGATGGCCACATTGCTTTACGACCAATAATCGCATCGCCGCTAAAGTTTAGAGTATTATTTTCGGCAATGCCAACACCATAACGGATAGCCTGATCGTCTTCCATGACAAAATAGCAAAAATAATTATTAAGATCGACGACTAAAGTGCCAGGTGTATAAGAACTTGGATAAGCAACAATTTGGCGCCAATAGATTGGGTCTATTTTACTAATATCTGAAGCTTTGACGGGGTAAGGTTCACTGTCAATTGCACCATACATTTCAAGATAATAGGGATTAATTTTTTTGGCTGGCGCTGGGGTTGCGTCAGCAATATGGCGTCCTGTTGCACTGCATGCACCTAAAGCAAGCGGTGCGGAAAGCATAAATATTCTTCGGCTCAATTTACCTGACATTACTTCAACCTTGATTCGGATAGAAATTGTTTCGCATAATTGTGGATGTGGCTAATTTAAGAATTTGGCATAAACTTGTTGGTGATTATCTTTATAGATAATTATGAAAAAATTTCTTAATCATTGCTGATAAACGTGTATGATCACAAAAAGTTTCACGTTATCATGCTTATTTATTGGTAATAGCTTGGTTATATTTAAGATAATGGTTGTGATTAATAAAGCCTAAGTCATCAATTTTCTTGGTTTTAAGAGAGGCGAATTTCAAATGAATTTGCGTATAGGACATTCGGCATGTCCTCATGATTGCCCCTCGACATGCGCCTTAGATATAGAATTATTGGCAGATAATCGCATTGGTCGGGTAAGAGGATCGAAAGATAATAGTTATACTGCTGGGGTGGTTTGTGCCAAAGTTGCCCGTTATGCCGAGCGTGTCCATCATAGTGAGCGCTTATTAACACCTTTAAAGCGCATTGGTGAAAAAGGTGCGGGGCAATGGCAAGCTATCGGGTGGGAAGAAGCGCTAGATATTATTGCAGAAAAAATCACTGAGCAAGTTGAGCATTTTGGGTCACAAACGGTTTGGCCTTATTACTTTGCGGGCACAATGGGCTTGGTGCAGCGTGATTCGATTAATCGTCTACGGCATGCAGGAAATTTCTCCAAGCAGTTTTCTACTTTTTGTACCAATACTGCGGTGACTGGTTATTTTGCTGGAGCAGGGCGTATTGCAGGCGTTGATCCGCGTGAAATGGAAAAATCCGATTGCATTGTCATTTGGGGCACCAATGCTGCGGCTACGCAAGTTAATGTGATGACCCATGCCGTGCGCGCTCGTAAAGAGCGTGGAGCAAAGATTGTTGCGATTGATGTTTTTGAAACCGCAACGGTAAAGCAAGCTGATATTGGGCTTATCTTAAAGCCTGGAACTGATGCGGCGCTTGCTTGTGCGGTGATGCATGTGCTTTTTCGTGATGGTTATGCAGATTATGCCTATATGAAAGCCTACACCGATGATCCTTTTGGGCTTGCGGCTCATGTTGCCAATAGGGATCCATTATGGGCTGCGAAAATTACTGGTTTAAGTGTTGCGGAAATTGAAGAATTTGCCAAGGTGATTGGTGAGACCAAACGCTGTTTTTTTCGTCTTGGTTTTGGCTTTACCCGTCAACGCAATGGCGCTGTTGCTATGCATGCGGCACTCTCTATTCCTGCTGTACTTGGCTCTTGGCAATATGAAGGAGGAGGGGCATTTTTTTCCAATTCTGATATTTATGTGCTAAATCGTGATGAGATTACTGGAAAGAAATTGGCGGACCCTACTATTCGCAGTCTTGATCAGTCAAAAATTGGTCGTATCCTTTGTGGGGATAAGGATACGCTTTATGGTGGCCCTCCAGTCAATGTACTTTTTATTCAAAATACCAATCCAGTTAATGTCGCTCCTGAACAGCGCCTTATTCGGCAAGGTTTTCTGCGAGATGATCTTTTTACGGTTGTGCATGAACAGTTCATGACCGATACCGCAAAGCTTGCCGATATTGTTTTACCTGCAACTATGTTTGTCGAGCATGATGATATTTATTGTGGTGGTGGTCATCAACACATCATTCTTGGACCAAAATTGATTGAGCCACCTTTAGGGCCAAAACCTAATTTGTTTGTCATTAACCAACTTGCACAGCGTCTTGGCTTTGCAGGGTTTGATTTTGACGAAAAAACATTGATTGATGATTTATTGGTAAAAAGTGGTTTTGGTGGTTTTGAGGAGTTGCAAGAAAAACGCTGGTATGATGTGCAGCCATCTTTTGATGAAGCGCATTTTATCAATGGCTTTGGTTGGGATGATAAGCGCTTTCACTTTAAAGTAAATTGGCTGGATGAAAATTTTCCTAACCGTCCGCCAGCCTCAATGGGGTATCAGGGAAACTGGCAAGAAATGCCGCAATTTCCTGATCAATGGGATAATATTGAGCACATCAGTGAAGATTGCCCATTTCGATTGGCTACATCACCAGCGCATAATTTTTTAAATTCTACTTTTGCTGAAACGCCAACATCATTACAAAAAGAGAGGCGGCCGGAACTCTATATCCATCCAGAAGATGCTAAAGTGCTGGATATTGAGGATGGAGAGATTGTTGCAACAGGAAATGCACGCGGGGAAGTGCGGCTGCATGCTAAGATTTTTGCTGGGGTGCAACGCGGAGTGCTTATATCTCCTGGTATTTTCCCCAATAGTGCATTTATGGATGGCGAGGGCATAAATACGTTAACAGGCGCACAGTCACCTGCACCTAATGGTGGTTTAGCCGTTCATGATATTAGTGTGTGGGTTAAAAAATGCGCAAATTAAAATTGTTAGATTAATAGAATTTCAATCAACATAACGGCATTTATTCAGTTTTAATGAATCAGCATTGGGCTTGTGCCAAAGGAATATTAGATGGAAAATTGTAAAGCATTTATCACTGGCATTGCAGGTCTGTCATTAAATGATCAAGAACGTGCCTTTATTAAACAGCATAAGCCATGGGGATTTATCCTATTTGCACGCAATATTGACAATAGCGAACAATTATCTGCGCTTACTGATGATATAAGACTTGCATCTAATAATGAAAATACTTTGATTTTTATAGATCAAGAAGGCGGAAGAGTTCAGCGTTTACGCCCACCACTTGCTCCTAATTATCCAACGGCAGCCGCTCTTGGTGATATTTATAATAAAGATAGCGAGCAAGGCTTGCGCGCAGCTTGGCTCATGTCGCGGCTTCATGCTTTTGATTTAAAAAAATATGGCATTAATGCTGATTGTTTGCCGCTTTTAGATGTGCCAATTGCTGGTAGTCATGATGTTATTGGCTCGCGTGCCTATGGTCATACACCTGAGATTGTCACCGCAATGGGTAAAGCTGCAGCACAAGGACTTATTGACGGTGGTGTTTTACCGGTTATGAAGCATATACCTGGCCATGGCCGTGCCATGTGTGATACGCATTTGGCATTAGCGCGGGTAGAAGCCGATATTAATGAATTAAAGCAATCTGATTTCATTCCATTTAAGCAATTAGCGCATTTGCCAACCGCAATGACAGCACATGTTGTCTATGAAGCAATTGATCAAGAGCAAACGGCCACCCTATCATCCAAAGTTATTTCTGATATTATTCGTGGTGATATCGGCTTTGATGGCCTGTTAATGACCGATGATTTATCCATGAAAGCACTGTCTGGAACGATAGGTAATTTAGCACGGCAGGCATTTATAGCTGGTTGTGATATGGCTTTGCATTGTAATGGTAATTTTAGCGAAATGTTGGAAGTTGCTGAAAATAGCCCATATTTACAAGAAAAGGCCGCGCAAAGAGCCGCTAATGCCGAATGCTTTGTTGTAAATATGATAGCTGCTGATGAAAAAGAATTACGGCAAGAATTTGCTCAATTTTTTCCAGAAACGCTAAGTTTTTAATTGTTTTATGCTTTTTAATCAATAGGCTATAAGGAATATTTGTTATTTTGGCTTTAGCAGGAAAAACACCGCAATCTGATGCACCTCCCATGAGCGAATGGTGGGATGATGAAGCGCGCGGTGTGAGTGAGCCGGAATTGGTGGTTGATGTCCAAGGTTTTGAGGGGCCTATGGATCTTCTCTTGCATCTTTCGCGCACGCAAAAAGTTGATTTAACCCGTATTTCGATTGTCGCGCTGGTTGATCAGTATTTACAGTTTATCAAACAAGCGCAACAGGTAAGATTAGAGTTGGCAGCTGATTATCTGGTTATGGCTGCTTGGCTTGCTTATTTAAAGTCACGGTTATTGGTTCCTAAAAAACAAGGGGAGCAAGAAGCAAGTGGTGAAGAAATGGCGGAAATGTTGCAATTTCGCTTGCGGCGTTTGGAAGCCATGCGCGATGCTGCTGGTAAATTGATTAATCGCAACCGTTTGGGGCGCGATGTTTTTAAACGTGGCGCGCCAGAAATGGTTGTGGTTGAGCGAAAAAATCGTTTCAATACGACACTTTATGAGTTGTTAACGGCCTATACTGGAATAAGGCAGCGGCAGGCGGTCAGTCATGTTGAAGTTGGCAACCGTAAGGTCTGGCCACTTAAATATGCTCGGCAAATTTTAAGCCGTATGGTGGGTGAGCTTTCACATGATTGGTTGGCGCTTGATCAATATTTGCTTCGTTTTATCAGTGATGACAAAGAGCGTAAGACTGCAATTGCCAGTGCTTTTGCAGCAAGTCTTGAAATGGTGCGTGAAGGTCAGGTAGAACTGCGGCAAAGTGGGGTTTTTTTACCGCTTTATATGCGTGTTAAACAAGACGATAGAGATGAAGATAGGGAACAGCTTAGCAATGGTTGAAAAGCCCAAATTTGACAATTCGCCTTTGCTGTTACGGATGGTAGAAGCAATTCTTTTTGCGTCATCCGAGCCCGTCTCGCGCAATGCATTGGCGGAGCGATTACCAAAAAATAGCAATATTGATTCCATAATTAACGAGTTAACTGAAATTTATAGTGGTCGCGGTGTTAATTTATGTCTTGTTGGCAATGCATTTGCTTTTCGTACCGCTCCTGATTTAAGCTTTTTATTATCCAAGGAAGAGCAAACAGCGCGAAAGCTGTCACGTGCAGCCTTAGAAGTTTTGGCAATTATCGCCTATCATCAGCCGGTAACGCGTGCGGAACTTGAGGATATACGCGGCGTTGAAACCTCCAAGGGAACACTTGATGTTTTGATGGAGACCGGTTGGATAAAAATTCGCGGTCGAAGACGAACACCCGGTAGACCCGTCACTTATGGTACAACCCAAGATTTTCTTGATCACTTCACCTTACCCGATATTGGCGATTTGCCGGGTATGGAGGAGTTGAAAGGGGCGGGACTTTTATCCTCGCGCTTGCCTGAAAACTTTACTATACCGATTCCTTCGGTTCATGGCGATGAATTGAGTCTTGAAGAAGATCCTTACGAGGATATTGACTTGGAGCAGCTTGGGCTTTTGCCGCCTAAAGATAGCGATTAAGCTTTTTAGATCAATAAGTATTGATATGGGTTAATAAAATTGCCAAATTTGCATAGTAGCGTTTGAAACTTGGATGAAAAGCTTCTAAAGTGTTAAAGTTGAATTGTTGTAATAAGGAAATTGACGCAAATGGGTTTCGGTTCTATTTGGCATTGGATTGTTGTTTTAGTGATTGTGTTGCTATTGTTTGGTAGCGCTAAAATTCCTAATTTGATGGGTGATGTGGCAAAGGGTATTAAAAACTTCAAGTCCGGTATGAAGGATGATGAAGATGAAAAGCAGGCTGATACCAAAACGATTGATGCAAAGAGTGGTGACGCTGTTGCCAGCAATAAAGCATCGGTTGATGAAAAATCTTCAGAAAATAAATGATTTAACATGGGTTGGACTTTAAAATAGTTGTCCGCTTTAATGTTGGCTGTAGTAATTTAATAGGCTATCTTCCAATATCTAATTGTATTTATTAATGTATATAATCATTAAGTAGTCATAAAAAGCCATTATTTGTTGCGCGAGGGTTGTTGATGTTTGGAATTGGTTGGTCTGAATTTCTGGTTATTGCTATTGTAGCAATAATTGTAATTGGACCAAAAGATTTACCAAAGGTGATGCGTTCTTTGGGTAAGGCAACTGCAAAAATGCGCAGCACCGCAGCAGAGTTTCGTCAACAGTTTGACGACGCGATGAAAGACGCGGAGCTTGATGACGTAAAATCCGCGCTTGATGAGGTTCGCAATCTTGATCCAAGGCGCAGTTTTACGCAGGTATTTGATCCATTTCGTGATGCTGCTAATGATGTAAAACAATCACTAAGCCAAACAAATGATGCGTTGAAAGGTATTGCGTCTCCCTCACTAAAAGACCAAGCTATTTTGGATAGTAGCAATTTATTGCCGCCTGCAAATTATCATGATGATGATAATTATCTGATGAGTGAAAAGCCACACAGTGTAAATCAGCAAGACCATTACGCATTTGATGCTTCACCGCATCATCACGGTAAGGGTGTAAAACGCCATGCCAGCTTTGAAATGAAGCGTCCTTTGCGTAAACATCGCTTGAAGCATAATAGCGGGCGTTTTTCACGCAATAGCCATGGGAAAAAAGCCGCCTATTATTTCGAGCGATCTATAAAGTCGCCGCCATTGGGTCAAATTTTTAATAATAAGAATGGGGCGCAAAGTTCCGATGAGTGAAAGCAAAAATATAGCGGCAGATAAAGCAGAAAATATGGATGATAGTGCGGCGCCATTAATGGATCATTTAAATGAGCTGCGCTCAAGATTGATTTGGTGCATTGTCGCCTTCTTGATTGCTTTTGTTCTATGTTTTACTTTTGCTGTCGATATTTTTAATTTTATTGTCCGTCCTATGCAATGGGCGATGGTTTGGCATGGTGATGACCCTGCTAATTTAACTTTGATATATACTGATTTATTTGAATTTGTTTTTGCAAAGATTAAAATTGCCGCTTTTGGTGGCGTGGTTATTGCTTTCCCAGTTATTGCAATACAGCTCTATCGCTTTATTGCGCCTGGACTTTATAAAAATGAGCGCAATGCATTTTTACCATTTTTAATAGCTGGCCCTTTATTATTTTTGGTCGGTGCAGCTGTTGCTTATTATCTTGCAACGCCGATGGTGAGTTGGCTTGCGCTTTCAATGCAGCAGGTGCCGCAAGCTGGCGTTGATTTGCATGGAGCTGCAAAGATTGTATTATTGAACAAAGTGTCGGAATATTTGCGGCGGGTAATCTCCTTCGTGCTGGTTTTTGGTTTAATTTTCCAAATGCCAATTGTCACAAGTTTGCTGGTTAAAGTTGGTATATTATCCGCGCAAGGGCTTGCAAGTAAACGGCGATATGCAATTGTAGCTATGTTCGTTGTTGCGGCCGTTGTCGCGCCGCCCGATGTATTGAGCCATATTACGCTTGCACTTCCAATGGTGCTCCTTTACGAAGTATCGATTATTATTGCACGTATGATTGAAAGAGGACGAAAAGCAGCTGAAGATGATAGTGCTTAACTTGGCATTTGGTCTATAAAACCAAGTTTTATTTGTCTTCAAATCATTAGCTTTTTAAAAATGGTGAAAATTTATGCTTGATATTAAATGGATCAGAGAAAATCCACAAAGCCTTGATGAGGCTCTTCAAAAACGCGGCGCAGCTGCGCAATCTGCTGAAATCATAGCTCTTGATGCACAGCGTCGTGCCCATGTTTTTAATTTGCAAGAAATGCAAGAGCGCCGCAATGCTGCATCCAAAGAAATTGGTCAGGCGATGGCCAGTGGCGATAAAGAACGGGCAGAAAAATTAAAGGAAGAGGTTTCAGCCTTAAAGTCAGCCTTTAGTGAAGCAGAACAAGAAGAGCGCCGTTTAAATCAAGCGCTGGAAGATGTTTTGTGTCGTACGCCCAATATTCCGCTTGATGATGTGCCGGTTGGTCCTGATGAAAGTGCCAATGTTGAAGTGCGAAAATATGGCACGCCGCGCGAATTTAATTTTGCACCAAAAGAACATTTTGATATTGGTGAAGCATTAGGCGGTATGGATTTTGAACGGGCAGGGCGCATGTCTGGTGCGCGTTTTACGATTTTATCGGGTATGTTGGCGCGCCTTGAACGTGCACTTGGCCAATTCATGCTAGATCTTCATACCAATGAACATGGGTATCGTGAAGTGTCCGCGCCTATTCTTGTGCGTGATGAAGCGCTTTTTGGTACCTCGCAATTACCAAAATTTTCGGAAGATCTTTTTCAAACCACCGATGGCCGTTGGCTCATTCCTACAGCGGAAGTGCCGCTTACTAATTTGGTGCGCGAAGAGATTTTAGACGAAAGCATATTACCATTGCGCTTTACTGCATTAACCCCTTGCTTCCGCTCTGAAGCTGGTTCCGCTGGCCGCGATACGCGCGGTATGCTGCGTCAACACCAATTCTGGAAAGTTGAAATGGTGGCAGTAACCGATCGTGATTCTTCATTGCTTGAATTAGAGCGTATGACGGAATGTGCAGAAGAAGTGCTAAAGCGGTTAGATCTTCCATTCCGTACCGTTGTATTATGCACGGGCGATATGGGTTTTGGTTCTAAAAAAACCTATGATATTGAAGTTTGGTTGCCTGGCCAAAATGCTTATCGCGAGATTTCTAGCTGCTCGGTTTGTGGAGATTTTCAGGCTCGCCGTATGAATAGCCGTTATCGGGTAGAAGGTGAAAAAGCTTTACAATTCGTCCATACGCTTAATGGTTCAGGAACTGCTGTGGGACGTTGCCTTATTGCTGTACTTGAAAATTATCAGCAAGAAGATGGTAGCGTTATAATTCCTGATGCACTTGTTCCTTATATGGGCGGCGTCACGCGTATTGCTGCCCTTTGATATCATCATGCTGTCATAAAACGGCAGCATGTTTAATAAAGGATTATGCTGCTAAATAGCTTTTCTATTTTAAAAATAAGGCCAACATATTGGTAATAAATCTGATTTACCCAATATATTGGCCGTATAATTAAAGTTGCATGTCCATCATAATTCTATTCAACTTAGATTTTTAAAAATTTCAAGGAGTTTCAGATGCGGATTTTAATCACCAATGATGATGGTATTCATGCCGAAGGTTTAGCTGTCCTTGAAGATATTGCGAGATCTTTAAGTGATGATGTCTGGGTTGTTGCTCCTGAAAAAGATCAAAGCGGTTTGTCTCATTCTTTAACTCTTTCCGATCCCTTACGCATGCGGCAAATTGATGAACGGCATTTTTCGGTTCGTGGAACACCGACCGATTGTGTCATTATGGCGATCAAACATATTTTGCCGCAAGCACCCGATATTGTTTTATCTGGGGTAAATTCAGGTGGTAATCTTGCTGATGATGTTACCTATTCTGGTACCATTGCAGCTGCCATGGAAGGGACTTTATTAGGCGTGCGCTCTTTTGCTCTGTCGCAGGAATATGTAGGCGATAATAATGAACGTATTATTCCTTGGGATACTGCCCGCCAGCATGCACCAACAATTTTGCAAAAATTGATTGCTTTACCCCATAAGCAAGGCGTGCTGACTAATATTAATTTTCCAGCTTGCGCTCCAGATGAAATAGCAGGTATTGACGTGACCTGCCAAGGGCATATCGCCCATGATATTTATATTGATGAGCGCCATGATGGGCGTGGCTTTCCTTATTTTTGGCTCAAATTCTCTCGTAATAGAAGCTTGTGTGCTGAGGGAACCGATGCATATGCTATAGACAAAAACAAAATTTCTATCACGCCGTTACATCTTGATCTTACTGCTGATGAACAGCTTATTGCGTTAAAAAAAGCTTTTGCTTAAATATTGTTTGCTATGATTGGTGTGGTTTATATAACAAGGTGAAAAGCATCTAACATGCTTTTCATCCTTAGAATTGAAGAGTTTATAAAATTATGGTCGCTGAAAATAATGCAATGTCTGAATATGAGGCGTTGGCCAATTTAGCTTTGCGCTTGCGTTCAAAAGGAATTGACGTTTCAAATTTATTGTCAGCTTTAGAGCAGACGCCGCGACGCAATTTTATGGATCCTGCATTTTGCAATATTGCCTATAGCAATAGTGTTATACCCATTGATTGCGGCGAATATATCGAACGTCTTGACGAGCAGTTGATTTTGATTAATGCGTTGCAATTGGAGAAAAAAAGTCGGGTTTTAGAAATTGGCACTGGATCAGGATTTACGGCAGCGCTGATTGCGCGCTTTGCAGGAATGGTGACAACAGTTGAGCGTTATAAAACTTTGTGCGATGAAGCGCGTATACGTTTCCAAAATTTAATGCTTGATAATATTATACTAAGACAAGCAGATGCCATGCGCGGTATTTCATTTAACGGTCCGTTTGATCGTATTATTATTTGGCCATCAATGGTAAAAGAACCGCTGCCCTATATGGAATTATTAGCAGGTAATGGCATTTTACTTGTTCCGCTTGGCGTGGATGACGGAATGCAAACGATTATACGCTATTCAAAAACAGGCACACGATTTGAGCGTTCCGATATGTTTAAAGTACGTTATCAACCCTTTATTGAGGGGGTTGCTGAGATTTTATGATTATTTTAAGGCAAATTATAAGAAAAATTGCATTTTTTTAACATTTTTTTTCCAATCTTAACTCTCAAGTAAGATTAACCCTATTTAATGGTGCTTGACATTGATTATCGGGTACAGGCAAATCAGATGCATTTAAAAATAATTGATAAGGTTTCACGCCGTTACATTCAGGGGGCGGCACTCATAGTAATTACTGGTTTAGTTGCTGGTTGTAGTTCTGATACTATGCGGTTTACCGATGGTCTCTTTACAAATTCTACACCATCGCAGCAAGCAGCAGTAAATCGTCCTATTCCACAACAGCAGCCACAGCCGCAGCAATTGCCGCCGCCAGTGCAAAGCGGAACTATTCAAAGTAATGCTTTGCCGCCAGCGCAGCCGCAATATCAAGCTGCGCAGCAGCCACAATATCAAGCTCCGCAACAGCCACAATATCAGGCCCAAACGCCACAATACCCGCAGCAGCCAACCCACCAATTGGCACCGGGTCAAGTGGCTGGCACTGGTGAGCCACCACGTAATCTTGGTACATTGCCAGCAAGTGCTGTGCAAGGTGGTCACGCCTCATCAAGCGTTGGTAATCGCAGCTATATCGTGCAAAGTGGTGATACGCTAACGCGTGTGGCTAACCGTAATGGTGTTAGTGTTAATGATATTAAAAACGCTAATGGCCTTTCAAGTGGTGCTATTCGTGTTGGTCAAAATTTGATTATTCCAGGTCGTGGCTCTGCGGGTCAAGGAACAGCGGTTGCTGCTGCAAATCCGCCTGTAACTCCGGTAAGTGTTCCACGCACGCAAGCTGTGGGGCAAACCGCAGCCGTTAAACCTAATATACCTGCAGCGCAAACAACAACAGGAAATCAAAATACAGCGCAAAATACCAATCAAGGCAATGTAATTGAAACTGTTGCTGTGCGTATGGAACAGCCTACCACAGCACCGCAAAAAGTTGCTCCAGCCCAACAGGCGACACCGCAACAGCCTGCTGCACAAGCACAAAATGCTGTCGCTTCCAAAAATGATTCGATCGCCCAAGCTGAGCAAGTTGCTGCCGTTGCTCCACAAGCAACTGGTATTTCGCAAATGCGTTGGCCTGCTCGCGGACGTATTTTGAGTAGTTTTGGCCAGCTTGAGGGTACTGTAACCAATGATGGTCTTGATATCATGGTTCCTGAAGGCACATCAATCCGCGCAGCTGAAAATGGTGTTGTTATTTATGCTGGCGATGGCTTGAAAGAATTTGGCAATACAGTACTTATCCGCCACGAAAATAACATTGTGACGGTATATGGGCACAATAGTAAAATTCTTGTAAAGCGTAATCAGCAGGTACGCCGCGGCGATGAAATTGCAAAATCTGGCATGTCTGGTAATGCCTCAACGCCTAAATTGCACTTTGAAGTTCGTAAAAATTCTGTACCGGTTAATCCAGTCAAATTTCTTGAAAACTAATAAGCTATTATAATTAATGTAAAAATGACTATGTTGAAATTTTTCTATTAACCCGATGATACATAATAGTTAAGTATCAGCAATAGTTATTTTCACTCTTTGTTAAAAAAGCCTGGCAATCATGTCAGGCTTTTTTTGTGACTATTTAAAATGCTTTTTAAATATTTCTGCCGTTTATCAACCAAAAAATTTTTTCAATTTTGTAGTAAATGTTGCGTCATAAAGCTATTCAAAGCCCAATAGACTGTTAGATATCGCGAATACTTGGGTTGCACCATCGCCCAGCATGTATTTTTGATAATGTCACTTCGATTATTGGATAAGCATAAAAAACACAAAAAAACTGCTGTTTTAACTCATGATAAGTGGATATTTTAACTAGCAGCATTTGGGTTGTTTAAAATGAGCTTTTTTTCTAGCCGTTTAATGTAAAAACTAATGCCGTTCTCATTTTCTATTTTCTTATTCACTTCATTTATAAGAACAAATAAATGGTGGCAATCTTTTGCCGATATTTGCTTGTTTAAAAGAGGTGCGGCTTCATCAATGATAAATAAGCGGTCATTGAGTTTGAAATAAAGATTTTCAGCGACAACTAAGGACGAACGAGCATTTGCCTTGTCGGTCAATTGTGCCAATATATCGCTTTCAATCATATTGCCTAGTTCATTATCACTATCCTTATAAGATAGGCTTGCTAAACATAAGAGAGCCGCCAAAACCGTTGGCTCATCTTTAAGTGCTAAAAGTGAGGTTAATTTATCGTCAACTGGTTGACGTGGTAAGGAATGTTTATTTCTATTATTATTGTAATAATATACACCAATTAAAACACCAAGCAGAATAACAAACAATAAAAATGGCATGATACCCCCATAGATTAAATCGCCTTGCGCAATAAATTATGATTTTTAAATATATATATAATTGTTTAGGACTAGAACACCCTTAATAAATGTTTTATCACTTTTTAAGATTTATTATAATTTTTGAAAAAAAAGTTATGCTAACGCTCTAGTTAAATCGTATTAGCATTGATTGCGTTTTTATTATGGAAAGTGCCCAAATATCGATAAATATTTTGGTTTTGGGGATATAGAAAAGTTGTTAAATATATCGAGTTAAATTTCACCTATCAGACGTCACAGGTGATATCGATATGAAAGCTTGCAAAAATGGTTAGAAAAAAAGAACTACCATGAAAAAGCATGATAGTTCTTCGCAATTATTATTCAGCGATAGCGGCTTCATATTCTTCGGTTAATAAAAGCCAATTGGTTTCGCTTTCTTCCAATTGCTTTATGTAATTGGCTCTTTCAATTGATTTTTGTGAGGCTTTATCGGGTGATGAAGTATAAAGGCTTCCATCACTTAATTCCGTATCTAAACTCGCTATTTTTTTCTGCAATTTTTCAATGTTCGCTTCGTATTTTTGAATTTCTTTGCGTAAAGGCGCTAATGCCTGCCTTTTATCAGCACTAAGTTTACGTTGGTCTGATTTAGGCTTTTCGGGCTCGGCGATCACTTTTTTTTTAGAGTTAGAAGATTTATTCGAGTTGAGAATTTCAATGCGATAAGCATCCATATCGCCCTCATAAACGCCAACTCCACCATCGCGAACAATCCACAAACGATCCATAGTTGCGTCGATCAAATGGCGATCATGGGCAATAAGAATAACAGCTCCGTTAAAATCGTTAAGCGCTTCAACAAGCTCGGCACGGCTATCAATATCCAAATGGTTGGTCGGCTCATCAAGGATGAGAAGATTAGGGCCATCAAAAGTCGCCAACCCCATTAAAAGCCGAGCCTTTTCACCACCTGATAATTCTTTTGCTTTGGTCATCATCTTAGCGGTGGAAAGCCCCATACGCGCCACACGAGAGCGAATTTTAGCTTCAGGTTCTTGTGGCATTAAACGCCGTACATGCTCAATGGCATTTTCATCTGGATATAAATCATCTAACTGATGCTGAGCAAAGAAGGCAACCTTTAGATTTGGTGATAGGGTGATGGTTCCGCTTTCGCCTTTTAGTCGGCCAGCAATGAGTTTGGCGAAAGTTGATTTACCATTACCGTTTGATCCCAAAAGAGCGATGCGGTCATCATTATCGATTCGTAAATCAAGATTTTTCAAAATTGGTTTATTCGGTTCATAGCCAACATCGACATTCGAAAGCGCGATAATTGGTGAGGCCGCAACTTTTTCCGCATTAGGAAAGCTAAATGGTTCTACTCCTTCGCTTTTCCAAACGGTAATTGGCTTTAATTTTTCTAGCGCTTTTAAACGTGATTGCGCTTGCTTCGCCTTGGTAGCCTTGGCACGAAACCGAGCAACAAAAGCCTCCATATGGCTTTTTTTCGCTTCTTGTTTTACAGCTTGTTTTTGCTGAAGTTCCATGGTTTCGGCGCGTTGACGTTCAAATTGGTCATAATTACCGCGCCAAAAGGTAAGTTTTTGGTTTTCCAGATGTAGGATTGATGTGGCAGCACTATTCAAAAGATCTCTATCATGGCTAATAATCACCACCGTATGAGGATATTTTTTAATATAATCAATAAGCCACACTATACCTTCAAGATCGAGATAGTTGGTTGGTTCGTCCAATAATAAAATATCTGGCTCGGCAAATAAAACAGCTGCTAGTGCAACACGCATGCGCCAACCACCAGAAAAAGACGATGCTGGGCGCAATTGCGCCTCATTATCAAAGCCAAGGCCAGATAAAATGGTCGACGCACGCGCTTCAGCCGAATGGGCATCAATATCAGCCAATCTTATATGTATCTCAGCGATGCGCATTGGATCCGTTGCAGTTTCAGCTTCCTGCATTAAAGCATTGCGCTCTTTATCGGCTTCTAAAACAATTTCAATCAGTGATTGTGCAGTTGCCGGCGCTTCTTGGGCTACTTGGCCGATCTTAGCGCCTTTTGGTAACACAATTTTTCCAGTTTCCGTGCTGAGCTCGCCAACAATTGCTTTAAATAAAGTGGATTTACCGGTACCATTGTGGCCAACAAAACCAGTTTTCGAGCCCTCTGGTAAAATTGCACTACTATGGTCAATCAATAATTTGCCAGCCATTCGCACGGTAACATCATCTAAAATCAACATTTCAAGCTGGCCTTTTGTAAGTCTGTGGTTATTAAATTGTAAATGCCCAAAAAACTCCATAATCAAAGCTACAAAGGTGCATTTAGTCTATTTATGATGTTTAAATCTCACTTGGCCGATTATTTTAAAGCCATGTAGTATAAAAACAATGTTGAAAGTGATATAAGTCTTCTCGCTTCACTTGGCAAGCATGACGAACATCGCTATACCACAGATGCAATTGATTTTAACTTATAAAGGGCGAAAAAATGGCTATTGAACGCACATTTTCGATGATTAAACCTGACGCAACCCGCCGTAACCTTACTGGCGCTATCGTAGCTATGATTGAAGAAGCTGGCTTGAAAGTTGTTGCTTCTAAGCGCGTATGGATGAGCTTGCGTGAAGCAGAAGGCTTTTATGCAGTACATAAAGAACGTCCTTTCTTCCAAGAATTGACTGAATTCATGTCATCTGGCCCAACAGTAGTGCAGGTGCTTGAAGGTGAAAATGCAATTGCAAAATATCGCGAATTGATGGGTGCAACCAATCCTGCTAATGCAGAAGAAGGCACAATCCGCAAAGCCCATGCTTTGTCAATCGGCGAAAATTCAGTTCACGGTTCAGATGCAGTAGAAACAGCAAGTGAAGAAATTGCTTACTGGTTCTCACAGGTTGAAGTTGTTGGATAATGACTGCTAAATTAAGCAGCCATATATTTATGTAATAAAAAAGCCCGATTTTTTTAATCGGGCTTTTTTTAAAAACGACGATCAGTTTTTAAATGAGATTAAATAGGTTTTCAAATCGAATTATTGGTAACAAAACGCGCAATTATATGATTATATTCATCTTTAAGATTGAGGGTATTGTCTTTGTCAATCTCATAGCTACGTACTTTTGAAATCATATTAACGAAACGGTTTTCCTGTCCTGTAACCGTTTCTGGGCAGCTTATAAATGTCATTCCAAGTGGATCGAATGTCAATGTATTTTTTTTCTCGTTAATGAGTGCCATTGAAAAGAACCGGTTACACCCACCAGAACCATTGACAATATAATGATTGGCTACAGCTGAATTATTATTAATACCTAATGCTGGCATTTGCATAGGATTGCTTATGGTAAAATTTATGTTCAAACCTTGCGGCGGTTGTATATTATTGATTTCACGCGCTATCCATTCAGATCCAGTTAAACTTTTTATCTGGTTTGGAGCGGATTCTTGCTGACCAATAGACGCGAGGCGCATAATGTAACCAGACTGTTTGGGGTCAATAATTGTTGGTGTTTCACTTACATAGATAAGAGAATCACCAATAGAAATTCTGGCTTTCAAGCTGTATTTATGGTCCCTACTTAAATCTGCAAGTTCGATAGGTAATTTAAACTCAGTCTTTCCTGAATTGCTTGCAGGAATGCGCGCTTCACTAATTACTTTTTGCGAACCAGCTGTACTTTGGTCAATCAGTTGCACCAGCAAATTAGCCTGACTTGGCAGCGGACTAGCCTGATCATAATGCACTTGGCCAAAAATTTGCTTTTCAATGCCAGCAGCATGAGCATGACCAACGCCACTTATTTCAGTGTAATTTGCCATTATGTGGTCTTTGCTCAAATGCAAAAAAGCAACGAGAGCAACACCTATAGAAGCAAAAGTAATTAATTGACGTTTCATATAATGCAACTCATCCTCATTTATCAAAAATTGCTTGGCGGAAATTTGCCATCAAGATAAATATACGGTTTGGAGTATATTTAAAAAACAATCGTCTTGTTTGTTCGTCATCAAATTTTACATGCAAATTAAAAAACTGTTTTGACCTCGGTAAATTATGGAAGATAAGGTTTAAAATAGCTGCCTTTTTTTCTTCAACTTTCCTTAAAGCCTCATCTTTTGTGTTCTTTTAAAGTTGCACGATAACAAACATAACAAAACAGGGTTAATTAAGCACTAAAACAAGGCGAAAGGCTGGCAACGCACATCCTTATTGATGAAATAATTTTTCAAACTGCAAAAGCTTGTGAGATTCATAGGTTGTCAGCTAAATTTAAAAAAAAGCTGAAAATGTTGGCTAGGTTATATTTACGCTTTTTTTGTGATGGCTTTTTAAAAGGCGAGCTAAAAAAACTAAAAAATATGCAAATTAGGCTTTATGCTAGGTTTATAAACTAAAGTTAAAATCAATATTTGCTAGTTTGTAAGATATTAAAAAACGCACCCAGCATTTAATAAAATATTGGGTACGTTTAAAACTTATTTAAAAATTAGTGCATTAATTAAATTGGTTAGTGCATACCAAATACGCGATTGAAGATCGTGTCAACTTGTTTGGTATGATAGCCAAGGTCAAATTTTTCACGAATTTCTTCTTCAGATAATGCATTGCGAACATCCGCATCATTGAGCAATTCTTCTAAGAAATCCTTACCTTCTTCCCAAACGCGCATGGCATTGCGCTGCACAAGGCGGTACGCATCTTCACGGCTAACACCTGCCTGTGTTAAGGCAAGTAATACGCGTTGAGAGTGCACAAGACCGCGGAATTTATTTAAATTCTTCATCATGTTTTCTGGATAGACAAGAAGCTTTTCAATAACACCAGTAAGACGAGCCAAAGCAAAATCCAATGTAATTGTCGCATCTGGTCCAATATAACGCTCAACGGATGAGTGTGAAATATCGCGCTCATGCCAAAGCGCAACATTTTCCATCGCTGGCATCGCATAAGAGCGTACCATACGTGCAAGACCGGTAAGATTTTCAGTTAATACCGGATTGCGCTTATGTGGCATGGCCGATGAGCCTTTTTGGCCAGGTGAAAAATATTCTTCAACTTCGAGCACTTCAGTGCGCTGTAAATGGCGAATTTCAATTGATAAACGCTCAACAGATGAAGCTATAACCCCTAAAGTTGCGAAAAACATGGCATGGCGATCACGAGGAATAACTTGTGTTGAAACCGGCTCTGGGCGCATGCCGAGTGATTTTGCAACATAATCTTCAACGCGTGGATCAATATTGGCAAAAGTGCCAACCGCGCCTGAAATTGCACAAGTAGCAATTTCATTTTTAGCAGAAACAAGGCGGTCACGACAGCGGTTAAATTCGGCATAGGCTTGTGCGAGCTTAACGCCAAATGTTGTTGGCTCTGCGTGGATACCGTGGCTGCGTCCAATGGTAACTGTATCCTTATGCTCAAAAGCACGCTTTTTTAAAGCTGCAAGGAGCTTATCAAGGTCATCCAATAGGATGTCGCTCGCGCGCATTAATTGAACGTTTAATGTGGTGTCAAGCACATCTGATGATGTCATGCCTTGATGGATAAAGCGGGCATCAGGGCCGACAAATTCAGCAAGATGGGTCAAGAATGCGATGACGTCATGCTTGGTAACCGCTTCAATTTCATCAATACGGGCAACGTCGAAAACTGCAGCAGATCCTTTTTCCCAAATGGTCTTGGCAGATTCTTTAGGGATAACGCCAATTTCAGCCAAAGCGTTACACGCATAAGCTTCAATTTCAAACCAAATACGATATTTTGTTTCTGGGGACCAGATAGCAACCATATCGGGGCGAGAATAACGTGGGATCATTTGTTTCTTTCCTGTTTGGCAGATGAATTATTTGAAATATTTATACAAAAACAATCGATAGTTTAACACTAGACCTAAAATTGGTGGTAATAGCCTATTTCACCAAACCGCTTTCAGCAGCGCACCGAATAGCAGATATGCGCGGCCCGTAAGTTGCAATGTCACCACCCTTATAAATGGCAGAACCAGCAACAAGAGCATTGGCACCAGCCCGCGCAATAGCCTCAGCATTTTGTGCTGTTACCCCACCATCAACCTCTATTTCAATTGGGCGATCGCCAATCATAGCCTTAACCCGTGCTATTTTTTCAAGACTTGAAGGAATGAAGCTCTGACCGCCAAAGCCGGGATTTACGCTCATAACTAAAATAAGATCAATATCATCAAGAACATATTCAAGTGCGCTTTCAGGTGTAGCAGGATTTAACGCTACGCCAGCCTTTTTTCCAAAACTGCGTATGGCTTGCAGGGATCGATGTAAGTGTGGACCCGCCTCGGCATGAATGGTGATGATATCGCAACCAGCCTTGGCAAAGGCTTCAATATAGGGATCGCAAGGTGCAATCATTAAATGCGCGTCAAAAGTCGCGTCGGTCAATGGGCGTATAGCTTTTACAACATCGGGACCAAAGGTAATATTGGGTACAAAATGTCCATCCATGACATCAATATGAACCCAATCTGCACCTGCTGCCAGAACATCTTTTACTTCTTGACCAAGTTTTGAGAAATCTGAGGCAAGAATAGAAGGTGCAATAATTATTTCTTTGGACATAGCTATTTCCTATAAGCGCTTAATATTAGCAAAGATGCCATTTTTGAAATTTATTCAAATCGCATTGAATAAATCCAAATGAAAAAATGAGAAGTGCTTTTAGATTTCTTTTAATACAAGATAGAACATAACGCAAAAGATATAAAATGTAATCAAAAGGATTTTTATGTCAGCAAGGAAATGCGATGATCGTAGTCAATGCAATCAAATGTTTGGTGGTAATTAAACAGACTTTTAAATGGCAAGTGACATTTAATAAAGTCGATATTGTTAGCCCTAAAGTATAAAAGCATTTCAACACAATTTGGTGTTTAGAAATGCTTTTATCAATATTGGCGATGATTGCTTAAATTTATCAAATTGGTAAAATAAGGCTTATGGCAGCGCGTTATAGGCAGCCTTTACACCATCAAGACTGATGATGCCACCCACGCCATCTTGTGGGGTGGTGAAGACGTAGAAAGTTGCATTTTTACCATTTAAAAATGCGTTAAGCTCGGTGTTACTAAGCAGTGCTTCACCAACACAGCTATCACCCAAACAGCGACGGTACGGCATACTTCCCATATCTGTTGTACCATCAATCATAATGCCGATCCCCAGCTGCAACTCGACGCGAATGGGAACAATAACGCGTAATAATGTGCCTTGTTCTTGCGAGGGGCGTTTTATAAAAGACACGCGAAAAGAAATATCAGGACGATCTTTGGCGCGCGCACTTTGGGTTATTTCGCATTGTATATTGGGCGTACCGGAAGGTTGCGAACAAACCTTGGTCCAAGAACCGAATGTTTGATTTTGCGGAACATCTTGTTGGCTTGCAGACTGTGAAAAAGCCGGCATTGGAGCCATGCCTAGGGAAACAAACAATCCGGCTACAGCTGTAGCACGCATAGTTTTATTTAAAGATCTATAAAAATTTCCAAAAGCTGACATAAGAACTCCTGCTCGAATCACGCAATAGATTATCGCGTAAAAAGATGTTTAAAAAGTAACACCAATAAAAATAATTAGCCTATATGTTTTTTACCCCCAAAAAACACATAACTTGTACCTGTTCTTGATAATCTGTTATTCTTGAATAGCCTAACAAGGATATAAAAGAAAACTTAACCTATATAAGCGCCTTTTTAGTAGCGTTTAATATCTCTTTTTTAATAATATTAAAAACATTGTTTTAATAAATCATTTATTACCAAAGGGAAAGCCGATTTTTAAACAATATCAATTAAGATAAAAGCGGCCTTTAAAGAAAATGCGGCTAGCTGTTTTGCCAATGATCCCGCTTTATTTGGTCATCTTGTTTCGCTTCAACCCAATTGCCGATAGTGCCGTCTTTTCTATGTTCTTTTTTCCAAAACGGTGCATCGGTCTTTAAGTAATCCATAATGAAGTTGGCAGATTGAAAAGCTGCGCTGCGATGTTTTGAGGCGGTGATTACTAAAACAATATTTTCGCCTACTTCAATAAGACCATGACGGTGAATAACTGTTACGGCATCAAGCTCCCACTGCTGTGCAGCGTTTTCGGCCATTTTTGTAATTTGCTTTACTGCCATATTGGGGTAATGCTCAAGTTCTAAAGCTTTTAGCGTACCAGCTTCATCGCGGCAAAGGCCTAAAAAACTGACTACCGCACCAATGTTTTTATTGTTATTGGTTAATCGTGCAATTTCATCATTAACATCAAAATTTTTGTCTTGGATACTGATGAAGATGTTTTCCATTTTGCTATTAGTCAATATCAGCCTCCTGTCATCGGAGGAAAAAAAGCAATTTCTTGTGCGCCTGCAATAAGAGTATCGTGAGATACTTGTTCATGGTCTATTGCAACATTAATGATTGCCTGATTTTCAAAGGCTGCCGCATATTTTTCATCACTATTTTTTAAAAATGAAAAAAGCTCGCTAATGTCTTTGACCGCTTCCGGCAACTCAATATTTTCTTCTGCAGCGCCAATTTTTTCTCTGACCCATGCAAAATATACCAGTTTCATATTTAAATTTCCTTAGACAAATATTTAAGCGCTGTAATTAGAGAGTGGAAAAACGCAGCCAAAGCATTTCAGTGATGATTAAACCCTAAATTATATGCTTCAATCCAGCCCTGAAATAATCCCAGCCCGTAATTAAAGTCAATATTGCTGCAATCCACAATAAAACAAGGCCGAGTTGAGTTGTGTAGTAAAAATAAGGTTCGCCAGCTTCACCAATCAGCAAAATCATTAACGCTATCATTTGAACGGTGGTTTTCCATTTTGCTAGGCGCGAAACCGGAACACCTACTTTTAATTCAGCTAGATATTCACGTAAACCTGAAACCAGTATTTCGCGGCAAAGAATGATGATTGCTGCCCAAAGTGACCAGCCTGCAATGGTTCCGTTCGCTGCCAACACTAAAAGGCAGGTAGATACGAGCAATTTATCGGCAATTGGATCAAGCATGCGACCTATATTTGAGGTTTGTTTCCACATGCGTGCAAGATAACCATCAAAAAAATCGGTTATACTTGCAACTACAAAAATAATAAATGCAGCCCAATGGGCTGAGTTTGATGGCTTCCATTCACCTTCATGAAAAAAACAAAGCACAACCATAGGCACGGCTAGAATACGCGCATAGGTCAATATATTAGGAAAAGAAAGAGCATTATTTTTCATGCGTTGCGCCGTATTCCAACTTCTAGAGAGCTTTATATTTTACTAGCATGTCTTAATCGCGTTGTAAAATGACAGAAAATTTAAAATAGTTTTATTATTAAAATTTTTTCCATAAAAAATATCATATTTAAATAAATATTCCTTGTATTAAATATAATATTAAATTCATTTAATATGCTTTCATTTAGGATTTAAATAATATTATTTGATTGAAATGCTAATATATTAAATTGTAAATTTATAAAATTTACATTTTAAATTTATTTAAACATCTTATTGGTTTCTAGAATTAAATTATCTTTGTATTTTGATAAAATTTTCGAATAGGTATCATCACTAATATTTTGGCTAAAGTCAATTTCAGAAAGTTTTATTTCTATGTTACTTGTTGTGACCTTGATATGTACACTTTGTAAAACTTCTCTTAATTGGTTTGCAGCTTTGCCGCCTCCCATATTGGCATAGCTAACGATCACTGCCGGCTTATCAGCCCATTCGTGATAAAGATGATCGATAGCATTTTTTAAAGCTGCCGGATAACCCCAATTATATTGCGGAAAAACAAATATATAAGCATCACCGCCGGATATTTTTTTACTCCATAATTTTGTATGATCATTAATATAAATACCATCTGCTGGCAAATTAGGCTCATCATCCATTGGCAAATGCCAATCTTTTAAATCAATAATTTCGGTTGAAAAATCGGTAGCAATTTCCTTGTTTATCCAATTTGCAATATGAGGCCCTATACGCCCTTTGCGAACACTACCAATGATGATTTGAATATGCGGTTTCATCTATGTTTCCTGTGGGGTAACAAATTCATATTTATTAAAAATCAAAAAACTAAAAAATATTGTTATTTTTCATTAAAATGATCACTGATGAGCTTTGCTATTGATTGCGATATGCCTTCAACGCGCATAAGGTCTTCAAGAGCCGCGCGTGATACTGCTTTGGCGGTACCAAAATGGCTTAATAAGGCGCGTTTACGAGCAGGCCCAATACCTTCAATTTCATCAAGTGGATTTTTAATCATTTCTTTTTTACGTTTGGCACGGTGGGTGCCAATGGCAAAACGGTGCGCCTCATCGCGTAGTCTTTGAATGAAATATAGAACTGGATCACGGGGAGGCAATGTAAATGATGGCTTGCCTTCTACAAAAAAACGTTCACGGCCAGCTTCACGATCCATACCTTTAGCAACGCCGATAGCGATCATCACGTCATTTATTTCTAATTCGCGTAGAACTTCATGGACAACTTTCATTTGTCCTTGGCCGCCATCAATTAAAATGACATCAGGCCATGGCGGAAAACTATCATCATCTTGGCTAATATTTTCAACAGGTAAACCATTTTCCTTCAATAGTCGGGAAAACCGCCGCTCCATCACTTCACGCATCATACCATAGTCATCGCCCGGCGTGATGTCTTGAGATTTTATATTGAATTTTCGGTATTGGTTTTTGACAAATCCTTCAGGGCCAGCAACTATCATGCCGCCAACGGCGTTGGTTCCCATAATATGTGAATTATCATAGACCTCGATACGTTTTGGCACATGGTCTAGTTTAAATGTTTCCGCAAAGCCTTGTAAAAGGCGAGCTTGAGTGGAGGTTTCGGCTAATCGCCGCCCCAATGCTTCGCGGGCATTGGTAAGCGCGTGATCGACCAATTCTTTTTTTTCACCGCGTTGCGGTTGCGATATTGTGACTTTGCGATTTGCTTTTAAGGTTAGAGCTTGGGAGAGAAGCTCTTCTTCTTCAATTGCTTCGCTGATCAAAATCAGTGATGGAATTGGCTTGTCATCATAAAATTGGGCGATAAAAGCTGATAATATTTCACTTGTAGAAATGGATGAATCGGCTTTTGGGAAATAAGCGCGGTTGCCCCAATTTTGCCCTGTCCGGAAGAAAAATACTTGAATACAGCTTTGCCCACCTTCAAAGTGCAAGGCAAAGACATCGGCTTCATCAACCCCTTGCGGATTAATGCCTTGGTGGCCTTGAATATGAGCAAGGGCAGCAAGGCGGTCACGATAAACTGCTGCGTGCTCAAAATCCAACATTTGTGACGCATGCTGCATGGATTTCAGCATATCCTCTTTAACCGCATGGCTTTTACCTGAAAGAAAATCCTTTGCCTCTTTGACTAAAAGCGCATAGTCATTTTCAGATATTTCATTGGTACATGGGCCAGAACAGCGTTTGATTTGATATAAAAGGCAAGGGCGGGTGCGTGTTTCTAATACTGAATCAGTGCAAGTACGTAATAAAAAAGCACGCTGTAAACTGTTTATCGTGTGGTTTACCGCTCCGGCTGAGGCAAATGGGCCAAAATAATCACCTTTTTGGCTGCGTGCACCGCGATGCTTAAATAAGCCGGGGGCTCGATGGTTCTTGGTCAGAACGATGTAGGGGAAGGATTTGTCGTCCCGAAGTAAAACATTATATCTTGGCCGTAACCTTTTGATAAGATTAGCTTCTAATAAAAGCGCTTCAGTTTCAGTATTGGTAACCACAAATTCCATATTATGGGTCGCACGGATCATGCGGCTGATGCGGTTAGAATGGCCAGTAGGGCGAGTATAATTGGCAACACGCTTTTTTAAGTTGCGGGCTTTACCGACATATAGCACTTCATTGTTTTTATCAAACATACGATAAACACCGGCCTTGTTGGGTAGGCGCTTTACAAAAGCGGCTATAAGCTGCGCGCCCGTTAGTCCATCGCTATCGCGTTCTTCTTCTGAGTTTTCCCATTCTATAGCTTGCACTGCGTCGGCGCTTGCTTCATACAAGTCTTCATTATTTGTGTCATCCACATCACTATTGGTAAGCGCATAATTTTGTCCTGCAAGATCATTGTCCGCAGGGTCGTTTAGTTCCAGTGAATCAATATCGCCATGATTAGGTTTCTTAAGTTCATTCATTCATTTTGCCCAATTACATCAGGAGTTTGCCAAGCAAGATGTTGGCCGCCGTCAAGGGCAATCATTTGTCCGGTAACTGATTGGGTTTGCCATAAATAACGTATGGTTGCGCCAAACTCAGTTAATTGGGGACCATGTTCCAATAAAAGTGCATGGCATTGTTTGTCAAAATCTTCTTCACTTTGACGTGGGCTTTTAAGGCTAGGGCCGGGGCCAATGGCATTGACCCTAATACGCGGTGCAAGGGCTTGTGCGAGGGTTTGTGTCGCCGTCCATAGTGCTGATTTTGATAATGTATAGGAGATGAAATTGGGATTTAGTTTTAAAACCCTTTGATCTATCATATTAATGATTAGGCCCTTGTGGTCCAAGGGCAGTAATTTATGCATCGCATTGGCAAGCATAACAGGTACTTTAACATGCAGGTTGAAATGATTATCCCAGATTTGTTCATCAAAATGACCAATACTATCAGCTAGAAAAATCGACGAATTATTGACTAATAGGGCGATAGGCCCCATTTCATCACTAATCAACTGCATGAAACTGTCTAAATTAACGGTTAAAAGATCACATTGAAATGCTCTAGCTTGCAGCCCGCCCTCGCGCAATTTGTCAACAAATTCTTCTGCTTCGTCTTTGGAGTCATTATAATGGATCGCGACCTGAAAACCGTGCCGAGCAAGATCTTCAGCTATTGCAGCTCCAAGACGCTTAGCGCCACCGGTAATCAATGCTACAGCTTGGCGATTATTCATTAGATGTAGATCTCTTTCATTAGGGCCGTAGGTTTAAGTCTATATTGTATGGGTTTTTTGCCATTATTTTCCATATGACGTTGCTTATATAGAGTGCATATTGCGATTGTTCAACTGGATGGACAGGCGACAAAAATTATATTGATTGAATTTATAAGGCGTATTTTAGTGTTTCAAAACATGCCCAGTTTTGATAGGCTAAATATTGGCGGTATCGTAATTAATCCGATATCTCACTGCATTTTGCTGAACTGAAAAATGTGTCGATATTTTTTTGCCAATCGTTGCTAGGTTTTAAAACACGTAAAATTGCAAATCCGCGATCTAAGCTCTGTTGGGTAAGGACCGGTTTTTTTATCTTGTCAGCTATTATTTGACGATAATCCATAATTTGAATCGGATCGCCAAGCACAAGATCTAATATTTGATCAGGTGAGGTGCGGTCATTAATGCTATAAAGATTATCGCCTTTGTCATTATAAATCGAAAGTGACCAAAAAGCGACATTACCTTTTGCATAAAAATGAATAGGATTATTGCTTAGGTCAAAATGACATAATCTTATTTGGGCAATTGGATCTGTTTCTTGAATGATTGAGTTTTGGGCAGGCAAAGCGGTAAACTGATTAGCAGGTGCCAATTGTTTTATTTCCCCCCAAAAGACTTGTTGCTGCAATGTTGGATATAGAAATAATAGCGTAATATGGACGATAATTGCACCCAAAACGGCCATCAATGCAATATAAAAAATTCTAATCACAGCGGCCATCCTTTATGCGTTCAATTTTTGGCAATATTGGATTGACCAAACCTGTTTCTGAAGCGACCGGTGTATCATAAAGTGTCATAACAAGGCCGTAATGCTTGCTTGGCGCGACATAAAGCCAATTGCCGGCCTTGGCTGTAGACGAGATTGCAATTTCTATATCGCCATTGCTTTCAAAAATAAGCGCATCTGAGTTTAGTTTGGCCAAATAGGGGGGGGCTGCATCAAGCGGGCGAGCATTTTCATCAATGGCATAAAGGGTAAAAAATCGCAAAGCAGGCAATTGGCCAGTAATTTTATAATTGCAATTGGAGTTAAGGGGCTTGTCTTCCGTGTCGCGCCAAGCGTGAAATGTTAATCCTTCAGCTCTTCCAAGAGCAAAGGCGTTTTGTTGCAAGCGGTGCGCTCTTGCATAGACATCTGCTTCAATAGTACCAGCAAGTGGTGCAGCATGCCACGAGTTAATAGTGAATTGTGAAAATCCGCCAAAGTTTTTAAATATATATTCACTTCCATAAAAGCCGCTAGGAATGGCAATGAACAAAGCTATGACAACAGAAATTATGTAACGTATCATGAATACCAATGGTTCTAATAAAATGCTTGCAAAATAATCGGCCTATAGATCTACTGCTTTTAGGCTTACAATATGTTTAAAGGCAATATCATAATTCCTCGCACCATTAAAATCGCAAATACTATAATTTAGTATTAAATATGCTTAGCATATGGGAAAATTGCTTTTTAAAGGTCTGTTTGCCAATCCATTATCTTTAAAATAAGTTCTCACTTTAGAAAAATGTCTAAATATCATCTTTTATCGGATTTGTTGGATATCGGAGGATACGAGGCGCGTGCGATCAATACCGTTAAATTCTGGTGGTGATGATAAGGCGTCTTTAATCTCTTTTAAAATTCCAATCGAAGCTGGTGATAATACTTGCGGCAGGTTCGCAGATGGCGATGTATCTGCAGTATTGGCAACAATATTTTGATTGTTGGAAATATGGTTTTCTACCCCATAAAGTGGCTTTAATTCAATATTGTGATGAGCATATAGCATCATGCGCTGCCAAATCATAGCTGGTACTACGCCACCGGTTAATCTGCTCATTGGAGTAAAGTTATCATTCCCCATCCAAACCGCGGCGGAATAATTTCCCGTATAGCCTACAAACCATGCATCGCGATAATTTTGTGATGTACCAGTTTTGCCGGCAACGCGCGTCATGGGTAGGGCGGCACGGCGACCGGTTCCGCGTTCTGGGACTTGTACAAGCATGGAATTGATTGCTTGGGTGGCTTTTTCACTCATGACGCGGTGAGGTTTTTCGCCATCGCGTTGCCAATCCCATAAGATGCGGCCGTCTTCAGTCATGATTTGGGTAAAGCCATGACGATTGCCAGCCATGCCGCCATTGGCAAAAACATTAAAGCCAGTGGCTTGATCAAGCGGTGTCATGCCAGAGGTGCCAAGAACCATAGTTTTATGCGAGCTAATGGGAGATTCTATGCCCATTGCTTCAACAAGATCCACAATTTCTTTAGTGGAGCGGTTAAGGTATTGATAAGTGATGCGCACCGGTACAGTGTTTAAAGATTTGACGAGCGCTGTTGCAAGATCAACGCGCCCAGCATAACCGCGGCCATAATTTCGTGGCTGCCATCCTGCCCAGTTTATTGGCGCGTCTGATATTACTGTTTGTGGCGTAAGACCATGCTCCATTGCTATTGCATAAACATATGGCTTAAAGGATGAGCCAGCTTGGCGCTGCGCATGGGCTGCACGGTTAAACTGGCTTTTGGCATAGTCAACGCCGCCAACCATCGCGCGTACTGAACCATCATTTTCGATAATTACCGTTGATGCTTGGGTTGCGCGATATTGCTTGCCATATTGGCTGATGTGATATTCAACCGATTCTTCCGCAGCTTTTTGCAAGCCAAGATCAAGGGTTGTGCGCACCACTAGCATACGGGTCGATAATTTATCGCCCATTTTTTGCACTTCATCATAGATCCAATCAAGGAAATAGTCGGGGGCATCATTATTAAGGCTGGCAACAACCGTTGCAGGGTGAAGTCGCGCAGCTGCTACTTCACCATCACCCATAAAGCCAGCATCTACTAAATTAGATAAAACAACATTGGCACGGGCACGGGCGGCTGGTAAATTAATATGGGGGGCATATTTGCCCGGTGCTTTAAATAGTCCAGCAAGCATTGCAGCTTCTGAAAGTGATACGTCTCTTATATCTTTACCAAAATAATATTTTGCTGCTGATGCAATACCAAAATTACCGCCGCCCATATAAGCGCGGTCAAGGTAAAGCTGTAATATTTCTTTTTTACTAAGATTGGCTTCTAGCCAAAGCGCTAGATAGGCCTCTTTGACCTTACGTTTAAAGGTTCGCTCATTGGATAGAAATACATTCTTGGCTAATTGCTGGGTAAGGGTGGAGCCACCTTGAACCACACCATTTGCACGCATGTTTTGGCTAAGAGCACGCGAAAGGCCATAAAAATCTATACCCCAATGCTCAAAAAAACGGCGATCCTCCGTGGCAAGAACAGCCTTAATAACGAAATCTGGCATATCGTCAATGGCAATATTTTCTGCATGCATTGCACCACGTTGCCCAATTATATTATTATGGCGATCAAGCATAGTCATGGCAAATTCATCAGGTGCACGCCAGTCGCCATCAGTGGCCTTATAGACGGATAGTCCCAAAACGACAAATAATGTCAAGCCAATAAGACCAAGTGTCATTGCTTCGTCGGCTATTTCAACGAAAAATCGTTTTTTACCACGAACTCTGAACTTCTTTGAAAAAATTGAAAGTCGATCCCAAATGCGACCAAAGGAATAGGAAAATTTATATAATGCATTATCAACCCAAGCGTCTAAACCGATAAATAAAGGACTGCGAAAGCCTTTACCGGTTTTTGTACCCTTTGATTTTTGTTTCCGACCGACCATTATACTGCGCCTGCCTATGGGTTAGATAGAGTAATTATATTGATTTAAATCCGTTATATGCTTATTTTTTAATTAAATTTCCTGTGAAAGTTTTTAACCTTTCACTGCCTCCATTACAATCATTATCGTTAAAATTTGGTGATTGAGACTTAAAAAAATCGCAATTTGGTTAATGCTAATTATAGGGGATTCTAATATAATTAGTTTATTTTATAATGGTTATATTATCGGTCTGCGCTAGTTGACCGTGATAAAACCAGCAAAAAAAACGGATTATATGCTTTAATCGTTCTGTTCTTGCACAAAAAGTTTAAATGGTTAAATCAATTGATTAATGTCATTTTCAGAAAAGTGATTCTACTTGCAAAAATTTTATCAAGTAGGTTTTATTATCTGAAGGCTATGATTGTTTTTATGCCGGATATTTATAAAGGACAGTTGGTCGCTGTTCATGCAATATTCAGGTAAACTATATTATAAGAGGGTCATGATGAAAAAACTTACATATTCAATTATTGCACTTGGTTTAACTAGCATTAGCATTTCCCCTGCTTTGGCAGCAGATTGCAATGCAGTGGGTCAGAAAATTGCCGATGAACAAGGTGGTCAGCTCTCTAAGGCGACGCCAACCGTTCAAAATGGTAAAGATGTTTGCGTCGTGGTAGTTATTATTCCTGGTCGGAATGGAGAGCAGCCTCGCCGTGTAGAAGTTGCGGTACCAGCTAATTAAGACTTAATTCATCAAATAAATTGAATTTTAGTTTGGTCGCTATTTGGTCTAAAATCGGATTTTTTAATGCGTATTTTAATTGTTGAAGATGATCGGGAATTGAACCGCCAGCTTGTGGAGGCAGTGACTGAGGCTGGTTATGTTGCTGATTGTGCTTTCGACGGTGAGGAAGGCCACTTCCTTGGTGATACAGAACCTTATGATGCCGTAATTCTTGATATTGGCTTACCAATTAAGGACGGCATCAAGGTTTTGGAAGAATGGCGAAAAGACGGACATCGCATGCCAGTTTTATTATTGACTGCGCGCGATAGATGGTCTGATAAAGTAGCTGGCATTGATGCTGGCGCTGATGATTATGTTGCAAAGCCATTTCATATGGAAGAGGTTTTAGCTAGGTTGCGCGCTTTGATTAGGCGTTCTAGCGGTCACGCTTCAAGCGAATTTCATTGTGGCCCAGTGTTTTTGGATACGAAGACTTCCAAAGTGACTGTAGACAATCAAATTATCAAGCTTACCTCCCACGAATATCGTTTGCTTGCTTATCTCATGCATCATGAGGGTGAGGTAATATCGAGAACTGAATTGGTTGAGCATTTATATGATCAAGATTTTGATCGAGATTCCAATACTATTGAGGTATTTGTTGGGCGTTTACGTAAAAAGCTTGGGGTTGATATTATTGAGACTATTCGTGGTATGGGCTATCGTTTGAAGAAACCAACCGCTGTTTGATTGATTATTTATATATATTTTCTTTTTTATTTTTCTATTCAATGGGTTGAGTTAAAAAAATCACAAAAGGCGCTATTTTGAATTTTTTCTCCAGAAGATCCTTTACCTTACGCTTGGGGATATTCTCAACCCTTTGGGTAATGGTGGCCTTGATAATTGTCGCCTTTACTGCATCAGCCCTTTATCGCGAAGCAAATGAACAAAGCTTTGAAGATTTGCTATCTGCCCATTTATACTCACTTATCGGTTTTGTAGATGTTTCGCCACAAGGTGTTTTGCGCGGTAAGCCCGAGCTTGGAGATATCAGATATACAGATGCAAATTCGGGTTGGTTTTGGGAAGTGACGGCCGTCTCTTCTAATTTGCGTGGCAGATTGCAATCTTATAGCAGTGGGGCCGGGCGTGTATTATCACCATCTGAAAGTGAAGTGCCTTTTGATAGCCATTTTATGCGCTCGTATCGAGCCAAAGGTTTCCAAGGGCAGGATGTATTGGTTGTAGAAGGTGATGTGCTACTTGATCAGGAAGATCGTGTGGCAAGGTTTCGCATCATTGGTAATCTTTATGAAGTTGAAAAACAATTTATAAAATTCCGCGATACAATGAGTTTTTATCTTGCTGGCCTTTGTATCGCCAGTATTATTATCAATGTTATTGTTATATTGCTTGGCCTTTCGCCGCTTTTTAGGGTGCGCAAAACCTTAAAGGCTATTCGTACTGGTAAAGCAGATAGGCTTGACACAAATTTACCGCTAGAAATTGCACCTCTTGCGCGTGAGATGAATGCGCTTATCGATAATAATCAACGTATTGTTGAGCGATTTCGAACTCAAGTTGGTAATCTTGCTCATTCACTTAAAACACCGCTCGCCGTCTTGAGTAATGAAGCTGAAAAAATTGGTGGCCAACAAGGAAAAATCATTCGCGAACAAAGTTTAGCAATGCAAGTTCAGATTAAGCATTATCTTGAACGGGCGCGAATAGCGGCCCAGCGTGATAGTGTTGTTTACCGCACGGATATGGTACCAACTTTAGAGCCGATTATTCGTGTTATGCGCAAACTTAATCCTGATAAGCAAATTGAAAGCCAATTATATAACGGGCAGATTATTTTTGCCGGTGAAAAAGAAGATATCGAAGAAATTATTGGTAATCTTTTAGAAAATGCTGCCAAATGGGCTGTCAGTCTTATTAAAATAGATTTAGCATTGGCTGATCGTGACGATAAATCTCCTAAAAGATTTATAATTTGTATTGAAGATGATGGTCGAGGCCTTGATGAAAGTGATATTAGTGAAGCTTTAAAGCGTGGACGAAGATTAGATGAAACCGTGCCTGGTACAGGTCTGGGGCTATCTATTGTGGTTGATACAGTGCGCGAATATGGCGGCGAACTTAAACTTGATCGCTCACAATTAGGGGGATTGCGTATCCGTATTTATTTACCAGTTGCAGAAGATTGAAGCCAAGTTATTCATTTGAGGATAATATCGTATTTTAAACATTTTTTTAAATCAGAATAACGGATGATGCCGCTTTTAGTAATTCATAATCGGGTAAGTTATATCGCTGACGCAAGGTTTCACCAGCAATTGGTGGCGTGCGTAACTTGCGCTCTTCAAGAATGGGAATAACTGTTTTTCCAAATAGATCAAGTTCATTGGGCAATATTGGGAATATGACATTAAAACCATCTGCGGCTTCTTCATCAAACCATTTTTGCATATCATCAGCTATTTTATTGGGTGGCCCCATTAAAAGAAGGTGACCGCGTGAACATAAAAAACGTGCCTTAAACTCTTGCAAACTATAATTATTGCGTTTTGCTGCGTTAAGTAACAGTTTTGCTCGCCCTGGGGTCTGCGGATCCTCTGCCTTATCTAGGACACATGTCGGCAATGGATCACTAAGATTATATTGTGAAAGATCAAAGCCCAATATTTTAAACAGCTCGTTCCAAGCAAAATTTGCCGGAGCAAGATCGTTAAGTCTCGCTATTTTTTGCTCTGCTGCGCTATAAGTGTCGGCAATAACAGGCACAAGGCCAGGAAATACCAAAATTTTTCCTTGTCCGCGACCAGATTGCACCGCGCGTTGTTTTATATCTTTATAAAAATCCTGTGCGTCATCTAAATGACATTGCACAGTAAACGAAATATCTGCATATCGACTAGCAAAATCTCTACCATAATTCGATATGCCACCTTGAGTAAGAATTGGGTGTCCTTGAGGTGAAGGCGGAACGGTGAGAGGCCCCGAACTACGTATGTAATGGCCACGATAATTAGCTTTTTCAACCGCTTCAGCTTGAAAATATACGCCGCTTTCCTTGTCGGCTAACCGCGCATTTGGCTTCCAGCTCGACCATAAATAAGATGCAGCCTCGACCACGTCTTTTGCCCTTGCATAGCGCTCTTCATGGGGGGCAAGGACATCTCGTCCAAAATTTTTAGCCTCAGGAAGAGTGGAAGACGTAACAATATTCCATCCTGCCCGTCCATTGCTAATGTGATCAAGCGAAGCAAAGCGTCTAGCTATATGAAAAGGGTGGTCATAGGTGGTCGATGACGTGCCAATTAGTCCGATTGATTGGGTGACAGAAGCGATTGCTGATAAAACAAGAATAGGATCAAGCGAACCGATAATTTCAGCTGGAGATTCATGATGAAGTGCTAAAATTTCCCCAAGAAATATGGCGTCAAACCGAAATTTTTCTGCGCTTTGAGCAAGATTTTGCCAATAACCAAGCTTGGTTACTGCAAGTGGGTCTATTTCAGGAAGCCGCCATGCCGATATATGGCTGCCAAGTCCATAGATCATTGTATTTATATGCATGCGTCTCATGGCATTATCCATCTAGAATTATCAACTTAAAAAAAAGGGTTCTATTATAAAATATCATGGTTATGGATTTATGGCTCATAAACGAAATTCCGGTCATAAACAATAAAGCCACGCTGGTATTTATTCGTGTTTACTATTGTAGTTTGCAATAAAGTAAAATCGAATTTATTGCTATGTTGACTATTCAGGTTGTTTACTAAAATGGCCTATTTAAAAAGGAATGCGAGTCAAATTATTGCGAGCTAATGGCAATTTGCCAAATTGTTTAATTGAGATAGCCCAAATTGTTTAGTTGAAATAGCAAAGAATACAAAATTAGAAAGTCAAATCGTTGCTCAGTAAAGCAGTTTTTTAATGCATGACTTAACAACTTATTGTCAGCATAGCTTTTTTTGTGTTTTTGAGGCATTAATATAGCGACAATTTGTCTCCAACTATCTTTATATGAAAAGCATAAAACTAAAAATACAATAATAGAGCAATGTTTTTCCAATTTATTTTGTTTAAATGTTATATTTGATTGATTTTATCGTATTTTTTTCACTGGTATAGCTTCACAGTTTTTCAAAAATGCTCTAGTTATTCACTGTTTATATTTTTATGTGGCTATAATTTTAGCCGCACTGATTCATGGTATTGAAAATGAAAAAATCGGCTGTCCTTATAACAATGTTGTGTGTTCCTTCACTGGTTGCAGGTTGTGTCAACAAAACTCATCCTGTAACGACTGCGACAGAAAACCTGATCTATAATGCCATGGGTACGGGGCTTCTTGGTGATTCTATTTCGCAAATCCCTAGCAACCAGCGCAGCCGTGCATTGGAGGCCGAATATAAGGCGTTAGAATATACCCGTTCAGGCAATACAATTAATTGGGCGACTAATGATGGCGCTGCATCAGGCACAGTAACGCCGGGGCAGCCTTATCGTGTTGGTTCGCAAAATTGTCGCCAATATAGCCATAGTTTTACGATTCGTGGAGTTCCCCAGACCAATCGTGGCAGTGCCTGTCGAAATGACGATGGTAGTTGGTCACCGTTAAATTAATATATATATGCTAATGCATGCAAATTATAAAATTACATAAAATTTTGCTATTTAGGATTGCTGTTAATTAAGTGATTTTATGTCAAGAACATTATAGTTGACATTTTATCACCATAAAATAGTAGCATGGTCCTCGCTAATGTATCAGGCTTGACAAATATTAGCCTGTTTAAGGTTTTTTAAGGCTGTTTAATTATAATGTTAGCAGCTTTATCACATGGGTTTGTAGAAATGAAAAAACAGGTTAATCGCCGGATGGTATTGGGTTCTGCTCTTGGGTTAGGACTTTTCGGCTTGGTAAGTAGTGCAGGAGCACAAAGAGCTTCTTCTTGGGGTGATCAATTTGATACGCAGGCAGCTGGTGGCCAGCAGGTGGCTTCCAATATTCCTGTTTTAAGTGGTGCAACTGTAAGCTATACACAAGTTGCGATATCTCAATATGAGGCGATCGTTGCGCAAGGTGGTTGGCCTCACGTTCCAGCAGAGCAGGGCAAATTACAGCTTGGCATGAACCATCCCGCTGTAGAAATTATGCGTCAACGCTTGTTTATTTCAGGTGATTTGGCGCGTGAAGCTGGTTTGTCAGTAGCTTTTGATACTTATGTTGATGCAGCTGTTCGCCGTTTTCAGGCGCGCCATGGTTTGCCTGCTGATGGCGTTGTTGGTGATATTACCTACCGCGCCATGAATGTTAGCGCAGATGCGCGTTTGCAGCAATTACGTGTCAACCTTGATCGTTTGCAAAAAGAAGCTGCAAAAACAGCAAATGAACGTCGTTTTGTTATGGTCAATATCCCTGCCGCACAAATTGAAGCCGTTGAAGATGGCTCTGTTGCTCAGCGTTACACCGCAGTAGTTGGTAAGATCGATCGCCAAACGCCGCTTCTTGATTCAAAAATTCATGAAGTGATTTTAAATCCAACTTGGACAGTTCCTGCATCAATTATTAAAAAAGATATTATTCCATTGATGCGTAAAAGCCCCAATTATCTAACTGATAATAATATTCATCTCTTTAATGGGCAGGGGCAGGAAGTTTCGCCAGAATCGGTAAATTGGAACACGGATGAAGCGACAAGATTGCGCTTCCGCCAAGATCCTGGTAAAATTAATGCAATGTCTTCAACCAAGATTAATTTCCACAACACTCACTCGGTATATATGCATGATACACCGCAGCAGACGCTTTTCAATAATTTGATGCGTTTTGATTCTTCGGGCTGTATTCGTATTCATAATATTAGAGATTTTAACGTTTGGGTTCTGAAAAATACGCCAGGTTGGGATAGATCTCGGATGGAGCAAGTTATTGGTCAGCGCGTTAATACTCCAATTGCAGTAAGTGATCCAATTCCGTTGCATTTTGTTTATATTTCAGCTTGGTCTACAGGTAACGGCGTAACACAATTCCGCGGTGATATTTATCACATGGACGGTGCTAGTGAGTTAGCATTTACCGAAGCTTGAGATTAAAAAAATTGGTAAAAAAGCCGCCTTTGTTAACCATTGGCGGCTTTTTTTATCATTCAGTTATGTGCGATAAATGATTTCAAGTGTTTATTAGCGTGAATATTGTGCATCACTGACTGGTTCTAACCATTCAACGGTTTTGCCATTTTCAAGCTCTTGCACTGCAAAGTGTGACATGGCTGTGTTTGGGGAGGCGCCATGCCAATGTCTTTCACCAGGTTCAAACCACACAACATCACCGGGGCGCACTTCTTCAATCGGTCCACCTTCTTTTTGCACAAGGCCAAGGCCAAATGTAATAATAATTGCTTGGCCTTTTGGGTGAGTGTGCCAATTTGTACGTGCAGATGGCTCAAAAGTGACATGGCCACATGTAACATTGGCACCTTGATGCTCGTCAATCACCGCATCGAGGCGGGCAGTACCGGTAAAATAATCTGGCGATAATTTGACCGATGAGCGGCTGCCAGAGCGAATAATTTCCATAACACTAATCCTTTATTTAAGAATAAAATAAATATTATATAGATTGGTAGATGCTCTATCTCTTTTAAAAAAGCGGGGTATAATTAGTGGTTTAGGCTTTTGACATATCCATGACAAAACGGTATTTTACATCGCTTTTTAGCATTCGCGCATAGGCTTGTTCAATTTGACTTGGTGCTATGAGTTCGATATCTGCGGTAATATTGTGTTCGCCACAAAAATCCAACATTTTTTGTGTTTCTGCAATGCCTCCAATGGCTGATCCAGCAAAAGAGCGGCGATAGGGAATAAGGTTGAAAACCTGCACAGGGAGGGGCTCAACTGGCGCGCCGACTTGTACCAATGTACCGTCAACTCTAAGCAGATTAAAATATTGGTTGATATCATGCTGCGCGGCTACTGTGTCAATGATGAGATCAAGGCTTTTATTAGCTTTGGCCAAGGCTGTCGAATCTTTGGTCAATACGATGTTATCTGCGCCAAGACGATGTGCATCTTCAACCTTGTTGACGGATGTGGTTAGCATGGTGACTTCAGCCCCCATAGCATGGGCGAGTTTTACCGCCATGTGACCAAGGCCACCAAGACCAGCAACGCCTACTTTTGTGCCCTTGGTAACCTTCCAATGATTAAGGGGGGAAAAAGTGGTAATGCCGGCACAAAGAAGTGGGGCTGCCGCAGCAAGATCAAGATTATCAGGGATTGATAAAACGAAATTTTCATTCACGACAATTCGCTTAGAATAACCACCAAAACTATATCGATCAGGGCCGGTTTCTGGGTCGGGGCTGTTATAGGTTAATGTATTACCATTTTCACAATATTGCTCCAATCCTTGGCTACAATAATCACAGTTTTGGCAAGAATTGACCATGCAGCCAACGCCCACACGTTGGCCGACTTTAAATTTGGTTACTTTGCTACCGATGCGGCGAACGGTACCAACAATTTCGTGACCCGGAACGCAAGGATATTGGGTGCCAGCCCATTCACCACGCGCAGTATGCAGGTCAGAATGGCAAATGCCACAAAAGGCAATGTCAATATCAACATCAAAGGCTAGAGGATCACGGCGTTCGAAACTAAAGGGCTGAAACGTGTCGCTAGCTGAGGATACGGCGAAGCCGTCACAAATAAACATTTAAAAGCTCCAATTTAAATATTAAAATTATTGTTTAGGATCATTCCAGTTAGATTGGGTTTACATATAAAATTGCAAGTATTTGTATTTAGGTTCATTTTTATATGAGGAAAGTTAGCATCGGCCTTTTTATAAAATGCTTTGAGCCGGATCACATATGAAGTGGTGAAAGGTTAAAGTTAATTTATGAGAGATGGTTATGCTGTGATATAAAATGATAATTTTTCCAATGATGTTTCTTTTAATGGCGAGATTGAATGGTGCTATAAATACAAATATCTTTATGGTTTAATTTTACGTTATATAATTCTTTTCGATAATAGTTTATTTTCACTAATAGTTATGAGTGAAACTCATTAATGTGATGGCAGATTAAAAAATATTAAATGACTTTGTTTAATTCATGAGGCTGTTTTTTTTGTAATAGATAGAAAGCAAAAAGCCATTTCCAGTGGTTGGAAATGGCTTTAAATTTGGTGCACTTGCCGGAAAATATATAGTTTTGGCTTATAGGATTTTTAAAATTTTGCGCCTATATTAATGACAAAGCTGCGCCCCGATGTTGGAATAGCCCGTGACCCACCCATATAGGATGTATAATTGGTTCTATCGGTAAGGTTATAGGCATTAACACTAAAACGCCATTTTTCAGTTTCATAAGATGCCATTGCGTCAAGAGTAAAACTATGGGGAATGCGGCTTAGGCCATTGCTAGAAACTGGAACTGCATCGCGATAGGTCATTCCGCCACCGATCAATAATTTGCCATTCAAACTATTAAAATGCGGAGCAAGATCATAAGTTGTCCAAAGGGATGCGGCATTTTTTGCAGCACCAGGAACGCTGTTGCCGATCACTGAACTTGTTGCTGAGTCGAGAATTTTACTCTGCAGATAGGTATAAGAAGTATAGACATCCCACTGCTCTGTAATTTTTCCTGTAAGACCCGCTTCAAAACCGCGTACCCGCTGTTTTTCGCCAGATCTTGTAACAGAACCATCAGGATTATTATAAAGCGCGTTATTTTTTTCTACCTGAAATAATGCGCCAGTTAAACCAATGCGGCCATCAAGTAAGTCAATTTTACCGCCAAGTTCGAATAATTCACTTTTTTCCGGATCCCAATCAACGCGTGCAGCCGTAACTGGATTGAAATCAGAAGTGATATATTGTCCAAAAGGTAAGTTGTTAGATACAGACCATGAAAAATAGTAAGTTTGTTCTTTTGTTGGTTCCCAAATAACGCTTGCTTTAGGGCTTATATAATCTGCTTTTGCCATGAGCGAATTTATTCCCGCCGCTGTGGTTACATCATAATTAATTTTTTGATAATCCCAGCGTAAGCCCGCCATAATCGAGAATTGTTCATTAAGCCACATGCGGTCGCTTAAAAAAAGTGCCACGGAACGTGAGTTTGAGTCCTTGTAATTGTCAGGATTTGGCACAAGGCTATAATAGCTAGAATCCATGTTTTCTGTCCAAAGGCTTGGTGCGCCTAAGCTTTTGGGAGATGTATATCTATAACCTTGGCGTTGATCATCTTGATACATCATATCAAGGCCTAATACGGCTTGATGGCGGAATGCGCCAGTTTCAAATTTTGCAACAGCAGTTGAAATATTTTGCAACCCCCAGCTTTTTTGATCATAAGTGACACCGCCACCACCACCATAGGCCATAAGCGGATTTCCACCGCCGCCAAATAGGGCATTGGTACATTGAGCAGCAACCGCACAACGAATAGGCGTTGCGCTAAAATAGCGTTTGAAATGAGTATAGCGTGTGTCATTTGTAAAGGTCAGCCACTCATTGATCTCATTGCGATAATTTGAAGTGACCATGTGGATCTCGGATTTATCACGATCGCTATTTTTTCCGTAAAAAATGTTTCTTGGCAGACCATATTCAGTAGCTGGGCGTGAAATGCCATTTGGATCAGCAACAAATGGAATGCCATAATCGGGAAGGCGATCAGTTTTTTGGTAAAAGTAACCTAAATGCCATGTTTGATTTGTGCCAAGTCCAAAACCTGCAGATGTCGCTAAGCCCCAACGGTCAGATGTAACATGATTGCGGTCAACAACATCTTGCCAATTACCCATTACATTAAATCGGACAGCCGTTGTATCATTGATTTGCTGATTGTAATCGATTGTCGGACGATAAAGCGGACCGTTACCTGTTGAAAAATTTACAGCGCCAAAAGTACCTAAACGAGCGCGTTTTGAGGTCGAATTAACGGCTCCGCCCGTAGTTCCGACGCCAAAATTTTCGCCATTTGGGCCTTTAAATACCTGAACTTGTTCCATGTTGAAACTGTCGCGAACGTAAACGCCGATATCGCGCAATCCATCACTATAAGTGTCGCCGGTTGCGTCAAAGCCTCTGATTCTAAAGCGGTCGCCATTCATACCGCCACCGCCTTCACCAATCGTTGTGGTGATACCTGGCACATTTTGCAACGCTTGTTCGAGTGTCATGACGTTTTGCTCTATCAAGACATGCTCTGGCACCACATTCACAACTTGTGGAATGTCGCGGATTGTTCCTGGTAAACGCGAAGAGCCAGATTGCGCTGCATTGACATTGGAAATACTTGCATTGCCACTAATGGTGACTGTTTCTAAAGTAGAATTTTCACTGTCATTACTCGTAACAGTTGTTGCGTTGTTATTAGATGAAGTTTGGCTTTGCGCGCTTACTGCATTTGGAAGTGTTGCTAAAGATGCAACAAGCCCTGCTTTGATCGCCATATTACTAATGATGCGGCCATTACTGGTGGCCCCCCTGCTATTTAATAATTCCATGAAAATACCCTCATTTAAAATCCTTACCCTGCATTCATGACTTTAAAACTCATGTTTTATCAAGGACGTTGATATTAAAATTAGGCCAATTATTAAAATTTTTTAATACTGTTGTAATAAAGTAACGTATTATAATTATTCTTATTGTAAAAAGTAATATAATTTAATTTTTTAAATAATTTAAGTAAAACTTATATTTTGTAAAACTTATAAAGTAAAATCGTTATTTTTGTTATAATGTTGTTTGTTTTCACAAAGCGAAGGATTTCACATTTTAGGCTAATAGGCCTTGCTCCTAAAACTGCATTTATGAATTTGCGATTGAATTTTTATTTTCGTGATAACTATAAATAAAAGGTGAAAAAACACGAATTATAGGTATTGTTGTTAGACATTTTATCTGGATTAGTTTTTATAGCTTATGTTTTTTTGGTTTATTCTAACGCTTATAACTATTGGTGTTGTTTTTTGGCTTGTGCATGCACTTGGCAAGGATGTTGGTTTTTCTGTGTCTAGGTCTAATGATAATATTCAAAGCGATATTGCCGTATATAAAACACAACTTATTGAAATTAATGAAGAAGAAGAAAACAACCAGATTTCTCCTGAAAATGCCAAAGAGGCAAGGCTAGAGTTGGCACGACGTATCCTTGCGCGTGAAAAGACAGCTTATAAATTTACATTAAATAACTATAAGGACGCTAATAATCGATTTTTGCAACGGGTTCTCTTTACCGGTGTTTTGCTAATTATTACAGCAAGTTGGGGAATGTACTTTTTAATGGGAAATCCAGATTTGCCGCAAAAGCCTTTTGAAGTTTTAATGGCCAAGAATGATGACACTCTTGATCTTAATGCAAAAATTGTTAAGAGCGAAGCCTTGCTTGCTCGTGATCCTAGTAAAGGAAGCTTATTGGATGCGCTAGGAGAATATTATTTGGAAGCGGGGCGCTTTCGTGATGCGGTGAATATACTCAACCGATCTCTTAGTGTGAATGGCGAAAGTGCTGAAAGATTTTTAAACTATGGTGTCGCCCTTATGGCTCTAGAAAATGGTGTCGTTACTAAAGATGCTGAAAGCGCATTTCATCAAGCTATTAAGTTGGGTCCAGAAAATCCACAGGCGCGAATTTTCTTAGCGCGTGGCCTTATTCAAAATGGCCAGCAACAGCAGGCAATAGCATTGCTGGAAAAATTTGTTGAAGATCATGGTGACGGGCAAATTTGGGTAAAGGACATGCAGCAGGTCATTGAACAGTTAAAAGAAACTGAGCCACAGCCAACCCTAAATCTAACCAAGGAACAGCATGATCTTATCGCTAATAATATTGGAAATCTGGAAGAAAAGCTAAAAGGAACCCCACAGGACGTTGAAGCATGGTTGATGCTCCTCAATGCATATTTTCTTTTGGAACAACCAGAAAAAGTAACAGCCACTTATAATAATGCCTTAGAAGTCTTATCACCTGAAAATAGAAAAAGATTAATCAAGAGCTTAACCGCGAAGGGTTTTTCTGCGGCCGCTATAAAAGGGGCAAGATGATATGGTAATGCACGACAAGAAAAATAGCTTTCAATTGCATTTAAAAAAAGCACGAAGAAAACGATATATCTTATTGTTTTTAATAGTTTTTGTCATGGCTGTCGCCATTGGTTTGGTTTTTATTGCCCTTGGTGATACGGCAAGTTATTTCCGTATGCCATCAGAAATTACCGATGAAGATATGATGTCGCAAAGGCCATTGCGACTTGGTGGCTTTGTTGAAAAGGGCAGTGTGGTACGCAATAAAGGCACTGAGGTATCGTTTAATGTGACCGATTATAGCAAAGTCGAAACAGTAAAGTTTAATGGTGTTTTGCCTGATCTATTCCGTGAAGATCAAGGTGTTATTGTGGAAGGCAATTTTAATTCCGATAAGATTTTTATTGCCAGCCGTGTTTTAGCCAAGCATGATGAAAAATATGTCTCAAAAGATGTAGCCGATCGTTTAAAAGCCCAAGGCCTTTGGGAGGAATATCAAAATCGTGGTAAATGAAATTGGTTTTTTCCTTGCAATTCTCGCCTTTTGTCTTAGTCTTTTCCAAACTTTATTGGTTCCTATTGCCGTTTACAGTGGTCATATTGCAACCATGCTTGCCAATCGTTCGATTAGTATTCTCGTATTTATTTTAATTGGTTTTGCTTTTTTATCCTTAACCTATTCCTATATTATTTCAGATTTTTCAGTTTTAAATGTGGTTCAAAATTCCCATTCGGAAAAGCCGCTATTATATAAAATAACTGGCGTTTGGGGTAATCACGAAGGGTCAATGTTTTTATGGGTGCTCATTCTCACCTTTTTCAGCGCTTTGATTGCAATTTTTGGTAAAAACTTACCAATTAATCTTTCAACGCTAACTTTATGTTGTCAAAGCGCTATTGCCAGTGCGTTTTTAGCTTTTATTCTTTTTACATCCAACCCATTTACAAGAATTGATCCGCCAGCTTTGCAGGGCAATGACCTTAATCCACTTTTGCAAGACATAGGTTTGGCTTTTCATCCTCCTATGCTTTATCTTGGCTATGTTGGCTTTTCTGTTTGTTTTTCTTTTGCAATTGCGGCACTTATTACCGGTCGAGTAGATGCAGCCTTTGGTCATTGGATGCGCCCGTGGGCGCTTATTTCATGGGTGTTTTTAACCGGTGGCATTACCATGGGTTCTTATTGGGCTTATTATGAATTGGGTTGGGGTGGTTATTGGTTTTGGGATCCCGTGGAGAACGCATCTTTAATGCCATGGCTTGCAGGGACTGCCTTGCTACATTCGGCTATTGTGCTTGAAAAACGCGCAGCATTAAAAGTTTGGACTATTCTACTTGCCATCATTACTTTTTCATTATCGTTACTTGGCACCTTTTTAGTGCGTTCTGGCATATTAACTTCCGTCCATAGCTTTGCCGTGGATCCAAAACGCGGCATTGCTATTTTGGCGATTTTAGGGTTTTTCATTGGTGTTGCTTTGCTATTATTTGCAATCCGTGCACCCAATATTAAAAATAGCGGCCTTTTCCAGCCTATTTCGCGCGAAGGTGCGTTGGTTTTTAATAATATATTTTTATCGACTGCAGCTGCCACGGTGTTAATTGGCACAGTTTATCCTTTAATAGCTGAAATGCTATGGGGGCAAAAAATTTCAGTTGGTGCGCCATTTTTCAATATGACCTTTGGGCCATTATTTATTCCGCTATTGGTTGGTGTGCCATTTGGAACTTTGTTGGCGTGGAAGCGCGGCGATCTTTTATTGGCAGGTAGCCGTCTTTCTATGTGTTTTATTTTGGCACTTATCGCAATGATTGTTAGTTTCTATCTTAATGGCGACAAAAAGGTTTTATCCTGTTTAGGGATTGGGCTAGGTATTTTTGTAATCTTTGGTGCATTCGCTGAAATAGTGGTAAAAAGCGGCAAACAGGGTACATCGCTTAAAACACGTATTATGCGGCTTAAAGGTTTACCGCGTGCCGATTGGGGGGCAGCTTTTGCTCATATGGGGCTAGGTGTCACGCTTTTTGGTATTGTTGCTGTTGCGAGTTTTGGCCAAGAACGTATTTTGACCATGGAGCCGGGACAAAGTGTGGAAATTGCAGGAAAAAATATTCGATTTGATGGATATCAACCCTATAATGGTGCTAATTATCAAGAAAACCGTATGCATTTCACCATGTTCAATGGCAAATCCAATCAATATCTTGGTGAGGTAACCGCATCTAAACGAACCTTTCCTTCAAAAAACATGCAAACAACTGAAGCGGGACTTTTGTGGCGTGGATTATCTCAATATTATATAGCGCCAGGCAATTATGTTGAAGGTAATGCAATCATTGTTCATATTTGGTCTAAGCCAAATGTTTTAATGATTTGGGGAGGCGGCTTTTTAATGATGTTAGGGGGGCTTCTTTCTCTTTCAGATCGACGATTGCGCATAGGCGCGCCTAAAGGGGCTAAAACTCGCCAAAAGCTTTCGCTAAGTCCATTATTGGCTGAGAAGCAGGTATAGACATGAAAAAAGCTATAGGATTGATGTTTATTCTAGTCTTTATTGGGGCATGCTCTGCGGCAAAAGCGGTAGAACCCGATGAAATTTTGTCTGATCCTGTAATGGAGGCAAGAGCTCGCGATATTTCTGCACATCTTCGCTGCCTTGTTTGCCAAAATGAAACAATCGATGATTCTAATGCGTCACTTGCGCGTGACTTGCGCTTATTGGTGCGTGAACGCTTGGTCAAAGGAGACAGCAACGAGCAGGCAATGAGTTATATCGTTGCCCGCTATGGTGAATATGTTTTGTTAAAACCTCGCTTTGAAGGTGCAACTATTTTGTTATGGCTATCACCAATATTAATTCTCTTTGCTATTTTTACTTATGTTTTTTTTAATTTAAAGGGAAAAAGACATTCATCACAAGTGGAACTTACAGCAGAAGAAAAACAGCATTTGCAAAAAATATTAGATGAGTAGGGTGCATTATTTTTAGACGTTTAGCCTAATCAATCAAAATAAGTTGGTCGCCGCGAATTGATGTGCTTGATAGTGTATTGATAAAATTCATACCAAGCAAATTTTCAGATAAAGCCCCAGATGGTGCGATTAATGCGCTTATTTTTTTGCGGGTAATTGGCCCAATGCTTAGACTATCCAACCTTATCCGCGCGGTATTGAGTTCGCCGTTGGCTGTAGATACGTTTGTAGTATAATTTAAGTCATTAGCATCTATTCCAAGATCCATCGCGGTTTCAAAGGTAAGAACTGTAGCTGTAGCGCCTGTATCGATTAAAAAGTTTACTCTCTGATCGTTAATGCTACCACTTATTTGATAGTGGCCATTGCTACTACGATTAATGGTAACCGAGTCTCGCCCTGAAAGGTCAACGGTTAATATACTGGCTGGAATAAGACCGCCGCTAATATTATGCGCAATATCTTGCAAATGGTAACGATTATTATAGCCAATAATTAAAACAGAAATGATAGCCACCCAAATAAGAATGTTTTTGAAAATATGGCTTAGCTGAATACCGGAGGACAGTAAACCGGCTGCAAGGATCGTAACCCATAATCCGCCTGTTGTCATTCTTGCTAAGTCTGTATTACTTAAAGAAGATGACACCATATTATCATTGTTTAAATACAAAAACAAAGCAACGATACCGCAGATGGTAAGGCAAATCCATAATAAGCGCATGCTGAAAATCCTATTTATTATTAACTTATCAATATAATCGTATAAGACTATGCTTTATTGTAATAATCTATAGTTTTTATCAAGCTAAAAGCAAATAAATTTAAAGCTAGTTTATTTATTCCATTCATCAAAAGCTAAATATTGGTCTAGTTGGTTAAGTGGTGCTACATGGGTTAATATTTCACGCGCTTCTTCTTCATCTTTTTTGATTTGCTCAATCATTGGTTCTAAGCCATTAAATTTTAATTCGCCGCGCAAGTAAGAAAAAAAGGAAACAAAACAAGTTTGTCCATAAATATCTTCATTAAAATCAAAAATGAACGTCTCTAATAATGGCTCTTTTAGCTGATTAACCGTGGGGCGCAAGCCATAGCTTGAAACACCATTATAAATAGCTCCATTTTGCGTGCGAAAACGCACTGCATAAACACCAAATTTTAAGCCGGTTTCGCTATCTAATCGCATATTAGCCGTTGGGAAACCAATTTGTCGCCCAAGAGCTGCACCATGAATAACATTGGATCGAATTGTATAGCGGTAACCAAGAAGGCCAGCAGCCTCTTCCACTGCGCCGCAACTTAGGGCTTGCCTAATGCGGCTAGAAGATACGAGTTCGCTATTTTCATCAAGAAAGCCATCAACAATAACGACGTCAAATCCACAATTCTTACCCTCATTAATAAGGAAATCTGGCGTTCCCGTCCGTTTTGCCCCAAAGTGAAAATTATCACCTGTAACCACAACACTTGCTTTTAAACAATCACGCAGGATGGTGTCAGTGAATTCTTTTGCTTGGTGTGAGGAAAATTCCTTGGTAAAGCGTTGCTCAATAACCGCATCAAAGCCAAGCTGCGCCAAAATTTCCGCACGTTCATCGGCTGGCGTAAGGCGATATAACGGCTTGCCTGGATTAAAAAAACTGCGTGGATGCGGCTCAAAAGTAAGGACAATTGCTGGTCTTCCAAGAATACGCGCTTTTTCCAATGCCGTTTCTAATACAGCGAGATGCCCACGATGAACACCATCAAAGTTGCCAATTGCGATAACGCCGCCCTGTAAATGGTGTGGCAGCACACCAACATCGGGCAGGCGGATAATTTTTTTTGATTGCACGCCTATTCAAGCTCCATCATATCAAAATTCGGCACCAATGAATATGGAGCAAAGAATTCCTCAAGCCGCTCTTGGTCTATTTCGCCGTCAACACAATATTCATTGGCATGAACACCACGCGCAATATACAGCGTATCAAAGCCATTATTAACGCCGCCTTTAATGTCAGTTAAGACACCATCGCCGATGACTAGAATTTTTTGCTTATCGGTATCGCGCTTTAAAATGGCATGCAGTTTCTTTAACGCCAATTCATATATTGGATGATGAGGCTTGCCAGCAATCATGGTGCGACCACCCAATTGCGCGTAATCACGCGCTAGCGCACCAGCACACCAAACAAGCTTGTCGCCGCGCTCTACCATAATGTCGGGATTAGCGCATATCATTGGCAAATTGCGCATACGTAGCCGCTGCAATAGCTCCGCATAATTATCAGGTGTTTCAGTTTCATCATCATAAAGCCCTGTGACCACAACACCACTTGCTTCGAACTCCTCAACCAATTCACAGTCAAGCCCATCAAACAAGGCAAGATCACGATCAGGACCAATCAGAAAAAGCTTCTTTGGGCCTTCTTTAATTAAGTCTCTTGTCACATCACCGGAAGTGACAATATCATCATAACAATTGGTATCAACGCCCATATCTGTCAGCTGTTGGGCAACACCATCACGCGGCCTTGGTGAGTTGGTTATAAGAATGACGTGTTTGCCAGCTTCCCGCGCAGCTTTTAAGGCTGCTTGCGGCTTTGGAAAAACATGTATTCCATTATGTAAAACACCCCATACATCGCAAAAGAAAACATCGTATTGACCAAATATATTATCAAGGCGGTCGAGGTGTTTCATAAAGTGCTCCCAAAGTTAAAGGATTAATAGCCAATCAAAATTAAGCTGCATTCCTATATAGGCAATTCGCTTCCATTTGCCAACATGCAAAGTCTATTTGCATGATGGTCTGTATTCAAAAACTGCCCAAAGACGATGAATAAACAAAAATTTAAAAAGCGTTTATGGGTGTCATCAGTAAATGCATAAGCAATTTTGTCACCTCAATATGACGACTTTATTATAAAGCATGGTAAAAACTGTCAAATGCTTCGATCATGCTATTTGCGTGAGTTTGCAAGGAATAAAGCCTTGATTGCTAGCTTAAACGCTATTTCCACAATGTCATGATTTAATGGATTCGCAATTTCATTTGCATATCTTCAAATGGCATAAGCTTTCCAATCGGTCCGATCGCTGCCATCGTAGGTTTTGAATCCAAAAATAAACGCCTTGCAAGATCAGTGAGGCGATCGCTATTGACTTGCGAAAGGCGCTCTAGCAGTTCGGAATTTGGAATAACGCGGTTATAAAGCAATAATTGCCGTGCAATATGGTGTGCTTTACTCATAGAGCTTTCCGATGAAATCATTAAGCCGGCACGATACTGAGCTTTGGCGCGTTTAACTTCTGCCTCGGTAATGTTTTCACTCGCCTTATAAAGTTCATCAAGAATAACTGGCACAAGTGGTTCTAGGCCATCATGTCCGGTTGCCGCATGAATACCAAATAGTCCCGTGTCAGAAAAGCCCCAATGAAATGAGTAAATGGAATAGCATAGACCGCGATTTTCGCGGATTTCCTGAAATAGACGTGAGGACATGCCGCCACCAAGAACAATTGCTAAAAGCTGAGAGGCATAAAAATCACGCATATGGTAAGCGCGGCCTTCAAAGCCAAGTAACAATTGCGCATCTTTTAAATCGCGAAATTCTCGAAAATCGCCGCCGACATAATTGGCAAGATCAGGAATTGTACCAGAGGAATGGCTTCTAAAGTCGCCAAGACGCATCTCGACTTCCTTAACAAAGCTTTCATGCTCAACGGCCCCAGCGGCAACAACAATCATATGGCTGGCACAATAATGATCTTGCATGAATTTACGTAAATCATCTGCACTAAAACTTAAAACCGTGTCGGCTGTGCCTAATATGGGACGGCCAATGGTTTGGTGTCTGAAAGCGGTTTCAGAAAAATGGTCGAAAACAACATCATCGGGCGTATCATGTGCGGCGCCAATTTCTTGCAAAATGACGTTTTTTTCTAGTTCCAGCTCTTCTTCGTCAAAAAGCGGATTGGTTATGATATCGGATAGGATATCGATAGCAAGGGGTACATCATCAGCAAGAACGCGGGCAAAATATCCAGTTGTTTCAACGCTAGTTGCAGCGTTAATTTCGCCGCCAACATCTTCAATCTGCGTGGCAATTTGTAACGAAGTGCGCTTTGCCGTACCCTTAAAAGCCATATGTTCCAATAGATGGGCTATGCCATGTTGGTCGCTTTTTTCGTTGCGTGAGCCAGCCTTTATCCAAATGCCAAGTGCAACAGTTTCAACCTGCCGCATTGTATGGGTTGCAATTGTCAATCCATTGCTTAAACGACTTATGTCAACACCCATTACTCGATATGCTCCCAATAAATAATATTACTGCTTTTGTATAAAAAACCAGCTTAGAATTTTTCGATTATGTTGAAAAGCCTTTTAATCGGTTTTTTATTCACAATTATAGGAAAAACTATTTTCAATACAAATTTTTTTGACTGTGGATTGTAAGGCTGCGTTTTGCTTTTTTAAAAAGGCAAAAGATGATCTAATATTCACTGGCTTTAGAGGGTAAAATAGTCTTTTTGCTTGCCTTATAAATTTTAATAGGTTGATGCTAAAAACTAAGAATCAACCTCCATCTTTGTTAATACGTTGGCAATCAAGCTGCGGTTTATACGGCTTTTTTCTTCAAGCGCCATCGCATCGGTAAGTGCGACAAATTTTGCTGCCGCAGCTAAAGACCTTTCAATGCGGCTAGCAATGAATGGGATTAAACTAGCGTCGATATTAAGCTGCCTATCGGCAAATAGCTTGGTAATAACTGCACTTAAAAGCATTTCATCCGGTGGTGAAAGCTCTATTAGCGAAACAGCATTTAACCGTGAAGCAAGGTCAGGCAGTGCAACGCGCCAATCAATGGGGCGTAGGTGCGATGTCATTAATAGTGAGCTTTGTTTATTTTCAATGCGAGTTTGTCTTATGGTATTTATAAGATGAAAAAGTGCTGTTTCATCAAAACTATTTGGCTCCATATCTTCGATTAATATCGGCGTACCCAACAAAGCCGCTTTTATGGCGGCATCTATTTTTTGACTATTAAATTCATGGGCGTAGCTTTGTGCTGCCCAAACTGCGGAAAGATGGGTTTTACCTGCGCCTTTAGGGCCAACAAGTACCGTCACTGGTGAGGGCCAGTTTGGCCAACTCTCCAATAGATTAAATGCGGTATTATTGGCGGGTGTTACAACAAAATCGTCAATACTATAGCGCGCCTCGGGCTCTAAAGCCAAAGGTAGTTGCCTTGGTGTTACATTCATTCACCGCTCTCCGAGGCATCTTTGCCCTTATAAACGGGTGATTCTAAATATGTATGAAGTGCAAAGCGCACAAGTACTCCCACTGCCGCAGCTGCTGGCACGGCAATGAGCATGCCGGTAAAACCAAATATAGCGCCAAAAGCAAAAAGGGCAAACATTAACCAAACAGGGTGAAGGCCAACCGACGAACCAACCAGTTTTGGTTGTAATATATAGCCTTCCACAAATTGGCCAACAAAGAAAAGGCAAGCAACGACTACAATCCAGCCCCAATTATCTGGCCAATATTGAAAGGCTGCCATACCAACAGCCAATAAAAGCCCAATTGCAGAACCGACATAAGGAATAAAGCTAATAAAGCCAACAAAAAGGCCAATAAGCAAACCAAAATTTAAACCTGAAATAGTTAGTCCAATTGCATAATAACAACCAAGGATTAAGCACACCGAACCTTGCCCACGGATGAAGCCAGCAACTGCCCGATCCATTTGTGCAAAAATACTGCGAATAGTTGAAAGGTGATCGCGCGGAATCCAAGAATCAACTGTGTCAACCATTCGATCCCAATCGAGTAGCATGTAAAATGCCACGACTGGCGCCATAATCCATAAGATAAATACATTAACTATAGCACGCCCTGAATTTACGAGTGATTGAACTAGCCCCGTAAAAAATGTCGAAAGCTTATCGAAAAGGCCCTGTAAACTACCTTGTATGGTTGAGGTGTCAATATTGAATTGGCTCAACCAAGTTAGATCACGATGTTTCAAAAAGACAACAAGCGAGTTGACATAACTTGGTATGTTGTCACTAAAATTTGATAATTGTTGAACGAGTAGCGGCACGAGTAAGATTAATGCCAAAGCAAATATAACCACCACAAATATCACAATTGCAACAGTTGCCCACATGCGTGATAGACCTATTTTTTCTAAAAATTCTACCACAGGATTTAAAAAATAGGCTAGAGCAATGCCCGCAACAAAGGGAAGTAAAACATCACTAAAAACGATAAGAAAAATGATAAAAAACAATAAAGTACCAAGCCAAAAAAAGGCTTGCTTACGCACATTACCTTGCAAGGGTACCAAAACAAAATTGGCCTTAGAGCGCAAGGCTTGTGCTTCTTGGCGCTCTTTACGCTTTAATTGCCGCAATTGGCTGGCGGAAATCGTTACGATTTCATCGCTTTTATTTTTGCCACCATCTTGCTTTTCATTTTGCATATTGACCGCCTAATTTACCATAGCTCATTTTAGGTGAGCTTTTTTATCATTGCTTCATGACCACATAGTGACCAATCTTTGATAAAGATTAATGTACGCAAGTCTATTCAGATATGTTGAGAAATACCATTGGTCAAGGCTGCTATCCATAAGTCTTTTGCTTAAAAGTGTGTTTTTTTGCAAATTATGCGGTTTTTTCTTGCGGCTTTGGGCGTGGCATGGCAAATGCATAATTATTGCGCTATTTTAATGCAAGGAAACCTAAAAATGGTTAAAGATAGTAAAGACCAAACTGTCGGCCTCACTTATGCACAATCAGGTGTGGATATTGATGCGGGGAACCACATGGTTGACCTGATTAAGCCACTGGTGCGTTCAACAAGCCGGGCAGGGGCCGATACAGAAATTGGCGGCTTTGGTGGGTTGTTTGATTTAAAAGCAGCCGGTTTTAAGGATCCGATTCTCGTTGCTGCTAATGATGGTGTTGGTACCAAGCTTAAAATCGCGATTGACGCGGGCTACCATGATGAGGTTGGCATTGATCTTGTTGCCATGTGTGTGAATGATCTTGTCGTGCAGGGTGCTGAGCCGCTTTTTTTCCTTGATTATTTTGCAACTGGTAAACTTGACCCCAACCAAGGTGCCGCGATCGTATCAGGTATTGCAGAAGGCTGCCGTCAATCAGGTGCTGCATTAATTGGTGGTGAAACTGCTGAAATGCCGGGCATGTATCGTGATGGCGATTATGATCTTGCTGGTTTTGCTGTTGGTGCAGCAGAACGTGGTACGTTACTGCCCCATAAGGATATAGCTGAGGGGGATGTTATTTTAGGTCTCGCCTCATCAGGTATTCATTCCAATGGTTTTTCTTTGGTGCGTAAAATTGTTGAACATTCGGGCCTATCTTGGAATGATCCTGCACCGTTTAATCCAGCTTTACCACTAGGACGCGCATTATTAGCGCCAACGCGTATTTATGTGCGTTCCATATTATCGGCTATAAAGGCAACTCAATCCATTAAAGCCCTTGCCCATATTACCGGCGGTGGTTTTCCTGAAAATATTCCACGTGTTTTGCCTAAAAATCTGAGCGCAGAAATAAATCTTAATGCCGTAAGCGTACCGTCAGTATTTAAGTGGCTGGCAAATACTGGCAATATTGAAATGCATGAAATGCTGCGTACTTTTAATTGTGGTATTGGTATGATTGTTGTTGTTGCACCACAAAATCTTGATGCTGTTAAAAAAGCATTAGAAGACAGTGGCGAAACGGTCAGCGAGATTGGTCAGCTTATAACGCGGCAAGATAAGGGTGTTGTCTATAAAGGGCAATTAGTATTATGAGTCGTAAGCGGGTTGTCGTTTTTATATCGGGCGGCGGCTCGAATATGGAAAAGCTCATTGAAGCCAGCAAAGCGAAAGATTATCCAGCAGAAATTGTTGCTGTTTTTTCAGATAATGCCAATGCTGGTGGTTTGGCTAAGGCAAAATCACGGGGTGTTGAGACCTTTGGTTTTGAACGCGCGTCTTTTGCCTCTAAACAAGCTCATGAAGATGCAATTTTGCAGCAATTAGATGCGTTGGCTCCTGATATTATTTGTCTTGCGGGCTATATGCGTATTATTTCTGCAAATTTTATCAAGCCTTATGAAGGAAAAATTTTAAATATTCACCCTTCTTTATTGCCACTTTTCCCTGGGCTCCATACCCATCAAAGGGCAATTGAAGCAGGGGTGAAAATTGCCGGTTGCAGTGTGCATATCGTCACAGAAGGTATGGATGAGGGGCCTATTTTGGCGCAGGCCGTTGTCCCCGTTTTAGCCACCGATAATGCTGATAGTTTAAGTGCACGTGTTTTAAAGCAAGAACATCAGCTTTATCCGCAAACATTGCGCAATTTTATTGAAAAAAAATCAAATATTACCGATGAAAAGCAATTTATAATTTCCTTTGGTTGAGTATTTAATAAATTAGCTAATCTTGATTAAAGAGCCACTTAATATTCATTCTATTAAGTGGCTTTTTTATGTATAAATTTTGAAAAAATAGGGCTTTATCTCGTTGTGATATAAAGATTTGTAGCAAAGCTAATCTTGATTAAAATCAGTGTGAAAAATGAAAGGAGGGCATCTAGCCCTCCTTTTAAATTTATTAATGAAAAAAATGCCGAGCAAATCATTTGATTTATCAACTAGAAGTTAATAAAGGACAATAGAACTTTAAGCCCCTTGAAACCTTTAGTACCCTTGAGACAGTTGCGTTGGATTTTATGGCAACTCAACTATTTTTCCATTTTCAAGTGTGATGCGGCGATCCATTTGCTTAGCAAGTGCATGATTATGTGTTGCAATTAGTGCGGCAAGCCCAGATTGCTTAACCAAAGCTTGTAATGCTTGAAATACATAATTGGATGTAACTGGATCAAGATTACCTGTTGGTTCATCAGCAAGCAATACCATTGGTACATTTGCAACAGCGCGCGCAATAGCCACCCGCTGCTGCTCACCGCCGGATAATTCTGATGGCCGATGTTTAACCCTATGGCCAACCCGCATATATTCAAGTAGCTTTTCAGCGCGAGCCGCAGCTTCTTTCTTCTTTAAGCCGCTAATTAATTGCGGCATCATGACATTTTCAAGCGCTGTAAATTCTGGCAACAAATGATGGAATTGGTAGACAAAACCTACTTCGGAACGGCGTATAGCTGTGCGTTCTCCATCTGATAATTTAGAGCATGTTTTGCCACATAATTCCACTTCACCGCCATTGGGCTTTTCTAACAAGCCGGCAATGTGCAAAAGGGTTGATTTGCCAGCACCTGAAGGTGCAACCAAAGCAACTGTTTCACCGCTATTTAAGGTAAAGTTAGCTTTATCTAATATTGTTAAAGCTTGATCGCTATCATTATAGGTGCGATCAACATTAATGAGTTTTAAAACAGGCTCAGCCATTATTCATACCTTAATGCTTGAACGGGATCGAGGCGAGACGCACGCCATGCAGGCAAGATGGTTGCCAATAATGACAGCGATAAGGTCATAATGACGACGGTTCCAATCTGACCGACATCCAAACGCGATGGTAATTGCGTTAGCATATAAATTTGCGGATTAAATACTTCCTCTCCAGAAACCCAAGTGACGAATTTCTGAATATGCTCGATATTAAGGCTGGTAACGATACCGAGTAAACCGCCCAATAATGTGCCGATTACCCCAATAACCGCGCCAGTCATAATGAAAATACGCATAATTGCACCGCGAGTTGCCCCCATAGTGCGCAAAATAGCAATATCATGCCCTTTATCTTTAACCAGCATAACCAGTCCAGAAATAATATTAAGGGCAGCGACCAACACTATCAGCGACAGAATAATAAACATAACATTGCGTTCAACTTGTAGGGCTGAAAAAAACGTTTGGTTACGTTGTCGCCAATCAATCATATAGACATTTGGAATAGTGCCTTGGTCGATTAAAGGGCGAACTTCTTGTTCTATTGCCAATCGAATGTTGTCAACGTCATCGGGTTTTTCAATGAAAACCTCAAGAGACTGTACTTTATCTTCTTGATTAAAGAATAGCTGTGCTTGTGATAACGGCATAAATATCACCGCTGAATCAAACTCAAACATACCAACTTCAAAAATACCACCTACTTTATATGCTTTTTCGCGGCGGGTAACGCCAAAGGGGGTAACATCGCCCTCAGGACCAAGAATTGTGACATAATCATCAACGGTAACGCCAAGCTTTTGTGCAAGTCCACGGCCTAGCAAAATGGTTTCACCCTCATCAAACTTATTGATGCTGCCTAACTTAATATTATCAGCAACTGCTGACATTTTTTTTAGATCAGCTTCGCGCATGCCGCGTACAATGGCTCCGCTACCATTTTTGTCATATGTAGCAAAGGCTTGCCCTTCAAGCACAGGAAGAATAAATTTAATCCCGTGTAACTTTTCAAGCTGCGGAATAAGATTATTATAATTATCAATGGAGCCGCTGTCGGATTGCACAATTAAATGGCCATTAAAACCCAAAATGCGATCGAGTAAATCGGCTCTAAAACCATTCATAACCGACATAACCACAATCAATGCGCAAACACCGATCATGATTCCTATAAGGGATATGATGGATATAATTGAGGTGAAAGCTTGTTTTTTGCGTGGTATCATATAGCGAAAGGCCACCATCCACTCATAATAAGCGAATGGTTTGCCTTGATGAATTGGCTTTGTGTCGTTACTCATTGGGTTTCAATCATCCGGTTTAAGGCTGCATCAAGAGATAAAGTCATTTTTTCACCGCTTTTGCGATTTTTAATTTCTACTTCTCCATTTGCTGCACCGCGTGGTCCAACAACAATTTGCTCTGGCAGACCAATAAGATCCATAGTCGCAAATTTTGAACCAGCACTTGCATCTGTATCATCAAGCAACACATCAAAACCGGCATTATTAAGACGCTCATAAAGATTATTCGACATTTCATCGCATTGTTCGTTACCTGGCTTCATATTGATGAGGCCAATATCAAATGGTGCAAGTGCTTTTGGCCAAATAATACCCTTATCATCGTGAGATGCTTCAATTGCTGCAGCAATCAAACGTGAGGGGCCAATACCATAAGATCCCATTGAAACGAGATGATCTTTTCCATCGGGACCTGTTACCTTAGCACCCATTGGTTCTGAATATTTGGTACCAAAATGGAAAATATGTCCTACCTCAATACCGCGAGCCGCAACTTTCTTATCATCTGCAACAGATGCCCAAGCAGCTTCATCATGCATTTCTTCTGTTGCAGCATAGGGCGCTGTCCATTGTGCAACAATATTAGCTAATGCTTCGCTATCCTTAAAGTCGGTATCGGCACCAGGAACTTGCATATCAAGATATTTTTGATCGCAGAAAACGGCGCTTTCACCAGTATCTGCAAGAATAATAAATTCATGACTCAAGTCGCCACCAATAGGGCCTGTATCGGCTCGCATAGGAATAGCATGAAGGCCTGCACGAGCAAAAGTGCGAAGATAGGCAACAAACATACGATTATAAGCAGCTTTGGCGCCATTATAATCAAGATCAAAAGAATAGGCATCTTTCATCAAGAACTCACGCGAACGCATAACACCAAAGCGTGGACGTATTTCATCGCGAAATTTCCATTGAATATGATAAAGATTAAGCGGTAAATCCTTATATGAACGCACATAGGACCGGAACACTTCCGTCACCATTTCTTCATTGGTAGGGCCAAATAGCATATCGCGATCTTGGCGATCCTTTATGCGCAACATTTCCTTGCCATAATCATCATAACGACCGCTTTCACGCCAAAGATCTGCCGGTTGAATGGTTGGCATTAAGATTTCTAATGCGCCTGAACGGTTTTGCTCTTCGCGAATAATGGCACATACTTTGTCCAATACTTTTTTACCCATCGGTAACCAAGAATAAATACCTGCAGTTTGTTGATGTATCATGCCGGTGCGCAGCATCAACCGATGAGAAACGATTTCCGCTTCTTTAGGATTTTCCTTAAGGATAGGGAGAAAATATTGTGAAAGACGCATAGGTAATACCAATCCTGTAATGTAAACACGCGATTCGCGATTTTTAGTTTTTCTACAATAACGACAATCATTAAAGAATGAAATATAAGAACGTAAGCATGAATTTTTATCAAAAAATGGCGAGAATACGGCTAATCGTCACATTGTGGCAAAAATACGCCATTTATATTTTTTCTAATGACAGCCATAATAAAACATGATAGAAAATTGGTGATAACAAACTTAGGTAGATTAAACTGCCTAAATGACGCGAGAGTATTTGGGAGGATCAGGTTTTAGGGCGCGTATAACGCTGCCCCCTTAAGTTTAAGGATTAAAACCATCGCGTATAATTATCAAAGCAAGGCTTTCGAGCCTTGCTTTTTTTATGCCTTTTTTTAAACTATTTTAATTTCAGTTTTATGACATAATTGTTACTTATGTATAGATATGGATATATTAAAATAATCTGTAACTTGGTGTCATCAATCGCAATATCTTAATCTGCCGCTAATTTTGATAAATAAGCGAGTAAGCTCGATTAATTCATGAGATATAACACAAAAAATTTTATGGTTTTGCTGATACAAAGACACCACCACTTACAGCAGTTATACATCCTGTTGTTTTTGGATAAGTGAGCGGTAAAGATTTCATTGAACGTATGGCAAGGTATCCCCAAGCTTCCGCCTCGATAAAGGCTGAATTTAAACCAATGTCATCAGCCGCGATAATATCTATATCGAAAGGTTTCCCGAGGAATTGTAAATACTTAATGATCGCTTTATTTCTAACACCTCCACCACTAATAATCAGTTGCTTTGGCTTTTCACTTAAAAACTTAAAAGAAGAAAAAATCTGTTTGGCGGTTAAAAACGCTAAACTTGCTGCGCCATCTTCTAGCGATATGGTTTTATCGGTAAGCGGCTTGAAGTTTCTCCAATCTAGGGATTGTTTGGTGTTTTGTTGATAAACAATATCCAACATAATAGCATCAAGAACTTGTTGATTAACTTGTCCTGCTAGCCCCGCCTGACCATCCTTGTCAAAATTGCCTTGATTATTTAAAGTCATCCATTGATCAATTAACACATTGCCGGGGCCGCAATCAAAGGCAATGATATTATCATCACTTTTTAAATTTGGTGTTTTTACTAATGTGAGGTTGGATATACCGCCGATGTTAATAAAAGCAACTGGAAACTTTAAATAATCATGCCTCATTGCCGCAAGAGCCGCATGATAGATTGGCACGAGTGGCGCTCCTTGCCCTTGATAACGCATATCATTGGCACGCATATCGAAAACCACATCAATGCCCGTTCTCCTCGCAAGCAAAGAGCCGTCGCCTAATTGCAGTGTTAAGCCTGTATTGGGCCGGTGTAAAATAGTTTGCCCATGAAAGCCAATAACATCAATCAAGTCTGAATTTAGTTCAAGCTTTTCTAAAAGTGATTTAACAACCATCACATGTTCTAGGGTTAAATCATGTTCAAGCGCATCAAGTCGATGAGGCCGAGCAGTACGATCTGTAACGCCCTGCGCAAGATCAAGGCTTTGTTTCAAGCGATTGCGAAAATCGGTCGAGTAAGAATGGCTGAAAGTTGATATAATGCGCAATTGGCTAAGACCATCGCTTTCAATTAAGGCTGCGTCAATACCATCCATAGATGTACCGCTCATTAAACCGATCGCCATTTTTAAATCTTGTTTTTTCATTTCGCACCCAACACTGATTCCTTGTTATTTATAACCGATTCATGCTAGCAAGTGATAGCGCGTTTCAATGCGTGCATAATTTCAATTTTATAAATTCAGGAAAGATCGATGTCGGGCTTTAAATCAGATTTTCTTCGCGTCATGCAAGAGCGTGGTTTCATTCATCAAGTTTCAGATGAACAAGGTTTAGATGACCTTTTTGCGAAAGAAACCGTTTCAGCCTATATCGGCTTTGATCCAACAGCCAATAGCCTTCATGTTGGGCACATGATGCAAATAATGATGCTCTATTGGCTACAAAAAACAGGACACCGTCCCGTTGCACTCATGGGCGGCGGCACAGGTATGGTTGGTGATCCATCCTTTAAGGATGAAGCTCGTAAATTGATGACGGTTGAAACAATTGCAAATAATATTGAAGGCATTAAACATGTCTTTTCAAATTACATCACTTTTGGCGAGGGCCCTAATGATGCAATTATTGCAAATAATGCGGATTGGTTGCGCAATCTCAACTATCTTGAATTTTTGCGCGATGTTGGCCGTCATTTTTCGGTTAATCGCATGTTGTCTTTTGACTCGGTTAAATTGCGCCTTGAGCGCGAGCACTCACTGTCATTCCTTGAATTTAATTATATGATTTTACAAGCCTATGACTTTGTTGTGCTTAATCAACGTCATGGTGTGAGCCTACAAATGGGGGGCTCGGACCAATGGGGTAATATCGTCAATGGTATTGAACTCGGCCACCGCATGGGGACCAGCCAATTATATGCACTAACCACACCACTTTTAACCACTGCTTCTGGCGTAAAAATGGGCAAATCTTTAAATGGCGCCGTTTGGCTTAATGCTGACCTTGTCAGCCCATATGAGTTTTGGCAATATTGGCGCAATACTGAAGATGCTGACGTTATTCGCTTCATGAAGCTTTATACAACTTTGCCAATGGACGAAATTGCTCGCCTTGCCCAGCTGCAAGGTGCGGAAATTAATGATGTCAAAAAAATCTTAGCAACAGAAATCACTGCAATGCTACACGGCCGCGAAGCTGCTGAGCTTGCAGCAGAAACGGCCCGTCAAACCTTTGAAGAAGGGAAACTTGGTCAAGATTTGCCAGTGATGGAAATTGCAAGTTCTGAACTTTCAGATGGTATCGGCATCTTATCTCTATTGGTAAAAGCTGGTCTTGTAAAATCCAATGGTGACGCACGTCGCAATATTCAAGGTGGCGCTATCCGTGTTAATGACATTGCCGTAAGTGATGAAAGCCGCATCATCAATAATAGTGATTTAGGTGATGAGAATGTAATAAAGCTTTCTTTTGGTAAGAAAAAACATATATTGGTAAAACCAATTTAATTTCCGAGGCAGGACCTATTAATTTGAACAAAATGCTATAAGACATTTAATAGGTCCTGATCTGATATTCGTGATTTTTTCTATTTAAACATTAATTGATAAACCACGAAACAATGAAAACATCACGAACTTCTGGTGATAATTGTCACGCAGTAAGGTAAAATACCTAATTTCTTTATATCAATAGTTAAGAAGAATAATTTTGCGTTTGATTTTATACGCGTCAGTGTTGCAACTCGATCATAATTTAAATTATGAAATAGGTAATTTGTGATAAGAATTTATATATAAAAAAATAGATGCTTGTGATATTCTAGCTGAGACAAATTTCTTATCAGATGCAAAGACTATAATTCTTCTGCTATTTTTATAAATAGGAAAAAAATGGTTATTCAAACAATTGCCGCTGATTTGACATTGGAAGCACCAGTACTGTTGGTTGAAGATGATCCAATGGTTTATCGCAGGATAAAGACTTTATTACTTGCCATGGGATATGACGAACAAGCAATTGTGCATGCAAGCTCTTTGAGTGCTGCACGTCAATCTATCAAAAATTTGTCTTTTATAGCTTTGGCGCTTGTTGATCTTGGACTTCCCGACGGTAATGGAATTGATTTGATCAGCGAATTGCGAACTAGGGATATCAATCTGGGCATTCTTGTTATTTCTGCTTGGAGTACTCAGGACGTGACTTTTGCCGCTCTGCGTGCTGGTGCAACAGGATATATTGTCAAAGAGCGGGATGATTTAGAAATTGCGTTGGCTTTACGAAGTATTTTGCGTGGTGGCGCACCTATTGATCCATTTATCGCGCGTAGAATTATTAATGAACTACCCCTTCCAAAAGTAGAAGATCAAAATAGTGTCGAAATAGAAAGGCTAAGTCCGCGTGAACATGAGATACTGGTTTTGGTAGCTCAAGGACTAGGTAATCGCGAAATTGCCGATCAGCTTTCTCTATCGCGTTATACTGTTGAATCTCATATTAAACATATCTATCGAAAACTTGCAGTTTCGTCTCGAACCAAAGCTATAAATACTGCTCGCAGACGGGGTCTTATTTGCTAAGATTCATATTATTTTGCTTATTCTTTTTCATGGGGCAAGCATATGCCTGGACGATGAATACAAATACGTGTTTGTTTCAAGTTCTATCGGTTAAGACAACAAAGGCAGATGTGGATGGAAGTAAACCAGCAATGTGGGGCGCTTGGTTAGAAGTTACCTTGCCAGACAATTGGAATTTACGTCGCTCTAGTGTTGAAGATATAGTTTGGTATAGAATTGATTGGCAACGTATATGTGATGGGGGGAAAGTAGTGCCTGCCGCTTTGGTCTTACATTCCATCCAAATAGCCGGCGAGATATATGTCAATGATCAACAATTATGGCGAGATCAGCATCTCTCCGAGCCTTTGTCACGTAGTTGGAATATGCCACGATACTGGCAAATACCAAAAAGCTATTTGCGTAAAGGGATAAATACAATATGGATTAAAGCAATTAGTGTGCCTGGACAGCCAATTGGAATTGGCCGTATTTATTTAGGTGATCCTAGCGAGATGCAAACGCTTCATGATCGGCTTATCTGGAATAGTCGCTCCATAATTCTCGTAAATATCATTCTAATTTTTATAATGGCGATATTGCTGTTTTTTATCTGGATTGCTAATCGAAAGCAAAGTGCTTATGGACTATATGCAATAGCAGCACTGTTCTGGTTGTTTTTTCTTAGTTATTTTGTAACAAATAGTCCGTGGCCTTTCTCGACTACCTATATGAGTGCACGCGTAAATACTATTGCGTTGCTGCTTGCTGGTACATGCTTTTCTTTGTTTATATTGCGTTTTTCGAAGCAAAGATTAGTTCGCGTTGAGTTCTTTTTTTGGGTGGTCATAATAAGTTTAATAACATTATCTATATTTATCAATGATGTAAATATTGTTATTGCCCAAACAGCTGCGGTGGTGGCAATAACACTCATTATTTTATTCTCTTGTCTGCAAACACTTATCTATGGAATACGGCACAAGCTACGTTATATTATCGTTGTTTCATTGGCCTGGTTTTTGGCTTTAATATCTTATATACATGATCTATTACGTTTTTTAAATATGATAGACAGTCCTGTACCGCTGTCAGCCTATGTCGTTATCCTTGTGACGCTTTTAATGATTTGTTTAATTGGCTGGCGTCATGCCCATTATACCCAACAAATTGCATCATTTAATGAAGAGTTAAGTGAAAGTATTGCTAGGGCTAAAAGTGAATTATCAGCAGTTCTTAAGCAAGAATATGCATTGAGTATGGAAAATGTACGCCTGCAAGATCGCTTGCAGATTGCAAATGATTTACATGATGGTTTAGGAGGCTCGTTAGTCCACATGATGGCTTCTATCGAGATGACGAAATCACACTATAGCCCTAAAGAGGTTATCGCAATGTTGAGCCTCATTCGCAATGATCTTCGCCAAGCAATAGATAGTAGTTCAAGTCAAAGTGTAAAGGTTCCCGAAACCCCCAATGAATGGCTCGCGCCGGTGCGTCATCGTTATTCAACCCTTTTTGATGAGTTGGGAGTCGAATTCAAGTGGAATATTGAACAATCATGGCTGATAATTCCAACAGCTATACAATGTCTTGCTTTGACGCGTCTGATTGAAGAAGCTTTGACCAATATCATTAAGCATAGTCATGCTCATTTTGTTGAAATTAGCTTGAAACTACCAAAATGTGATGAACTTATTCTTATTATTGAAGATGATGGTTTAGGTTTTGATGTAGAAGCCGTAGCTCAATCGGGCATGAGTATTGGTATGCGCAGCATGAAAATGCGGATCAGTCGCGTTGGTGGTTCTCTAGACGTAACTTCCACTCCTGGAAAGACACGCTTGATCGCTACGTTAAAATTATAAATTTACCAAATACAATTGGCTGCTTCTTACATTATTTAGCGTCTTGGTAAAAATAGCCATGCTTTTAATTTAGCACAGCTATTTTTGTCGTTTTAAGTCTAGTTTGGAGATAAATTATTGGAGCGTTCAACCTCACGCCATTTGCGGACATTTTGGTTATGCTCATCAAGTGTCTTGGCAAAGGCATGGCCCCCAGAGCCGTCAGCTACAAAATAAAGATCTTCGGTCTTTGGTGGATTGGCAACGGCCATTAATGCATCCTTGCCGGGAATTGCAATTGGTGTCGGCGGCAGGCCATTAATCTTGTAAGTATTATAAGGTGTTTCCTTATCTATGTCTGAACGATAGATTGGGCGTCCAGAGGGCTTACCTGCACCACCAAAAAGGCCATAAATGATGGTAGGGTCTGATTGTAAACGCATATTTTTACGCAATCGATTAATAAATACAGCTGCAACTTGTGGGCGTTCAGATGCAATGCCAGTTTCTTTTTCAACAATGGATGCCAGCGTTACAAACTCATTGATGTTTTTGATCGGTAAATCTGCGGCTCTTGTAGCCCAAATTTCTTTTACCAGTTTGTCTTGGTTTTGTTGTAACCGCCGCACAATATCAGCTCGTGTTGTACCACGTAAAAATGTTACAGTATCAGCCATGAGGGCGCCTTCTGGGGGCATTTTATCACTGGCTAAATCACCTGTTAAAACGTCATTACCGCTAATGCGGTTTAGTGCTTGGGTTACCGTCCAACCTTCAGGTATTGTTATGCTATGCTCGATAGAGCGACCTAAAACCAATATATTCATGACATCGCGCATGGAAGCATGGGCTGGTATTTCATATTCACCAGCCTTTAGCGCCTTGGTTTTTTGTTCCCATCCAATGCCATAGACAAAGATTTGATCATTGGAAATTATATTATTGCTAGCAAGCAGTGTAGAGATTTCTTTTATACCTGACCCAGGTTTAATCCAAATGACTTCAGCCTGTTGCAAAGGGCCCTGGTCATTAAATGTTTTTTTTAAGTAATAAATACCAAATCCAGCGCCTAATGCGGCAAGTATAAGGAGTGAAAAAACAAGGTTCGCTAAAATAATAAAAGGGTTGCGCGCAGCCTTTGAGCGCCGTGTTTTCTTGGCTTTAGCGCTTGTAACCGCATTATTGGGCGCTGGATCAGCCTTGTTTAGTTCCATATTATTTTGCTCATTTGGGGCAGGAGATGTCATCGTAGCTTCTTTATGTTTGGTTTGGAGATTATCCAATTCAATTTCTAAATGGCTTTCAAACCAAGAATATTTTCAAGATAATGTTGCGTCAAGATAAATTTAATTGCTGCAATTTAATTAGATTTTGCTGCTATTTGGTTAAATTAACAAAGGCTTTTGGCTTTTAGATGGCATAAAGTGTTTTTTCTAAGGCCTATGCTGAAATAGACTATGCTATCAGTAGTTGTTAAAAGAAATGCGAGTTTTCTTGCTTAAGAAAGGATGTGGCGTTAAGTCGGGTTATTGATAGGCCTATATTTTTGTTTTGTCGCATTATTATTTAAATTGTGTATAAATGTGCTTGATTTATTTTTGATGGAAAGGAATATCATGTCAGATTCAATTAGCCAAAGATTAAGTGATTTAGGAATTACTATACCGCAAGCTGCGGTTCCTGTTGCCAATTACGTCACTTATGCGCAAAGTGGAAACCAGTTATTTATTTCGGGGCAATTACCACTCAAAGATGGTAAATTATTAGCTACGGGCAAAGTTGGCCAAGATGTTACCATTGAAGACGCTAAAAAAGCAGCGGAAGCCTGTGCGATAAATGTTTTGGCGCAAGCACAAGCCGCTCTTGGTGATCTTAATAAAATAAAGCGAGTTGTCAAAATTGTTGTATTTGTTGCAAGTTCGCCTGATTTCTTTGATATTCCGCAAGCAGCAAATGGCGCATCTGACTTGTTTGTAAATGTATTGGGTGAGGCGGGTAAACATGCACGCTCTGCGGTTGGTGCTGCTAGCTTGCCATTAAATGCCACAGTGGAAGTTGAGGCTATTCTTGAAATTTAAGCTTTAACCGCGAAACTTCCCTTTTTGAATGAAGGCAGGTTTCGCGGTTTTATTAAAAATCTATTCAAAAGTAATTAATAGGTCTTTGGCATCTATTTGGTCGCCTGGCTTTACAAAGACTTCAGCAATTATGCCATCTTTTTCTGCATGAAGTGCTGTTTCCATCTTCATAGCTTCAATAGATAGCAATACATCACCGGCTTGAACCTTGTCGCCAGTTTTTACTGCAACTTCTGAAACAACACCGGGCATTGGCGCACCAATCTGATTTATATTGCCAAGCTCAACCTTCGTTCTGGTTTTAACTGCGCCTGCATGTAGACGATCGGGTACTTTAACGCGCCGTGGTTGGCCGTTAAGCTCAAAAAATACCGTGATCATGCCATTTTCATCGCTTTCGCCAATTGCAAGATTGCGGACGACCAATGATTTGCCCTGTTCAATTTCAACCAATATTTCATCGCCATGGTTGAGGCCATAGAAATAAATTGGTGTTGGCAGCGTGGCAACTGGGCCATAAAGATTGGCAGCTGCGATAAAATCAGAAAAAACTTTTGGATACATCAAATAAGAAGCAAATTCACGGTCGCTAATTTTACGATTAGCTTTTTCTTCTATTTGCCGGCGCTCATTATTAAGATCAGCGTCTTCCAATAATGCGCCGGGGCGTACTGTAAAAGCTTGTTCGCCTTTTAATATTTTTTTCTGGAGTTGTTTTGGCCAACCACTTTCCGGCTGTCCCAAATCACCGCGCATCATTGATACGACCGACTCTGGAAAAGCGATGTCCTTGTTGGGATTTTCAACATCTTCAACACTTAGATCTTGCGATACCATCATCAAAGCCATATCGCCGACAACTTTTGATGAGGGAGTAACCTTAACAATATCGCCGAACATTTGATTTACATCAGCATAGGCTTGGGCAACCTCGTGCCAGCGCGTTTCAAGCCCTAAGGATCTTGCTTGTTCTTTTAAATTGGTGAACTGGCCGCCGGGCATTTCATGAAGATAAACTTCTGATGCTGGGCCTTTTAAGTCGCTTTCAAAAGCCGCATATTGTTGGCGCACCGCTTCCCAATAAAATGATACTCGCCGAATAAGATTAGTATCTAAACCGGTATCATGATCACTTCCCTTCAATGCTTCTACAATAGAGCCAAGGCAGGGTTGCGATGTATTGCCTGACAAAGCATCCATTGCGCCATCAACAATATCCGCACCACTTTCAATCGCTGCCAAAACAGTCGCGGCAGCAATGCCTGATGTGTCGTGGGTATGGAAATGAAGTGGCAACGCAGTTGTCTCACGCAGTGCTTTAAATAATATGCGTGCTGCGTTTGGCTTCATTAGTCCAGCCATATCTTTGATTGCAATAATATGGGCGCCAGCTGCTTCCACTTCACGGGCAAGTTTTAAATAATAGTTAAGATCATATTTAGGTCGAGCAGAGTTTAAAATATCGCCTGTGTAGCAAATAGCTGCTTCACATATTTTATTTTCTTCTAAAACGGCATCCATCGAAAGACGCATATTTTCAACCCAGTTAAGGCTATCAAAAACACGGAAAACATCAATGCCATTTTGTGCAGCTTGGCGAACAAAATATTTTACCACATTGTCGGGATAGCTTTTATAACCAACGCCATTGGCGCCGCGTAAAAGCATTTGCAATAAAAGATTGGGTGCAGCTTCTCGTATTTTATTCAAACGCTCCCACGGATCTTCAGTTAAAAAACGCATGGCAACATCAAAAGTTGCCCCCCCCCAACACTCGAGCGAAAACAACTCTGATAGGCCTTTTGCGTAGGTTGGAGCGATATTAATAATATCATGGCTGCGCATGCGGGTTGCTAATAAGGATTGATGACCATCACGCATGGTCGTATCTGTAATAAGGGCGCGTTTTTGCTCCCGTACCCATGCTGCAAATTGTTTTGGCCCCAATTCATCAAGTCTTTGCTTGGTGCCAGCTTTAATTTCTTGGCTTTTGGTTTGCGGAATAACTGGGGCAGCGGCATTGGCTGCAGGTGTTGCACGCCCTTTTGTTTCAGGATGGCCATTTACGGTTACATCAGCAATATAGGTTAATAATTTGCTGGCGCGATCTTGCCTTTTTACCGATTGGAAAAGCTCTGGTGTGGTGTCGATAAAGCGCGTTGTATATTTATTGGCAGCAAAATTAGGGTGGGAAATAATTGCCTCTAAAAAGGTAAGATTGGTGGCAACCCCACGAATACGAAACTCGCGTAAGGCTCGGTCCATTCGGGCAATAACTTCATCAGATGTTGGTGCCCAAGCCGTTACCTTTTCGAGCAATGGATCATAAAAACGCGTGATGACAGCGCCACTATAGGCGGTGCCACCATCCAAGCGAATGCCAAAGCCAGTTGCACCGCGATAAGCGATAATACGGCCGTAATCCGGGATGAAATTTTGCTCAGGATCCTCGGTAGTAATACGGCATTGCAAGGCATGACCATTTAGCCGAATTTGTGCCTGCGGCGGTACACCAGATTCTGCTGTACCAATCGTTTCGCCTTCAAGTAGCTTGATTTGTGCCTTAACAATATCAATACCAGTAACTTCTTCGGTCACCGTATGTTCAACTTGGATGCGCGGGTTAACCTCAATGAAATAGAATTTTTCTTCATCGGCATCCATTAAAAATTCAACTGTGCCAGCGCCAATATAATTGGTAGCATGGGCAATTTTTAATGCATAAGCAGCAATTTCTTTACGCTGTGTATCATTTAGATAAGGGGCTGGTGCGCGTTCAACCACCTTTTGATTACGCCGCTGGATAGAGCAGTCACGCTCATATAAATGTACAGCATTGCCATGGGTATCGCCTAAAACTTGCACTTCAACATGGCGCGCGCGCTCAACTAGCTTTTCAAGGTAGACTTCATCCTTGCCAAAAGCAGCTTTTGCTTCGCGTTTTGCTTCTAATACTTCGCGGGCTAAATCTTCTTCCTTGCGGATAACGCGCATGCCACGGCCACCGCCACCCCATGATGCTTTTAGCATGAGTGGAAAGCCAACGCTTTTTGCAAGTTTGGTTATTTCATCAATATTGTCGGGCAGGGGCTCTGTTGCTGGTACAACAGGAACGCCAATATCAATAGCAAGGTTTCTTGCTGCAACCTTATTGCCTAATTGGCGCATGGTTTCTGGTTTGGGGCCAATAAACAATATATTATTTTGCGCACAAGCCTCTGCAAATTCGGGACTTTCTGACAATAGACCATAGCCCGGGTGAATAGCATCAGCGCCAGAAAGCCTAGCAACACGGATGATTTCCTCAATCGATAAGTAGCTTTCAATCGGCCCCAACTCGCGTCCTAATTGTGGGTCACGGCCAATTTGATAGCTCTCATCGGCCTTGAAACGATGAAGGGCTAATTTGTCTTCCTCCGCCCAAATGGCAACGGTTTTAATGCCCAATTCATTGGCGGCACGAAATACGCGGATCGCAATTTCTGACCGGTTCGCCACAAGTAGCTTTTTAATGTGCATTATTAAGTTCCTCCAAACCTTATATGCCGATATTTAAATAATATAGTTGCTGACAATGCAAGCGAAACAAAATAGATTTTATAACAATTATTTGTAGTAATTTATTTTATATGTATATATTTAATATTGTTTTGCGTTTCTTTAGGATGATTAGGGTGCAATTAAGCATATATTGTCGACTGCTTTAGCTTTATTGCATGTTCTTAAATTTGGTTTTTTTGCAAATGCACTTTGAGAAAAAACTAGAATATGCAGATAAAAAGCTCTAAGTGGCATATCTTAAGAAATAGACCTATAGGGTGTTGGAGTTGTTATGAGTCGTTTTATTTTAACTGTTTCGTGCCAATCTATGCGTGGTGTGGTTGCAGCCATTTCAGGATATCTTGCCGATAAGGGTTGTAATATTATTGACTCTTCGCAGTTTGATGATCTTGAAACAGGTAAGTTTTTTATGCGGGTAAGCTTTGTGTCAGAACTTGGCGCAAGCTTGAGCGAACTTGAGGATGGTTTTGCAGATATTGCGCAAAAATTTACCATGGATACGCATTTTTACGACTCAAAAGAACGTATGAAAGTTGTCATCATGGTTTCCAGTTTTGGCCACTGCCTAAATGACCTTTTATATCGTTGGCGCATAGGCGCTTTACCAATAGATATTGTTGCAGTGGTATCCAACCATTTTGATTATCAAAAGATTGTTGCTAACCATGATATTCCATTTTATCGCATTAAAGTAACTAAGGAAAATAAGAAGCAGGCCGAACAAGAGCTGATGGATGTTGTTCGCCAAAGCGGTGCGGAATTGATTGTTCTTGCCCGTTATATGCAAATTTTGTCTGACCAGCTATGCAAGGAAATGTCGGGGCGCATTATCAATATCCACCATTCCTTCTTGCCATCTTTCAAAGGTGCAAATCCTTATAAGCAAGCTTATCAACGCGGTGTTAAGCTTATTGGTGCAACTGCTCATTATGTAACCGCAGATTTAGACGAGGGGCCAATTATCGAACAAGCGGTAGAGCGTATTACCCACGCACAAAATGCCGAGGATTTTGTCACCATTGGCCGTGATGTTGAAGCACAAGTTTTGGCGCGTGCGGTTCATGCGCATATCCAACATCGTAATTTTATTAATGGTGGCCGCGTTGTTGTTTTTCCGGCAAGTCCTGGAAGTTACGCGTCTGAACGTATGGGGTAGTTAAATTAATTTTTTAAAAAAGCCTGCTATCATTATTTGATAGCAGGCTTTTTTGGGTTTTAAGCACTTTGTTGGTTTAATAAATTCTCGTCTTGTATAGTGCGGTTTTTTACCAGCTTATACACAACAGAATCAAGTAATGCTTGGAATGAAGCATCAATAATATTATCGGATACGCCAACGGTGCGCCAACGCATGCCAGATTTATCTTGGCTTTCAATCAATACGCGGGTGATCGCTTCTGTGCCGCCATTTAAAATTCGCACTTTAAAGTCAATCAGTGACATATCGGCGATTTCACTTTGATACTTACCAAGGTCTTTACGCAGCGCAATATCAAGAGCATTGACAGGGCCATGCCCTTCGGCAACGGACATATGGATTTCATCATCAATACGTAGTTTGACAACCGCTTCTGACATTAAAGCAATGCTGCCATTGCCTTGGTGTCTTCTTTCAACACTACAGCGAAAAGATTGGATATGGAAAAAATCTGGTACAGTGCCAAGATGCTTGCGTGCTAAAAGCTCAAAACTTGCATCTGCTCCTTCATAGGCATAACCAGATGCCTCACGCTCCTTAACAATATTAATAAGGCTATCAAGCCGTGGATCACTTTTTTCAACCATAATATTGCGCTGATGGAGCTCGGCAATAAAATTGGCTTTGCCACCTTGGTCTGAAACCATGACGCGGCGGCTATTGCCGACTAATTGCGGTGGGATATGCTCATAGGTTTCAGGTTCCTTCAAAAGAGCTGACGCATGAATTCCAGCCTTGGTTGTAAAGGCTGATGAGCCAACAAAAGCTGCTTGCTCATTGCTGTTGCGGTTTAATATATCGTCAAAGCTGCGAGAGATTTGCGTTAATTTTCTTAATTTTTCAGGTGTAATTCCTGTTTTAAACCGTTCTGACCAAAAGGGTTTTAAGCCAAGCGTTGCCATTAATGTAATAAGATTAGCATTACCGCAACGCTCACCAATACCATTTAAAGTACCCTGCACTTGCCTCACACCTGCTTCAATTGCTGCTAATGAATTAGCAACGGCTTGGCCTGTATCATCATGGGTGTGGATGCCAAGATGATCGCCTGGTACCACTTTGGTTACTGCTTTAATAATATTGGTAATTTCACTTGGCTGAGTGCCGCCATTGGTGTCGCATAAAACCACCCAACGTGCGCCATTATCATAGGCTGCTTTGGCGCAGGCAAGGGCATATTGCGGATTTGCTTTATAGCCATCAAAGAAATGCTCGCAATCGACCATTGCTTCTTTGCCGGTATTGTGCACAAATTGCACAGATTCAGCAATTGATTGCAGGTTTTCATCGTTGCTGCAATTGAGTGCAACGCGCACATGGTAATCCCATGTTTTAGCAACTAAGCAAATGGCATCCGATTTTGCTTGCGCTAACATACTAAGACCTGGATCATTAGAAGCTGAAATGCCAGCCCGCTTGGTCATGCCAAAAGCGACAAATTTAGCTTTATGAGTTGGTTTTTGCGTGAAAAAAGCCGTATCGGTTGGATTTGCACCAGGATAGCCGCCTTCAATGTAATCAAGGCCAAAATCATCAAGCATTTTGGCGATTGTCTGCTTATCTGCAAGCGAAAAATCAACACCTGGTGTTTGCTGTCCATCACGTAGGGTTGTGTCATAAAGGGTTATATAATCACGCATTATTTTTTCACTTCCCAGCTGGTTACACGTTCTCCGGTTTCAGGATTTTTTCCGTCCTTTAATAAGATATTATGCTTGGCAAGGTTATCTCTAATTGCATCACCTTTTGCCCAGTCCTTAGCGGCTATGGCTTCAAGTCTTAAAGCAATTTGTTGATGAATTTCATCGTCTGATAGTTCCGCTTTGCGGTAAAATAGCGGGTTTTGTTGATTGTCAATCAAATCTTGGTGGAGAAGACCAAGCAAAGCCATACCTTCGCCCAATGCTCGTGCATCGCGTTCTTTGTAAAAGCGCCTTAAGGTGGTGATTGCATTCCATGTATTAAGATCGTCGGATAACGCCTCTATCACCTCATTATCCGCACTTGTATCGATGCTGCCATCAAACTTAATGTCTCGTAATAGCTCATACCAGCGGTAAAGTTCTTCTGCACCTTCGGTTAAACGTTGTTTCGTCCAATTTATTGGTTCGCGGTAATGGGTTTGCAACATAGAAAAACGTGCCGAGAGCCCCGCCCAAATGTTGCGCAATTCTTCGCTCACTTCACCAGTAAATTGCGGTAAATCTTCATTTAAAACTTCGCGAATGGTGATGAAATTGCCAAGGCTTTTTGACATTTTTTGACCTTCAACTTGTAAAAAGCCATTATGCAACCAATAATTTGCCATACGCTCATTGCCAAAAGCCGAGCAGCTTTGGGCTATTTCATTTTCATGATGAGGGAATATAAGATCAATTCCGCCAGCATGAATATCAAAAACATTGGCCATAGGGTCATCGCATTGTAGGCCACCACCAAAAGGCTGCAATAATTTTGCCATCGACATTGCCGAGCATTCAATATGCCAGCCAGGGCGCCCATTAACGGTTATTCCAGCTGGTGAGGGCCAGCCAGGTTCGCCATTAAGCGATGGTTTCCATAAAACAAAATCCATTTCGTCACGTTTATAGGCCGCAACATCAACGCGCGCGCCAGCAATCATATCATCAAGAGAGCGGCGCGATAAAGCGCCATAGCGTGGGTGAGCACCCATGCTGGCAACGGAAAATAATACATGGTCTTCAGCTACATAGGCGTGACCTGTTTCAACAAGGCGTTCAATCATGGCGCGCATTTCGCCAAGGTGGTCGGTAGCTCGTGGCTGTTCATCAGGTGGTAAGCAGCCTAATGCTGTAACATCGGCTTGAAATTGATTGTTGGTTTCTTCTGTGAGTTTTCTAATTGCATCATTCAGTGGCAAATCTGGATAATCACGTACGGCTCGCGCATTAATCTTATCGTCCACATCCGTAATGTTGCGGGCAAAAAGCACATGATCTTGGCCATAAATATGGCGCAATAAACGATATAGAACATCAAAAACAATGACGGGGCGCGCATTGCCTATATGGGCATAATCATAAACAGTTGGACCACAAACATAAAGGCGTACATTGTTTTGATCAATCGGATGAAAATCATCTTTTTGTCGTGTGAGGGAATTATAAAATTTCAACACTGCCATGGCACCAACCTTTATGTGCGTGAATTCTTGCCGCTGATCTGGGCGCTAATCTCTGCTTAAAGGGATAACAGTGATGAAAACAACCAGACCAGCAATGAGCTAGTCAATAATAATTGTAATAATACAAATTGTGGTTTCAAATGTTTTCATAAAACATATTTAGCGCGCTTTACTAATCTGCGTCAAGGGATGTTAGAAAAATTCAAACAAAGAAATTTTATAACATCATCTCAATTCAAATTTCAGTGAACACTTTATCTTGACTGGTGGATAGTTGTTTGCAGCAAAAATCTAAAAAACTTGATGTGGCCAAAGTTTAAGCAGCGTTTAATTAGGTTATTTGTTAATAATTATCATTAATTGTTTAAGTTAACTGGTTGAATGTTTATGATTTTAAATATTCTGTATAGTTAGATTTATGGTGGCTAAAAAATGTTGATTTATTTTTGCACAATGCATGCTTTACAGCGCTATACGTATAAATTCTGGTTAATGATGCTGTGGGCTGAAAATAAAATATTGTAACTTGATTTTTAAAAGCGTATGAGAGTAAATGTTATATTATAACATTGCATATGGTGATGGTTAAGTTGTGCGGGGCTTTAATGCCAGTCTGTTAGTGTTTCAGCTTTCACCTTATATGTGGGTTAGATTTGGTATTTAAAATTTTATCCGTCAATAACGCTCTTAAAGGATGCAAAATGACAAATTTGGTTAAAAGCTTTCGCAAGTTGCTTGCCGCTTCTGTTTTTGTTTCAGTTTCTGTTTTTTCAGCAAGTGCTTTTGCTGAAGTTCCTAAAGTTACCGCTTCTATTAAGCCAATCCATTCTTGGGTTGCAACGGTTATGGAAGGTGTTGGCACGCCTGAATTGATTGTGAAAGGCGCAGGATCAGAACATGGTTATTCCTTGCGCCCAAGTGACGCTGATAATTTGGCCAAAGCTGATATTGTCTTTTGGGCCGGGCCAAGCATGGAAACATTTTTGATTAAGCCTCTTGATAACCTTGCTGAAAAAGCAGACAAAGTTGCTCTTTCTGAAATTCCGGGCATTGAGCTTATTGATATGCGCGAAGGTGGTATGTTTGAAGCCCACAGCCATGATCATGACCATGAGCACGAACATGCAGAGGCTGACCACGATAAGGCAGAAATGGCCGATGCACATGACCATGCTCATGAGCATGCCCACGATCATGAGCATGAAAGTGCAGAAGCTGATCACGACCATGAGCATGAACATAAGGATCTACATTTCTGGTTGGATCCTGAAAATGCGAAAGTAGCAGTGAAAGATATTGCTGAAGTTTTAGCAAAAAAAGATCCAGAACATGCCGATCGTTATCGCGCAAATGCAACGGCTTACATAGCAAAACTTGATACCCTAATTAAGCAAGTTAATAGCGAGCTTGCACCGGTGCGCGGTAAGCCATTTATTGTTTTCCATGATGGTTATCATTATTTTGAAAAACGCTTTGATATTCCAGCTGCAGGTTCCATAACTGTAAATCCTGAGCAAGCACCAGGTGCAAAACGTATTTCAGAAATTAAAGAAAAAGTAAAAGATTTAAAGTCCGCTTGTGTCTTTTCAGAGCCTCAATTTGAACCCCGCGTTGTAAAGACTATTCAAGAAGGGGCAACGGTTAAAACTGGTGAACTGGATCCACTTGGTTACGATATTCCAGAAGGACCAATGCAATATGAGCTTATGATTGAGAAAATTGCCCATTCATTGAAACATTGTCTTTCTGAATAATTAAAACTTTTTGGCCCGCTTGGTTTATAAGCGGGCCATTTTATCTGCGACTTTAATTAAATTTGTGATTGGTAAATTATATTTTACTAAAATATTATGTATCAAAAATTGGCTTTTTAAATTTTATCTAATTGATATTTAACGCAATTTTTTTCTTTTTTTGGAAATACGGTTTAGCGTGCAAATTTAGCTATATTTTTAATGCAACCATTAATGCTTGCCTCCGTTTAGCTTTAATAACCCAAACGGAGTACGTATTATGAAAATTCCTCCACAATCTCAAGATCAAATGCCAGGTGTAGAGTCTAAATTAGTTCCACCAGCGCAACACATCCGCGATAGCTATAAAGGTTCAAGCAAACTAGCTGGTAAAAAGGCACTTATTACAGGTGGAGATAGTGGTATTGGTAGGGCCGCGGCTTTGCATTTTGCTCGTGAAGGTGCTGACGTTGCTATTATTTACCTTGCAGAAGAGGCTGATGATGGGCAGGAGGCAAAGAAACTCATAGAAGCAGAGGGTGTGCGAGCCCTAGCGCTTGAAGCGGATTTACGAAAAGTAGAAAATTGTAATAGTGTCGTTAAAACTGTTATTGAGCAATTTGGTGGATTAGATATTATCGTAAATAATGCAGGTATTCAAAAGGTCGCTAAAGACCTTGGTGAAATTTCTGATGATGATTGGCATTGGCATTTTGATATTAATGTGCATGCAATGTTTTACTTAACTAGGGCGGCGTTACCTCATTTACATAAAGGTGCATCGATTATAAACACGACTTCGGTCAATGCTTTTGCTGGAAACGATATGCTCGTCGCATATTCAACTACCAAAGCAGCTCAAGCAGGTTTTACGCGCGCTCTGGCATTACAACTAGCAGATAAAGGTATAAGGGTGAATGAAGTTGCGCCCGGTCCTATATGGACACCAATTCAGCCTGCTGGATTTGGACCTATCGATCCTCAGATCGTGGCCGATATGGGAAAAAGTGTTCCTTTGGGGCGCATTGGTCAGCCAAGTGAGGTAGGGCCGGCCTATGTTTATCTTGCCAGTGAAGATTCATCATTTATCACTGGGCAAACCATTCATGTTAACGGTGGCATGATTATCAATGGTTGACACATTAGCATCTGTTTCACCATCAGAACAAACATGGTTACATAGCCAGCGACATCATCGCTGGCTAGAACAGCAAGGGCAAAGGCTGTTAGATTTTTCAAAAGAGTCTCGCGTAAAAAACGGTTTTACCGCTCTTAACGATCAGGGTAATCTTCCGGACAACGCGGTTGCTCAAACAATCATAACTGCCCGTATGACTCACGCATACGCCTTGGGTTCTATATTAGGCTTACCTGGTTGCGCGCCGCTTGTAAAACATGGTATTAAGGCTCTTCTTGGGCCATTGCATGATGATAAGCATGGTGGTTGGAAACAGGCAGAAGATCAACCACAAGCAAGAAAAATTGCCTATCTTCATGCGTTTGTTGCCTTGGCTGCGTCATCAGCAGTTGTCGCGAAAACCGAAGGGGCTGAGCTTCTTCTTAAGCAAGCTGTTGATATCCTTGAAGAATATTTTTGGTCGGAAAATGAAGGAGCCATGCGCGAAAGTTTTGCGGCAGATTGGTCTGACGAGGAACACTATCGCGGTGCAAACAGTAATATGCATTCTGTAGAAATGTGTATGGCGCTTGCTGACGTGTTAAATTCTTCTATTTGGCGGCAAAGAGCTTTGCGGATTGCCCATCATATTATCCATACCAATGCGCGTGCACATAATTATCGAGTGCCGGAGCATTTTGATAAAAATTGGCTGTTAATGCGCGATTTTAATAAGGATAAACCTTATGATGATATGCGCCCATTTGGTATGACACCAGGTCATTTTTTGGAGTGGAGCCACTTGCTGCTAAAGCTTGAAGCGGCTTTACTTCTAAATGGTGAAGAAGCGCCATCATGGTTATTTGAAGATGCAAGCAAATTATTTGACGCAGGTGTGAATACTGGATGGGCAGCAAACGGCCAGCCGGGTATTGTTTACACAATTGATTGGAATGATAATCCTAATGTGAGTAATCGCGCTCATTGGGTGCAAGCCGAGGCTATTACTGCCGCCGCTGCGCTTTTAAAACGTACTGGCAATATTAAATACGAAGTTTGGTATCGTCGATTTTGGGATTTCCTCGATTTACACATGATTGATCGGAGAGGAGGTAGCTGGCATAATGAAGTTGATGGCGACAACAATCCCTCGAGTAAAATTTATGTAGGAAAGCCAGACCTTTATCATGCTTATCAATCAACCTTAACGCCGATATTGCCTTTAGCTCCTTCGCTCGCAACAATGCTTGCTCAACGTATGCATTCAAACTAAAATGAGTTTGTTCACCTGTTTAGTCATTTAATCATTTAGTCATTTTATCATCGGGCCTCATTGCATTTTTTTGAAATAGGCATAAAGCTGGATAGTTAAATGTAAGCGAAAATGAAAAAAATATAAATAAACATAAAAGGCGCCCCAAAATTGTTATAACTTATGCGCCTTTTATTTTTGATCTTAAGGTCCCTGCAAAATTTGTGTCATATATGAACAATAACGGGGAAGCCTTTTTTAATTACTTGCAACTCTTCCATAGGGATAAAGCTTAATTCATTAAAATATCGTGGTTTGTAAGACATTTTATGCTTTGATATAACGAGGTGTTAATTTAACGATTGTTTGATGTTTTGCAAAGCTTCTATTGCCTCTTGGTCTCCCTGAGTTGCGGCCATTTGATACCATTTGATGGCTTCGTAGGTGTCTTGGTTGACGCCATCGCCAACCAAGTACATCCTTCCCAGTCGAACTTGCGCTATGACATCATTTGAGCTCGCTGCCATTATGAACCATCGAGCCGCTTCTTTCTTGTCTTGCTTAACGCCATTACCATTATAATACATTGAAGCTAATCTATACTGATAATGAGTGTTGCCGAGCGCGGGTGCTGCGAGCCTAAGTAATTTAACTGCTTCATCCATGTTCTTTTCAACGCCATACCCATATTCATATTTAACGCTTAATTTAAATTGTGCTTCAGCGTGGCCGTGTTCTGCGGCGATCTTATACCATTTTAATGCTTTTACCTCATCTTCGGGAATGCTCGAAGCTCCATCATATAATCGTGCTAATTGATACTGGGCTTCAACGATGCCTTGTTCGGCTGCGAGCCGCATCCATTTAATCGCCTCAATATTATTATCACCAATACCATGGTGACCATCATACATTAGGGCCATATTATACTGGGCATTTGCGTCGCCTTGTTCTGCCGCCATTTTATACCATTTGATTGCCTCGTCCCTATCGCGTGGTACCCCATCGCCTTTAAAATATATTAAGCCTAATTTATATTGCGCCTCTGTAGCGCCTTGCTCAGCTGCGCGTTTAAACCATTTAATTGCTTCAGCCTTATCTTGTGCAACGGCATAGCCATTATAATAAATGATGGCTAAATTATATTGTGCGGGAGTTACGCCTTGTTCTGCGGCAAGTTTAAACCATTTAATAGCTTCACCCGTGTTGCGCATTAAACCATCACCCTCATTATAGATTAAACCCATATTATATTGGGCTTTAGCATGGCCTTGTTTAGCTGCCCGTCTAAACCATTTATTGGCGAGGTGCGGATCTTCATATTTAAATTTGCCATCATGGTATAATTGCCCCAATTCAGCTTGCGCAGAAGCAATTCCTAAATCAGCCTTAAGCCTTAATATTTCATTGTCTCGATAGTGAAAAGAAATAAAATTTATAAATATAATGCCGGTAAGAAATAAAAATAATGCAATTTTAATATATTTTTTCATATTAGTTTCCTAAAATATATTGGCTAAATTGTAATGATATTATACTGTTATACGGAGATAATAAATAATGCTTATTGTATTTGTGTGGATATAAAATTAAAGTGTTATATTATTTATCATGTAGTAAAGGTTGAAATATAATATTATAATTGAATTGGAAGATATTTATGCAAGATATGCTGTTACATTTATTGGCATTATTTGCTTTATGTTGCACATTTGGGGGAAGTGCATTGGCTGAAGAACATCAATATATAATTGAAAAGCCGATATCTATTACCCATGGTCAAGTAATTGTTTTTGATCAGTCAAATCCAAAATATTTATTGTGGACTGACGAGCATGTGGCACAAGGTTTTGGTTGGTTAAATGGATCAGTTTCCTTTGGTATCCCCGACCGTGATGGTTGGCCGCTTGTCAGGTTGAAAATAGTGGATGAGTTCCCCCCATTAACACCAGATGTAAGGCGAGCTATTAGGGTGCCTTTCCATAGTAATTCCAATATTGTAATTGCAACTATTGTTGATGACATACCAACCCCTATTGGCGCAGGAGATTACAGTATTGAATTTAGGATGGTAGATGTGCCGCCGCCAGCTGATGATCTTAAGGATCCTTCATATGTTATTGATTTTTTGATCAAAAAGGGTAAGTCAGACGAGTTTAAAATTTTAAGAAAGTCTGATGAAGTGACTTCAGATGATGTTATTACAAAAACTGGAAAGCCTGTCGGATTTTAGTTTGATAAAACAAAATAATAAAGGCGCCCATCCGATAGGGTGAGCGCCTAAATTTGAATTTTTTAATAATCAGAATTTAAACAATCTTGATTTGCACTTCCACATTGCCGCGTGTGGCATGAGAATAGGGGCAAATTTCATTATGGGCAGTAAGTGCCGCCATTTCAGCTTGTTGCTTATCAAGGCCATCAAGATGAACGTTAAGTGTTACAACTAATTGAAAGCCACCTCCCTTACGAGGGCCAATACCAACATCGGCTTTAACCCAGCTATCTTCACCAATTTTCATGCCCTTTTGGGCAGCAGCAAAACGGGTTGCTGATTCAAAGCAGGCTGCATAGCCAGCTGCAAAAAGAGTTTCAGGATTTGCGCCGACTTTGCCATTGCCGCCCATTTCTTTTGGTTTGATCAAGTCTAGGTTGATGGCACCATCTTGGGATGTAACATGACCTTCGCGGCCGCCTTTGGCTGTTGCACTTGTGGTATAAATAACTTTTTCTAACATGTTTGCTCCTAAAATCTTCAAGTGAATATTGCCCAATTGGGGGTGGAGTTAAGTTGTATGCTATTGAGTTAGGTTAATTCGTCAATTCTGTTTTATCGCAAAATTCTTACTTATTTTGCAAAAAAGTTTTTGCCTAAAAGTGGTTCTGCTGGTTATCACATCGTATATTGAGTAGCGATTGAACATTTTCATGATCCAAACAATTGATTACTATGCTGTTAAATTTTAGCATAGTAATCAAATATCTAATCAATATTACTCCATTATATAGCGTCTTGTTCTTATTGAACAAGATTATAAGTGGTCTTATAATCACTTATTTTTATGGTTCTTTTTATCGGTCTTTTTATCTTTATCACCACTTAGTAATCTGGCGATAATATCATTAACATCGTTGGATAAATTTTCTGCTTTGGCGATTTGTTTTAAGGCGTTTTCAAGCTTGTGACGGCGGTGTTGCTCTAGTGAGCGCCATGACCGTAGAGTTGTTAAAAGGCGAGCTGCAAGTTGTGGATTTTTTCGATCAATGTCGATGATCGTTTTCGCTAAATAGTCATAACTTGCTCCGTCTTTACGGTTAAAAGCAACGGGGTTGCCACCAGCAAAGGCACCAATTAATGCACGCACTCGGTTTGGATTGTCAAAGGAAAAATGTTTGTGCTTGGTAAGCTCTTGCACTTTTTCAAGGGTTTCCACCCTTGCGCTGCGCGCTTGTATACCAAACCATTTGTCGATAGTTAGCACATCATCGTCAAAACGCTTTTCAAAGTCATCAAGAGCTGATTGTGCTTCTTTAGATTGGGCAAAGTTTTGTACTAAAATATTAAGTGCGGCAAGCCGATCGGTCATGTTATCTGCCTGATTATATAAAGCACTTACTTGTTTAGGCGAGTTTTCAGCCATTGCAATATAATAAAGCAATGTATTAGCTAATGCGCGCTTTCCAGCATTAATTGCATCAGGCGTGAATGGCTTGGCAGGCGTGATAGCTTTATAAAGTGCGTTAAAACTTGCTTGATTTTCTTTCGCAATAATTTCAACCAATATTTTCCTTGCTTCATGGATGTGATCGGGATTGATATTTTTTTCGACAATTCGTGCAACTTCCGCTTCGCTCGGCATGGTCAAGGCTATCGCGCGGAAAGCTGGTTCAAGGCGCTCATCATTGGCAACATTGTCAACCAGCTTGGCAAGTTTAATGCATTGCTTATGGCGCAATTTTCCTTCATGATTATGCGCATGTACCAGTTCATCCATCAAAAGATCATTGAGTGCCTGCCAACGGTTAACTGGATCTTGATCATAGGTGGCAAGGAAAAAACGCTCCTTTTTGCTTAGATTTGTTTTAAGGATAATTGGGGCAGAAAAATCACGCAAAAGCGATACCAAAGGGCGTTGCTTTATCCCCTTAAAGTGGAAGCTTTGTTTGGCCTCGTTAAGCACCAAAAGATTATCTTTACCAGCGCTTTTGGCCACGCCACTCAGCTCGTTGCCCTCACCATCCAAAAGCGCAAAGCGAATAGGAATGACCATTGGTTTCTTTTTCTTTTGCCCTGGGGTTGGGTGGATTTTTTGCTCCAGTTTAATGGTAAGGGTTTCATGTTTTTCGCTATAATCGAATTTGGCTTTTACGTGCGGTGTACCCGCTTGATCGTACCAAAGCATAAATTGAGAAAAATCTTGTTTTGAAACCTTCGCAAAGCAAGCAATAAAATCCTCAATTGTACAAGCTTCACCATCATGGCGTTGAAAATATAGATCCATGCCTTTTCTAAACAATTTATCACCGAGCAAGGTGTGAACCATGCGGACAACTTCCGCACCTTTTTCATAGATGGTAGTTGTATAAAAATTATTGATTTCGCTATATTCGGTAGGTCGTACGGGGTGGGCAAGGGGACCAGCATCTTCCGGAAATTGCGCAATTTTCAATAAACGAACTTGGTCTATGCGTTGCACGGGACGCGAGCGTTGGCTTGATGAGAATTCTTGATCTCGATAAACCGTAAGCCCTTCTTTTAAGCATAATTGGAACCAATCACGGCAGGTAATACGGTCGCCAGTCCAGTTATGGAAATATTCATGGGCAACCACGCGTTCAACATTGGCAAAGTCCGCATCTGTTTCAGTTTCTGCAGCGGCAAGAATATATCGATCATTAAATATATTCAGTCCTTTGTTTTCCATAGCGCCCATATTAAAATCAGATACGGCAACAATATTAAATATATCAAGATCGTATTCACGGCCAAAAGCTTTTTCGTCCCATGCAAGAGATCGTTTCAGCGAGTCCATTGCATAAAGCGCACGCTCAGTCTTACCTTTCTCGACATAAATGCCAAGGTCAAGTGTTTTACCGCTCATTGTTTTGAAGCTATCACGGGTAACTTCAAGATTGCCGGCAACTAAAGCAAATAAATAGGATGGTTTGGGAAAGGGGTCATGCCATGTTGCAAAGTGCCGATCCTTGCCAATATTGCCGCTTTCAACACAATTACCATTAGATAATAAAATGGGGCATTGTTTTTTGTTTGCTTCAATACGTACAGTATAGACCGAAAGAACATCAGGACGATCATAGAAGTAAGTGATCCTGCGAAAGCCTTCTGCTTCGCATTGGGTGCAAAAAACACCGCTAGATTGGTAAAGGCCCATTAATTGCCGGTTAGCCTTGGGATTGATTTTTGTAACAATTTCTAAGGCAAACGGATCGCTAGGTGGATTGTCGATTTTTAATTGGCTTGGGGTGATGGTAAAGTCTTTTGGCTCTAGTGCAATATTATCAATGGCAACGCGCACCAGTTCTAGCTCATCGCCAATGAGAATAAGCGGTGTGCCTTTTTTTGTGCCATGCCGTCTTTCCAGTGCGAGTTTTGTTGTCACTACTGTGTTTTCTGCTTCAAGAAGAAAGTCCATATGGGTTGTTTTTATTTCATATGGGGTTGGCTTATAATCTTTTAAGCGAAAAACTGGACGCTTTACCGTGTTCATGAACTTAAATCCCGATTGTTAACTTGCTTTAAGGTAGGAATAGACTCTAAAGGCTGCAATAGATTTTTTAAAAAAATATCTATAATCTTTGCATTATACTCTATTAGTTTATTAAAAGAACAATGATATTAAATAAAGCGTTATGATAATTAATTATTTATTATATGCTAGTAAAGTAGATGTAAAATTGCACAAATAATGAGCATGTGTGGTTTTGGTTGGTTGGCTGATGAGGTGGTGTTTGCAATATTATATTTTATTAAAGTAATAATATGATTTAGTGTTGGGATGTTGGGATTGAAATGGTGTTGGCTTTAATATGGGATCTATAGATAAATCGCCTGTTATTTCAGGAAATGTAATGGTCGGTATCTGGATGAAGATCACCGCCGTTGCTCTTTTTGTCAGCATGTCCACACTACTAAAAGCTGCGGTTGGAATTCCTGTCGGCGAACTTAGTTTTTTTCGCTCTTTCTTAGGTCTATTGCCAGTTTTTATCTGGTTGTTTATGCGTGGTGAGTTGCGCAAAGCTTTTTATACCAGCAATATTATTGGGCATATTTGGCGAGGTCTATTTGGTATTTTGTCGATGATGTCAAGTTTTTACGCTTTAACCTTATTGCCATTGCCTGAGTCTATCGCCATAAGCTATGGCGCGCCACTTATTTTAGTTATTTTAAGTGTCATTTTTCTACGTGAAAAAGTGCGCTTATATCGCTGGAGCGCAGTTTTTGCAGGGCTTATTGGTGTTTTAATTGTTATTTGGCCACGTATGACCGTTTTTTCAGCACAGGAAATGGATACGTCAATTGCCTATGGTGCTATTGCTGCCCTTGCAAGTGCTGTGTTAACCGCTATCGCACTTTTATTGGTGCGCCGTCTCGTTTTTACCGAGCATACCACAACAATTGTGCTTTATTTTATGATTTCTGCAAGTTTATTTTCCTTGTTAACATGGCCACTTGGTTATTTTTTAGACCATTTTGGTATAAAAAGCTCATTGCTTAATATTTGGGTTTGGCCAGATTGGCATAGTGCTTGCCTATTAATTGGCGCAGGTCTTTTTGGTGGTGTTGCTCAAATTTTTATGACGGAGGCCTATCGCTATGCTGAGCCATCAACCGTTGCACCTTTTGAATATGTGTCCTTAGTGCTAGGACTTATCATTGGTTATGTGGTTTTTGGTGATGTACCAACCACGCAAATGCTGATTGGCAGCTGTATTGTCGTTGGTTCTGGAATTTTTATTATTTATCGTGAAAGTCGATTAAATTTGTTAAAACCACAAGAGCGGGCCGCAAATTCTAAATAAAATAGTTTATTTAATAATTGGGGACAGCCAATAAATTTCTAAAGAGGTTCGTTTGATAATTCACGCATTTTCATTTTTACACTAAGTAAATCTTGCCACGTAAATTTTTTATGAAGGGGATTTCTTAATAAATAGCGTGGGTGAAATGTCGGCATAATACCAATAGTTTTACCGCCAGAGGTTACAAATTTTAACCAATTGCCACGCATGCGCAAAATACCTTCATTAACACCGGTAAGCCATGTTGTCGTGGTGCCACCAAATGCTAGTATAATATCAGGATTTGCAAGTTCAATTTGCCGATAAATGAATGGTTTGCATAATTCTACTTCATGTGGTGTTGGTTCGCGATTACCGGGCGGACGCCATGCGATAACATTGGCAATATAAACATCTTCACGATTAAAACCTATTGCCGCTAACATTTTGTTAAGCAGATCACCTGAAGGACCGACAAAGGGTAGACCTTGTAAGTCTTCCTCACGTTCTGGAACATCGCCGATAACCATAAGCTTACTTTTTATGCTGCCATCAGCAAAACACGTATTTTTAGCGGTAATTTTTAGCGGGCAGTCATCAAAATTGGTTAAATTTTGACGCAACTCATCAAGACTATTTGCACGCATAGCAACTTCGCGTGCAAGTTTAATCTGGTCGTCAAGGGGAACATAATTGGTTTTACGAGCGTTGTTTGAAGGTCTTACAGGTGGCTTTTTATTGTCAGTCGCTTTTGTTGAGGTTTGCAGCGGTTGTTGATTAGCTATTGTCTTAGTTACAGATTGGACATTTGTAAGTGCAGGCTGCGCTATAAGCCGATTGATAGGTTCATCTAATATTGCGATATCAACACCAGACTCTTGATAGAAGCGTAAAAGCTCTTCAAATGTAAAGGCTTTTTTCTGTCCAATAAGGTTTTCGCTCACGCTTAGTCTTCCTGTTTATCGCCGTTAATTTATTAGGAAATAATGAGATTTAATAATCTCATTTGTTTGCACATTCAAGGCGTTAAATCTTATATTTTAAAGCAAATTACGTGGTTCTTAAATTTAAGCCTCTATCCAAATACTCACCATGCCACATTATAAAAATCTTAACTTATTATCGAGGTTAAAGTAAGCGAAAGACCCGTAACGAAGATAAAAATTGCGGCGCACCATTCCAATGCAGATTTGAAAAACTTAAAATGGCTTTGCCTATTGGAGATTTTAAGTGCTAATGCTTTTGCATAGACAGCAAGAGAAGCCAAAAGCGAAACGGTTATAAAAGTGCCAAGCGACATAGCTAAAACTGAGACAATGCCAATAAACCAAAGATGATTGAGCGACACGAAGCTCATAACAAATATTGCGCCATTGCAGGGCCGAAGTCCGACAGATAGGACTGCCATAAGGGCAGGGCGCCATTGTAAAGGTTCTTTTACAATATCGGGATTGATCATATGGGCTTGGCCACAATCATTGCAAATTTCACCTGTGCCGTCAAATACATGATCAATCCCGCCTTTTTCATAGTTTAATCGTGGCTTATTGTTTAATGTGCTTTTACCTGAAAGGCTTGAGCTTAAGCTTGTTGGTTGATTAAATGCTAGGGACGATGTGCTTTCAAAAACGGTGGTTTTAATATTTTTTTTGTGAAAATACGGTTTAATTTTACGCCAAATCATAAAGATTCCTAAAAGCGTAATCAGAATAAAACTGCCGGTTATTAGAAAATTTGTTGCCTCGGTCAAACGCGCAGGCAAAAGTAAGAATATCAATAGAACGAGAAAAATAGCGCTAACTGCTTGCAAAATAGATGAAAAAAAAGATAGGATTATTCCGCGCTTTAAACTTGCATCATTGGCAACTAGATAGGAAGAAATGACAGCTTTGCCATGTCCTGGCCCTGCTGCATGTAAAATGCCATAAACAAAAGAAAGACCAATAAGCCAAATTGCATTTTGTGGATTTTCTTTTATGCCAGTAAGATATCCGCCTATTGTGTGTTCAAAAACCTGTTGCCAGCGAAGAATATGCATATAAAACTGAGAAAAAATTGATGAACTGTCAATTTGCTGCTCAGGTGCGCCGATACCAAGCGGTGATCTCGCAAAGGCATTTGTTAGCATGCTATAAAAAAATAAAATAGCAATCAAAGGCATAAATTTTATTTGTCGCATATTACTTCCAATTTGGGCGCAAGGCGTTGGGCTAAGTCAAAACTTGCATCGGGATTGGCAAAAAAATCTTCTGTTTCATTGGCAAGACTTTTGGATAATATCTTGTCGCCATCAGGGCGAAGCATGTAGCCTTTGCAAAAGGAAGGTAGTCCCACGAAAGAAATATCGACATCTCGTTTAAAGTTTACAGCAACATAAAAAGTTGGATCATAAAGGGTAAAACTATAACGACCACCACGTTTAATATATAGTGGGCTTTGTGGCTTGTTCTCAATATGAAGCGAAAGCTGGTTATTCTTCATATCAGCAATGAGCTTATCAGGGTTGGCAAATTTTACCGATTTACCATCGACTGTTGCCGATTGAAAATAGTCAAACTCCGCCAAAGATTCGCGAATAGTTTTGCTAATTTCGGCAAGTTCTGACGGATCAAGAAAACGGTCGCCATTTTTGTCAAAATCTAAAATTACGCCAGCTGAAAATAGAGCATCAAACAACCAATCTTGCGTGAGTTTTTCAACCTTGCCATCTTTATCAAGTTGAATTTCAACTTTTGCATCAACGAAAATATGCGGATGCGCCTGTACAATCGCAGTCATTGACCCAATGAATAATGTACTTAAAAAAAACTTCGATAGAGTTTTGATCATTTAATTTAAAAAAACCTTACATGCATTCGTTGATTTTTGATCTATGCATAACAAACTGCTTTTACATATTGTTAATAGTTGAAAGCAAAGACAAATGTTGCAATAGGATCAAAAATTGCTCAAATTGATTCATTCGAGGAAAATATGCTTTAATTATGACAAAAAGAAAACACAGACCATAGAGTAAATAAAAAAATCTAATATCAGTATATTTTTAGCTTATTAGCTTTGAAATAACTTGCCAATAAGGTTGAATGATCGATATGAAGTCTATAGGTGATACTAGGCATTACTCGGTTCTTCAGCACAATTTTCGCAAAGGCCACGAATTTCCAAAGTTGTTGCATGGGGGCGGAAATTAATCTTATGCATGTGGTCGTGGACTTCATGTTCGATGACGTGATTACTAAATTCATGAACCTTGCCACAGTTTTTGCAAATAGCAAAAGCAACGAGATGATGGTCATCACAATCGGGATGGGCGCAGGCAATATAGGCATTTAAACTTTCAAGCTTATGCACTGCACCAATGGCAATCAATTTATCTAAAGCGCGATAAATTTGTAGCGGAGCGCGAAAGCCATCATTACGTAACTGGTCAAGAATTGCGTAAGCGCTTAACGGTGCCCGTTCTTTCTTGAGAACATCAAGAACGAATTTTTGGTTTTTTGTTAGATCACCAATTGGGGACATCATCGATTACTCTTTTCATAAGTCATACCAGCAAATATCAGCTGATAATCACGTTTAATGCAGCTAAGTTTTGTTTTTTAGCAAGCTGAATGGTAAAAGGCAAATAACAAAAAGGACAAAGGCGGCAACCACAATTGATGGCCCTGAAGGCGTATTGAATATTTTTGACATTTGCAATCCAGCTGTTGAAGAGATAATGCCGATGACGCTTGAAAGCAAGGCCATGATTTCAGGTGTTGATGATAAACGCCTTGCCGTAGCTGCTGGCAAGATTAAAAGAGCAGTAATGAGCAAAATGCCAATAATTTTTATAGCTACTGCGATGATAAGAGCTAGCATAAGCATAAAGATGATTTGCGCCACTTCTGGGTGCAGGCCTTCTGCTTTGGCAAGGTCATTGTTAACAGTGCCAGCAATGAGTGGTCGCCAAATAATACAAATTATCGCAATTGCTAAAACGCCACCAAGCCATATCATGGCAAGATCAAGCCTTGAAACTGATAATACGTCACCAAATAAATATGCGACAAGATCTTGGCGTACCGTTGTTAAAAAGCTTAAGATAATTAAGCTAATTGCAAGGCTGGAATGGGATAAAACACCAAGCAACGAGTCATTTGAAAGTGTGTGTCGGCGTTGCAAAAGTAAAAGGATAATAGCTAGCATTGTTGTGACAATGAAAATGCAGACAGTCATATTGATGTTTGACATAAGGGCGAGCGCAACACCAAGTAGCGCAGAATGGGCCATAGTATCGCCAAAATACGCCATTCGCCGCCAAACAACAATGCAGCCTAAAGGGCCGGCTGCCAATGCAATACCGATGCAACCAACCATGGCGCGCACAAAAAAATCATCAAACATTGGCCTTATCCTGTGGTTTTTCGTCTGGCTGGATTAAATGATGATGTTTGCCATTTTCGCCATATGTATCGCCTTGGCAAATACTACCATCTGGGTGGTGATTGTGATCATGTTGGTGGCGATAAAGTGCAGCAGAATTTTTGCCACTTCGTGAAAATAACGCAACATATTCAGGGCTTTTTGCGACTTCTTCTGGCTTGCCACTACAGCAAATATGGCCGTTGAGGCATATCACACGGTCGGATGCTGCCATTACAACATGTAAATCGTGAGAAATTAATAAGATTCCACAATTAAGCCGTTCTCTATATTGGGAAATCAAATCATAAAGCTCTGCTTCACCACTAAAGTCAACGCCTTGCAAAGGTTCATCTAAAACAAGTATATCAGGTTTGGTTGCCGCAGCTCGTGCCAACATTACTCTTTGTAATTCTCCGCCTGATAGGTCGAGAACCTGTGCGGACCGCAAATGTAATGCACCAACCTCAGCCAGTGCTGCATTGGCATCTTCTATTTTTAATTTATGGGTCAGTTCCATGAAGCGCCCGACACTCATTGGCATGCTACGGTCGAAATTAAGCTTTTGTGGTACATAGCCAACCCGTAAGTTCGGTGCTTGCCAAACGGTACCCTCATTGGGCTTTAAAATTTTGAGCGCCATTTTTGCAGTGGTGCTTTTACCTGAACCATTAGGGCCAATAAGAGTTATGATTTCACCACGCGATAATTCCATGTCAATATTGCGTACTAGCCAGCGATTATTACGAAAAATACCGGCATGTTGAAGTTTTATCAATGAGGACGACACGAAATTAAACTTTCTAACAAAGGGCTTAATCTATTGTTTAAATGATAAATAAATTGAGTATGTCCGCTATATACACATAAATGATTTGGCCTTGATAACAATCAATGCTTTAAAACATTATTGCGCTAGTTAAAGACATATAATTTTTATTGTTATAACATAACATTTAAAAACGCAATTTTTAAAATAAGCATTATTTATTTTTTTAAAAAAGGGAGAGCTGGTCAGGGTGGCTTTGGGATTTACTGGTTGTTTCTAATTCTTGTATTTCATCTAAAAGGTCTTCGCTGCGATAATTAACATCATTAACCTTAGTTGATATTTTTCGCACTAAGAATTTTTCCGTACCAAGTGGGCTTAGCATTCGCAAAACATCTTCACCACGGTAGTTGCGTACATCTAACCAGGTTTGATAGTTTTCTTTTGAAATAATAAGCGGCATACGTTGATGTATTATTTTTATGTCATCATTGGCGGCGGTGGTTATAATTCCTGCGGTATCAATTTCGGTACCATCTGCACCGCTCCATGTTTCAGCAAGGCCTGCAAAGCCGATGAGCGAACTATTGGCAGAGGTAATATAATATGGCTCGTTCTGCTTAGTTTTATTTTTTTTCCATTCAAAAAAACCGCTTGCCGGAATGATAATTCGCCGGTGGTTAAGAGCATTTCTAAATGATTTTTTTATGTGTACCGTTTCCGCCCTAATATTAAAGGTAAGCGGCCATTTATCCGGCTCTTTGGCAAAGGCTGGGATAAATCCCCAGCGCATTAGGCTGGTATCATGAGGAGGAAGGTTGCTGTTTTCAGGTCGTGCAGCTTCTGGGTGCTTAATGATTAGAATTGGCTGAGTTGGTGCAATGTTAAATAATTGTGGTACTGCTATTGGAACAATCGTGCCAAATTGTTCCTCAATTTTTGCTGTATCAGCCAAAAGGGTAAAGCGACCACACATGAAATATCCAGTTTAAAATTTTTCTTCATTATTATAGACTTAAATGAACAAAATAATAGATGCAAATAAGCAATATGTGTAAAAACTAAAAACTTAATAATAAAAAGATTTAACCTTATTTAACAAGTTTTTGACAAGATACGCCTTTGTTGCAGTCGTTTATTAAGGTATTTTTGTTCGTGAAAAACCGTGTTTTAGCTATTATTATTATTATCGCCAATATTATGCCTATATCTCAAGGCTTCACCCAAAATATTAGCTATGATAAGAAGTTAACGCGTTTATCTGAAGTGTTAGGTTCGCTCCATTATCTCTACAGTCTATGCGGTGATGAAACCTCATTATGGCGAGATAAAATGAATTTACTCCTAAATGCCGAGCAAGCTGATGCGTCAAGAAAAGCAAAATTAACTAATGCTTTTAATAGTGGTTATCGTGCTTTTTCAGAAAATTATTATCAATGCACCCCAGCGGCATTAAGTGCGATAAAGCTTTATAATGATGAGGGGCAAAAGCTTTCACAAGAGTTAATTGATCGTTTTGGTAATTAGTCTATTTGTTGAAGTTATAGCTTTAGTATTAAATTAGCATTCGTTGTTACGCCTAGCATCTCTGTGTCATTGGATTATAAGCAAATTAACCTTTTTTCCAGTTATATTACCAAAGCCAAAACAATTATGATATTCTAAGGTTGAATTATAGTGCCGTCGCTCTTTGCGTATCAATAGAGAGATAACCAAGAATGAAGAATAGTCAAAATGACCTGGCATTAATCATTGCTCAGGAAAAAAAGCTTGTTGCTAGTGAAACGCAGGCAGAAGCTTGGGCAAATGGTATATCTAACGGTATTGAACCGGAAATTTTGGCAGAGGCTGCCTTTGCGACTGCGCTCGAACATTTACTCTTGTTTAAGCAGGAAGAAGATGCGCTAAATTTTGTGGATGTTATTCGCGAGCGGATAATTATGGGGGAATTTCTTAACCATAAGACGGTACAATAGCCTCGTCGCCTACTATTCGTTGCAATATATGATTTTCAGGTTCAAATAGGCCGTTAATTTCATTCACAGTTATAAAATTTGGTAAACATGTTAAAAAGCATAAATCAATCTATTCTGGCACTGGGGCTTGCATTCATATTGGCAAGTGCTCCGTTGCAAAATGCTTTTTCAAAAATAGAACAGCCAGATTTTCGTGGAGTTATCGACAAGAATATCCCAGATCCAGAAAGTGCCTTTGGGCCATTTGATGATGATGCAAGTAAAGGCGATTTATTTGCTCATCCTTTACCTGTTGTTCTTTATGATCAAACTGCTTTGCCAGCAATAGTTGGTGATATGCGCTTAAAGATTATAAATGCTGCAAAAACGGGTGAGATAGAGGCATTAAGACCATTGCTTGGTACAGGTGACAATGAAACGCAACTCCGGCTCACCGATGAGGGGGGTGATCCAATTGAGTTTTTAAAAGAGATTTCTGGTGATGGAGAAGGCCTTGAAATCCTTTCGATCATTATTGATTTGCTTAATTCTGGCTATGTCCATCTTGATCAAGGTACAGACCAAGAAATTTATGTTTGGCCTTATTTATTTGCCTATCCAATAGATAAGTTGACCAAAGCCCAAATGGTTGAAACCTTTCAGATTATGACAGCTGGTGATTTCGAGGCGATGAAAGATATTGGCGCCTATTCTTTTTTTCGTATTGGGATAACACCTGATGGAAAATGGCAGTTTTTTGTCAGTGGGGATTGATTCTAAAGAATATATTTTAAATTTTTTTATAGCGTTGCAGGTACTCAATCTTCACCTTAACAGTAACATTTTTACGATTGGATAAAGAGAATTTTGCATAATATCTGTTGTTTTGGTAAAGTTATTTATTTTGTCTGTTGCGAATACATATTTTGAATAATTAGAGCACGCTTTTTGATTGTTGAAGCGATAACGCGCTCTAAATAATTTATTCTATTGTTAAAGGCATAATTATTTTATCACACCGCAAGCCATCCTAGCTCCGCCGCCGCCAAGTGGATGAGGATGATCTGAGTAGTTTTCGCCACCAATATGGATCATGAGTGATCGATTTTTAATGCTTGCAAGGTTTTTTAATTTCGGTGCAAGGACTGGGAGGTTGGCGTTGCCATCAGCATCAGCATAGAGCGGCGGTAAATCCCCTAGATGGCCTGTGTCATCCCAAGGCGTTGAATGCTTTCCAGTATTTTCTGGGTCTAAATGACCGCCAGCTAAACCCGCCGGAATTATTTTGTCTCCATCTTTTTTAGGGCCACAATCGGCATTACTGTGAACATGAAAACCATGGATACCATGTGTTAAACCTTTGATATGCGGAGTAAATACTAAGCCATAAGGTGATTGTTCCACATTAACTGTTCCCAATTGGCTTCCGTTGTCTTGATCTGTTGCCTCAAAGATTTCAATGGTTAAGTTATTTTTATTATCCGCATGAGTTTGCGCTTGTAAACTTTGTGGGATTAAAAGTGTTGCCAAAAAAAATGTTGTCGCTAAATATTTTTGCATTTCATCCTCCTAAATTTGATTGGGCATTTTAAAAAGTATAGTTTTTATCGTGCCGTTTATATTGTAACGAGTGGCCATTTCAAAAATATGGCACTGACCGTAAATTAAAAAAGGCAGACTTGGTTAAATATATTGCGATATGCTGCTCGCCATGATTTTATGAATTTTTGCTTGCAAAATAAGATCAGCTTTTGCAAGGTAAAGCAAATCATCGATGGGGATTTAAAGATGAAAACGATATTTGTAGCTATAGTTTCTATATTTATGCTTTCAATAAATGCAATGGCGCAGGAGCCAATGCGTTTGGAAGTTAATTCTGCGCCAATTAGTTTTTTAACCGCGAGTGGAACACATAATTATTCGGTTGAAATTGCGCAAAAACCTGAAGAACTAGAAGCAGGGCTCATGTTTCGTAGGGATTTTCCAACCGATCGGGCAATGCTTTTTGTTTTTGCAGCACAGCGCGATATCATGATGTGGATGAAAAACACGCCTTTACCACTTGATATGGTTTTCGTTGATAATGACGGTAAGGTTGTCTCCCTTGCATATAACACCACGCCGGAATCAACTATTCTTATCTCTTCTGGTTTTCCAACCCGCTACGTTGTTGAATTGAATGCTGGCGAAATTAAAAAAATGAATTTAAAGCAAGGTGATTGTGTGGTTCACCCTGCTATAGAAGCAAAATGTGTTAGGTAATAAAAAATGCAAAAAGATGATGTTAAATATTTTGAAAGTGATGGCTACACTCTTGCCTATCGAGATAAGGGTGAGGGGGAACCCATTTTATTGATCCATGGTTTTGCATCATCTTCATGGGTAAATTGGGTTGCACCAGGTTGGTTTCGTACCTTAAATGACGCGGGATATCGTGTTATTGCAATTGACAATCGTGGGCATGGTTTCTCCCAAAAACCTCATGACGAGCAAGCTTACACACCTGAGGCTATGGCCGATGATGCAGTGCGCCTCTTAGACCATCTTGCTATAGAAAAGGCTCATATTATGGGCTATTCAATGGGAGCAAGAATTACTGCATTTGCGTGTTTGCGGCACCCAAAACGTGTAAAAAGCGCTATTTTTGGCGGTCTTGGTATTGGTATGGTGACGGGAGCTGGTCGTTGGGAGCCGGTCGCGGAAGCCTTATTGGCAAAGGATGTCGATAGTATCACCAATAAACGTGGTTTGATGTTTCGCAAATTTGCAGATCAGACCCAGAGTGATCGTTTGGCTTTGGCAGCTTGCGTTATCACCTCAAAAAAAGAACTCACGGCTGGTGAGGTTTTCCAAATAAAACAACCGGTGCTGGTAGCTGTTGGTAGTGCTGACGAAATCGGCGGCGATCCTAGCGCGTTGGCAGCCTTATTGCCCAGTGGTGAATCCTTGATTATTGAGGGGCGCGATCATATGTTAGCTGTCGGCGACAAGATTTATAAAAAAGGTGCTTTGGATTTTCTCGCACGCCATGCTATCTAATAGAGGTAGAACCGTTCCAGTTTGGCGTTTTTATCAACGCTCAAAAATGCCAATTGAAAGATGAACTTGATGAATTCCGCCGCTAATCCAATATTTTTTGATAGAAAACTTGCTGTTGATGATTTATGGAACCGCATATATTTTGAAGCTGAGGCTGCCATTAAACATGACCATACAATGTCGGGGTTTATTTATCCCGCAGTTTTAAAGCATAAAAATTTGCGCATGGCGGTGATTAATCGTTTGGTTGATCGGCTTTATCATCAAGATCTTGATCAAGATGTTTTGCGGCAAACTCTAACCGAGGCCGCTGCAACAATTAAAAATTTTGATGAAATCTTGAGTGAAGATATTGCTGCTGTTTTTGATTTGGATCCTGCATGTCATCGTTTAATGGATGCCTTGTTATATTTTAAAGGCTTTCATGCTTTGCAAACCTATCGACTTGCCAATGCTTTATGGCAAGCGGGGCGCATAGATTTTTCCTATTATTTGCAAAGCCGATCATCTTCAGTTTTTCAAACAGATATTCATCCTGCTGCAACCATTGGTAAGGGTATTTTTCTTGATCATGCCACAGGTTTAGTTATTGGTGAGACCGCAGTTGTTGAAGATCATGTTTCCATCCTTCATAGTGTAACATTAGGTGGTACAGGCAAGGCTGGCGGTGATCGTCATCCTAAAATCCGGCATGGTGTTTTGATTGGTGCAGGCGCAAAAATTTTAGGCAATATTGAAGTTGGTCATTGTTCAAAAATTGCTTCAGGTTCTGTTGTTTTAAAAGATGTGCCTGCTGGCGTTACAGTTGCCGGAGTGCCTGCGCGCATCATAGGCGAGGCGGGCTGTACTGAGCCAGCGCGCAATATGGATCAAACCTTAATAGCTGGTGACGGCATTTGAAATCAATAAATTTTATACAAAATTCATTAAGCTGAATTTTTAAGTCAAAGCTAGCGTGCTTGGCCGTTAGAGTTTCACTTAATCTTTCTAGTTTGTGTGGCATAATTAGGTTAATTGATAATTTCATAACCATGTCTTTCTATTAAGTAATTGAAACCGATATTAATTTGGTTTCCTCATTCATAAAATTTAGGCATGGTCATGATCAGTTAGTTGAATATAAGTCAAATTTAAATTGGGGTAAGCTCTTAAATTATTGAAAAATATGATTATTTTTCAATGACTGCACGTATCTTTTTTGCTTGTTCTTCAAGGTGATTTGCATCTGCCATGCCGCCAATATGTGGTTTTAAGGCAATGCCATCAAAGCGCGGTATGACATGAAAGTGAAGGTGGAAAACACTTTGGCCACCTGCAGTCTCATTAAATTGCATAACGGTTACACCGTCGCTATTAAAAGCTTTTTTTACGGCATTTGCAATTTTTTGTACGGTAAGAATGGTCTTCATTAATGCTTCTGGTTCTGCATCAAGAATATTACGTGAAGCTTTGCGCGGAATAATGAGAACATGGCCTTCGCCTTGGGGCATAACATCCATAAGTGCAATCGTGTTTTCATCTTCATAAACACGAATTGAGGGAATTTCATCGCGTAAAATTTTAGCAAAAATATTGTCATTGTCATAGTGTGTTGTCATTTTATCTCTCCAATAATAACGGGGTAGCGGTTTTAAAATGGAAAATATGCTGATGGTAGCGAGTATAATTAAAAAAATCTCTATAAAAACCTAAAATAACATTAAGTACTTAAAATTCTAGTGGTTGATGTTGCTCCTACCTGTTCACACGAAAGATTTTAAACCAGATTTTTTATCTTGCGATAGCTAAGGCTGCGTATAAATTCATATATTTTTTAATTTCATTATATTATGAATAGTTTATATAAAATTATATGTAATTATAAGATTATAATTATAATTTGTATGTTGATTAAGAATGTTTAGTTGTAAATGATAAATAATTTATATTATTATTTATTAAATTAGTACTAAATTATTTTGTTTATTTAAAGAAAATTTGAAAAAATCTATTGATGTTTTCTGTGTTTTTATAGTATTGATGAACTAATTTTTATTCGGGGTTTTGCTTGGGGTTAGGAAGCAGTTTAATTTATTGCTAGGGTGTTTTAAAAGGCGATGATTACTGCAAATTATTTCAATGCAAAGAAATATGATTTGTTTAACTTCAGGCTTTTGGTTGCATAATGTTACCACATTGCTTGGTAGTTTTTGAAAAGGCGGGGAAATATGGCTGCAATATCATTTGTTGGAACTAGTACTTCTGATCACAAAATTCATCTTGGTTTTGATTCCAATCAGGAGAAAAAAGTTCTTTGGTTCAATATTGAAGATTGGGTGGCTGGCTCTGAGGTATTTTTAACATTATTAAGTAATCCAGGTGTTGTATATAATGGACAGTACGATGCGGCTACAGGTTATTGGATGGTCGATTTAACTAGTGCTCCTGATTTTAACCCTGGTTTTCTGTCGTTCTCAGCAAGTATAATAGCGCCCACAACGGCAGATAGTGCTAATCTTTCTGGTAGACTTCATATTTTGCCTCCGATAGCGGAGGTGCCAGAAATAAATACGTTTACTGATAATGTTGGACTTAAGCAAGGAAACTTTGATTCTGGTACTGAAACTGATGATCGTACAATTACTCTTAATGGTAAAGTTGGTGATGACTATCTAAATAATCCTGAAAAAGATTACTACAAGCTGGTCATCTATCAAGATGGTGTTCGCATTGGTACGGCAACTATTGATGCGAGTGGTCAATGGTCTTACGATGTACCTGATGTTTTGGAGCATAATAAAGATTATAAATTTGAAGCTCGTTTTGAAGATGATGGCGGAAATTTAGGCAATTATTCTAAAGCATTCGAAGTGGATGTTAGATTAAGTATTTCTGTAGATTCTCTCACAACAGAAGATACTACTCCAGTATTAACTGGTGATATAGGTTTTGAGGTGTTGCCCGGTGAATATGTTACTGTGACACTAAATGGCAAGACCTATAGTTCTGCCAATGGTCAGGTTGTTGTTGATCAAACCAAAATGACATGGTCTGTGCAAGTTCCGGATAGTGATGAATTAGATGAAGGAACTTATGAAGTAGTTGCAGCTTTACATAAGTCTACTGGCGAAATTATTGTACAAGATAATACTGCTAATGAACTGCATATTGAAATTCCTATACCACCACCAGTTGTTGAAGCCAATGATGATGAAAAAGCAACAGCGATGACGCTTGGCGAAAATGGCCAATGGAAAATTTTTACTAACGGAACTGTGCTGGATCAAAACGCAACGGATCGCAAGACTTTTGGCTCGTTTGATCAGACACATTTGCAGGGTAAAGATGTTTATGGTCCAATAAATAAGCCAACTGCTGGAACCCAAAATGGAACTTGGTTAGATATAAACCGTGATGGCTATATGGATTTTGTTTCCAATGATGGTAATGCTGAAACCGGCCAACAAATGTATTATAATATTGGCAACAATGTTTATTTGTCTTATCAAATTGGTAGCCAATATAGAAATGGACCAGATTATAATCCGAAGGCCAATGTAATGGCTCAATATGCCGGTGTTATTGGCTTTGACAAAAATGGTGATGGCTATGCTGATATTGCCTATGGTAACATCGCTCCCGGTCGTTCTGGTTTTGTTACATCACCTGGAAGTGGTTCAACTTCTAATCGTACATGGGACAGTCAAATCGTTAGCAATATCAACGGCAATGTCCAATCAATGGTAAAAGACAAAAACTTTACCGATTCTCGTCTTGGTGACTCTAATTTTAATTATTCTTCAAATGCCTATAATGCGCAGCCTGGCCCTGAAATTTCAGGTGTTGATCTCAATAATGATGGTATTGTTGACCTCGTTTATCATGGCGTTAGTGGTTATAGTAAGCTTGGTAATGAAAGGCCGGATGTTCGCCGTATGAGCAATGATCAACAACGTTTGGTTGTTGTGTCAAGTGACGGTAAAGATGGTTACTCTACAAGTCAGATTATTAATGGTGTTTTCCAGAATACAGGCAAAGCAAATTCCACGACCAGCAACGCTATTTCCATGACATGGGCCGATTTTAACGGCGATGGTTTCATGGATTTGTTTATTGGTCGGGGCAAGGCTCAAGATGGCCATTCTGAGTATGAAAGTCGTATTCTCTACAATGATGGCAAAGGCAATCTAGGCTCGACTGCTCCCAATGGCATTGGTACAGCTAATAATATCCATTGGTTAGGGGATGATTTGCAGGGTGGACCATCGATCGCTGTGGATTGGAATGGCGATGGTAAAATGGATATCATCGAATTACCGGCCTATTCTGTTGGTAATGGCGTTACTGCAGATGGTACGACGGGTACGGTTAATCTTTATACCAATAATTCAACTTCAGCTGGTAATAGCTTTACAACATCTAATCTTTTGGGCGGAACTAATACTATCGGTGTAAACGGTACAGTTAATGCTCATAAGAGTCCTGGTAAAAATGATCCGGTAACGGGTGCAATTGTTGCCGATATTAACTGGGATGGCGCGCAGGATCTTATGATTTTCACGCAACAAGGCAATACCGAAATTGTACGAAACAAGACGACAATTGCGCATGGTACTGCTTTGCATTTCCGCATTCTTGATCAAGAGGGCATCAATTCCTTCCTTGGTAATACGGTGCAATTATATGATTCAAAAGGTAATCTTGTTGCGTCCCAGATCTTAAATCCGCAGTCAGGAAACCAAACAAGTGATACATCAGGCATTGTTAATTTTTATGGATTAGATCCTAATGAGACCTATTCACTTAAATTACTACGTAACGTAAAAGGCGTAAGTGCAAATATCGACTCTACAGTTAATGAAGCTTGGGGCGGATTTGTAGCTGGTGAAGCATATGATGCCCATGTATTGACTGCGGAGCATGGGGATAGTTCAAAAAATGCTAATTTAGGTAACGGTATTGTAGGCACGGGGTATAATGATACATTCTATGCTACAAAAGGTACTGATAAATATGATGGTGCCGGTGGCTGGACTGTTGTTAATGGTGTAAAAAAGTGGAGTGATACTGGCGGTCTTGATATCATTGATTTTAAATTAGCTGGTAATACTGCGATTAATGTCGATTTAAGCAAGACAACCTATCAAAATACCGGGTTTAATACTGTGTCGTTGAAAAATATTGAAGGCGTTGCAGGCGGTAATGGTAATGATACCTTTACAGGTAATGACCAAGATAATTATTTCAATGGTCGTGGTGGGGATGACACCTTTAATCTGCATAATAATGGTCATCATACTTTGATTTATGAACGTATTGACCAAAATGATGCAACCGGTGGCAACGGGCACGATATTGCCAATGGTTTCACAGTCGGTGACTTTAATAGCAATGCCAATGCTGATCGCATTGATCTTTCTGGCTTGTTGATCGGTTATCAGGATGGAGTTAGTGATATTTCAGATTTTATTTCTGTGCAGCAACAAGGTAATAACACTATTATCTCAGTGGATATCGACGGGAAGAATTCACAGTTTTCGAGTTCTGCGATACTGACCTTAAACAATGTGCTGACGGATTTGGATACACTAGTTAATAATCATCAGATTATTGTTTAATCACTCCTATCGTTCAAATTTAAAATTTGCTTCTCATGCCATCAGGTGTGGGAAGCATTTTAATTTGTGCTGGGTAATTCTAAAAAATGCAAGCTCTAGGTTTCAATAATTAAAATGGAACGGCGCTATAGGCAGCAAGTTAGACCGCCGAAAAAATGGCTGATGGTTTGATTATGTTTTATGCCGAAGTTGAAGGCTTGTTTGGGCCCTTTTAAAATATTGTATTTTTATGTCGTGTTTGTTGGATAGGGCTGAAAATATGCGATTTCCAGCATTACTAGCTTTTATCTAATAACGTCAGTTTCTTTTATCCAATGAAAATTTCGCTTGCATTGGCTAAAAAATTAAAAAACCTGTGCCTAAGCTTTCTATGCTGGTTTGAATGTTAGGTGGGGCAGCCAAATCAAGATATTCAAATTTAAATAAAATGCAATTTGATGCTTTTTTTAAACAAAAAGTATTAAACTGCACTCCATTTTTTTGGTAAAAATACTTTTTTTATCCTTTTAGCTTGCCAGTATGTTTAAAAACTTCAGTTAACTCTAATTGCGTTGAAGTTGATTTAGCGACTAATTGCAGTCGGTCTGTCCCTTATCAAGCAATTCAATTTTAATCAGCTTTCCTTTAATGGAAAAATCGCCATAATCCATAACTAGGTCGCGGGTTACACCATTTTTGTAAAGTAAAAAACTGGTGCGATAGGTCGGGAGACCGTCTTGATTATTGCTATCATCAAAATAAGAAATATTCACAGGCCATGCTGGCTCTTCACCAAGCTTGCCCATGATTTTGGTCTCATCGTCGGGCTTTGGTGTGATTGATTTACCAATCACCACATTGGTTGGCGTTATTTTATCGGCATCTTCGGAGCCATCAAAAATATTGGTGTTAAAAAAATAATTATTATTCAAGGCATGATTGATGATTTCAATTGTATGGGCAGTTGGAAAAACAGCTTTTTCTAACTGGAGATTTGTTAGTTCAGGTTTTTTAAGTTCAATTTTTAAACCATCATCGTCAAGCTCCGCGCTACCATCTACTTCTTTGGTTAACTCTTGGTCGGTAAAGCTTTTGCTTTTAAAACTGAATTTCTTGCCATTGGCGCTTTCCACAGTTGTTACCTGTTGATCGCTCATTCGTTGGGGTAGTTCACTTAAATCAACTTTGCTAACAAAGCGAAAATTGGTTGTAAAACCTTTGCATTTATTGCCGGTGAATTCATAAACCATTCGGCCAGAAAAGCCAGAAATTCCTGACTTATCGCTGGCATTATCTAATTGTAATTCATAAACACCGCGATAGGGAGCAAGCTCATCGATTGTTGCGGCAAAACTAAGAGACGGTGTTAATGTTGAATATAAGCCGATTGTTAAAATCATTGGGCTGATATAGCGATGCATAGGCTTACTCCTAATCATGAAAATATCTCGGTTTGTTAATTAACTTGTCCCAAAAAATTGAGCAATATAGTTTAGACACTAACCATAAAAGGTAAATGAATTCCAATTTTTTTATCGTTGTTGAAAATAACTTAAGGGCAGGGCGTATCAATTAACAAATAAACCCGATAATCGCAAAAATTAAAATAAATAAAGCGGCAACTCGGGGAAGCCAAATATGCATTAAGATACTGACGATGTCGGCTTTTTTTATCTTTTGAGGATATAGGAAAGTTTTGTCACGAACTTATCGAGCAGCCACTAAATCGTTCATATTTTTATGCTTCTTCTCAAATATAGGCTTTTGGGAGCTTGCAAAAAAATGTTCATACTATTTTGTTTAAACGATTGGTTCGTTATCCTAGATACAAAAACCGCATATTGATAAGGCAATAAAGCATTTTCAATATGCGGTTTTAACATTTGATTTCTAAAATGAGGTAGCTAATACCTATCTTTATGCGGTTGCATTTTCCTTTGCGACCTTGCGATCTGCATAGATATAAAGTGGCCGCGCATCGCCGCTTACCACATCACCAGAGATAACGACTTCGCGCACGCCCTCCAATGTTGGAAGTTCAAACATAGTATCAAGCAGAATTTTCTCCATGATTGAACGTAAGCCACGAGCACCAGTTTTGCGTTCAATTGCTTTATTAGCGATAGCGCGCAAGGCATCATCATGAAAAGTCAATTCAACGTCTTCCATTTCAAAAAGGCGTTTATATTGTTTAACCAGAGCATTTTTAGGTTCTGACAAAATACGAACTAAAGCATCAACATCAAGGTCTTCCAAAGTTGCAATTACAGGAAGACGACCGATAAATTCTGGAATTAAGCCAAATTTTAGCAAATCTTCTGGCTCAAGCTCGTGGAAGATTTCGCCAAGCCGGCGATCATCAGGCCCTGAAACATTGGCTGCAAAGCCGATTGATGTTTTTGCTCCACGCTCTGAAATGATTTTGTCAAGGCCTGCAAAAGCTCCACCACAGATGAATAGAATATTGGTTGTATCTACCTGCAAAAATTCTTGTTGTGGGTGTTTGCGTCCGCCTTGTGGTGGGACGGATGCAACAGTACCTTCCATAATCTTTAGTAGTGCTTGCTGTACGCCCTCACCAGAAACATCGCGAGTGATAGAAGGATTGTCTGCTTTGCGACTGATTTTATCAACTTCATCAATATAGACGATACCGCGCTGAGCACGCTCTACATTGTAATCTGCTGATTGCAATAGTTTTAGAATAATATTCTCAACGTCTTCACCAACATAGCCTGCCTCAGTCAAAGTTGTTGCATCGGCCATGGTGAAAGGCACATCAATGATACGTGCAAGCGTTTGGGCAAGGTAGGTCTTGCCGCAACCAGTTGGCCCAACAAGCATGATATTAGATTTTGCAAGTTCAATATCCGAGTTCTTTGATTGGTGAGCAAGGCGCTTATAGTGGTTGTGGACAGCTACAGCTAACACGCGCTTTGCATAGGATTGGCCAATCACATATTCATCAAGAACCGTCATAATTTCTTGTGGGGTTGGAACTCCATCAGTTGCGCGTACTGAGGAAGATTTATTTTCCTCGCGAATAATATCCATGCACAATTCAACGCATTCATCACAGATAAATACGGTAGGTCCAGCAATTAATTTGCGAACTTCATGCTGGCTTTTTCCGCAAAATGAGCAATAAAGCGTATTCTTGGATTCGCCGCCGGTGTTTCCAACTTTGCTCATCACTGTTTCCTTTCATACAGATATTATACGGGTTTATAATATCTGCTATTTAATTCTGCTTAAGCAAGATATCTAAATCCAGAAAGATTAAATATCTTTTCCCCTTTTAAGCCATATTTCCAGTTTTTGGATAAATGGCTAGCAATTTTTTTGTTTTTCAATCAAGCCGTTTAGCCTAAAGAATGAAAAACTTGGCCAATTTTTATGTCAATATTAAAAAGCAAATATTATACACTTAAAAAGGACGTTTTAAAATCTTTAATCAATAGCGAGGTTGGGCCTCGCTAATAATTGTATTATTCAGCTTCATTAACAACGCGTTTTTCAATGACATCGTCAATGAGGCCAAAGTCTTTTGCTTCTTGTGCAGTCATAAAATGGTCACGATCAAGCGTCTTTTCAACCATTTCATAGCTTTGCCCAGTATGTTTTACATAGATTTCGTTAAGGCGTCGTTTTGCCTTAATTAGATCTTCGGCATGACGTTGAATGTCCGAGGCCGCACCTTGGAAACCACCTGAAGGCTGATGCACCATGATGCGAGCATTGGGCAGAGCAAAACGCGAACCTTTAGCGCCCGCTGTCAACAATAATGATCCCATAGAAGCTGCTTGCCCCATGCAAAGGGTTGAAACATTGGGGCGAATAAACTGCATTGTATCATAAATAGCCATGCCTGCACTCACCAATCCACCTGGTGAATTGATGTAAAGGTGAATATCCTTTTTAGGATTTTCAGCCTCAAGGAACAAAAGCTGCGCACAAACAGTAATTGCCATATAATCTTCAACAGGGCCATTTATAAAAATAATACGCTCTTTTAAAAGGCGCGAAAAAATATCATAAGCTCGTTCGCCGCGATTGGTTTGCTCGACCACCATAGGAACAAGGCTCATTGCAGTTTCAATCGATTCACTCATTATATGGCTTTCATTTAATTAATTTTAATCTACAAAAAATAGATCAAATCTTAGTAAAATCTCGAATCACTGACTAATAGCGATAAGTTTAGTAAAATAGATAGGGTACTAGTCCCCCCTTTCGCAATAGTGAAAAAAGATAAGTTTTGTGTTAATGTGTTTTTTTATCAACAAATAGGTGATTGCTGTCGGCAATCGCTTATCTTTTTTTACAAAATTACGAAAGTGGTGTTCTTTTAATTGCCCAATCAAAAAAACTACCTTCAATTGGTGGTTGCTCTGTTTTGGCTTTTTTGTGAATGTGAAAGCCGATAAAATCCTTATGCAGTGTTGGTACAATGCCAAAGGCTGGATCAAATATTTTCTCAGCATCACGCCCTGACCAGTAATAGAAGCTTTCTCGAGGTTTGGCTTTATCAAAAAAATGATATTTTTTTGCAAGTCGAGATAGGCCGTCATTGCCAAAAACCGTTATACCAAGTCGATTAGGCTGTACTGGTTCACCTTTTAGCTTAAGTAAAAATGGCAACCATACCCGCTTTTTAAAGCCAAGCCATGAGGGCACAAGATTACTTCCCTTTATATAGTTTTCAAAATCGTTGATAATTGGATTATCGTGTGGGAGATAAAGGGCTGAAACGCCAATGCGTCTGGCATTATCGCTGGCAAGCCAAACTTCGCTTGGATTTGGATGAAATTGTTTTACTAAATATATATCCGTATCAAGCCAAACGCCTTTTTGGTATTTCATCAGCATAACGCGAAAAATATCAGAAAACTGTACGATAGAGCGTGAGGGCTTAAAGTTTGGAAAGCTAGGGTCAAGCTTATAGAGCAGTGAAAGCGGCAGGATAGGTTCAGCATCGCATAGCTCAACACCTTCTGGCACACCTTCTACGTTATTATGCGCATATAATTTAACATGCTGGCCAGTTTGTACCATAGATGCAAGGCAAAGTCGGTCAATATAGCGGAGTTTCTCTCCATACCAGAAGGTACAAATATCCATAAACATTTCCTGATCAAAGTAGTGTTCTACTACTTTAGAGTATTTTAGAGGTCATTAAAATACGTAATTTGGCTGTTTTACGCATTTATTTTTAATATTTGTAACCTACGTTAATGTGCAAGGTGAAAATCAAGCGAACAAGTTTTTTAAAGAACAAATGCTCGTTAAAAAAATTCAAAGCTCACCCTAAACATTTGCTCTACTTCTTTGACTGCGTCAGCTAACGCGAAAATAACCACGCGATCTTTTGCTTGAAGCCGTAAGTCACCTGTAGGTCTTATTATTTCATCTTTACGATAAATAGCACCAATTCGTAAACGATTTGATAGTGCTAATTCCTTAATCGTTTTGCCAACTAACGGAGATGTCTCTACAGCCTCTACTTCTAATAATTCGGCCTTGCCGTCGGAAATAGAGTGTACCGCCCTGATGCGTCCGCGTCTTACATGCTGTAAAACTTTTGATATGGTTGCATTACGAGGGTTGATATGGGCATCAATACCATCAGTTCGCGTAAATTCTTCATAAACAGGATCATTGATAAGAACCATATTGGCCGATGTGCCAAGACGTTTTGCCATCATCGCACTCAAAATATTGACTTGATCTTGATTGGTCAAAGTTACGATAAGATCTGCGGTTTCAGCTCCTGCTTCTTGCAAAAGCTCTTGATCCAATGCGCTGCCATGCAAAACAGGTGTTTTTTTCAATCTATCGGTGATGTACAGAGCGCGTTCTTTATCAAATTCAATCATTTTGACTTTGGCAGGATGGTTCTGCTTTTCTATTTCTTGTGCAACATAAAGACCAATATGGCCACCACCTGCAATAATTATGCGGCGCGCCTCTTGTTCTTCATGGCCAAACAGCGCCATAGTGCGGCGTACTTGCTTATCTGCAACCGCAACATAAACCACATCACCAGCATTTAATTCATCATCAGCTTGTGGAATGAATAATTTACCATTGCGTTTTGTACCAACGACCGTTGCTTGTAGGTCGGGAAATAAACTGCTTAACTGCCGTAGAGGCGTATTTACCAAAGGACAATCATCACTGCAGCTAATGGCAAGAAAAATAACTTTACCATCACAAATACTTAAAACATCAAGAGCGCCAGGCTCAGCAAGGCGCCGTAAAATAAGCTTTCCAACTTCAATTTCAGGGGAAATAACAACATCTATGGGAAGGTTTTCGCGCGAAAAAAGATCTTGATAGCGCGGATCAAGATAGGCTTGGGAACGAACGCGGGCAAATTTTGTTGGTACGGCAAAAAGGGAATGGGCTACTTGGCAAGCAACCATATTAATCTCATCGTGGAGGGTAACGGCAATTAGCATATCCGCTTCATCAGCACCTGCGGCAGCTAGCATATCAGGATGAGAACCATGGCCGACAAGTCCGCGCACATCTAGTTCGTCTCTTATTGTAAAAATAAGATCGGGGGAAATGTCAATAACTGTCACATCGTTTTGCTCTGCTGCCAAGCGTTCGGCAATGCCATAGCCCACTTGGCCTGCACCACAAATAATAACCCGCATATTTTAATATACCCCTAGAGACTTTAATTTTCGATGCAAAGCCGAGCGTTCCATACCGACAAATTCTGCTGTGCGCGAAATATTACCACCAAAACGGTTTATTTGGGCAACAAGATATTGCTTCTCAAATAGTTCGCGCGCTTCACGCAATGGAAGAGCCATAATATGCTGGTCATTATCGGTCGGGACGCGGGGTAGGGAATCGCCAATTTCTGCAGGTAAGTGTTCAGCCGTAATCGGTTCTTCATTATTATCATCGCGGGTTAAAATCAGAAGCCGCTCTACATTGTTGCGCAATTGCCGCACATTGCCAGGCCAACTATGCGCCTGTAAAACCGCCATAGCATCTTCACTAATAACGCGTGGTCGGATTCCTGTTTGGCTAGCAATTTGCTTGACGAAAAAGTCAACAAGGGTAGGGATATCCTCTCTGTGGCGTGATAACGAGGGAACAGACAAGGGAACGACTGCTAGACGGTGGAAAAGATCTTCGCGAAATAAGCCTTCAGCAATCAGTCCTTCAAGATTTTGTGCGGTTGATGAAATAATCCGCACATCAACTTTGACCCGTTTATTACCACCCACTCGCTCAAATTTTTGCTCGGTTAAAACACGCAAAATTTTATTTTGTGTTTCGCGCGGCATATCGGCTACTTCATCGAGGTATAAGATACCACCATGAGCTTCTTCTAAAGCACCGATTTTGCGTTCGCCACCGTCCATTTCGGTACCAAATAGCTCAATTTCCATGCGCTCTGGTGTAATTGTCGCCGCATTTAAGGTGACAAAGGGACCGTTAGCGCGTGTCGATAGCGCATGAATCATCCGTGCTGCCATCTCTTTACCAGAGCCGGAAGGGCCCGTTATCATGATGCGACTATTGGTTGGGGCGATTTTTTCAATGGTTTGCCGCAATTGGTTAATAACTAAAGAATTTCCAAGGAGTTCTGGTGTATCGGTTACTTTTTTGCGTAGTTCTGTAACTTCACGCTTTAATTTTGATGTTTCAAGAGCTCTTTCTGCGACTAAAACTAGTCGGTCAGCTTTGAAGGGCTTTTCAATGAAATCATAAGCGCCACGTTTGATTGCTGAAACCGCTGTTTCAATATTGCCATGGCCAGAAATCATTACGATGGGAAGGTTTGGATATTGTCTCTTAATCTCATCAAGCAAAGAAAGGCCATCAAGACGGCTTCCTTGCAACCATATATCAAGAAAAATCAGGCGGGGAACGCGCTCATTAATAGCGGCCAATGCCTGATCTGCATCGCCTGCCATACGTGTCTCATGCCCTTCATCTTCTAAAATGCCAGCAACGAGTTCTCGAATGTCCATTTCATCATCGATTACAAGAATATCAGATGCCATTATTTTAAACCTTCTTCTTTAGAAGACATGTCTATGTCTATATTTTTATAGTTATTTTCTATTTTAGGAAAAATAAAGCGGATCATTGCGCCAATGCCATCATAAAAATCGCTAGGTGCATCATGCAATTCCATATAGCCACCATGTTCTTCAACGATTTTTCGCACAATTGCAAGACCAAGACCAGTGCCTTTTTCCCGTGTTGTCATATAAGGTTCTAGAAGTTTTTGCCGGTCATCTTTTGGTAGCCCTTTACCATTATCAATAATATCAACATAGATAGTACCATTTTTATCATAAGACCGCACGAATATATGACCATGAAAATCGTCGCGTCCCGAAACAGCATCAATCGCTTCGCTGGCATTTTTAATAACATTACCAAAAGCCTGCCCGATAAGGCGATTATCGAAACTGCCAATGAGAGGTTCTTCACCAAAATCCCGTTCGAATTTAATTTCATGGCGTGAAACTTCAACGAGGAAGCTAGCTTCACGCAAGGCATTACGTAAATCTGTGGTTGCCATGACCGGTTTGGGCATGCGTGCAAATGAAGCGAATTCATCGACCATGCGTCCAATATCACCAACTTGTCTTATAATTGTATCAACACATTGATCAAAAACTTCGCGGTCACTTGTGATAACTTTGCCGTAACGACGGCGGATTCGCTCGGCAGAAAGCTGGATTGGCGTTAATGGGTTTTTAATTTCATGGGCAATACGGCGGGCAACATCAGCCCAAGCTGATGATCGTTGCGCGTCGATCAGGTCGGTGATGTCATCAATTGTTACCACCCATGAATGTGCTTCGTTTTTTGAATCTTCCATTGTGGTTTGAACGCTAAACACACGTGCCCGACCATGATGAGTGATCGATATTTGTTCGCGATGAATTTTTTTAGCTGAAGAGCGCGCGACTTCAAAAACGCGGCCAATTTCGCAATGCACTGAAATGAGGCTGCGTCCAATAACTTCTTCTGGCTTGAATTCAAGCATTGTCTCGGCAGACTTGTTAATAATGGTAATGTCAGCGTGATCGTCAACACCGATAACAGCGGCACTTACTCCCGATAAAACTGTTTCTGAAAAGCGGCGCCGCTCATCAATTTGATCTTTGGCTGAAATTAACAAATTTTGTTGATTTTTAAGCTCAGCCACCATGTAATTAAAGGTCTTAGATAATTGACCAACATCGCCATCGCGTGCCCTTACTGGAACGAGAACATTCATATTGCCTGATGCAACATCATCTGCCGCACCAATTAATAGGCGGATAGGCAGAACGAGCTTATCAGCCACAGCAATTGCTGTCCAAATTGCCGATAAAAGCATGATGAGGAAAAGGCAAAAATAAAGAACAGCAAAAGCAATTTGCATGGTGACACGATTTGCTTCCATGTCGCGATAGCGGTTGGTATTATCTTCAGTTAAGCGAAACGCGTCCAAAACACGCGGATCAACTTGGCCGACCACATATAACCAAGCATTATCGATATTTTGCATCTTTAGGATAACGCCAAAATAATCATATTGACCCGGTCTAAAAGCAACAGGCTTGTCACTTTGAGCTTCTTCAATCCATTCTTTACGGGGGATGGGTAAATCTAAACCCTCAGCTTGATCACTTTGGACGATAATTGATCTATCTTCGCGTAGCAAAAAAGCGCCACTTAGATTTCGTCCGGTTACCTGCAAGGACAGTTGTCGTTTATATTCAACTGGATTTAAGTTTAATAATTGGCGGTTATCCAATTGTTGTGCCATAGTATAAGAGGCCGCTTGCAGCGAGTTTAGTGTCGCGCTTTCATATGCATTTGCAAAATTAACCGATGAATCAACAATTTGGCGGGTGTTCACATCAAACCAGCGGTCTAGCCCTAAATTAAGTGTAACAAGTGCGATGACCGCAATAACTAAAGCTGGAAGAGCGGCGACCAATGAAAAAAGCGCTATGATGCGAACATGCAGTTTTGATGCCGCCCGCCGTGCGCGCCATGCTTTAATGATTGGATAAAGCTCATGAATGATGACCGCAATCAAACAGATAATCATTGCCACATTGGTAAAAATTAACACTATTGTGACCGGACGGTCAGGGGGGATAGGCGTCAATCCAATAAGAATGAGAAACGATATTGCAGCTGTTAATAACGCAAGGACGATTATTGAAAGACCAAAAGCTGCACGCCGCTTTTTTAAAGCCTTTCCTTGAAGACGTTCTTCTTCAGTCAATCGGGGCGCTTTAAAACCTTTCATTGGATGGCCTTGCTTTTATTCTTTTTTACCAATGAATTGGTCATGATCTACCTTTTAAATATAAGGATCTAATGATAATTAAATTTTTGAATCTATAAGTTATTTTCAATTTAGTTAAGCTAATAAAAATGAATAAGGTCGAATAATGTTTGTGTTTAAAACGTTTTTCTAAGTTTGACTTAGCTTGAAAAAATTAATCGAGAATCTTAATAATTTAAAGCTTACAGGATTTCAGTGGTAATATTGCAACATTTTGTGTCGAAATTGCAACAAAGATGCATAAATGTGATAAAAATATGAAAAAAAATTAATCTGACTTTTTACAGTCATGTTCCTAAGACATAGAAAGCAAAATTTAGACAGTAAAGTTTTTTAGGAAAGATATTTGGTTTTATAATATTGTAAGCTTGATTTCCACCCAAGTAGACTTATGTAGTTGAAATATGCAATATGGTTTATGATTATTCACTAATTATTGTCGTGAACGGTGAAAAATGCAATAGTCTTGGATAAAAGCATGACATGATGTGTTTAAATGCCACATTGATAGTTTAGTTTTTTTGCTTATATCTCAAATAGATAATCTAAAATTATGATACTTGTTCAGTGGGTAGTTTGTTTTTAGGTTTATTTTGGAATTGATTTTTAATGTGATTTTTTGTTTTAACAGTATGAAATTTTAATATTAAAAAACACTTTCTTTTTTTTAGAATAGTTATAAACTGGCGCGCGTCAGTCAAGGCATTTGCCTTATGGAAATGGTCGTAAAGTCGGCCAATATGGAAGGAACTATTATGCGGCTTACAAAACAAACCAATTATGCAATTCGGATGCTTATGTATTGTGCCGCCAATGAAGGTGAGCTTAGCAAAGTACCTGAAATTGCTAAGGCCTATTCAGTTTCTGAACTATTTTTGTTTAAAATTTTACATCCTCTCGTTGAGGCAGGCTTAATGCAAACAGTAAGGGGCCGCAATGGCGGGGTTAAGCTTGCTAAGCCTGCTGTAGAGATTAGTGTTGCGGATGTTGTCAAAGTAACTGAAGAAAACTTTGCGATGGCGGAATGCTTTGAAAATGATGCTGTTGAATGTCCACTCGTCAATGCTTGTGGTTTGAATGCAACTCTATCAAAGGCATTAAAAGCTTTTTTCGATGTTTTGTCAGCGACAACCATTGCAGATTTGCAGCGTCCACAGTTTAGAAGTCGGTTGGGCATTGAACAAATTGAAGAAAGCTGCAAAATGGCAGGCTGATATTCTCAAAAGAGATGAGGCTTTATTATTTCAATGTCAAAAACGGTTGCAGCGATTATTCTTGCTGCCGGTCGCGGTGAACGTGCTGGTAGCGTCGGGCCTAAACAATATGAAAATTTGCAAGGCGAGGCAATTATATGTAAAACCGTGCAGAGATTTGTTGATTGTCCCAGTGTCGGACAAATTATTGTTGTTATCCACAAAGATGATTTAGATCTTGCAAAAGCAGCACTTCAGCGCTTTGAAGCGCGTATAAAGCTAGTTGTTGGTGGAGCTACACGGCAAATATCTACTTTGGCTGGTCTTGAATATTTATCATCATATTCACCAGAATTTGTGCATATTCACGACGCTGCGCGTCCCTTTATTACGGTACAACTTCTTGATAATATCCATAAAAATCTTTCAGTGGAAAGCGGGACTATCATTGCAATTCCTATCTCAGATACTTTGAAAAAGGTGGATGGTAATAATAATATTATTGCAACAATTAAGCGAGATGGTCTATTTAGCGCGCAGACACCGCAGACATTTCCTTTTTCGTTGATTTTTAACGCCCATAAGAAAGCTCATCAAAATCGGCAAGATCATTTTACTGATGATTCAGCTCTTGCTGAGGCTTTTGGTATTCCGGTCAAAGTATTGATAGGCTCTGCCGATAACATAAAAATAACATGGCCGGAAGATTTTGGTCGCGCCCAACAAATTTTTGCAAAGCAACAAGGTAAAAGCCAGCAGAAAGTGAATTGCATGTATCCTGATATACGTACTGGAAATGGTTATGATGTCCACTGTTTTGAAGCGGGGGATCATGTTACACTTTGCGGTGTGGATATTCCTTTTGATAAAAAGCTGTCAGGCCACTCAGATGCTGATGTTGCATTACACGCCTTGACCGATGCGTTATTAGCGACAAGGGGAGCTGGGGATATTGGTACCCATTTTCCACCATCTGATCCGCAGTGGCGTGGGGCTGCATCCCATATTTTTGTCCGCCATGCGGTGTCAATTGTTAAGCAATATGGTGGGCGTATTGCTAATATTGACATTACCTTAATCGCTGAAGCACCAAAAGTTGGGCCTCATCGTGATGCGATGCTTGCTGCATTAAGCGAAATGCTTGGTATCACCAAGGATAGAATATCGGTCAAAGCAACGACAAATGAAAAACTGGGTTTTATCGGTCGTGGTGAAGGTATTGCGGCAATTGCAACAGCCAATGTTATTTATCCAGGTGAGGTGCCTTTATGATTGATGCCAAGATTATTGATGAGCTTGCCCGCGAAGTATTAAAGATTTGCCGACAGCGAAAGCTTTTATTGGCAACAGTTGAATCTTGCACTGGTGGCATGATTGCGGCGGCACTTACCGATATTGCTGGTTCATCAGATGTCGTGGATTGTGGTTTTGTTACCTATTCAAATGAAGCCAAAATGAGCATGGTCGGTGTAGATCAATGTCTGTTAGAAAAATATGGTGCAGTTTCAGAGCCGGTTGCGGTTGCAATGGCAAAGGGCGCTTTGCTCCATAGCAGGGCGGATATTAGTATTGCAGTCACTGGTATTGCTGGACCAGATGGTGGCAGCAATGAAAAAACCGTTGGTCTGGTTCATCTTGCTGTGGCGTTAAAGCAATTTGAACCGTTGCATTTTAAAGCACATTTTGGCGATATAGGGCGAGGGAATGTAAGACAAGCTACTGTGATAAAAGCTTTTGAACTAATCGTTTCTTATGTAAAAAATAATGTAAAATGCTTGCCTCGTTGAGCTGTTATCATTTATTATAAGGAAATAAAAATAATTTTTATAAGGCTCGGCGCTATATATCTTAGGAGGTTGCTTAACCTTTTAAATGTTCTTTTGATTGTAAGCTTTAGTAACTGAACAGAAAAATTTTAATAGCTTTCATTTTGGCTAATTTCTTCTTTTTAAAAAAGGTAAGTAAAATCTGCAAATTAATTTTGCAAATCAATGCAACGGATGTGTTATTACTTAAAAAGTGATCATTGAAATAATTATTGATCGGCTTCGGTCATATTTAGGTGAAAAGGTACATATATCGCAATGATCAGTGGAAGTGATGCAGATTTTATACATTTAATAACTCAAAATTATTGTGTTAAGGCGTTTTTGTTTACTTCTATCAAATAAAGTTACATTTACGAGCATCTTTAACCGTAAAAATACCAACCTATATAATAATTACAATGGAATTAGATTTAAAATAAGTAGTAGCTAATATGATTGTTTATTTGCTATAGACATTTTAAAATGCAGTAAAATATTAGCAGGAGAGTCTTATGAAGCCTGAAGAGATCAAAAAATTAGATGCTTATTTTAAGCGTACATTCGGTAATGCGGCGATTAGTGTTAAGCCTCGGCCACGTAAAGATGATTCATGCGAAGTTTATATTGATGATGAATTCATTGGCGTTGTATATGTTGACGATGACGAGGGTGAGCTATCCTATAATTTTTCCATGGCAATTTTGGATATTGACTTGTAAGCATAGCCAATTGATACATGAAACGAAAGCCAGCTTTTTTCAATCGGAAAGTTGGCTTTTATTATATGAGATCAAGGGATTTTAGGCTGATATGGCCATTTCTTCCGATGATCAGATGGTCTATTATGGTTATATTTAAACCTTTGGCAACTTCCATCAGTTTTATGGTCATGGAAATGTCTTCTCGTGAGGGAGTAGGATCTCCCGATGGGTGATTATGGATAAGGATTATAGCCGCAGCAGAAAGTTCTAAAGCCCGCTTCATCACTTCTCTTGGATAGACAGGGATATGATCAATCGTTCCACTTTGATGAATTTCGTCAGTAATTAAACCATTTTTTTTATCAAGAAATAATATACGGAATTGCTCAATAGTTTCATGCGCCATGACAGATGTGCAATAATCTATAACCTTATCCCAAGATGAAAAAATATTGCGTTTATTAATGCTTGCCCTATTGGCTTTTGTGATTGTCGTGCCAATAATTTTAAGGTCTAATGCAATTGAATCACCACACCCTTTTACGTCAGTAAGGCGTTTTATATCTGCACCGAGCACATCTGCCAATGTGCCAAAATGTTGCAAGAGAGCTTTGGCTAGTGGTTTTGTGTCTGCACGAGGAACCGAGCGGAATAAAAGGAGTTCCAGCAACTCATAGTCAGCTAGTGCTTGCCCATCTGTTTCAATGAAACGTTGTCGAAGCCTTTGCCTATGCCCTTCATAATGCATTTTCTCTTTTGGCTGCTTGGTTTTACCTTTTTTCGTATCCAGCAATTTTGTATTTTCGTGGGTGTTCAATTTTACCTGCGGTGCTATTTGACCTACAAGGCTAAAAAAATCAGCTTCCTGAAAACTGCCTCTATTGTCCTTATCCGACATGGTTCTCCCCCTTACATGCCTGCATAAAGCCTCTTATTAGGTAATTGCAGATGACTTATATTATAGCATTTCAACAATCCTTTCCTGTTTTTAAGCCATCATAAACAGGAAGGAATCTTTAAGGATAAATATTATAAGTCTCACTCAATCTTGTGGCGGTATATAAAACATGTTGGCTGGAGATACTGTAAATATTTCACAACCATCTGCGGTAACCCCAACTGTGTGCTCATATTGCGCAGTCAAGGACTTGTCATTGGTGACGGCTGTCCAGCCATCTTTTAAAATTTTAACATCAGCCTTGCCAAGGTTAATCATTGGCTCAATCGTAAAAATCATGCCTTCACGCAGTTCTGGGCCATCACTTGGTACACCATAGTGAACTATATTGGGTGTATCATGGAATAATTGTCCAACACCATGACCGCAAAAATTACGCACAACTGAACATCGCTGACTTTCAGCATAGGTTTGAATTGCATGCCCTATCGCACCTGTTCTTGCGCCTGGTTTTACTGCCGCAATAGCAAGCATGAGAGATTCGTGCGTTACTTCCATTAAGCGTTCGGCCGCGCGTTTAATCTTTCCAACCGGATACATCCGGCTCGAATCGCCGTGCCAGCCCTCAACAATAAAGGTAACATCAACGTTAACAATATCACCCTCTTTTAATATGCGCGCGCCTGGAATACCGTGGCACACCACGTGGTTTAATGATGTGCAGCATGAATGGGTAAAGCCACGATAGTTAAGATCCGCTGGCAGTGCGCCTTCTTTGGCGCCAAAAGCGAAAACAAAATCGTCAATGGATTGGGTAGTAATGCCAGGTTTAATGAAGTCAATCAATGCATCAAGGCAGCGGGCTGCTAAATTGCAGGCCTTGCGCATGCCGTCAAAACCTTGCTTGTCAAAAATGCGGATCTGTCCTGTATATTCAATTGGTACTTTTTTATAATCTATATAGGAAACCATTAATTATCCATCGATTCTATAATTGGCGATTCTATAATTGGTAGCGGCCGATAAGCCTCAATTTTTTCAATATCTATTTTGCACCCTATAGCAAAAGCCTCAACCCCTTTTTTACGTGCAAGTTGAAATTCTTCACCATAAATAGGATCTAAATCGGCGCAAATTGACATTTTGTCGCAATCTTCTCGTTGAATAACAAAAAGCATGATCGCTCGTTTGCCTTGTTCTACCATCTTGGCTAATTCGCGTAAATGCTTAGTGCCGCGCGTAGTTACTGTGTCTGGAAATTCTGCTAAACCTTTTTCTCTCATAAAATGAACGTTTTTTACTTCGACATAAGTATCAACTTTATTCGTATCTCTTAGCAAGAGATCGACACGGGAATTGCTGCCATAGTGCTGTTCACGTAAAATAGAGCTATAACCAGACAAGTCGGCTACAAGACCTATTTGGATCGCTTCTTCAGCAATTTTATTGGGAATAGACGTATTGATCCCTACTAAAATATTGTTCGATTCTACGATTTCTAATCTATACTGATATTTTCGGGTGGGCGAAACAGAATGGGAGAGCCAAACCCTGCCATTTTCATGAAGTAATCCGCGCATGGAACCAGTATTTGGAACCGACACCGTTATTTCATCGCCATTTTCAAGAATGACATCGGCTAAAAACCGCTTATAGCGTTTAATGAGACGCGCCGGTGTAAGAGGAGAAGTAAAAAGCATAGCATATGATAGGATATGGCCAATGAAAAAGCAAATCGCTACCCATGGGAAATTAAAATCTATTTAGATTGAAATATTTATACGAGATCCTCGTCAATTAATCAGCTCTACTTATAGCACCTATCATAAAAATTAATATTCAATGATAATAAGCTAAGAATTGCAATTATTGAACAAAGTAATGAATAATATCTGAGATCGTAAGGTTTGCGCCAAAAACCATGATTATAGCAATAAGTCCTGTTGCAAAAAGCGCGACGGTTGTTCTTGTTTCACTTTTCATTTTGAACCTCATCAATCTGTCTATATCGGTCAAGTAAATTATTTCTATTTCATGAAGGCAAAACTGGACTGCAAACAAGGCTTCAGTTAGGCAAAAAAATGATCATCTCTGACCGTTTTTGTGATTTTTTGAAGAAAAAAATAAATAACTTAGAATAAGGTTGCTAAAAGGTTAATATCTACTGATGCTATGGGAATGCACTTTAATCGATATTAAAAAAAGCGCATGATCGGTTGAGTTAAGGATGCATAATTGCAAAGCGATTTTTATATTGTATGGTTAAGTAGATGTTGACTTACTTAGCCATGCTAAGTTTTGGTTCGCTATTGACTTTACCATGATAATGTCAAAGAACGATCAAAGGTTTTTTAACTTCTCTTTGTTGGTGATATTGATCTTTCAACAATGTTTAATTCAGGTGAAATAGAGAAAATATATTATTATGGCTGGTACAGATAAAAATCGCGCAATGATTAAAGAGGGGCCTGCAATCATTCTTGTTAATCCGCAATTGCCAGAAAATATTGGCATGGTAGCACGTGCAATGGCCAATTTTGGTTTGGCTGAATTGCGTCTTGTTAATCCACGCGAAGAATTTCCTAGCGAAAAAGCATTTTCTGCAGCAAGTAAAGCTGATCATATTATCGAAAATGCGGTTGTTTTTGATAATTTGCGCGATGCTGTTAGCGATTTGACATTTATCTATGCAACGACAGCCCGTGAACGAGATGGTTTTAAACCAGTGCGCAGTCCCGTCGAAGCAACACAAAGGTTACGAGTATTAGAAACAAATGGCCAAAAAACAGGCATTTTATTTGGGCGTGAACGTTTTGGACTTTCTAATGAAGAAGTTAGCCTTGCTGATGAAATTGTAACTTTTCCGGTTAATCCTGCATTTGCCTCTTTAAATATTGCGCAAGCTGTTTTACTTATGTCTTATGAGTGGATGAAGACCTCGTTAGATAAAAGCACTGACACCGCTTTTCGTGGCCCAGATTATATACCAGCTGAAAAACATAGTCTTTATGGATTTTTCGATCAATTGGAAGATGCTTTGGATGTTAGGGGCTATTTTAGACCGGTAGAGCGCAAGCAAGTAATGGTTGATAAAATTCGAGCGGTTTTAACGAGGGCAGATTTCGGCGATTCAGAGCTCAAGCTTTTACGCGGCGTTATCTCGTCACTAGATAGGTTTTCGCCGCAAAGGCCACGCGGGGCAGGTGCACCCGAGGGTGAATCACTGCGTAGGGGTAGGGTAGATAAAAAGCCAATCGATGATTGCGAGTAGGAATTTATGAGCGAGCGTATTCGTCCTGTTCTGTTTTTTGATAGCGGTATCGGTGGCCTATCGGTACTGCGTGAAGCACGTATTGTAATGCCTGATCGCCATTTTATTTATGTGGCTGATGACGCAGGTTTCCCATATGGTACTTGGGATGAGGATGCGTTGCGCGAACGTATTCTTATTTTGTTTGAATGGCTTTTACGCCGTTATGATCCTGAGCTTTGCATTATCGCTTGCAATACAGCTTCAACGCTTGTTTTGGCCGATTTGCGACGACATTTTAGCAATGTACCATTTGTTGGAACTGTTCCTGCAATTAAGCCAGCAGCCGAGCAAACATTAAGCGGAATTATCTCTGTTTTAGCGACACCAGGAACCGTAAAACGTGCCTATACCCGTGACCTTATCGCGTCTTTTGCGCAGCAATGCCAAGTGCGTTTGGTGGGGAGTGAAAGCCTTGCAATGATTGCAGAAGGCTACTTGCGTGGCATGGCTATTGATTATGAATTGGTACGCAGAGAAATTGCTGGTTGCTTTATTGAAAAGAGCAATGGCCGCACTGATATTGTTGTGCTTGCTTGCACCCATTATCCATTTTTAATCAATGTTTTTCGGAAAGTTGCCCATTGGCCTGTAGACTGGCTTGACCCTGCCGAAGCGATTTCGCGGCGTGCGGCCTCTTTGCTAAAGCCTTTATCTGAACAAATGGATCTTGCTGCAGATTTGGCTTTCTTTACATCTCAAACTTCAGATTTTGCAACGCGGCGTTTATTGCATGGATTTGGTCTTCAATGCGATTGGTGATAATCTCTTATCACATATTGTTTCTATGATTTGATATTTCATTTTCTATAGGCTAACTAGCTGTTTGAAACTGTCTATTCCAATATCAGTGATCCATATTGGAATAGCAGACGCGATTATGTTTCAAAATATTAGTGTATTCTAATTATTGTGGGCTTGAGCCAAGGATTTTGTATAGGAATTGGCAATTTTTTCAGCAATTTGAATTTCTACATTGCGTATAGCACCACTAACGCCAACTGCACCCACAACAACGTCATTATTGAGTACTGGTACCCCGCCACCAACTGGCACCAAATTAGGCAGCGTTGCGATAGCAGGTTCAGCGCTATTAACGCGATCCATATTGACCGATGTTTTAATTTTGTAAAGAGCCGCCGATTTTGCCTTTGCTATTGCGGCATCAATACAGCTGAGTGGTGCTCTATCCATACGTTGAAAGGCAATCAACATCCCTGATGGATCAACGATGGCAACGCAAATATTTGCCTTGGTTTCAATAGCGGCAGTCGTCCCTAAATTGATCATGCTTTGCGCGTCATTGCTATCAAGGGTTGAAATTGAGTATTCCGCAAGGGCGGGCATTGGTAAAGCAATTACACATGATAATATTGCCGATTTTAATATGGCTTTCATCAGAGTCTCCATAGGGCCGCAGACAGTTTTAATTAAGGTTATTATTCGTTAAAAAAGTAAAAAAAAATTGCACTTTTTTGATTAAAAGAAGTGTAGTAAACCAAGATAAAATTTTCTTATAGTCAAAATGCTACACGAATCTTTAAATAGCATCATTATGCAGTTTCTAATCCTTAATTAGGTACCATTTCTAGGCAAAGCTTAGTCAAAACTGTGACAATTGGTTTATTTTCCATGACCATTTGATATAAATGTTTGTTGTATAGAATTGCTTGGAATAAGTTGTAAATTATAATATTTGCAAAATAACTTTGTTTAGTGGATATCAACTGTGAGAGCTATCTGCATTTTTATAGAAAGCCAATTCTCTTAAGTATTTTTAGGAAACGCGATATTTTTATCAAAGTTAATGGTAGGCGCAGTTTAAAAGATATAATAAAGTGGAGAAAATTGCTGGACCAATCGAAAGGTAAAATAAGCAATAACACTTTTTTATCGAAATTTAAAAGTTAAAAAATGGTGCGGTCGAGAAGACTCGAACTTCCACGGGTTGCCCCACAGCGACCTCAACGCTGCGCGTCTACCAATTCCGCCACGACCGCACGTGGTAGAAGCTAAAATAAATCAGCTAGCGGCATGTAACAAATGTGTAACTTTATGACAAGCACTTTTTTTTAAATATAACAATTTTTTTAGATGTTGGTTATCTTAGCACTTAAATGAAGCAATATGTTGCCTAAAAGATGAGGCAAGTGCGTTTCAAGAGCTAATTTTAAAGCAAAGATGCTCAATGATTTCATTGAACCATTATTCGTTAAACTTTTAACAATAGTGATTTGCCGTTTTTAACTTGAATGCTACGATAAAAACAACTCTGTCTTCCCGTATGACATGTTGGTCCGTGACCTTCCACTTCAACTTTAAGCAAAAGTGCATCTTGATCACAATCGACAAGAATTTCTTTTATTTGTTGCATATTGCCTGAAGTTTCGCCTTTTTTCCAAAGTGACTGGCGAGAGCGTGACCAATAATGAGCAATGCCAGTGCTTAAAGTAAGCTCCAAAGATTCTTTGTTCATATATGCTAGCATCAAAACTTCGTTGGTTACATGGTCGCAAGCAATGGCTGTAATTAAGCCATTTTGGTCAAAGCGCGGCGCGAAAATATCGCCTTCTTCCTGCTTTTCCTTATCAATAAAAGGAGAAGAAAAATTTTCAGACTTCATCGAAATCCCCTTATCATATTCATAAATTGCGCTTGTTCTTGCGGATTATTTTGATAATGACCGCGAAATGCGACCGTTATCGTGGTTGAACCCTGCTTTTTTACCCCGCGCATTGCCATGCACAAATGTTCCGCTTCAACTAAAACAGCTACACCGCGCGGCTTTAAATTATTGTTGATTGCATCGGCTACTTGGGCGGTCATTGTTTCTTGTGTTTGCAGGCGCCGCGCAAAAACATCAACAACTCTTGGTAGTTTTGATAAGCCAACCACGCAATTATCAGGAAGGTAAGCAATATGAGCTTTGCCAATGATCGGCACCATATGATGTTCGCAATGGGAAAAAAACTCAATGTCACGAACAAGCACTGGATCATTGTAGCCAGCGACTTCTTCAAATACAGTTCCCAAGATATCTTCCACCGATTGCTCATAACCACCAAATAATTCACCATAGGCTTTGGTAACGCGTGCAGGAGTTTTAACCAAGCCTTCCCGATCAGGATCTTCGCCTGCCCATAAAAGCAATGTGCGAACGGCTTGCTCAGCCTCTTCACGACTTGGGCGTTTTTCAATAGATAATGGTTTTTTACTAACGGGATTCGGCACGAAAACATCCATTCTAAATTTCAAACTTTTAATTAATTTTACTCGTTTGCTTTATAAAATAATCATAAAGCTAATAGTCAACCTTTAATCACTTACAGTCCTATTTAGTTCCCTATATTCTTTATTAAATAACATAATTTAGAATATATCTAAGGGTGGCAGTAAGTTAATATGGTCTATTAATTTGAATCGGTTATAACTGATATCGCTTCATATTGGAGAATATATAGTTTACCTTTATATGGCATTAAAGGAATTTCATTCCTATATAATGGTTTATTCGTGGAACGAAAGTCCCAATCACTGGATTTAGAAGGATTTGGTATCAATAAATTATGATTGATGACATCTATAATAGCAAAATATTATCAGCCGCAGCTCATATTAGCCTAACTGGACGCCTTAGTGATGCTGATGCATCATCGCGCCAGCACTCTAAAATTTGTGGGTCGATTATCACGGTCGATATTAAAATAGCCAATGGTATTATTACAGAATTTGCCCAAGAGGTGCGCGCTTGTGCATTAGGTCAAGCCTCAGCATCGTTGCTAGCCAATCATGTTATTGGTGCAAGTACTCAAGAGTTAATTGAGCTCAAAGATGTTATGTATGCCATGCTTAAGGAAAATGGCCAACCGCCAATAGGCAAGTTTGAAGAACTTGGTTGTCTGCAGCCGGTAAAGGACTTTAAAGCCCGTCACGCATCGACTCTGTTGGTGTTTGACGCAGTTGTTGATTGTATCCAGCAGCTTGAAATTACAGGTTAGAAACCAAGGCTTATGGTAGATCAAAAACGCTATAATCGTAATTATGATGGTCCATGGCGCAAAACACCGAGCCGAATTATAGGCATTGTGTTTATTCGCTTTTATCAGCTCACGCTTTCATCACTGATTGGCAATCAATGTCGGCATCTCCCCACATGTTCTGAATATACTTATGAGGCAATAGCGCGTTTTGGACTGTGGAACGGTGGTTTTATGGGGTTATTTCGTATTGTCCGTTGTGGCCCGTTTGGAACCCATGGCATTGACCCTGTGCCAGTTGTTTTGGATGACTATTATAAATGGTATTTACCATGGCGGTTTTGGAAAATTGCCAAGAAAAAAAAAGATTCAAAAAAATGCAATTGCAAGGATATGGTTGAGTGATTGTTTATTTAAAGCAATTGGTTAAATTTGAATTTTAATCTTGTTTATGAATTTTTTAGCCTGTTTTTTTAATTAAAAAAGGCTTCATTAAAGAATGAAGCCTTCTTATCATTTTATAAATCTTATATATCTTATTGCAAGCACGTGTTATGGTTTAAGCAATTTCACCAAGGCAGACATATTTAATCTCAACAAAGTCATCAATGCCGAAATGTGAACCTTCGCGGCCAAGTCCAGATGACTTGATACCTCCAAATGGCGCTTCTGCCGTTGAAATGAGGCCAGTATTAACCCCAACCATGCCATATTCTAATGCTTCACTAACGCGGAATACGCGGGCTAAGTCCTTAGCATAGAAGTAGGATGCAAGACCAAATTCCGTATCATTTGCCTGTTGGATAACGTCATCCTCATTAAAAAAGCGGAAAAGAGGTGCAACAGGGCCAAAAGTTTCTTCACTGGCAACCAACATATCCTTGGTTACATCGGCAATAACGGTTGGTTCAAAGAAAGTGCCACCAAGGGCAGATGGCTTACCACCGGTTAATACACGTGCACCTTTGCTGACCGCGTCTTTAACATGCTGCTCGACCTTTTTAAGGGCAGGCTGATCAATCAGCGGGCCAAGAATAACGTCTTTTTCCATACCATTGCCAACTTTTAATTTAGCAATGGCATCGGTTAATTTTTTAGCAAATATGTCATAAACGCCATCTTGCACGTAAATACGATTTGCGCATACGCATGTTTGACCATTATTGCGGAATTTAGCAATAATACTGCCAGCAACAGCTGCATCAATATCGGCATCATCAAAAACGATAAAGGGCGCATTGCCACCAAGTTCTAGACCGAGTTTTTTAATTGTCGGTGCGCATTGCGCATAAAGCATTGCACCAACTTCTGTAGATCCAGTAAAGGTCAGTTTGCGTATAATTGGGCTGTCAGTCATAACTTTGCCAATTTCTCTCGCGCTACCAGTCACCACAGAGAAGAGACCGGCAGGGATGCCTGCTCGCTCGCCAAGTATAGCAAGGGCAATGGCTGAAAATGGAGTTTGAGCCGCAGGCTTTAACACCATTGCGCAACCAGAAGCCAAAGCAGGGCCAGCTTTGCGGGTAATCATAGCATTAGGAAAGTTCCATGGCGTTATCGCGGCGACTACTCCAATTGGCTGCTTCATCACGAGGAGACGTTTGTCGCGCTGATGGCCAGGGATAATTTCACCATTAATGCGGCGTGCTTCTTCAGCAAACCAATCAATAAAGCTTGCACCATAGTCAATTTCGCCAATAGCTTCATTAAGGGGTTTACCTTGTTCAAGGGTGAGAATTTTGCCAAGATCCTCGCGGTTCTCTACCATAAGATTGAACCATTTACGCAAAATAAGCGAGCGTTCCTTAGCCGTGCGTTTTGCCCATTCTTTTTGAGCCGTTTCAGCAGCTTTAATCGCTTCAAGCGTCATTTCTTGTGTGCAGTTCGGAATATAACCTAAAATTTCTCCCGTTGCAGGGTTAGTAACTTCTGTGCCATTGTCCTTGTTGCCTGCAATCCATTTGCCAGCAATATAGGCAGCCTGTTTAAAAAGTGTATTATCTTTCAACATTATATCAATCCTATCCCATTGCTTCTTATTCAATATTTTTGGCTTTACGGGAAAGCCTATCCGCTTAATTACAGCGAGAAAAACTAGGGCACCTTATTGTTACAAACCTAAGTGATTGTGCCCTAATGTTTTATTTTATCTATTTGATTGCAAGTGTTAAAGCCATCAACTAATTGGCGGCTTTGACTTCGCGGATTGATTGCTCTAAAATATCAAGGGCTTCATTGAAAATCTTGTCGTCAACCGTGATTGGCGCCAAAAAGCGGATAACATTGCTATAGACACCGCAGGTCAATAAGATAAGCCCTTTTTCAAGAGCCTTAAGGCGGATTTTATTAGCAAAGTCAGCTGATGGCTTGCCGTTTTTGTCAAAAAATTCAACTGCGGTCATGAAACCTGGACCACGGATATCCTTGATTTCCGGTACATCGTCCTGAATGGAAGCCAAACGTTGGCGCAAGCGTGATCCAAGATGGTTTGCTCTTTCACAAAGCCCTTCTTCTTCAATTACATCAAGCACAGCAAGCGCCGCTGCGATGGCTAATGGGTTGCCGCCATAGGTACCACCAAGGCCACCCACGCCTGGAGCATCCATGATTTCAGCCTTGCCAGTAACCGCTGATAGTGGGAAACCGCCGGCTAAGCTTTTTGCCATGGTGATGAGGTCTGGGGCAACGTCATAGTGATCCATAGCAAAAAGTTTGCCTGTTCTGGCAAAGCCTGTCTGTACTTCATCGGCAATCATGACAATGCCGTGTTCATCACATATTTCGCGAATGCGGTTCATCAGTTCTGGTGGTGCCTGATAAAAACCACCTTCACCCTGAACAGGTTCTAAAATAATAGCCGCAATGCGTTTGGGATCAATATCTGCTTTAAGCAACGTATTTAACGCATTTATACTATCTTCAACCGTTACACCATGTATAGCATAAGGGTAGGGAATGTGATAAATATCACCAGGCATTGCGCCAAAGCCAACCTTGTAAGGCACAACTTTGCCGGTTAACGCCATGCCCATAAATGTACGCCCGTGGAAACCGCCAGAAAAAGCAATAACGCCATCGCGTCCAGTATAAGCGCGGGCGATTTTAACGGCATTTTCAACCGCTTCAGCACCGGTGGTTACAAAAACAGTTTTTTTCTTAAAATTACCGGGCGTTGCTGCATTTAGTCTTTCTGCAAGCTCGACATAATTCTCATAAGGAACAACCTGATGGCACGTGTGAGTAAAGCGATCAAGCTGCTTTTTTACCGCTTCAATTACTTTTGGGTGGCGGTGGCCTGTGTTAAGCACTGCAATGCCCGATGCAAAATCAATAAAGCGTTTGCCTTCAGCATCCCAAAGTTCAGTATTTTCTGCTTTATCCGCAAAAATTGGCGTTGTTACACCAACACCGCGCGCAACGGCATCTGAGCGGCGCTTTGAAAGTTCTGCATTTCCCATGATTAAATCCTCCATCTTAGCTTAAAAACTGTATGATTGGATCAAAAGATAATTAGGTTGAAACTATTATAGATCATCCCAGAACTTATCATTTTGACACTGTTGAGGATAGATTAATCTATTTTTTGTCAAAAAATATAGACAATCTGTATAATCATATTTAATTTTTTATACATATTGGATATTTTTGGGGTCATTTATTGATGAGATTACACGGAAAATATTTTGGCAATTTTTAAAGCGAGCCATATTTTATTACGGCTTTCAGCATTTTGGATATCAAGACCCGTAAGGTCATTAAAGCGGTCAATGCGGTTGCGAATTGTGTGGCGGTGAACGTTAAGCTTTTGTGCCGTTTCATGGAGGTTAAAACCGCTATCCAACAGCATCTCGATGGTCGTAAGTAATTCAGCAGATAGATCTTTGTGAAGAATGGCGTTTTGGAAAGCTTTGGCTGAGACGGGGTCTAATAAACCAAGCATGGTTTCAATTGCCATATCATCACTATCATAAAGGCCTGCTGCTAAATTTTGCGCCAGCATTTGTGCTTGCCGTAAGCCCGTATGTAACTGATCTGCTTTAACTGGTTTACTAACCCCTATGCTACAGTTGGGACAAATAGTCAGCAATGGCGCTAAAAGTTGTTTAGGGGATAATCGGGATGAAATTGCAAAAAAAACAATAATTTCATTGTTGTAAATCTGAATTATTGAGTCTTTTGGTAAGTTCGTAGCAATTGAATCTGCTGTCTTTTTTAAATAACCATTAAGGGGGTGTATAACAGCAAATCCAAAATTGCTATCGGGGTCAAAGCCAAGTGAAAAAAGCTTGTGCCTTATTTCTTGTAAAGGTAAAAATGATTGCATCAGCATGGAAAACATATCAAGTTTTAAGCGGCTTTCAGCGCGCTTTACCGCATTGGTGCGATTGATAATGATTCTTGCTGCCAAAATCATTTCATGAATAAATGCCTTATCGGTTAATGAAAAATCTTGCGATTTGCGTTTAATGCGCAATTCAATTGTGTTGGTGCAAGAAAAGCTGGTTAAATCATTATGCTGGTTTATTGCTTCCTTGGCTTTTGCCCCTTTACTGCGTACCGCCTCGGCTAAGATATTTTTATCCTGCTCGATGATTTGGCAGTCTGCCAATAAGCTATTGGCTAGCCGCATCGTAATATCGGAAAGCTGTAATTTTTCATCAATGGCATCATCAAGAATTTGGCTGTAATAGGATGTATTGCCAAGGTGGCTTGGCTTATCGACAAGCTGTTCTGCGGCAATCTGCGTTATATGGGCAAAACTTAATTCATAAGGCACTTCGCATAAGGGGAGTTTAAGAGCATTTGCTCTTTCAATCATGATGGCTGGAATTTTACTAAATTTAAGCCCTATACCAAAGCCAATGCCAGCAACTCCACTTGAATAGAGTTGATCCATGTAGCGGATCATTGCCGCATCATCATTAAGGTTCCAACCTGATATGAGATTAAACTCACCACCTCTTAACCAACGACGTGGCTCGGGATTATCAGAAGCAATTACCCAGTTAATACGGTTTTTAAGCCCCTCAAGACCTGCAATGGGAATGAGAGCAGGTTTAGTCATGCTACAAAGGCGTTCAACAGTTAGGGGCATCATTTATAAACTTTAAGTTTTGCTTTTAGTTATTTACAATTAAATGAACTATAAATTTCTACATCATTTTAGCATGTTCATTTATAGTATTTGCTCTAAAAATGTTTTTGTGCGTGCATTTTGCGGATTGGTAAAAAGATTTGTTGGGGTATTTATTTCCATAATTTGTCCCTCATCCATAAAGATAATGCGATCTGCTATTTCGCGAGCAAAAGCCATCTCATGGGTAACGCAAATCATTGTCATACCAGTTTTGGCAAGTTCTTCGATTGTATCTAAAACTTCTTTTATCATTTCAGGATCAAGCGCCGAGGTCGGTTCATCAAAAAGCATGATTTTAGGGCTCATACACAAAGAACGAGCAATTGCTGCGCGCTGCTGTTGTCCACCCGATAATTGCCCGGGATATTTATTGGCCTGGTCCTTGATGCGAACCTTATCCAAATAATCCAGTGCTAAATCATTGGCTGCGCTGCGGTTCATATGGCGAACCCAAATTGGGGCTAAAGTACAATTTTCTAAAATGGTTAAATGGGGGAAAAGATTGAATTGCTGAAAAACCATACCAACTTCACTGCGAACCTTATCAATATGGCGGCTATTGGAATCAAGCTGGATACCCTCAACCGTGATTTGTCCGCTCTGATAGGATTCCAATGCATTTATGCAACGGATCATGGTTGATTTACCTGATCCTGAGGGACCGATAACCACAATTTTTTCACCCACCGTGACAGATAGATTAATATCACGCAAAACATGGTTGTCACCAAACCATTTATTGACCGTATTCATTGCAACGGCAAGGGGACTGTCATTTGTTTGGTCAATCATGATGTTATTCATTTCATTAGTTTTGTAATTTTCTTGAGGCATTGAGATGGCGCTCAATAAAATGGGCATAGCGTGACATGGCAAAACAAAATAGCCAAAAGATAAAGCCAGCAAAAATATAGGCGGTTGCAGGTGTTACCGGACTTATCCAATTGGGTTGTAGGGTGGCATTTTGGGCGGCACCCAGCAAGTCTTGCATATTAATTGTATAGATCAAGCTAGTATCTTTAAACATTCCTATCAAAATATTGATGACACCGGGAATAACAAGGCGAAAAGCTTGTGGCACAATGATAAAGCTAATCATTTGCCAATAACGCAGCCCGAGCGACCATGCAGCTTCATATTGCGCCTTAGGCACTGCTTGCAAACCGCCTCGAATAACTTCTGCAATATAGACTGAGGTAAAAAGCGCTACCGCAATAAGTGCTCGTAAAAAATTATCAAAATTTAGATCTTGCGGAAAAAATAATGGCAACATGACATTGGCGACAAAAAGCACTGCCACCAAGGGTACTCCACGCAAGGTTTCGATAAAAATTACACATAAAAAGTGAATGATTGGCTTTTTCGATTGCCGTCCAAGTGCCAACAAAGTGCCAAGCGGTAACGAAACGATTATGCTAGAATAGGCAATGATTAAAGTTGCAAGTAAACCACCCCAACGTGCCGTTGGCACGCTCGTTAATCCAAACGCACCACCATAAAGCAAGATATAGCAAAAGATTGGTACAAAAATAAACGATAAAAGGGCGTTGATGACTTTGAACCTTACTCTCGGCATCAATAGTGGAATATTGACTATAATCACCAATAACAATGCGCAATGAACCCGCCATAATTCGCTTTGTGGGTAAATACCATATAAAAATGAACTCATATTAGCGCGGACAAATGCCCAGCATGCGCCTGACCAACCATTGGGTTGAATGCCGCCTTGTATGATAGTTGCGCAAGCCGCACGATCATTGCCTATCCAACTCGCGTCAATAAACAACCAACGTAAAGTTGGAATGGAGGTGTAGATCAAGGCTATTAACAAAAATATGGTTATTAAGCCATCAAGTGGATTTGAAAATAGTCGGCGTTTTAGCCAGTGCAAAATACCGCTTTGGCGTTTGGGCGGCGGTAGTGCAGGTAGCAACAGCTTACGAGAAAAGGCGCTAATTCTTTCCATTTTAGCGTCCTTTCAAACTGGTTTTATAATTAAACCAATTCATCACCAGTGAAATAAGTAAGCTAAGGCTTAAATAAACGATTATCCAAATAACCGTCACTTGGATGGGCTGCCCTGTTTGATTGTAGATGGTATTACCAATCCGCATAATCTCGGTATAACCAATAGCTGTTGCGAGTGAAGTGTTTTTCATCAAGCTCATATATTGGCTGGAGAGTGGTGGAATAATGATGCGCAAGGCAAGCGGTAAAACAATAAGCCTTGTAATAAGGCGAGGCTTTAAACCAAGTGAAGCTCCAGCTTCCTTGTAGCCATAATCGACACCTTGCAAGCCACTGCGCACAATTTCAGCAATTAAAGCCGATGTGTAAATGGAAAGGGCTAAAAATAATGCGGTAAATTCTGGGGTTATACTTGTGCCGCCGCTGATGTTAAATCGCCCTGCTTGCGGTATATTAAAGCCTGAAAATTGTAAAATTGGCATAAGAATTAAAAAAACAGCAATAAAGATTAAAATATAAAATGGCCATAAAAGCAAAGCCTTACCGCTTTGCTCAAAGCGTTTTTTGCTCCAATGATGCAAAGAGATACATAAAAGAAGGCTAATAATAACTGCTACTGCAAAACTCAGCACAATCAACCAACCACTTTGGCCAAATATTGGCTGTGGTAAAAAGATACCACGTTGATTGATAAAAACATTAAACGGTAGTGCAATACTGTCACGCACCGATGGGAGTAGAGCTTGAATTATTGCAAAATACCAAAAAAATATCACCAAAAGTGGAGGAATATTACGAAAAGTCTCAATGTAAAATAGGCAAATTTTTGAAACTAACCAATTATTAGACAGCCGACCAATGCCAATTAAAAGTCCCAATAGGCTTGATGCTATGATGCATAGAACGGCCATCACTATTGTATTGACAAAGCCAGCAGCTAGCGCTGTGAGATAGTTAGAATCTTCGCTATAGGGGATAAGACTATTGGGAATAGAAACGCCAGCGCGCTGAAGTAGAAAGCCAAAGCCAGCAGTCATATTATTGGCTTGCATGTTGGTAATCGTATTAGTGATAATCCATTGGGCCGTTAATCCAATAAAAATAACTACCAGCAATTGAATAAGAAAGCTAACACTTAATATGGAACGCAAAAAGGTGCTAAACGCACCTTTTTTTATCGGGGAGGGCCGTGGTTGAATAGGTACCAAGAGTACAATGCCTCATAAAATTATTTTGGTAAGTAAAACAAGTTTTAAAAATAAAACGGGTGATCAATACCCGCTTTATTTACAGGTGGTTAACGAATAGGCACGCCATATTGTAAACCACCTTTGGTCCATAAGGCATTTATACCACGTGAAATTTTAAGCGGCGTGTTTTGTCCTATATTGCGCTCAAAAACTTCTCCATAATTACCAACATTTTTAATGATTTTGATAACCCAATCCTGATCAAGTCCTAAGTCCTTACCAATATCGTTACCTTGCTCTGCACCAAGCATGCGCTTAATGTCGGGATTATCAGATTTTGCCATATCATCAACATTAGAACTGGTGATACCAAATTCTTCGGCGTTAACCATTGCATAATGAGTCCAACGAACAATATTTGCCCATTGTGCATCGCCTTGGCGTACAGCGGGGCCAAAAGGTTCTTTTGAAATGATTTGCGGTAAAACAACATTTTTATCAGGATTTGCTAATTGCAAGCGAGTTGCATAAAGCGATGATTGATCTGTCGTATAAGCGTCACAACGGCCAGCATCATAAGCCGCATTGACTTCAGTGAATTTTTCAAAAACCACTGGTTCATATTGCATTTTATGGTTGCGGAAATAATCTGCTAAAGTCAATTCAGTTGATGTACCAGATTGAACACATATGGAAGCACCAGAAAGTTGCAAAGCAGAGGTTACGTCTTTTAACCGGTCAGAATTAATCATAAAGCCTTGGCCATCATAATAATTAATTCCAGTAAACTCGATACCAAGTGACGTATCGCGGCTCATCGTCCAAGTTGTATTGCGGATTAGCACATCAATCTGCCCAGATTGAAGCGCAAGAAAACGCTCTTTTGCGGAAAGAGGAACAAATTCAACTTTGGATTTATCGCCAAAGATAGCGGAGGCAACTGCTCGACAATAGTCAGCATCAAAACCTGTCCAATTGCCTTTTCCATCTCTGATGGCAAAGCCAGTTAACCCCGTATTGACACCGCATACCAAATGACCACGGGTTTTAACTGCTCGTAAGGTTGCACCCGCATTTTCAAGGCTAGGGTCGCCCAATGTTACTTTCATTTCGCTAGTAACTACATTGCCTTTAACTGGTGCTTGAGCTGCTTCACTTTGTGCATTTGCCAATTGGCTTTGAATGCCGCTTAAAGCTGTTATCGCCAATAAAGCTGTCAGAAATTTGGTATTTAATGCCATAATCACCCTCTTAGATTTAGTTTGCAGTTACAATATCGATTTGGAACGTAGTTTGATTGCAAGTTCAAGCAATTTTTTTCCATTGTTTTCTTGCAAGTTAGCATAAAAATAATCTAACCTAAACATCAAATTTGGTTCCATAGGTCGTAGAGCCTAAAAAGAGGATAATAAGGCAATGGCAAAAACTAAAGATATGGATAATTGGGGTGTTAATACAAAACTCGCTCATGGTGGATATAATCCCCATGATTATTACGGTTTTGTTAATCCACCAGTGGTCCGCGCCTCGACCGTTCTTTTTCCCGATGCCAAAACGATGGCTTTGGAAAACCAGCGCTATACTTATGGCACACATGGTACAACAACCACTGATGCGCTTTGCCATGCGGTAGATCTTCTCGAAGGCTCGGCGGTTACTGTGTTAACGCCATCTGGTCTTGCAGCTATTACTATGCCGTTGCTAGGTGCGCTAAGCAGCGGTGATCACCTACTTATTACGGATTCCGTTTATTTTCCCACCCGTCGTTTCGCGGATACGATTTTAACGCGCTTGGGAGTTGAGGTTGAATATTATGATCCGTTAATTGGCGGCGGTATAGAAAAGCTATTAAAAGACAATACGCGGATTGTCTTTACCGAGTCGCCAGCATCTAATACTTTTGAAATGCAGGATATTCCTGCAATAGCATCAGCTGCTCACAAAATTGGCGCTATCGTTATGATGGATAACACATGGGCAACGCCGCTTTTATTTAAAGCGTTAGATTATGGGGTTGATATTTCCATCAATGCGGCGACCAAATATCCTGCAGGTCATGCTGATGTGCTGATGGGGATGGTGTCGGCCAATGAAAAATATGCTGAACTTATCAAGGAAGCTCACAAAATTACCGGCATGAGTGTATCGGGTGACGATGCTTATCTCGTTTTGCGTAGCATGCGCACCATGAACATACGTCTTGCTCATCAAAGTAAAACAACAATTGCTCTTGCTTCATGGCTAGAAACTCTACCGCAAGTTGCTGAAGTCTTGCATCCGGAATTGCCAAGCAATAAGGGACACGCAATTTGGAGTCGTGACTTTAAAGGTTCAGCCACTATTTTTTCCATTGTTTTGCAAAATGGGGGTATCGAAGAAGCAAGTCGTTTCCTTGATAGCTTACAGCTTTTTGGGCTTGGCTATTCATGGGGCGGTTATGAAAGCCTTGCAGTTCATGTTAATCTAAAAGACCGTGTAGTCGCCAAAAAAGATTATGCAGGGCCTGTTTTGCGCTTGCAAATAGGTATTGAAAATTTTGAAGATTTGCAAAAAGACTTACAAAATGCAATCAATGCAACTGGCTTATAATTAACTCCATTTTTTGAACAACCAATGAAGCCTGAAGGCAAGGTCTACTGCTTCATTGGTTACATAATGGATGGGAGGTCGAAGAAGATTGCACAAACTATCACTTTACAATGGGCCTTGTGGCCTTCGTTGCAGTGCAATCTATGTTGGCAAACCCGGTTGCCAATGCATTTACTCGTTTTGTATATCATGGTGCAGATGATAAACTTATTACCGCTTGTTCCTTATTCTATGTAAATGGAATACCAAAAAGCCAAAGTCTTGTTAAAGCCATTGCAAGTTTTTTCAGTATTATTCCCAAAATATCAATCCTTACGGAATTACGACACCAGATCAGCCTAATATATTGTCAACGCGCTGGTGCACAGTTTGGGACCATAAATGTAAGCTATATTTTGGGGGCGATCTGACAAAAGTAGATTTTACTAAGGATACCGGCAAGGTCAAGAAGTTTGATTTTGGCCTAATCAGACTCATATCCATTTGCGCATGGCCAATGAAAATTTTAAAAAATTTGTGCCGTTCAAATTTCTTGGGCTATAATCGCGTAGCCCTATTGCTTTAATCTATTTTAAGCTTTGATCCAGGTTATTACCTAAGCATTGAGAAGAAAAATCGTAATTTTTTTATTTGATCAAATACTGTTCTACAATCAACAATTCAACTTGAAGCCATCTCAATATAGAAGTGCAAAATTAGCAGTTTTAAAGCTAATATGTCAATTTTGGGGGAAAATTACATGGTCGGAGCGGCGGGATTCGAACCCACGACCCCTTGACCCCCAGTCAAGTGCGCTACCGGGCTGCGCTACGCTCCGAGCCGTTAGGCTTGATAGAATATGATGCATATAAAGGCAAGCTTTTTTTCTAACATAGATTAAAAAAATCTATGATGTCATTTGATTCCAATTTAATGGAGTATAGGCACTGTAACATTTGTCCTTAGAAAATTTCATAATAAATTGGCAAGATTAACAAATTCTTCAATTTCAAGGGTTTCTGCTCGCCGCGTTGGTTCTATCTCGGCTTTATTTAGTAAATGTTCACCACCAAGGCTTTTGAGGCTTTGACGTAGCATCTTGCGTCTTTGCCCAAAGGCGGCATGTGTAATTTTTTCAAGTTTTGCAATATCAACGGCAAGCGGATTGTTTTTTGGTATGAGGTGGACGATTGATGACGTTACCTTAGGCGGTGGTGTAAAAGCCTGTGGAGGCACGTCAAAAGCGATGCGTGCTTGGGTACGCCAGCCAGCCAATACACCTAGGCGTCCAAAGTGATCATCATTGGCCTTTGCTACAATACGCTGTGCGACTTCCTTTTGAAACATCAAGGTAAGAGAATGATAAAAAGGTGGCCAATACTCGCCGACTAACCAATTAATTAATAATTGCGTTCCAACATTATAGGGTAGGTTGGAAATTATACGCGGCTTTTCATTGTAAGCTGAAAACAATTCTACACAATTTACCTCTAAAGCGTCACCATGGATAACATTTAAGCGATTTGGATAGGCTTGTGAAATTTGCTCTAATGCTGCAAGGCACCGCTCATCACGCTCAATTGCTGTTACTATTGCCCCTTGTGCTAGTAAGGCTCGCGTTAATCCACCAGGCCCAGGACCAATTTCTAGCACTGGCTTATCTTTTAAGTCTCCTGCTTGTTTAGCGATTTTTGTAGTTAGATTGAGGTCAAATAAAAAATTTTGGCCAAGGGATTTTTTGGCGGATAGACCAAAAGTTTCGATCACTTCACGCAATGGGGGAAGATTATCAATGGCCATGATTACACCTTATATTTTGACATACTTTCCGCATCGGTAAAACATTGCAATGGCAAATGCAAGATAGCATGCTTCTAGCGCATAATATCACTTTAAAAATTTTGATGAGCCACCAAATATTCACTTAAGTCATACCCTTAGATGGACCGCCAGACAAATTATCAATCTTGCATTTATTAATGTTTAAGTGCGGAATTTAAGGACAGTTTATCTGCTAATTGAATTGCTGCAATAAGACTATCAGGCATTGCAACTCCCTCATTAGCAATATCAAAAGCTGTGCCGTGGTCTGGTGAAGTGCGAATAAACGGCAATCCCAAAGTAACATTGACAGTTTCGTCAAAACCTATGGTTTTGACAGGGATGAGAGCTTGGTCGTGATACATACAAAGCGCAACATCGTAATTTTGGCGCGCGCGTGTATGAAACATAGTATCCGATGGCATAGGATCACTGACAATAATGCCTTGTTGGCGCAGCATATTAATAGCAGGCTGGATGATATCTCTGTCTTCTGTTCCCATCGCGCCCGACTCGCCCGCATGAGGATTTAGACCTGCAATGGCAATGCGTGGCTGCCCAATACCAAATTTTTCAATAAGGTCGCGATTGCAAATAGTTGCAACTTCAATGATAAGTTCTTGGGTGAGGTCTAGTGGTACTTGCTTTAAAGGAATATGCACCGTCACTGGCACTGTCCGCAAATGCGGCCCCGCCAGCATCATGACTGGTTTAACTGCTTTCCCAGTATATTGTTGGCTGAGGGCGGCTAAAAATTCTGTGTGCCCTGGAAACTTAAAACCCGCTTCATAAAGATTAATTTTCGCAATAGGGCAAGTGACAATTGCGCGTGCCTTTTTAGCAAAAATTAAACTGACACCTTGTTCTATTGATTCAATGATGCCAGCTGAATTCTCTTTCAACGGAACACCAACTTGATTAATCTGTTGCTGAGTGAGAGGCAGTACCGGTAGGGCAAAATCGAAATTTTTAGCAAGATTATCTTTGTTGGTTACTTCGATATCTACATCAAGGCCCAATAATTTTGCACGTTGTGTAATAATCGTGGCATCACCAATTATAAAAAAAGGTGAAAGCATTGAAGACTTGCGATTAAGCCAAGCCTTCAATGCGATTTCTAATCCGATTCCTGAAGGGTCTCCAGATGATATAGCAATAGGCAGCATTAAGGTGTTTGGATCCTTGCAGCTTTCCGAAGTTCGGCGATATATTTCTTTTCTAGTTGGGCTGCTTTGGCTTCACCATTACTGCCTTCTTGAATTGAAAAGACAAGCTGCGCTACCCTATCATCATTTACTTTGCGGATAGAGCAAATAGTTAAAAATTCGACACCGCGAGCGGTTTCTTGCACAGCTGTTGCTTTTCCAGAACTTGTCGCTTTTACGGTCTTTTCCCACTCTGGTGGCAATTGTTGTTCAAGAACACGGCCTAGATTACGAATTGTAATATCGATTTTGCCTTTGACCAATTCACGCGTTGAATCACAACCATTAACTCGTGCGCGCAAAGCGTTTGCTTCTTGGCGGCGTTGATTTAATATTGCGCCACGACGATTGGCGGGTATAACAAAGATCACCTGCTGTAAAAGATATTCATTGGCTGTTGGTTTTACACCGCCATTTTTCAACATGCGCTGCACAGCTTCACCTTCTGAAACCATACCTTCTGCTCGGTAACGCGCGCTAACCAAGCGCCCCCATCCCATTTGCACCATTATATAAGCTTTAAAATGGGCTGGTGTCAAACCTGCTTGCGTTAACATCTGCCCCATTTGCTGAGGGGACATATTATTACGTGCGGCAAAATTGTCATAGGCAGCATTAACTTCTTGTAGGCTGACTTCAATGTTGCGGCGTTTCATTTCTACACGCTTTAACATTTCGTCAGTTAACTCTTCGCGAGCTAACTGGGTAAGATTACCGCCGCGGTTTTGAACCTTTAGAAACGCTTTACGTTGTTCAATATCAAGATTTGTGATTGCATTACCATTTACCACCAATGCAACCGTTGTTGATGCTGCTTGAGCCGAATGCAAGCCTGCTAAATCACTACCAACAAAACTAACACTTAAGGCCGCGGACATTAAATATGCAAAAAGGCGGCTTTTTATTCTTACCATATTCCAAGCTCTCATCTTATTAAATGTCATAACGACATGTGTTTTAACGCTATTATAGTGAAATAAAAGGCAAAACAATGACAGGTTCAATTTGAACCCTATTAACAGAAGCAAAATTAACGGGCGGTCCCAGAACCGAAATCACCAATTGTACGAAACGATAACATGAAATTCCAATTATGCGAAGATGCTGTTTCGCCGGGATTACGTGTTTGCGAATAACCAAAAAGAATACCGAAACATTCATCTTGATAATTTATTGCAGTACCTGCACGCACCACCGTATCAGAAACAATATCATAACTAGTATTGGCCGTTACATTCCAATTCTCAATGATCTTAACACTTCCATTAACGGAAACTTCTTGTCTATCATTGGCATAACCATAATTTGCCTGACGTTCAATATAGGCATATTGAGTACCAAGCGATAGGCTAGACCATTGCTTGCGAAGATCTATTTCACCGCGCCGCACTTGAAGTGAGCGTTCATCAAATCGACCACGCGTGGCCAAGGATAGGCCTGATCCATCAGATAAGCCTAGCATTGCGACATAGTCTGAGCGTGAAGTCTCTAAACCAGAATTTGAGCCGACACTAACTAAATCGTTGCTGTCAAAGGAATTTATGCCTGCAAGTTGAAATGACTGACCGGCAAGACCATAAAGCGACCAATTATTATCAAAGTTTCCAGAATAGCGCACGCCAACATTGGCTCTTGTTCCACCCTCGACACGATCATAACCAGAAAACTTATCGCGCTCAAATAAGGTAGTTGCATCAAATACAAAACTCTGAGCATCTTCATTTATAAGCCGCCCAGCATATTGTTCATTATTACGAGCAAAAATTTGAGCTGTTGGCTCGATAATATGGGTTGAATTACCTGCGCTAATCAATATTGGATATCGAATTTCTAAGCCTGCTGTTGCTATGCCACGGAAGGCATTGTCCTTAATGTCGAAATTGCTATAGTCTATGCTGGACGACAGGGCCTTACTATAATTATCGTCCGGTGATATCACGATGCCATCGCCACGCAAGGCAAATAAAGGCGTTATCACCAAACCTTGGTCGGATATGAAATCACGCTTCCACTCGACTTCACCAGTAAGACGTGATGATGTTCCATTGATGCCGGCTAAACGCGCTCTGTCAAGTGCATTTCCATTCCAATCTGCAAAAGCATAATCGGCATTTTCTCTATATAGAGATTGGAAATTGGTCGTAACTTTTAATTCACCACCCAAAATAGCCTCATCAGGAATGAATGTGTAGTCAATCCTTGGTAAAACCCAAGGTTGCTTGGTATTGCGTTCATTGCTGTTAGATTTGAGTAGATCTTCTTGAACATCGAAATGATAGAAGCGCATGTCAAAATAATTGCGCTTATTCAAACCCGTCAAGTATATTTGCGACCGGTTAACCTCCGAATTATAATCAGCAATACCGTAGGTTCTGCTAAAATTACGATCTGATTGTGCAAGAATGTCCCAACCGAAATTCCAACGCGGATTAATATTAAAATCACCCTTCGTAGTCAAAGAGTAGCGATTAGTTTGGCGCTTATCAATTGACCAGCTATCAAAGTCATCACGATTTAATTGGTTGATATAATTAAGACGAATGTCATAGCTGCCATTTTCTAAGCGATGACGCCATTCACCCGAGACCAATGCGCCTTGCTTAGAATATCCTGTTGTCGACAGAGTAAAATCATAATTGGGTGCTAAATTCCAAAAATAGCCGCTTGAAACACCAAAACCTAAATTATCTTTATAAATAAAGCTAGGTGAAAGAAAACCGCTTTTTCTTTTGACTGAAGGATCCGCCATTTCAAAAACAGGAAACCAAGCGATCGGTACGCCATATACTTCAAAGCGGCTATCTTCAAAGCGCATGGTTTTAGTTGTGCCGTTCCAGATAATTTTGCGCGCCTTAACCTGCCAAAGCACTTCACTATCAGGCTTTTGGTAACAAGGCTCACAAGCTGTATAGGCTCCATTATTAAAGACGGTCATTTGTCCGCCGCTGCGCTCAGCGCTTTCAGCGGCAAAACGCGTATTATCGGCGGTTTCAGCACGAAGGCTATTTACAAATCCTTCACCAAGATCGTCGGTTAAATCAACCTCTTGGGCATATATTTTTACACCTTTTGCATCGACAATCTCTACATTGCCACGCCCCATCACACGCTTAGTTTGTTGGTTATAAGTAACTTCACGTGCAACAATACGATTGCCATTATATTCAATTTGAACATTGCCTCGAGCCGTTACTGTATGCTGATCTCTATCCATTACCATTTCATCTGCTGATAACAACATTGGAGCGTTATTATTAGCAGAATTATTAGTGGTTAAAGATCCGATATTTTGGGCATAGGCAGAGGAAGGTAGTCCTACAGTTCCTAAAACACAAGCAAGTGCAGTACCACAAGCCAAGGCTTGTAAGTAACCAATGTAATTACTGTGTTTATTTAATTTATTCACTAGCCATCCTCCTTATGGAGCAAAAATGAAACTCCAAAGAACATTGCAATCAAAACTGGTACCCATGCAGCAACTATGGGGGGGACATAGCCTGCATCACCAAAAGCTTTAACCATTACTGATACAACATAAAGCACGAAACCTGCAAGGATGCCAGCTAAAATCATTATACCAGACTGACCAAATCGTACAAATTTCAATGAAACAGTTGCTGCGATTAATGTCATTGCCACAAGAAGGGCAGGTAATGCAATGAGAGATTGCAATTGCATGTTAAAATTATTGGCCGAATAGCCAAAAGAGCGGGCAACTTCAATTTTACGAGGTAGTTCATAAAATGGAATGGTTGTTGGATCAGCTAGCCGCTCTTCCAGATATTCAGGGCGTAATTGAGTAGGTATTTCTAGGGTTTTAAAAGACTTAGGCGGCATTCCAGCGCTTGTTTGGGTAACATTGTTTAAAACCCACTTGCCGGATTCTAAGCTTGCGGTGCTAGCATTGAGCCAATCTTTTATTGTTTTGTCATCATTATAGCGAACAAATACGGCATCTTGTAAAACGCGACCTTTTTCGAGAATCAACGATGCGCCAATAGTGATCCTGCTATCCCCCGTACTTTGTGTTAGCCAAGGGACACGATTACCTTTAGCGCTAAATTCAATATTAGTCGGATTGCTCCATTGAGCTATAAGTCTTTCAGCTTTTGCTTGGCTCCACGCTGCAAGTGGGTTAACGATGACAACAGCTGCAAGGCCAAATAATAGTGCTCCCACACAAGCCGGCAATAAAAACTGCCAAGCAGAAAGGCCGATAGAGCGCGCGATAACAAGCTCGAATCGGCGATTTAGAGACATTAATGTTGCCATTGCAGAAAATAGCGCAACAAAGGGAAAGAGTTGTTGCATTATAAAAGGAATGCGTAAGGCAGATAAAGCTAAAGCTCCTAAAGCTGAATAGCCCGGCAGGGAAGCTAGTCGCCCAGCATTTTCTGAAAAATCTATTAGCATTGCAAGGGTAAAAATACCGATGACGAAATAAAAAGTAATACGGATATAGCGAATGAAAAAATAGCGTCCAAGTGTCCAACCGATCATTTAGGGACTCCTTCGTTTGCTGATTTTTCAGCTTTTTTAAATCGCATTTTTGAAAATATTTTTGCTAAGCGATCTTGCCAAATTTGCGGAATCGATAATTGACGATTAGTCAGCAATAAAAATAACAGGAACGCGATTGATAAAACGGGAACCGCATACAGAAAAGGAATATAAGCAAGATCATTGTCGGCCTTGTCACCCAAAAAATAACCGAGCCAAAAAATAAAAAACGTGCAGCCTAAGACAACCAAAATTGCTGATGCACCACCTTGCCTGTGAGAGCGCGCGTCGCCAACAGTTGTCAACGCAATCAAAGCGAATACAATTGGATAAAGCCATGAAGAAAACCTGCGGTGCAATTCGGCTGTATATTGTTGCGGACGCCGCTGAAAATTGGGGTCATTGGGGTTAGGGTGGCGTAATTCTGATAAAAATTGGTCTTTAGGGTAAGTGAATGAGGCACGTTCTTCGGGAGCAAGTTCACTTAAATCAAATGTATATTCGTCAAATTTAATAATGGTAATTTTAGCGGTCTTATATTCGCGACGTTGAACTTCGCCATTTTTTAATATTAAAAAATCTCCTTTTTTATTGTTGGCTACATAACCATTAACCGCGTAATAATTGACTTCAACGTTTGGGTCTGTGCGATTGACAATAAAAAGCTCACCAATTTTTCCATCAGCTGTACGTTCACCAATCTCTAGATAGATATTGGGCTGTATTTGACTAAAAGCTCCCGCTTGTAAGAATAAATTAATCAAATCTGAATTAGCTGCAGCTACCATTTGTCTCATATTGAGGCGCGCATATGGTGCCACATAATTTGTAATAGCAAAGGAGCTGATAGATGCCAAAATCGCTAATATTAATACTGGCCGCCAAATAACATAACGTGGACTACCCGCAGCAGATATAACGACGAGCTCCGAATCTTGGTTCATCATATAAAAAATGATTACAATCGCGATAACCAGCGCAAACGGAATAACGAGCGGAATAACCGATGGAATGATAAGGGTAGATAGATTAAAAAAAGTCCAAAAGGTTTGGCCGCTAGTTGTTAAAAAATTTATGTGGCCGAGTAGCTGGACAATCCAAACTATCCCGATTGAGCCCAGCAAAACGGCAAAAAATAAAGTTAGAATCCTGCGCAGGATATAGGTCTCGATTAAATGCATAAAAAGAGTTGAAACTCCTGCTCTCTTGGGCGAATAGGCCATTTAAAAATTATCAATTTGTAAAATGAAACTTAATTTATCATATTACCGATAAGAATCGCATATAAAGCTTAATTATTTTACTTTTGCCATAGGTTTTTACATTTTTTCAAGAAGCTATCACAAATTGTGTAATTAAACGGTAAATCCAAAACAAAGGGATGCTCAATGTCAAAGATTATTTCGCCTAAGATTTCCAGCGTTGCCAAGCCCAAAAAAGGTGCTTTTATAATATTTAATGGGGCCAATATAAGGCCAAGTGATAAGGTTTTAAAAATTGCCAATGAAGATTTCGTCAGCCAATTAATTAAAGTTCATGGTTTTAAAGGCGAAGTTTCAACCTCTGTCGAATCTATTCAAAGCACAGATCAGGGCTATGATCGCCTTATTCTAATCGGTGCTGGTGAGGTCGATAAATATAATTTTGATGACTGGATGAAGCTTGGTGGCTCAACTGCAGCACAATTTGGGGATAGTTCAAATATTACCGTTGCCCTTTCTTTTGCCGATATTACACTGTCAAAGCGTGATATTGTCGATTTTATAACTGGTATAATGCTGCGGCTTTATGATTTTGACAAATATAAAACTAAAGCAAAGAAGGACAATAAGGCGACGATAAAGCTGACTATTCAAACTGATGATGAAAAAATTCTAAGCGCTGCCTTTGAAAAGTCTCAACAAATGGTTGAAGCCATTATTTTAGCTCGTGATCTTGTTAATGAGCCTGCAAATGTTTTGGGCCCTGTTGAATTTGCCGAAGAAATACAAAAGCTTGAAAAACTAGGATTAAAAATTGAAATTCTTGGTGAAAAAGAATTACGCAAACTTGGTGCTAATGCTATTTTAGGGGTAGCGCGTGGTTCTGCGCGTCCACCGCGCCTTGCAATCATGCGTTGGAATGGCAGCGCATCGAAAGATAATCCTATTGCCTTTGTTGGTAAAGGCGTTGTGTTCGATACTGGTGGCATTTCGCTCAAAGGTGGTGCCGGCATGGAAGACATGAAGGGAGATATGGGCGGGGCTGCAGCTGTTGTTGGTGCAATGCGCCTTCTTGCTGCTCGTAAAGCCAAGGTAAATGCAGTTGGTGTTGTTGGCTTGGTTGAAAATATGCCAGATGGTGATGCACAACGTCCGGGTGATATTGTTACTTCCATGTCCGGGCAGACGATTGAAATAATCAATACTGATGCTGAGGGGCGTTTAGTTCTTGCAGATGCCCTTTGGTATACAAAAGAAAAGTTTAAACCAAAGTTGATGATTGATTTAGCAACTTTGACCGGCGCTATTATGGTGGCTCTTGGGCACGAGCATGCCGGTCTTTTCGCCAATGATGATGCATTGGCTGATCATCTGCTTGATGCTGGCCGTTTGACCGGTGAAAAGTTATGGCGCATGCCATTGGGTAAAGAATATGACAAAATTGTTGATTCCAAATTTGCGGATATGCGCAATAGCACTGGTCGCCTTGCCGGTTCGGTAACGGCTGCGCAATTCTTAAAGCGCTTCGTTGGTGATACCCCTTGGGCCCATCTTGATATCGCTGGCGCAGCAATTGATTCAATTAAAAATGAGTATAACCAATCATGGGCATCCGGCTTTGGCGTGCGTCTGTTAGACCGTTTTGTTGCTGAATATTATGAGGATTAAGTTTTGAGTGAGGTTCTATTCTATCACTTAACGCAAACAACATTAGACAAGACCTTACCGGGTCTTGTCGAGCGTTCATTGGAGCGAAAATGGCGAGTTTCAATTCAATTTGATAGTGAAAAACGCCGTGATGAAATGGATAATCATTTATGGGCATTATCACCCATATCATTTATTCCCCATGGGTTAGATAGTGATAATTGGCCTCAAGAGCAGCCTGTTATCTTGACCTGCACGGACGAAAATCCAAATCTTTCAACTGTACGATTTTGTATAGAGGGTGCACAGTGCAAAAATATTGATAATTATGAGCGCATTGTCATCATTTTTGACGGGCATAATAGCGATCAGCTTAATCGTGTACGCGCACAGTGGAAAGAGTTTAAAACAGCGGGCCACACAGTTACTTATTGGCAACAAAATGAAAACCAAAAATGGGAGAAAAAAGCTTAAATGCGTGTTACACCAATTTTATTAATAGCCATTGGTCTTTGGGGCTTGGCAAGGCCAGAAACTTTACTTGATCCAAATCATTTAGAATATGGCCGCTGGATTTTTGTTGTTATTATCGCCCTTGGTGGCTATGCACTGTGGCGGACAGTTAAATCTATGCGGCGTTGATAGGTTTTAAATATGTCGATTTTACAACGTATTTTTATTTTATCTTGGGCTTTAGCAGCTTCGTTACTAATGCTTTCATTCATTGGTTCCAGCAACCTTACCTCATCCATTTTTGGTGAGGCTCATGTTTCAATGGCAGTTGATGCAAGCTTCATAGTCTTTACTGTCATATTCGCCCTTATTTTTTCGCGGATTTTTAAACGACAATTTTCAATCCCTGTAACTATTTTATTGTTTTTGCCACCACTTGCCGTACTTTGGCTCGTTCTCGCTCCTTGATGGATTTAATTAAGTTTTATAAAAAGCATAGTTTTGCTTAAAAAGCCCTTTTATAATTGATAAAAGGGCTTTTTATTGTTTGCTATCTATTCATAAATTGCGGTTAGTGGCCGATTTCTTCGTCTTTGAAGGAGATAAAGGCAATTAAAGAAATAACTGCGCTTATGCAAAGATAAAAGCCAAGATAAGGAAGACTGTGGAGTTTATCAACGAGCCAAGTCGCGATAAATGGTGCAAAAGATCCACCTAAAATTCCAGCTAAATTGAAAGTCATTGACGCGCCACTATACCGAATGCTGGTCGGGAAAGGTGATGCTAATACAGCACCAATTGGACCATAGGTTAACCCCATAAGCGATAAGCCAATGATTGATATTGCAAATAGTCCCCAAATATCTTGACTGAGGAAATAGGGAACAGTGAAGGAAAATAAAGCGATAAAGATGGTAACGTAAATCATCAAGCGACGGCGACCAATTTTATCCGATATCCGCCCTGCAAAAGGAATGAAAAGTGCAAAAAACATTGCTCCAACGATTTCAACTTCCAAAGCTTCGGTAAAGCTTAACCCCACGTTATTTTGTGAATAAGTTAGAAGATATGCGGTGAATAGGTAAAACAAAACAAATGTAGTCATACCGGCAAAAGTGCCTAATGTTAGCGCGCGTAAATGTTTCGTAAAAACATCTCGCATAGGAACTTCTACGCGCTCCTCCCGTTCAATTGCAGCTTTAAATTGCGGTGTTTCACTGATGGAAAGACGAACCCAAAGGCCTATGACAATAAGGATAATGCTAGCGAGAAATGGAATTCGCCAGCCCCAATTATATATTTGCTTCATATCTAAGACAGTTAACATAACCCAAAACAAGCCGGCAGATAAAATAAGACCGATTGGGGCACCAAGTTGCGGAAACATGGCGTACCAACCGCGTTTTTCTGGTGGCGCATTTTCAGTTGCAAGCAGCACAGCTCCACCCCATTCACCACCAAGACCAATACCTTGACCAACGCGACAAAGTGTTAGTAGTAACGGCGCAAACCAACCGATATCCTTATAGGTAGGCAAGCAGCCAATGATAACAGTTGATATACCCATGGTGAGCAAAGCAGCAACTAAAGTGGCTTTTCTGCCAATTTTATCGCCATAATGACCAAATATAATGGCGCCAAGCGGTCTTGCAAAAAAGGCAGCGGAAAAAATAGCAAAAGAACTCAGTCTTGCAAGTAAGTCTGCGTCAGGGTTTGATATGTCGCCTTTTGCAAAGAAAATATCTGGGAAGAATAAAGCTGCGGCGATTGCAAAGACGTAGAAATCAAAAAACTCTATAGTCGTGCCAATAAGACTTGCGAGTAACACCTTCGCTATAGAGTTTCTAGGTGGGTGAATTTGAGAGGTGGTTGACATTTTATTACGATTCTACATTGTTAAAGGTATGATAATTACAAAAAATTAGTATAATTTATAATTTAATTTCTATTTTTTGTCTATAGTCATAAAATCACAATATAGAAAATCGTGGTAAAAAATTGTTGTTTTTGGATAGCTTCAGAGGAGGTTTAAAAAGCCAAGAATAGTTTTAAATATCATGTCTTTTAACTACAGAATTCTTTACAACAAAAGTTGAAAAAAAGGGCATCAAAGATGCCCTAAAATTCCATTTAAATATTTACTTCACCGATGCGATTTAATGCATCTATGATGAGATCCCAAAAGCCTTCGCGATCGAGTTCTGTTGCTACTTGCGTATGGCAGCTTTCATCAACTGGGAAGCGGAAGTCTGCAACAGTCATACCAAGTGTTAGTGTTCCTGTAAGTTCAATATCTACTGGAACGCGCTTGGTCTTGATAAGATTTGGATTGATAACATAGGCTACAGCACAAGGATCATGCACTGGTGGCGCGGTAAAGCCTTGCGCTTCTTTATACATTTTGCCAAAAAATTCTAAAAGCTCCACAACAAATTGCGCAGGTTTTGTGCCAATAGCAGCAATTTTTTCGACAATATCGGGCGTTGCAAGTGCTTGATGGGTAAGATCAAGACCTACCATAGTGAGCGGCCATTTTTCGTTGAAGACGATATGAGCAGCTTCTGGATCGATTTTAATATTGAATTCTGCAACAGCACTCCAGTTACCAACGTGATAACCGCCACCCATTAGTACCACTTCTTTTACCCGTTCAGCAATGCGTGGTTCTTTACGAACTGCCATAGCAATATTGGTAAGGCCAGCGGTTGGTACGATTGTGATCGTTTTAGGCGGGTGTGACATAATTGTGTCAATGATGAGATCAACGCCATGGCGTGGATCAAGATTTAATGTTGGCTCTGGTAGTACGGGGCCATCAAGACCAGAATCACCATGAATATCTGGCGCAACTTCAATCGCGCGAATTAATGGGCGCACACAACCTGCTGCAAAAGGTACATTGGTAATATTAGCGATACGTGCAACTGCAAGTGCATTACGTGTAACTTTTTCAAGAGTCTGGTTACCTACTACCGTTGTTACCGCGACCAGTTCAATATTTGGATTGCCATGAGCTAACAACATGGCAATTGCATCATCATGACCTGGATCACAATCTAAAATGATTTTTTGTTTTGTCTCGCTCATAGCTTTACCCTTATATCTTACAGTGTTTTAATCTGACTTAAGTTTAATATATTTGGCATAGATTTTACAACGATTCATCCAGCCGCGAAAGTTGTTGAACAAAAACTTTGATAAACTTTTGACCATATGCTTGCAATATATTAAATTTGTAAATTCTAATATATAATTTTAAGTAATGTTCTATTAAAAAATGAAACTAAGAGCATAAAGGTGTTCACAACAAAAAGGTAGAATGTGGTCTAATCATCGATTGATGTAATTATACAACATAGAGTAGAATTGAATTTTAGCCAGTCTTTTCTTTGATATTTAATATTGTAAAATGTTTAACAATATGGTTATTGTCAATTGCACAGATATTGTTATCTGTAGTTTAATTTAAAATACTTATTATAGGAGGGCTAAAAATGAAAATAATTAATAATAAGCCCGCATTGGCTCAATAATAGCATTAAATAGCTTATTTAATTTTAATCTAAATTATTGATTATATTTTGCTTATTTGACGCTTTGCCTTACTTTCCAATTTAAATATTACATATAAGAGCTTGGTCTGTATTGATCGAGCTCATAAATTGGCAAATCTGGTTGTTATAAATACAATCTAACTGAAGGCTAGAAAATTGTGCCTCTGCCCATGAGCTTTGTGCTCATTTTCAAAAAATTATAAATATAATCTTTGCATATAATCAAGCTCTGTCAGTGCTCTAAAGCACTTTGGGCATTGATGTATCATGCTCCATTGGATCGTATATTATGGGCAATTTTCCTTTGGTACATAAACCAAAAAAACTACAATTGGCTAATGAGCCAAATAAATATAATTTAACAAAAGTAAATAACTATTTTTCCGATGATTTTTGGGTTGAAGGTAAAGCCCTACAACAGCTTGATCAATTAGCGTTAAATAGCAATATTAAAAAAATTTCAGCTTTTCCAGATTTGCACCCAGGTAAATATGGACCAGTTGGTGCCGCTATCTTGGCAGATAAAATCTATCCGATGCTGATAGGTAATGATATTGGTTGCGGTATGGGCTTTTTTGAGCTGGATATTCCAGTAAATAAATTGAAACTTGGCAAAATTACTAAACGTTGGCGCGCTTTGGAAAACGGTAATTTAGAAAATACTGAGTGCTATCTCAATGAAGCTAGGTTAGATGATAGCCATATCAATAAGCTTGGCACAATTGGTGGTGGTAACCATTTTTGCGAGTTGCAGGTGGTTGATGACATTTTTATGGACGGATATTTGGATAAAGCAAAAGCCTATTTGCTGGTTCATTCAGGGTCGCGTTCGTATGGCAATATGGTCTTTGATGAAATGGCAATGGGGGCAGCATTAGGTTTTGATGCACATAGTGAAGAGGGGATTGCATATCTTGCAGCCCATGATCGCGCTGTTGCCTATGCTGCTATTAATCGCCGTTTGATTGCTGAGCATGCTGCTACGCTTTTAAATGCTAATATGCGTCTTATTGTTGATGTACCACATAATCTAATAGAAGCAACAAAGGATGGTTTTCTGCATAGAAAAGGTGCAGCTAAAGCTAGCTTTTCACTCGTGCCAATAGCAGGCTCAAGAGCTTCCTTAAGTTATGTAGTGCAGCCAAGTGCTAATATTGAACAAGCCTTATGCTCCCTGTCTCACGGAGCAGGGCGCAAATATGATCGCCGATCAATGTTTGAGCGCGGTGCTAAAACGCGCTCAGCACGCGATGCTTTAAAACGCAATGATTGGGGGGGGCAACTTATTTGTGATGATAAAAAACTGCTTATTGAAGAGGGAGCTGATGCTTATAAGGAAGCAGGGCAGGTAGTGAAGCAATTGCAATCTTTTGATTTAGTTACACCTATTGCCGCTCTTCGCCCTCTTGTTACTTTTAAATGTGCTAATACTGAAAGTGAAGAAGGAAAAGGCATTAAAACATTGGGTAAAAAATCTAAAAAACCGTTTTTACGTGTACAAAAGAAAGGATGGTTCGATGTCTAGTGCAACATTATTTGTAACAAGCGGCATGGGGCCAGCCGAATGTCGAATGGCGCTTTCATTTTTCTTACAAAAAATTGAACTTGAAGCAAAGGAAAAGTCCCTTAATATCGAAATAACAGTCAATCAAAAAGGGCAAAAAAATGGACCAGCATCGGCAATTATTGTTTTATATGGCGATGAAGCAAATAATCTTGCCAAAAGCGTGACTGGATCAATTTGTTTTAGCTTTACAAGTCCAAGGCGGCCAAATCACAAAAGGAAAAATTGGTTTATTGGTGTAAATCGAATTGATGATTTGATGCTTGAACCTGATATTGCTATTAATCAATGTGATATTCGTTTTGAGACATTGCGAGCAGGTGGCCCAGGTGGCCAGCATCAAAATACGACCGATAGTGCGGTGCGAGTGATTCATTTACCAACAGGTTTTATGACGGTTGCAAGAGAAGAGCGCTCACAACACCGTAATAAAGCCATTGCTGTAAAAAGATTGGCAACCATGCTAGCCCTTTTGAAAAACGATGCAGAAGAAAGTCGTAAGCAAAAGATGTTTCTTCAACACCGTCAATTAGAGCGTGGCAATCCAATTCGTCATTATAAGATGGAAAATTAACAACGCTATAACTTGCCCGATCTTTAAACCAGATTGGGCAAGTTTAAAATATTGAAACGCCGATGAGAAAGGCCAGCGCGGATATTTGCTGCAATGCGCCAAGGCAATCGCCGGTGATGCCAGCGATCTTACACTTGCAAAGCTGCATGAATAAAAAGGCTGTAAGGGCGGTTAGCAGACATGAAAGTATAAAATGAAAGAGGTTGAAAAACGGTACAATAAGAACAAAAAGTAATAGAATTCCTATAATTAAACCGCGTCCCATATTGCTTTGACTGGGTGCACCCGATGCAACAGCAACGCCATTGGCCTTCGCAAATGGCAAACTATACCAAAGCCAAATCATCATTGTGCGACTTATTGTTTCAGCACCAACCAAGCCAATGAATGCACAGCTTATACTAAATTGTGTAGCTAGATTATTCAATAAGGATATTTTTAGCGTAATTGATAAGATAAGTGACAAAGCACCAAAAACGCCAATGCGCGAATCTTTCATAATTTCAAGGCGCTGGTTGCGATCTTTGGGAGCAAAAAAACCATCGAAAGTATCGCTTAAGCCGTCTTCATGAAGGGCTCCAGTTAAAAATATAATAGCGATTGTGCTGATAATAGCAGCGACTAAATTTCCTAAGTTTAAAAATATCGCAATTAAAAAAAATGCAGCACCAAATAGACCAATCAGAAAACCTGCAATTGGAAAGCTTGCAGCGTCATCGCTTGGCAAATATGCCCCCTTAAACCATCTTTTATTGATTGGTAAACGAGTGAGGAAGCCTAAACTTCGACATATTGATGCAATAATCGCCAACAAGATAGTAAGATCCTTTGAAAAATCAAATTGAAAAGCGTATAAACCAACGCAAAGAGATTCACATTTATAACAATTAGAAGTCTAGCAGGATATTCTCGTGAGCAATATGGCAAGCCCCTTTGATGATTTTCGTGCGCTTTTGCACAATCTTCCAGAACAAAACCAAGAATCTATGGCGCAAGCGCGTCTGCGTCAGCAACAATTAACCAAGCCAGTCGGTTCGCTTGGCCGTTTGGAAGATATTGCCATTTGGCTTGCGGGTTGGCGTGGTCAAGATAAACCAGTAATTACTCGCCCATTAGTTGCGGTTTTTGCTGGTAATCATGGTGTGGTTGAAGAAAATGTAACGCCTTTTCCGCAAACGGTTACTCGTCAAATGGTTGATAACTTCGCAGCAGGCGGTGCGGCTATTAATCAGATTTGCATTACCAATGATTTAGGCCTTAAGATTTATGATCTTGCTCTTGATTATCCAACCATGAACATCACCAAAGATGCAGCAATGGATGTGCGCGGTTGTGCTGCAACCATGGCTTTTGGTATGGAATCGATTGCTGGTGGCACTGATCTTTTATGCATTGGTGAAATGGGCATTGGCAATACAACCGTTGCCGCTGCACTTTCTTGTGGTTTGTTTGGTGGCGATGTTGAAGAATGGGTGGGACCTGGTACGGGCTCTACAGGCGATTATTTCACCCGTAAGGTTGAAGCTGTTCGCAAAGCTGTGATGCGCAATGAAGGTCATTTAGACGACCCGTTCGAGGTATTGCGCCGCTTAGGTGGTCGTGAATTTGCAGCAATTGTGGGGGCAATTCTTGCCGCACGCATGGAGAAAATTCCAGTTATCTTGGACGGTTATGTCGTAACTGCTGCAGCGGCGGTTCTTTATCGCTGCTTACCAGCTGCTCTAGATCATTGCATGGTTGGCCAATTATCAAGCGAACCCGGCCATAAAAAACTATTGGATATTATGGGTAAGAAACCGATTCTTGATCTTGGTATGCATTTAGGTGAAGGTACTGGTGCGGCATTAGCAGCAGGTATTGTAAAAGCTGCAACGCTTTGCCATAGCCAAATGGCAACATTTGATCAGGCTGGCATTGATAAAAAGGCCGCTCCTCAATTTGATGCTTAAAACTAAATAGTTGTATTAGACCGATTAAGAAAAGCACTTTGGTGATTATTCACCAAAGTGCTTTTTTGTTGAGCTATATTAAATTGAGCTACCGAAGAAATTATTCTACTTTAATTTTTTCACAACTAAACATAAGCGGAAACTATTATAGCTTCATTCTTTGGTTGATTTAGCTTTATTTTCAAATAGCTGTGTGATTATAAGGCGAAAAAATTATGTAAGCCCACAAAAACCAAAAGATAAATGTGTTAAAGTGAAGGTTTAAAATGTCTAACCGCCAAGTTCGGACATATGACGAGCAATTCCAAAGACTTTGTCTTTTTCTATTAAAAAATCATGTCCCTTTGGCTTTCCTGCAATTGCCGAATATATTTTTTCAATCAAATGATCATTTGCTTCACTTGAACGTAGAACTTCGCGCAACTCGACCATACCAGTTTGTCCCATGCAGGGATATAAACGCCCTGTCGAGCCTATGCGAACGCGATTGCAATTGGAGCAGAAATCACAAGACAGTGGTGTAATAAAACCAAGCTGTCCGCCGGTTTCTTCAACTGTGACATAGCGTGCCGGACCGCCGGAGCTTTTAGCCGATGCGTTAAGCGTCCAACGTTGTGACAGACTTTCGCGTAGCTTAGTCAATGAAAGATGGGTTTCAGCGCGATCATGTCCCGTGTAGCCAAGCGGCATTTCTTCAATTAATGTAAGGTCCATGTTGCGCGCATGGGCAAAACGAATAAGTTCATCAACCTCACTTAAAAAATGCCCATTCATAGCAACGGTATTTATTTTAACTTTCAGCCCTGCTTCAAGTGCCGCGTCAATACCGCGAAAAACTTTAGCAATATCACCCAGTCTGGTTATATCTTCATAACGGGCAGGGTTCAGCGTATCCAATGAAATATTGACCCGCTTGACGCCATGGGACGCAAGTTCGCCTGCGTAGCGGTCAAGTAATGTGCCATTGGTGGTTAATGTTAGTTCATCAAGGTCTTTGCCAATATGGGGTGCAAGCATGGCAAATAACTGCATGATACCACGACGAACCAATGGTTCGCCACCGGTAAGGCGAATTTTTTTAATACCAAGATTAATCATGGTTGAAGAAACACGATAGAGTTCTTCAACGGTCAATAGTTCTTTTTTGGGCAAAAACACCATGTCTTCAGACATGCAATAAACACAACGCAAATCACAACGATCTGTAACAGAAAGACGCAAATAGCTTACATTTCGTCCAAAGCCATCTTGTAATTGCGAAGGCTTTACTGCTGATTTATTGTTTTTGATTGGGTCATGCATGTCTTTAACTTTCAATAAGTGTAATCACAAATATCACACTTCTAAAGTGAACGTAAATATCATTTATTGCACAAGTGGACCTTCAGATGGCAAGACTTCAATACCTTCAATTTTCGCATTTCCGGCCAAAATTAAAATATATTGTGAAACTGCACGCGACCAGCTTGATGCCTCCAGCCAAGCACTGACACGATCTTTTACCGCCTCAAAAGGAAGAGGGGTTCCTGGAATTTTACGAATAATGTCAACGACATGAAAGCCGTAACGGGTTTCAACCGGATTTTTAATTAGTCCAGCACCTTCAGCAATTTTTAATGCTTGTTCAAATTCGGGTACCGTACTACCAGTGGTTAATTGTCCAAGGTTGCCACCATGCATAGAAGAAGGACAATCAGAATATTCTTTTGCAAGCTCATCAAAACGTGATGGGCTTAATTCAAGGTTGCGGATGATTTCCGTGGCAATCGTTTTTGCGCCCTCACGGTCAGCCTGCACTTTAGGATCAGCACTAATAAGAATATGGCGCGCTTCTACAATCATATCAGACAAAAAGCGGGCGGTATTATTGCTGTAAAAGCGTTGGCAATCCTCAATGGTTGCATTTGGAACGGATATTTCTTGATCCATTAATTTACTGATTGCAATATCTTGCGGTGTATCACTACGCTGGTCGCTGATTAGATCATCGCTATAAAGATTGAGGCGTTTTGCTTCTTGTAATAATAATTCGCGGATAACCAATGCGCGTGCTGCTGCTGTAAGCGCTTCGCCAGGATTTTCAGCTGGATGGTTTTGTGCTTCTGCCAAAATATCTGCTTCTTCTATAGCAATGCCATTTACACTAATTTGGTTGAAAACTGGCTTTGCTTTTGGCGGAATACGAGTGTCAATATCCTGTTTTTTGCTATAGGGTTTTGGTGTATTATCTTCGGTTTTACTATTAAAAAGGGTTACCATAATTTACTCCATAGCGTTTGCAGGGTCTTTTATCAAAGATAATAAAACAAGTTTTTAATGTTTGTTATATTCGTAATAAAAACCGTATTTTTTATAATAGTTATAACTTAAATTCTGGTTGTGTCGCTAAAATTAGTAAAAATAATAGAATTTTTAACCGAAGTTTATCGACTTATCGGCGTTAAACGCATGATTAAACAAGTTGTTCCCAATTTGGAACAAAATCTAAAATTTAAACCATGGTCCTGCATTTGATTTAGGCTTGGCACCCTCAAGATGCGGGGAAAACTTGAGGGTGCCAAAACAGTTTAACTTCTAAGCCATTATTAAAATGGCTTTTCGAGTTTTTGTTTTTTAAAAAAGATATGAAAATTTTATTCTAAAGGGTGGGGATCCTTTAACGGGTGTATGGGAGGTAAAGGATCCCCTAACTGTTATTCTGCGGGTTCACGCACCATAGGTGCATTTTTTTCAGCCTTACGAACAATTTGATAACCTGGGCGCCAAATATAACGGACAGGAACGCTCAACATATGAACAAGACGAGTGAATGGGAAAACCAGAAGAATAGTAAGTCCAAGGAAAATATGCAGTTTGAACACAGCCGCTGTATCAATAATATAGCTTGATGCTGCAATGTTGAATGTAAAGATACCTTGAGCCCAATTCATAAATTTCACCATTTCATGACCATCAAGATGTCCAAGTGATAAAGGAATGGTTAGAAGACCAAGCATCAATTGAATCCAAAGTAAAATGATAATCATTGTATCAGAAAAACTTGAATTGGCGCGAACACGGGCATCAAACAAGCGGCGGTGAACAAGTAATGTTGCACCAACAATACCCATAGTACCAGCAACACCGCCAAGACAAATAGCTAGTAATTGCTTGAATGTATGGCTAATTCCTAATGCATCAAAAAGTGCAAGAGGTGTAAGCAGACCAACAAGATGGCCGCCAAAAATCAACAATACACCGACATGGAATAAAACCGAACCCCAGATAAGCTGTTTGCGTCTTAATAATTGGCTTGATCCTGAACGCCAAGTATAGGGATCAAGATCATAACGGGCAATACAGCCTAGGACCAAAACAGTGAGGGCAATATAGGGATAGATCCCAAATAAAAGTGTATTAATATACGAATACATGGGGTGTCTCCTTAATGATGGCTATGGGTCGCGTCGCGATTTGCCGCCCGCAGCCTTGTACGTAAACGATCTGGTCCGCAGGCGTTTTCACCTTGATTTGCACCAAATGTTACGGCTTCTTCTTCCCAGATGCGGTCAAGCGCTTCAAGGTCGTTTGGATCATCTTCTTCCATATTGCGAAGTTCATCTAGCAATGCCTTATCAGCGCCACCATTTGAAAGGGCTTCCAATGCGGTAAATGCTGCTGCATAAGGAGAATTGCGCTTTTGTAAACGCTCGCCGATTGCTGTTACAATGTGCAAGATATCGCTAATGGATTGACGAGCTTCATCTGCGGTTCTTGTTGAAAGATATTCAAGGAACATGGGCAGATAGTCAGGCAATTCACTGGCATTAATTTCAAGGCCAGCTTCTTCATACATGATTTTCAAATCAACCATCGCTTGTCCACGATCACGGCTTTCGCCGTGAACATGTTCAAAAAGATGTAATGAGAGTGAGCGTGTACGGTCAAACAAAGTGACATATTCTTCTTGGCTTTCGAAAATATCACGTTCACCAAGGGTTGCGATCAGTTGTTTGACCTTAGCTAATGTTTGCGCATCAAGCTCACTTGTCTCTTCTAACGTTGCCGCAAGAAGGCTAGCATCATTCTTTAGTGATTCTTCAGGGTAAGCTAATAGAATGGATAGAATTTTAAGATCCGTATGCATCATGCGCTCTCCTTCAACATTCCGCTTGCTGTATGGTGGCGAGGTTTTTTGCTACCAAAAAGCTCAGCAGTAGAACTACTACCTGAACAACCATTACCAAATGAAAATCCGCAAGATCCACGTATTTCATAGGCATCTTCACTGACTTCGCGATGGGCTGTTGGCACCACAAAGCGGTCTTCATAATTAGCAATCGCCATGACATGATACATGTGTTCAATCATTTCGCGGTCCATGCCAACTTTTTCTGGAATTGATGGATCAATCACGCCATCAACTGTTTTTGCACGCATATAAGCACGCATGGCTAGCATACGTTCAAGCGCTGAAATAACTGGCTCTTCCTTACCTGCGGTTAAAAGATTGGCCAAATATTTTACTGGAATACGCAATGAGCGAACATTTGGAATGAAATCATCCATTTCAATTTTACCAGCTTCAGCTGCTGACTGCAGTGGTGAAAGTGGTGGAATATACCAAACCATTGGCAAGGTGCGATATTCTGGATGAAGTGGGAAAGCCACTTTCCATTCCATTGCCATCTTATAAACGGGTGAATTCTTTGCAGCGTCCAACCATTCTTCAGAAATACCATCCTTGCGAGCCTGATCAATTACAGCTGGATCATTGGGATCCAAGAACATCTTCAATTGCTCTTCGTAAAGATCTTCTTCGCTCATAGTGCTGGCTGCATCAGAAATCTTGTCGGCATCATAAAGAATAACACCAAGGTAACGAATACGTCCAACGCAGGTTTCAGAGCAAACTGTTGGCTGACCACTTTCAATACGTGGATAGCAGAAAATGCATTTTTCTGATTTACCAGAAGACCAGTTATAATAAATCTTCTTATAAGGGCAGCCAGAAACACACATGCGCCAACCACGGCACTTATCTTGATCGATTAAAACGATTCCATCATTGTCGCGCTTATAAATAGCGCCTGATGGGCATGATGCAACGCAAGCAGGATTGAGGCAATGTTCGCAAAGGCGTGGCAAATACATCATGAATGTATTTTCAAATTGTCCATAAATGTCTTTTTGAACGCCGTTAAAGTTATAATCCTTTGAGCGCTTTTCAAATTCGCCACCAAGAATTTCTTCCCAGTTTGGACCCCATTCAATTTTTTCCATGCGCTGTCCGCTAATTTTTGAGCGCGGACGAGCAACTGGCATTGCTTTGCTTTCCTTAGCGGTTTGCAAATGCTCATAGTCAAAATCAAATGGTTCATAATAATCATCAATTTCAGGTAGGTCAGGATTGGCAAAAATCTTTGCCAATACCCGCCATTTTGAACCGATTTTAGGTTCTAGCTTACCGTTAGACTTTCTAACCCAGCCGCCGTTCCAACGTTTTTGGTTTTCCCAATCCTTCGGAAAACCAATGCCTGGCTTTGATTCAACATTGTTGAACCAAGCATATTCTACGCCTTCACGATTTGTCCAAACATTTTTACATGTCACCGAACAGGTGTGACAGCCGATACATTTGTCCAAATTGAGGACCATACCTATTTGTGCGCGGACCTTCATTGTGCCGCCTCCTTTGCTGCATGTTCGGGTAATTCATCATCCAACCAATCAACTTTTGCTAATTTGCGAACGACGACGAATTCATCACGGTTAGCACCAACCGTGCCGTAATAGTTAAAGCCATAAGAAAGTTGAGCATAGCCACCAATCATATGGGTTGGTTTAGTAATAACGCGGGTAACCGAGTTATGGATACCGCCACGTTGGCCGGTTAATGGTGAGCCGGGGACGTTAACAATTTTTTCTTGCGCATGGTACATGAACATTGTTCCGTCTTTCATGCGTTGTGAAACAACTGCACGGGCAACCAAGGCACCATTACTGTTATAAACTTCAACCCAGTCATTATCGACAATGCCAGCACGCTTGGCATCTGGCTCTGAAATCCAGACAACTGGGCCACCGCGGTTAAGCGTAAGCATAAGCAAGTTATCAGAATAGGTTGAATGGATACCCCATTTTTGGTGAGGTGTGATGAAGTTCAAAACAAGATGTGGCTGCCCATCGGCTTTGGCTTCTAATGCAGGTGTTACAGTCTTGGTATCAATAGGAGGACGGTAAACGCAGAAGGCTTCACCAAATGCCCGCATCCATAAATGATCCTGATAAAGCTGTTGACGGCCACTAATTGTACGCCAAGGAATAAGCTCGTGAACATTGGTATAGCAAGCATTGTAGCAAACTTCTTCAGATTCAAGCCCTGACCATGTAGGTGAAGAAATGATCTTACGCGGTTGGGCGACAATATCACGATAGCGAATTTTTTCATCTTCTTTTGGGATAGCAAGATGGGTATGGTCGCGACCAGTAATTTTACTTAAAGCAGACCATGCTTTAACTGCAACTTCACCATTTGTTTCCGGCGCAAGCGACAACACAACTTCTGTTGCATCAATATCGCTTTCAATCTTAGGCATACCTTTAGTTACGCCTTCTTCTTCCACAACACCGTTAAGTTTTGCGAGGAAGTCAACTTCATGATCAGTATTCCAAGCAATACCTTTACCGCCATTACCAATGTTTTTAAGTAATGGTCCAAGAGCTGTAAAGCGCTTATAAAGATTTGGATAGTCGCGTTCTACAACAGCAACTGTTGGCATTGTCTTACCAGGAATTGGTTCGATTTCGCCTCTTTTCCAATCTTTAACATCAAAAGGCTGTGCAAGTTCATTTGGAGTATCATGCAGAGTTGGTACAAGAACAACGTCTTTTTCAACACCAAGGACTTCTGGAGCAATCTCAGAAAAGCGCTTTGCAATGCCTTTAAAGATTTCCCAGTCACTGCGTGCTTCCCATGCAGGATCGGCAGCACTTGATAAAGGATGGATGAAAGGATGCATATCTGAGGTGTTAAGGTCGTTCTTTTCATACCATGTTGCGGTAGGCAAGACGATGTCAGAATATACACAAGTTGTGGACATACGGAAATCGAGCGTTACCAAAAGATCTAGTTTACCCTCTGGAGCTTCATCATGCCAAACAGCTTCAACCGAGCCGGCACGACCTTCTTCACCCAAATCCTTGCCAAGTACACCATTTGAAGTGCCAAGCAAATGCTTGAGGAAATATTCATGTCCCTTACCTGATGAACCAAGCAGATTTGAGCGCCAAACAAACATATTGCGTGGCCAATTTACTTCCGCATCTGGATCTTCACATGACATTTTCAATTTGCCTGATTTTAGGCTTTGTGCCACAAAATCCTTAGGCTCCATGCCAGCTTCTTGAGCTTGTTTTGCAAGATCAAGTGGATTGGTTTCAAGCTGCGGTGCAGATGGCAACCAGCCCATACGTTCAGCTCTGATATTATAATCAATTAATGAGCCTTCCCAAGGACCTTCAGGCGCAGTCGGTGAAAGCAAATCGCTTACCTTAACTGTTTCATAACGCCATTGATCGGTATGGGCATAGAAGAATGATGTTGAATTCATGTGGCGTGGTGGGCGCGCCCAGTCAAGACCAAATGCAAGAGGTGTCCAACCGGTTTGCGGACGGAGCTTTTCTTGTCCAACATAGTGGCTCCAACCACCACCAGATTGACCAATACAACCACACATAATCAGCATATTAATAATGCCGCGGTAGTTCATGTCCATATGGTACCAGTGATTCAAACCAGCGCCAAGAATTACCATTGAACGACCATTGGTCTTTTCAGCATTACGCGCAAATTCACGAGCAACAGAAATAATATTTGCACGTGGTACGCCAGTAATTTTTTCGGCCCAAGCTGGGGTGTAAGGAATGTTTTCATCATAGCTTGTGGCGCAGTTAGGGTCTTTGAAACCGCGTTCAAGACCATAATTAGCAACAAACAAGTCAAAGACTGTCGCAACCATAACTTCCCCCTCAGGAAGTTTCAATTTGCGGGCAGGGACCTTGCGTGTAAGGATGCTGTCGTGGTCTGTGCCTTCAAAATAATCATGTTCCTTATTGCCAAAATAAGGGAAATCAACATCTGCAACGGCATCATGGTCACCTTCAAGCATAAAGCTCATTTCCAAAGTGATGTCGCGACCCTTGCCATCTTTTTGTTCAAGGTTCCATTTGCCATCTTCACCCCAACGGAAACCAGCAGAGCCAGTTGGTGCAACATATTCGCCAGTTAAACTATCAACCGCAATTGTTTTCCATTCTGGGTTATTGTCTTCACCAAGGTTTTTATCAAAATCTGAAGCACGCAATAGACGGTCAGGAATATAATGACCATTTTTGCCAGTAAGGCGAACAAGCATTGGCATGTCTGTATAACGGCGGCAATAATCATCAAAATATTCAGCTTGGCGGTCAAGATGGAATTCACGCAAAATAACATGACCAAATGCCATTGAAAGGGCGGCATCAGTACCTTGTTTTGGATGAAGCCACATATCAGCAAATTTGGCTGCTTCAGAATAGTCTGGACAAACGACAACTGATTTTGCGCCTTTATAACGAGCTTCGCTATAAAAATGCGCATCCGGTGTACGCGTTTGCGGAACATTCGAACCCCAAAGCATCAAGAAGCCAGCATTATACCAGTCAGCTGATTCAGGAACGTCGGTTTGTTCGCCCCATGTCATTGGTGAGGCTGGTGGCAAATCGCAATACCAGTCATAGAAGGACATGCAAGTACCGCCAAGCAATGACAAGTAACGTGCACCAGCAGCATATGAGATCATTGACATTGCAGGAATTGGTGAGAAACCAATAACGCGATCTGGACCATATTTGCGCACAGTGTAGGCATTTGCCGCTGCAATAATCTCGTTCATTTCTGCCCAAGTTGCACGCACAAATCCACCAAGACCACGAACCTTTTGGTACTCGCGACGTTTTTCAGAGCTTTCCTGAATTGCAGCCCATGCACCAATGGGTGTTTTAAGAACGCGCTCGGTACGCCAAAGTTTTAAAAGGCGTGCACGAATAAGTGGGTACTTAACGCGGTTTGCTGAATACATATACCAGCTATAGCTTGCGCCGCGCGGACAACCGCGTGGTTCATGGTTTGGAAGATCAGGCCGGGTACGTGGGTAATCGGTTTGTTGGGTTTCCCAAGTAACGATACCGCCTTTTACATAGATTTTCCATGAACATGAACCCGTGCAATTTACACCATGGGTTGAGCGAACGATTTTGTCATACTGCCAACGCTTGCGATAACTATCTTCCCAGCTGCGGTCTTCATCGGTTGTTATACCATGGCCTTGGGAAAATTTTTCACGCTTATGGGCAAGAAAGTTGAGACGATCGAGTAAATTACTCATTTGTTTTGGTCTCCTGTCGATTGGATACGCTTTGCGCGTTGACCTTCAATGTGTAGTATTGCGCCCTTACGGGTGTAGCAAAACCAAGTAATAAAAAGGCAGATGAGGTAGAAAATTAGGAAGCCGAAAAGAGCTGCTTGTGGACCACCATAATAAAGCTTTGAAGCGTTAAAGCTGATTGGGATGATGAAGAAAGCATAAGCAGCGATTGCAGCAGTAAAACCAGTGATTGCAGCAGATTCACGCTCTGTTTGATGGCGTTTTTGTTCAGTTGTTGCATTTGGCATAGTGTTATCAATAACGCGGCTCATAATGGCTGGAATCATTTGGAATGTAGATGCATTACCAACGCCCGTTGCAAAGAATAGCACCATGAATGAGGTAAAGAAGCCACCAAAAGCAATTGGATTTTCTGGATTTGCCACAAAGTAGAGTGCAGCAAGAAGAGCAGCCATCATAATGATGAAAGAAATCAATGTCACACGGCCACCGCCAACGCGGTCACTCAAGCCACCGGAACCAGCACGTGCAAGAGCTGAAATTAATGGCCCCAAGAAAACATAATTAAGAACATTTACTTCAGGGAAAGTAACTTTCATCAAAAGAGGAAATGCAGCAGCAAAACCGATAAACGAACCAAATGTACCCATGTAAAGAACGCACATTAACCAGTTGTCTTTGCGCTTAAAAATAATTGCCTGATCAGCGAATGAAGCTTTAGCATCAGCAATATCATTCATACCAAACCAGCTAGCAATCGTACAAATAATGATGAAAGGCACAAAAACAAACGCGCCATTTTGTAACCAGATTGATGATGTTGCACCATTAGCTTGGGTGATTGTCTGTGGGTTGCCGCCGAGCCAGCCAAAAACGCTAGTGGCGATAACAAGGGGAACAACCAATTGAACAACTGATACACCAAGGTTACCAATGCCAGCATTTAAGCCCATTGCTTTACCTTTTTCGCTCTTTGGGTAGAAAAAGGAAATATTAGCCATTGATGATGAGAAGTTGCCGCCACCAAAGCCACAAAGCAATGAAAGTGCAACCATAACCCAATAAGGAGTTTCTGGGTTTTGTACGGCAAAACCAATACCAATTGCAGGAATTAGAAGCGATGCAGTGGTAAGAGCTGTCCAACGACGGCCACCGAAAATTGGTACCATAAACGAATAGAAAATGCGTAGAGTACCGCCTGAAAGACCGGGAAGAGCTGCAAGCCAAAACAATTGCGTTGCTGTATAATTAAAGCCAGCTTTAGGCAGTTCTGATACGGTTACGGACCAAACTTGCCAAATAGCAAAAGCTAAAAGAAGTGCAGGAATTGAGATCCAAAGATTTTTGTTAGCTATTGCTCGACCAGTCCGTTGCCAGAATGACGCATCTTCAGGGTTCCAAGTGGTTAGAACGTATTTATTATTAGGATTAGACATTAGCGTAGCTCCGGAAATTCGGCAAGGGTTTCACCCATTTCGGCAAGGCGTTGTTGTTCCATGCGGCGGATTGAAAAATGCATCCAAAGGAGGGAAACGGCGGCAATTGCGAAAAGCACCATAAAACAAGTAGTATAGACGCCGGTAATTTCAAGAATCTTTCCAAAAATGATAGGTAGTATAAAGCCGCCAAGACCACCAATCATACCGACCAGACCACCAACAGCACCAACATTTTCAGGGAAATAAACCGGAATATGCTTATAAACTGCTGCCTTGCCAAGTGCCATGGCGAAGCCAAGGATAAACACAATAATGGTGAAGGTAATGTAACCTGTTGCCATATGGAACGAGATTGGACCATTTATGCTTTCAATAGTATATTGTGTTGGCGGGTAACAAAGGAAAAAGGATGTGATAACCGATACAGTAAGCGTCCAATACATAACCTTACGAGCGCCAAGTGTATCAGAAAGATAACCACCGTAAATACGGAACAAACTTGCAGGGATTGAGAAAAATGCAGCAACAATACCTGCGGTTCTTAAATCAAACGCATAAACATTCATAAGATATTTAGGAAGCCATGCAGCAAGGGCGATAAAGCCACCAAAAACAAAGAAATAATACAGTGAAAAGCGCCATACTTGCAATTTGGCGAGCGGGGAAAGCTCTAGCCAGCTGCTATTAGGCTTTTGACCACTTTTACGTTGTGCAACAAGTGTAGGATCGTCTTTGGTAAAGACAAAGAATACAATACCAGTCACAGCAAGAGCTATGGCCCAAACAATTGCCACTGCATGCCAGCCACCGCCAATATTAGAAACAGTTGGTGCAAAAAGCTTTGTAACGGCTGCGCCAACATTGCCAGCGCCGAAAATACCAAGTGCGAGACCAAGGCGCGGGCTACCTTTAAACCAACGAGCAACATAAGCAACGCCAGAGGAAAAGGCACCACCAGCAAGACCGATACCAAGAGCTGCTAGAAGCATTTGATTATAGGTCGTGGCAAAGGTCAGTAGATAAGTAGCAATAGCAGCTAGAAGCATTGTTATAAGAGTAACAAGACGTCCACCATATTGTTCGGACCAGATGCCGAGCGGAATACGAACGAGCGAACCGGTTAAAATTGGTGTACCAACTAAGAGTCCAAATTGGCTTTGGGATAAACCTAACTGGTCTTGGATCTGAACGCCGATAATTGCGAATATAGTCCAGATGGCGAAACAAATGGTAAAAGCAAAAGTGCTCAACCATAACGCGGAGTTTTGCCCAGCGGGGGCCTTGATTTGTTTGTTTTCCATTTTTTTGTCCAGCAAATTTAGTCTGGTTAAAACGCAACACCAAAAAATTGGTTGCGTCGATGCTGGCAATATGGACCTAGAATAAATACAGTCGTTGATTTGAATCAATCTAAAGAAGGAAAGATAGCCGAACGTTATGCATTTGATTTTATTGAATCTGTATATGATTAATATGGAATATACGATTGATTTTTATTATTGCTCTAATTGATCTATATCAATTTACTGTTTAGCATTTAAGAAGTGAATCGATTGCTTACATGAAGTGATTTTAAACATGAATTGAGGGGAGGTTATTATTGGGAGGATTTTATTTGGTTTTTATAAAAAAACTGGCAATTGAAATGAAAGCAATAACTATCTGCTATCCAAGCTAAATTGATAATTACAGATCGATCTCATATTAAGCGTATTAGTAATTGCCTATAGCCTAATGTTTTGTGTTATTAGGCGAAGGACAATACGCATGTGCCTACCTTTTTAAATATTCATCTCATTGCGAATTTCAGTAGGCAATTATCACTTTAATTCATTTGGTGATTGTTCGCTTTATGCCATCCGCCTCTTGGCACATAGAATTAAACTTTCTTAGTGGTTTCTTTGACAAAAGATTAAAAAGTCTTCCTTGATCCATTATTCTTGCCTAATAATTTGTCCAAAATTATCTTCGTAAATAATGGTTCCATTTGAATAGGTGGTTTCTTCACCAACATTATTTGTGAGGATAGCAAGCCACGGATTGTGCATTGTTACATTCAGCCCCTGAATTAAGCGTTCGAGTAAAACATCTTTGCTACGGTATTCAATCTGTAGCCATAGATTAACATAGCGAAGTTGGTAGAAGTCGTTGCCTGCTAAAATACTAAGTACTGACCAAAATGTTAAACAATCCATTTCACCAAAATTTTGTTTATGGGCTTCGGTAAAATGGTCCGCAATTAATGCATCGCTTTGCAGTTGCGATAAATTGGAAACATATTCAGGTAGTGCAAGACGGAGAAACTCAAGCGTTAATTCACGCATAAGAGCTTCTTTATCGGCATCGGGATAATAGCGCAGCCGCAATAATCTTGATTGCTGCACATATTTTTTTGCATCTAATCGTGAAACTACCATCGGTTTGAGAGAGGGAGATGGCGGTTCAACTCTGGGCCATGGCCCCTTCAGTGGTTGGCTTTGGGTGAGGCTATTACTATGACGCGGCGGCCACAAATCTGGCCAATTAAGTATGCATAGCGCTGTTTCATCTAGCAAATGTGCATAAGTTTTTGCCACAGTTGCGTCACTCCCATGTGAGCATAAGGCCAAAACACAAGCCAAACTTAACTTATGCATTTGCCGCCGCGTAATTGATGAGAATAAGTTAAGATGATTTCCCATATAAAACCAGATAGTCGTTGCTTAACACTAATTTCCTAAGAATGTATTCTCAGATTTAAGCCAATTCTTAGGTCTAGCGTTTATTCGTATGAATCGTTCCAAAAACCAAACTTCGTCATTAATTCACGATCAACATGCCCCCGCTCCATCGTAATCCGGCTCCAAAGCTCTTCATCTGATATGCCGTGTTTGTAACGTGAAAATTCGCCATATTCGTTGAAAAAAATGATCTTATCCACTTGATCAGGATATTCTAAAGCAATTTTTTTTATGAACTCAAATAAAAAGATGGTAGATCCGTCTTGAAGACTAAATGCAGTTCCCTCTTCCGATATATAACCTGATATCTCCCCGACTTGCCAGCCAAGATCCGCGCCCCATACAATGGTAAACACATATTTAGGGTTACGCGTTTTCCTCCAGTCTAGATATTGCCAATTCTTTACATTCCAGTTTTTGCGGAACCATAGTTCAAATGCAGCAAAGTCTGTAATCAGTGGCTTGCTGTTATCATCGCTTAAAATGGAGGGTGCATCCAAATGTTCCATTGCCATCGTTAGAGCTTTCATTCAGAAGTAAAAGTTCTATGCCGTTTCAGTTATTTTTAAAATGGAAGATGCCTAATTAGTGTCGATAAATTTTTGATTTATTGTTACTATTTTAGGTGGTATTAAATCATATCCCATGATGAATACGATAATACATGGATTTATAAACGTCAATTAATCTACAAATCTGAACGCATAAAGTTTTAATATTGTTAATTACCCAAAATGCTATAAATTGCTTTTCCAATATGCTTTGGCTTTAAAGTATTTATATCATAAAAAAACGCCGAATAAATCGGCGCCTTAATTTTTAAACTTAAGAACTATTAATTAAACTTGCCAGACCGTGGAAAACCTTTCGGTACCATACGCCCTGCACCTGCACGGTTACCAATCCATTCAATCAGTTCTTCCTTGCTGCGAACAAAACTTCTATCAGCTGAATCTTTCCAAGTTAAACCATCATCTAAATTAAAGGTGATAATATCGCTCATGCCACCATCGCGATAGCGTTGCAAACGAACACCTTTGCCGCGCGACATTTCAGCAATTTGTTCAATCGGGAAAACTAGCAATTTACGGTTTTCACCAACAATTGCAACGCTGTCACCATTTACTCTAATGCAACTTGCCGCTTCATCAGGAGCTTTCACATTCATCACTTGTTTGCCTTTGCGGGTTGTCGCAATGACATCATTTTCAGGCACAATAAAGCCGTGGCCAAGATGTGACGTGATGAGCAACTTAGTATCTGCTTCATGCACAAAAGCAGTCAAAATGTCTTGGTCATTATCCATGTCAACAAGAATACGGATTGGTTCGCCATGTCCTCGCCCACCGGGCAAGCTATTTGCTGCAATAGTGTAAAACTTACCACCAGTGCTCAATACCAAAATTTTGTCGGTTGTTTGTGCGGGGAAGGCAAGTTTTAGGCTATCACCTTCTTTGAATGATAGACTAGAATAATCAGAAATATGACCTTTTAAAGCGCGTAACCAACCTTTTTCGGAAACAACAATGGTGATTGGTTCTTTTTCAATCATCGCTTGTTGAATGTCATCAATGTCATGGTCTGGTGCTTTTTCAAAGCTGGTACGACGTTTGCCAAGATCAGTATTTTGCGAAAAAATCCATTTAACTTTTGAAACTTCGGAAGAAATAGCCTTCCATTGTCGTACATTAGAGGCAATAAGTTCTTCAAGTTCTTGTTTTTCAACCGTTAGCTTGTCAAATTCCGTCCGGATTTCTACTTCTTCGAGTTTGCGCAGTGAGCGTAAACGCATATTTAAAATAGCTTCCGCCTGATTGTCTGTTAAATTAAAAGTAGCAATCAGTTGCTTTTTAGGCTCATCTTCTTCGCGGATAATACGAATAATCTCATCAAGATTAAGATAGGCAATGAGATAGCCACTCAAAAGCTCCAGGCGCTTCTCAATTTCTTTTAAGCGATATTGCGTACGGCGAATGAGAACTTCTTTTCGATGTTCAAGCCATTGTTTTAATGTTTGATCTAATGATAAGACATTTGGAATTTTGCCTAAGGTCAAAACATTTAAGTTAAGTGAAATCCGCGTTTCAAAATCAGTTAGTTTAAACAGAGATTCCATTAAAATCTCTGGGTCAACACTGCGGTTTTTAGGCTCTAAAACAATGCGAATATCTTCCGCAGATTCATCTCTAATATCTTCAAGTAATGGTAGTTTACGTTGAATTAAAAGCTCTGCTGTTTTTTCGATAAGACGGGCTTTTTGAACTTGGTAGGGGATTTCCGTTACAACAATAACGTATGAGCCGCGCGCACCTTCTTCTTTGTGCCAGCGCGAACGTAAGCGGAATGAACCGCGTCCTGTGCGGTAAGATTCCGCGATGGATTGCGTTGGCTCTACCAAAATACCGCCAGTTGGAAAATCTGGCCCTGGAATAAATTGAATCAAATCATCCGATGTTGCATCGGGGTGGGCAATAATGTGTAAGGCCGCATCACAAAGTTCGGCAACATTGTGCGGCGGAATAGATGTTGCCATACCAACGGCAATACCTGATGAACCATTAGCAAGAATGTTAGGAAAAGCACCCGGCAATACGATTGGTTCTTCATCTTCCTCATTATAGGTTGGACGAAAATCAATCGCGTTTTCAGTGATACCCTCAAGCAATAATGTCGATACTTCAGTCATGCGGGCTTCGGTATAGCGCATTGCTGCTGCACCATCACCATCAATATTGCCAAAGTTACCTTGGCCATCAATTAACGGATAGCGTACAGCAAAATCTTGTGCGAGGCGCACAAGTGCATCATAAATTGATGCATCACCATGGGGGTGAAACTTACCCATGACATCACCAACAATACGAGCGCATTTGGCATAGCCTTGATCGGGAAACAGCCGAAGAAGCCGCATAGCGTGAATAATACGCCGATGCACGGGTTTTAAACCATCACGTACATCGGGCAGGGCACGATGCATAATAGTGGATAATGCATAAGCAAGATAACGCTCTTCAAGAGCAGATTTCAAGCCGACTTTTTCGATATGCTCATCAAGAGCGGAAGGAATCACATTTTTTGCCATAAGATTGAATATCAATAGGTTTTTGTTGAAGCAAGAGTTTAGGGGCAGGACCCATTAATTTAAATGAAATGGCACAATAAACAGCAAAAATTTACAAGGAGGAAAGCGAAAAGTGGGTGGTATACCCAGTTAAGCTTTACGACGCAGTAGATTACAGCTGTTTTTGTGTCCTTTCAGGATATGATAAATTTTCGCGATAACTTTGTCGAAGCCCCTTGAAAATATTTATATTTCCTGCGGATCTTCTCCTTGTTCTCACAAAAATTTTCTCATACCATTTCGTTCAAATTAATGGGTCCTGACCCTAAGCAATAGATATATTCTATCTATTGTTTTTTTATTAAATTGAAATAATCTGCAACCAATTTCCAAGGTAAAACGTTTAATTTTTCTATGAGATTATGATTTACATCATTTGGTAAATGGTAAAATTATAGAGCTTTAACTTTAGGTTTTTATAAATCGCGGAAAGTAAAAATGAAAATTATGCACAAATCATTATATGCAGTTTTGTTTATTGTTGCGATTTTTATAATCGGTGGTGCGATTGGATATAATTTTGCACCAACGTCTTGGTATCAAGAATTAAATAAACCTTTTTTTACCCCTCCTAATTGGTTATTTGCTCCTGTTTGGTCAATTCTATATATAATCATTGGCTTTGTGGGCTGGCGGATATTTATTGATAGGCCAAATGATCTCTTAAAAACAATGTGGTCTGCGCAATTGGTGATCAACTTTGCATGGACACCGCTGTTTTTTGGTTTGCATCAAACAGTTATCGCGCTCTTTGCTTGTATAATCATGCTGCTATTGGCGATAATGATTATTTTAAAAGCATGGAATAGCGACAAATTGGTTGCCATTTTGTTTATTCCATACGCACTTTGGCTTGCTTTGGCAGCAGCATTGAATGCTGGTGTTGTTTTATTAAACTAAATATTTTTACTTTTTATATAACAGTGAATTACCCACCATATATCATTCATTTTCTTAAGATATATGGTGGGTGTTTACTTTAAGTTGGCCGGCGTTCTAATAATTCTTTGAGAAAATGACCGGTATAAGATCTGTCTTCTTTTACAATATCCTCAGGTCTTCCAACTGCTACAATTTCGCCGCCGCCGTCTCCGCCTTCAGGTCCAAGATCAATAACCCAATCGGCGGTTTTGATGACTTCAAGATTATGCTCGATAACTGCAACGGTATTGCCTTGATCAACCAATTCATGCAGAACTTCCAATAATTTTGCAACGTCATGAAAATGCAAACCAGTCGTTGGTTCGTCAAGAATATAAAGGGTCTTGCCAGTGGCTTTGCGTGATAATTCTTTGGCGAGTTTAACGCGCTGTGCTTCACCACCTGATAGTGTGGTTGCCTGCTGACCTACCTTTATATAGCCAAGACCAACTTTCACCAATGTATCAAGTTTGTCGCGCACGGCAGGCACGGCTGAGAAGAATGCTGCGCCTTCTTCTACCGTCATATCAAGGACATCGGCAATAGATTTTTCTTTAAAGGTTACTTCTAAAGTTTCACGATTATAACGCTTACCCTGACATACATCGCAGGTGACATAAACATCTGGCAGGAAGTGCATTTCAATTTTAATAACACCATCACCTTGGCACGCTTCACAGCGACCGCCTTTCACGTTAAAAGAAAAGCGTCCGGCTTGATAGCCCCGTGCTTTTGCTTCAGGTAAGCCAGCAAACCAATCGCGAATTGGTGTAAATGCCCCAGTATAGGTTGCAGGATTGGAACGAGGTGTGCGGCCAATCGGTGACTGGTCGATATCAATCACTTTGTCAATAAATTCCAACCCATCAATACGTTGAAATTCTGACGGTATCTCCCTGCTGCCCATGATGCGGCGTGATGCGGCTTTATACAAAGTTTCAATAAGAAAGGTAGATTTGCCACCACCAGAAACACCGGTTACACAGGTAAACGTGCCAAGCGGAATATCGGCGCTAACATTTTTTAAATTATTACCAGTAGCGCCAACAACTTTAATTGCTTTTTTCTTATCAATTTTTCGTCTTTGCTTCGGTAAAGGCACAAACATTTTGCCTGACAAATATTGCCCAGTTAAAGAAGCGGAATTATCCATGACTTCCTTTGGCGTACCTTTAGCGATGATATTGCCACCATGAATACCAGCTGCGGGACCAATATCCACCACGTAATCAGCGGTTAAAATTGCATCCTCATCATGCTCAACCACTATGACTGAGTTACCTAAATCACGCAAATGACGTAATGTTTCAAGTAAGCGTTCATTGTCGCGTTGATGAAGACCAATCGAGGGTTCATCAAGCACATAAAGCACACCGGTCAAGCCCGAGCCAATTTGCGAAGCCAAACGAATACGCTGGCTTTCACCACCAGAAAGCGTACCGGAGTTGCGCGCTAATGTTAAATATTCAAGGCCAACATCATTCAAAAAACGCAATCTTTCACGAATTTCTTTCAAAATTCGTTCAGCAATGCCCCGTTGCTTATCAGTAAAACCTTTGTCAATAGAGCTAAACCAGTCATCGGCTTTGGCAATTGACATGGCAGTTACTTGCCCAATATGCAGTCCACCAATTTTAACTGCCAAAGCTTCTGGCTTCAATCGATAGCCATGACAAGCAGGGCAGGGCGTTGCGGTCATATAACGCTCAATCTCATCGCGAGACCAAGCTGAATCTGTTTCTTTCCAGCGGCGTTCCATATTAGGGATAACCCCTTCAAAAGGCTTTACAGCCTTGTAGGATCTCGCACCATCATCATAAACAAATTCAATATCTTTTTTGCCCGTACCATATAGAACTGCCTGTTGGGCTTCCGGCGTTATTTTATTCCATATATCGGTTAGTTTGAAACCATAAGTGCGGCCAATAGCTTCCAAAGTTTGATTATAATAAGGTGATGAAGATCGCGCCCAAGGAGCGATAGCTCCAGCTTTTAAGGTTATGCTATCATCAGGTACAATTAATGCCGCATCAATTGCTTGTTTTTGACCAAGGCCATCACAAGTCGGGCAAGCGCCTACTGGATTATTGAAGGAAAACAGCCTTGGCTCAATTTCTGCAATGGTAAAACCGGAAACGGGGCAGGCGAATTTTTCTGAAAATAAAATGCTTTGATGCGTGTCGTTTTTGGATTTATTGGCTGAATTGGATGCTAATTCAGCCTCAGGTAAGGGCTTATCCGCAAATTCGGCAATGGCCAAGCCATCAGCCAAGCGCAAACTTGTTTCTATACTATCGGCAAGTCTGGTTTTGAGATCATCACGCACCGCAACGCGGTCAACAATGACGTCAATATCGTGCTTAAATTTCTTATCAAGATTAGGCACATCGCTAATTTCATAAAAAGTGCCATCAACCTTAACCCGTTGAAAGCCTTTTTTTTGTAATTCGGCAAATTCCTTTTTAAACTCACCTTTTCGACCGCGTACGAGTGGTGCAATAATATAAAGTCGCGTTCCTTCGTCTAAAGTCATGATGCGATCCACCATTTGGCTAATCGTTTGACTCTCAATAGGTAACCCAGTCGCAGGTGAATAGGGGACACCAACACGGGCAAATAAAAGCCTCATATAATCATAAATTTCGGTAACTGTGCCAACTGTCGAGCGCGGATTTTTACTCGTTGTCTTTTGTTCAATTGAAATTGCGGGTGAAAGACCATCAATTTGATCAACATCCGGCTTTTGCATCATCTCAAGAAATTGACGCGCATAGGCTGAAAGGCTTTCAACATAGCGTCTTTGCCCTTCCGCATAAATAGTATCAAAGGCTAATGACGATTTACCAGAACCTGATAAGCCTGTCATAACAATGAGTTTATCACGGGGCAGGTCAATATCAATGTTTTTAAGATTGTGCTCGCGCGCGCCACGGATAGAAATATACTTCTGCTCAGACATAAAAAATCCAAAATTAAAGAGTAGAACAAAAAAAGAACAATTGCTAAATAATGTAATTTCATCTATATTACAATATGGCAAAATGATTTGTTTTAATGGTTAAAACTAATATAAGATTAAAATGCTAATTTACGAGGGTAAGGCACGAAAATGTTAACATCTGTGGAAAGGATGTTTATTTATCGGTATTTGTTTTAACCTTGTGAATAAAGCGTATAAGGTGGCGTTTCAAAATACAAAATATTTACCTCTTTTGTTGAGTTATGATGTATTTATAGTTTTTAAACAATGGGTTGAGTATTTTATCCCGATGAGGGAAAGTGATAGGGTGAACTGATTCACCATTTTAATTTGCATAATATATGGAGATAGTAATGGCCGGTAGCGTAAACAAGGTAATCTTGGTTGGTAATCTTGGAGCCGATCCAGAAATTCGCCGTATGAGTTCTGGTGATGCCGTTGCAAGTTTTCGCATTGCTACCTCAGAAAGCTGGCGCGATAAAAATACTGGCGAGCGTAAAGAGCGCACCGAATGGACCAATGTTGTGATTTTCAATGATAATTTGGTTAAGGTCGTTGAGCAATATGTCAAAAAAGGTGCTAAGCTTTATATTGAAGGGCAGTTACAAACCCGTAAATGGCAAGATCAAAACGGCAATGACCGTTACACAACTGAGGTTGTTTTACAAAAATATCGCGGCGAATTACAAATGTTAGATAGTCGCGGTGACGGTGGTAATGCAGGGCGCGGTGAAGTAGGTAATTATAATAGCGGTGGTTATAATAATAACCGTAATTCTAATTTCAATAATTCCAACAATTCGAATAATTCTGGTAATTCTAATGAAGATCGCGGCTTTGGCGGCGGTAATGATTTTGGCAATCAAGGCGGTGGGGGCAACTTCTCACGCGATCTTGATGATGAAGTACCATTTTGATTAAAATGCAAATTTTATAACGAATTGATTTGACTGGTTTTATTTTAAAAAACGGTTGAAATCCAGTTTTTTGGTTGTTTAAATTATTAGCCCCATTAATTTGTTATAAGATTGATGGGGTTTTTCTTTGCTGGTATTCCTGTAATATAATGCGTTTACCGTACACATAGGCAGGTTTCATAAGTGATAGGCTCTGAGCCTGAAGGCTTGCGGTTTTAACTAACTTCCCAATGTTGATGATGTTAATATTTTTTTGGAAGATATGTTTTTGCTATGTCATTTTCATAATCACTCATCATATCTATCACTAGAATAGATCATCGCTTACTTTCAAGATTATGCGATATTGTTAAATCTTACAAAATTGTCATTATTAAAAATTGTTATTATTAAAGAATGGCCTTGCAGGTCGAAACTGTTGTTGCTAACACTTAATCCAGCAATCATGGGGGTGCTTTTAGGGGCAAGGTTTAAGATTGAATAAGGGTTTCTTTCTTTAACTCCACGTCATGACGTATTATTTATCTTTAACTAAGAAAGTTATGCTATGAAAATTGTTTCACGAATTAATAAGTCACTTAAAATATTATCTCTTACTGCAGCTCTCGGCGTAGGTTTTTCTTTGCCAGCATTTGCTCTTGATGGTGATGCTTTTTTTGCGCGCGTTCAGACTGAAATGAAAAAGAGTGGTTACGATATCAAAGCTGGAAAAATTTCAGTCGATGGCGCTAATGTTAATGTTTCTGATGTAAAAATTATTGAAACTGAAGCCTCGAATGAAAAAGCGGTTGCCATTAAGGAAATTAATTTCCAAGATGTCGAAGAAGATAAAGATGGTGGTTATCTTGTTGGCCGCACAGTGATTGATGAATTCCGCGATGACACGTCAAGTAATATTGGGCAAGTTGGCACTATAAATGGCGTCGAAATAACCAAAATGTTGCTAAAATCTGAAAAGAATGAAGCAGCCTATGAAGGTACGCTACCATTTGGAATGATTTCGGTAAAAAAAGTAGCATATGACGAAAACGGTAAGTCTACTATAACCGTGGATGACCTTTCTTTTGGCTATTCTGAATATGAAGTAGGAAAACTATTAAAATTTGGTGGTGAACTTGGCAATTTAAAAGTTCACCTAGAAAATTTGCCAAATGATAAGGAAAAAGAAGCCCTTACCAAAATGGGCTTCAATCAGCTTGATATTCAGGGTAATTATAAATTTGCTGCAAATCTTGTCGATGGTCATGTTGATGTGACCTTTCAAGGTAATATGAATGATGCAGGACAATTGAACATTACGATTAGTCTTGCTGGTCTTACCAAAGATCTTGCTGATGAACTTGTGCGTCTTACCAGTGAAGCAAATACTGCTACAGATAAACAACAGCAAATTATTGCAATGTCCATTGTAGGTTTAATTCAGCAGCTTAGCTTGAATAGCATTGATATCAAATTTGTAGATAATTCTATTACCAATAAAATTATTGATCTGCAAAAAGAACCTGATATGAAGCGTGAGGATTTTGTTACGCAACTCAAGATGTTTTCGTCTTTTGGTTTGATGTCATTACAGCATCCTGATTTTGCAGAAAAAGTATCGACCGAAATTGGCAAATATTTAGATAATCCTGAAAATATCGAGATTACAGCAAAGCCTGATCATAGTACACCTTTTGCAGTGATTACTTCTACCGCTATGACCTCGAAAAAGGATCTTATTGATCTGCTTAAGGTTGATGTAAAGGCAAATCAGTAATTTGATAAGGGGCAACCGCTCACTGGTTTTGTTATATTTTAATTTAGGGTGTTTGCATTAAATTGTAAGCACCCAAAGTAGGTTTAATAAAACGGGTTGAATATCAAGATAATAAAAAAGGCGCTTAGAGCGCCTTTTTTTATTTGTAGCTAAGAGATCAAGCAAGTGCTTGTTGTTTACGCAATAAATCTGGTGGTGTTGCTTCTTGCTTGAGTCTAGCAATTGCATCCACCAAGCTTAGTTCTTCTTGGTCGCGTGAACCAAGTCGGCGCATATTAACAGTGTTTTCTTCCGCTTCCTTTTTGCCGCAAACCAAAATAACTGGCACTTTTTGTAATGAGTGTTCACGTACCTTATAATTGATCTTTTCATTACGTAAATCGGCTGTTGCTAATAGGCCCGCAGCTTTAAGTTTTGCAGTAACACTTTGGGCATATTCATTTGCTTCAGATGTAATTGCTGCAACGACAACTTGCTGTGGCGCAAACCAAAGCGGCATATGACCTGCATAGTTTTCAATTAAGATACCTAAGAAACGTTCCATTGAGCCGCAAATTGCGCGATGGATCATGACTGGTTCACGTTTTTCTGATTCATTATCGATATAAAATGCGCCAAAGCGTTCCGGCAAGTTAAAGTCAACTTGGGTAGTACCACATTGCCATTCACGTCCAATAGCGTCTTTTAGCGTATATTCAAATTTAGGGCCATAAAATGCGCCTTCACCCGGCAAGATACCTGTTTTGATACGGCCGTTTGATTTTTTTTCAATGGTTTTTAACACATCGCCCATAACTTGCTCGGCGCGGTCCCATAATTCATCGGAACCAACACGCTTTTCCGGACGGGTTGAAAGCTTGACCATAATTTCATTGAAACCAAAATCGGCATAAGTTGAAAGGATAAGGTCGTTGATGCTTAAGCATTCTTCGGCTAACTGCTCATCTGTACAGAAAATATGTGCATCATCTTGGGTGAAGCCGCGAACCCGCATTAAGCCATGGAGTGAGCCAGATGGCTCATAGCGGTGCACTGCACCAAATTCCGCCATTTTAATCGGTAAATCACGATAAGACTTTAAACCATGTTTAAAAATCTGTACGTGGCCAGGGCAATTCATCGGTTTTAATGCATAAACACGATTATCATCAGCTTCATCACCGGCCGGAGTTACCTTGAACATATTATCGCGATACCAACCCCAGTGACCTGAAATTTCCCAAAGGGACTTATCAAGCACCTGCGGAGCGTTTACTTCCATATAATTATCATCATCAAGTCGGCGACGCATATAACTTACTAAGTTTTGGAACATTTTCCAACCCTTAGCATGCCAGAATACAACGCCTGGCCCTTCTTCTTGAAAATGGAAGAGGTCCATCTCACGCCCCAAGCGGCGATGGTCACGCTTTTCAGCCTCTTCAAGCATGGTGAGGTATTCTTTAAGATCATTGTCGCTGGCAAAGGCTGTACCATAAATGCGGGTTAGCATTGGATTATTAGAATCGCCGCGCCAGTATGCTCCTGCAACTTTCATTAATTTGAAAGCATTGCCAATATGGCCGGTTGATGTCATATGCGGCCCACGGCAAAGGTCAAACCAATCGCCTTGATAATAGATTTTTAGATCTTGATCTTCAGGGATGGCATCAACTAATTCAACCTTATAAAGCTCGCCCTTATCAGCAAATACCTGCTTTGCTTTATTGCGCGCCCAAATCTCTTTGGTGAATGGCTTATTGCGTGCAATAATCTCGCGCATCTTTTTTTCAATGACAGGAAGATCTTCACTGGTAAATGGTTGATTACGAGCAAAATCGTAATAAAAGCCATTTTCAATAACAGGACCAATAGTAACTTGAGTACCCGGAAAAAGCTCTTGCACGGCTTCAGCAAGGACGTGCGCACAATCATGACGTATGAGTTCTAAAGCCTTAGGGTCTTCACGCGTAATGAGTTCAATATCGCCAGATTTTTGAATCGGATCGGCAAGGTCTCGTAATTCACCATCAATAGCAAAAGCAACGGCTTTTTTAGCTAGAGATTTGGAAATAGATTGAGCAAGCTCAAGTCCTGTAATCGCGCAATCATATTCGCGCACTGAACCATCGGGAAATTTAAGGGAAATTGTTTGTGACATAAAAGCCTCTATTTTCCAGTCCCGCGAACGGATGCGGGTGGGTTGTTAATATGTGCCATTTAGATAAAAATCTAATTGTGTGAGTTTGTTTGCTTTTTAGTATAATTTTTTGAAGCTGTGAAGCCTCTTAAATTAAATTTATTATAAATTGGCATGTTGTAAAGCATTTAACATTATAAAATGTATTTTTGTGCCTTTATATATATTAATCAAAATTAAGTGTTTTAAAAATGGCTGTAAAAATCACTTTTTAGCTTATCATATTTAAGTAACAGGAGTATAAAATTCAAGATTATGCTCGAAATGAAAAATAATCGATTTTATGCATAAATTCAACTTGATAGCCACTTGTTAAATAGGCTAAAACAATAAAATATATCACAAAGAAATCTATTGCTGATGACAGATCAATTAACACAAACGCCTCAGTTTTTTTTGACTGCACCTGGTAAATGCCCTTATTTGCGGGGTAGGACCGAGCGCAAGGTGTTTACTTACCTAAATGGTGAAAGTGCAATCGAGCGCAATAATATGTTGACCTTTAATGGTTTTAGGCGTTCACAAAATATTGCTTATCGGCCAATTTGTGATGGTTGCAATGCATGTGTGTCTGTTCGAATCCCGGTTGATGATTTTAAAATGTCGCAATCTATGAAGCGCATCATCAATATGAATGGTGATCTCCTGTGTGAAGTGGTTGCTCCTAAAACTACTGATGAACAATTTGCTTTGTTTCGCACCTATCTTGATGGTCGTCATATGGATGGCGGTATGGCCAATATGAGTCGCGAAGATTTTCGAGTTATGGTTGAGGAAAGTCCCATAAATACATGTCTTTATGAGTATCGCTTAAAGAAAAATGATAACAATGAGGCGTGTTTAATTGCCGTTGCTTTGACTGATGTTTTGGCAGACGGCTTTTCAATGGTCTATTCTTTTTATGATCCGCAACAAACCAAGCGTTCTTTAGGTACTATGATGATTTTAGACCATATTATACGGGCTAAAAAGACAATGCTTCCTTATATTTATCTTGGATATTGGGTAAAAGGATCTAATAAAATGGATTATAAGCAAAAGTTTAAACCATTAGAATATTTATTCCGTGATAAGTGGGCAGAAATTCCACAAGAAGATTAATTGGTAATTTTACCTAAAATATATTTGGCACTAAAACGAGCAATGATTGGGCCAGTTATGGTAACAATAATAAAACGCACAGATTGATAAGCCATGACAAAAGGTAAATTAACATTTGTACTTGCTGCAATGATCGATATGGAATCGGCTCCACCAGGACTAGTCGCCAAATAGCTAGTTAACAAGTCAACATTAGCGAAATAACTCAAAGCAAGAGCAAAACCTCCGCATAAAACTATTAATGCGACGATAGAAATGAATAAAACTGGGATTGCATGCAAAGCATGCATCAAAATTGTTCGAGTAAATCTTAATCCTACCGTCCATCCAATGATTATATAACTTGTTGCCAAAATCCATGGTGGCAGCTCAAGCGTTATAAAACCAAAATCTTGCAGAAAAACAGCGATAAGAAAAGGAACGAGCATTCCACCTGCTGGAATGCGTGAATATTTTGCACCAAGCGAACCGCCAAAAGCGATTAGCAAAGTAATGGCAAATGCTTCCCATGACACGGTGGGAAAAAAATCAATTTCAAAGGCTGTATTGCCACTTGGGGAAACAAATCGAGCTAGGATAGAACCAAGGGCGGCAACTATGACAACACGCATATATTGCATAACTGCAACAAGACGCTCATCTGCTCCATAGGCTTCAGCCATGATGACCATGGTTGATGATCCTCCAGGTGCAGAGCCCCAAATTGCAGTAGTGCCGGGTAATATTTGTCTTTTTGTCAAAAATAAACCGATAAGGGTGGATGCGAAAATTACCGCAAAAACACCACTTAAAAATAAAGGTAGGTCGTGCCAGACTTCTAAAACTATTTCTGGTTTTATTGCTCGCGCAATCATACAACCCACTATACCTTGTGCCAAGGTAAAAAACAGTTTGGGTATTTTGGTTTCTACATTACTAACGGCAAGGATAATAGCAGAAATCATTGGCCCTAACAAAAGCGCTGCTGGTATGTGAGCAAGCTCTAGGCCAATAATGGCAATTGCTGTGAAAGCAAACAAGCATAGCCATTTTAATGGCTTTGGAAGATTGACTAGATCAGGCCATTTCAATTTATTCCATGACATGAATATTCAATCGCCTTCTGCTGCCGCTTAACATGCTAAATTAAGTCGAACAATTAATAATTAAAATATCTGCTTATTTTTGCTCTAACAATTATTTTTAATTATTTAAAATATTGATTTCTTTCAAGTGATTTTTTGGTGAACAAGAATCGAATAGGCAAGATTTAAAGACCAATTGATGCTCGGTGTTAGTCAAAGTCACCATTACTATGAACATAGTTTTGTGGTGATGCTACAATCTCAACTTCGCTGTCTTTACCTGATTGAACAGTAAACTCTTTTTGGTAGATCTGATCCTTATTCTTGGCAATTGCTACATAATCGCCTTCAGATAATACAATATAAACATAGGCATTAGCAGTTTCGCGGACGATGTCGCCAGAATCATTTTGGATAACCCAGCTCGTATCGGCTAATGCTTCGCCACCTGCTTCCCTTACCAGTTTAAGCGTTATTTGGGCGGCATAATGCTCCAGCTTTACCTCGGTTAATTTACCGCCCTCTACGGTGACATTGGTTCTTGAAATTGCATTGGCATTTCCATAGCTAGAAACAACATGATATTGGCCAGCGCTAAGCCGAATTATGGCATTGGCCTTAACGTTGCGCATAATCAAGGCCTGCTCGTTATTTTCGTTATCCCCTGCATAAATAGAAAATGTTAACCGACTTTCATTCAGCTTTCCATTGGGGTTTGTTGCTTTAACCTCTATACCGCCAGCATTTAAAACCAAGTTTTCATGATAGTTTTTTTTGTCTTCAACAAGAATCTTTTTGGTAATGCCGGCACGGCCAAAAGCTGCATGAATAAGATATTCTCCTGCAGGCAAATTAAAACTGACACTGCCGCCTTCTTTAGCTGCGATAAGTGGCAAAGTATCATTGTTGCCGCCAGTCGGCGAAAATATGCGCCAAACAATTCCTTTGGTAATTGGAGCCGATTTTTCCGTAAGTCTTGCCTCTAATTCAACCGTACTTGATCCAAGCAGAGGATTGAAAGGGTAATCAACAGTTCGGGAGCTATTAGTTTCTCCATCATTTGAGGTTGGGTTGCTTATTGAAGGCAAATTATGAACATCATTGCCTCCGCCACTAATAGTTTGCCCTAAAACTATGGGTGTCCAAAATAAAGAAAAACTTAAAATGAGTAGGGAGCGGAGAGAAAAATACAAGCTTGTCACCTTAATAAAATTTCTTAATATTTATAAATAATATATTGATAATACAATTCAATTTTCTTTTTATTAATCGATAGGATAAAACTAAACAAGTAACTATTGGGTGGTTTGTTGCGATAAGTATATCTTATAGAAAACACGCTATCTTTTAACTTGATACAGCTTTAATAATCAAAATTGATAGAGGATCATGCTAAAATCAAATGCTCTTTTCCACTGTAGTTTAAATTGTAATCTAAATTGAATGTAATCTAAATTGAAAAACTTGTACCGCAACCACAAGATGACACAGCGTTGGGATTGTTGATTTGAAATGCTTGTCCCATCAGATCGTCAACAAAATCAATTTCTGATCCTTCGATAAAAGGGAGAGAAATTGAATCAATTAAAATCTGCGCGCCATTTTTTTCAATAACAAAGTCGTCCTCATTTTGTGCATCGACAAGTTCATATTTATAAGAAAAACCAGAACAACCACCACCCTCTACCGAAATACGTAGAGCTGTTTTATCGGGTTCCTTGGCAAGGATTAAATTTATCCGCTTGGCTGCAGAATCTGATACCGCGACACTCATTTGTCTTATTCCTTACGTAAGCGTCTAAAGCGCATTTACTTAAAATTGGATAAGTAAAGTGCCTAGTGCTCTGTTTTTTTGCATTTTTATCAATAAAACGCTTCATACCTATTCGAAAATGCACTAGCCTATTGGCAAGCAAGTCAAACCGTTCTTTAAATCTAAGGCGAGATTAGGTAAAGTGCAATGGAATTAGCAAAAAAAGAAAAAATTAACAGTATTGGTTACGGATATGAACCGCGAGCTGCTTTTGCTACCCTGCCAGCTTTAAGTCGTGGACGGTTAATCGCAGAAAGCGAAAGTGCAACTAGAACGCCGTTCCAAAGGGATAGGGATAGGATAATTCACTCCAATGCATTTCGGCGATTAAAACATAAAACCCAGGTTTTTGTTGCAGCTGAGGATGATCATTATCGAACCCGCCTTACCCACAGCATTGAAGTGTCGCAAATTGCACGCGCGCTTGCTCGCGCCCTGCGGCTTGATGAAGAGCTGGCAGAAGCCATTGCACTTGCTCATGATTTCGGCCATACGCCTTTTGGTCATGCAGGAGAGGATGCTTTAAATGAGATGATGGCAACTTACGGCGGATTTGACCATAATGCCCAAGCCCTCCATATAGTAACTGCTCTTGAACATCGTTATGCCGGCTTTAATGGATTAAACTTAACTTGGGAAACGCTTGAGGGTTTAGTTAAGCATAATGGTCCTTTGGTTGGGCAATATTCCAAAAAAGAGGCACTTTCGCCTATTATTAAAAATTTCAATAAAGTTTTTGATTTGCATTTAGATCAATTCGCAGGACCAGAAGCACAATGCGCTGCAATTGCCGATGATATTGCTTATAATGCTCATGATATAGATGATGGTTTAAGAGCAGGTTTAATTACAATCGAGCAGCTTAGAGATGTCCAATTAACGGCTCGCCTTATTAGCCAAGTGGAAACTGCCATTGATAAAGCTAATGATGGGTATAAAATATCGGATTTTGATAAGGGTGATGTTGCCTATCAACGTGTTGCCTATGAAATTGTGCGCAGGCAGATAACTATAATGGTGGAAGATGTAATACAAGAATCTATTCGGCGCCTAAATGACATTAATCCCCAAAGTGTCGATGATATTTATCGCGCAGATCAAGCGGTAATTAGCTTTTCAAACGAAATGCGCAATGAAGAAAAATACTTGAAAAAATTTTTGTTTGACAACCTATATTATCATGAAAAGGTTTTGGTGCAACGGCGCAAGGGCGAACTTATGGTCAAGGCATTATTTAATGCCTATATGAATGACTTTACTCTTTTACCCATTGATTGGCAAAATCAGATCAGTAGTCAAAAAGATTTGCGGCAAACAGATTTAGCTCTCGCTATGGTTATTTCTGATTTTTTGTCAGGTATGACTGACCAGTATGCGATAAGAGAATATGAACGTCTGTTTGACCAGACATGAAAATTCATTTAAACAGTGCGAAATAGTTGTTTGGGCGATGAATCCTATCAAGGCTCGTCTGGTGGATAATGGAATTAAGTGAATGAATATTTTTACCGTATTTGAGAAGCGCGTTAAAGAAATATTGGAAAAATCCGATATTAAATCGCCAGATGGTGAGGTTCTAGACTTTGGGCGCGTAGCTGTGGAGGCTCCACGCGATCCATCCCATGGTGATCTTTCTACGAATGCGGCTATGGTTCTTGCTAAGGCTGTTGGCATTAATCCACGTGAATTAGCTGCACGCTTGGTACCACTTATCGAGCAAAGCGATGATGTTGCAAGTGTGAATGTTGCAGGGCCTGGTTTTATTAATATTCACTTGACGGATAATTTTTGGCGCAGCCTATTGGCGCAAATCAATGTTGAAGGCAAATTATTTGGTCGTTCGACCATGGGGCTTGGCAAAAAGGTCAATATTGAATATGTGTCAGCTAATCCAACTGGTCCGTTACATGTCGGTCATTGTCGGGGCGCAGTTGTTGGTGATGCGCTTGCCAATTTGTTAAGTTTTGCAAGTTTTGATGTTGTCAAAGAATATTACATTAATGATGCGGGCGGGCAGATTAATGTTTTGGCTGATTCTGTTATTTGGCGTTACAAAGAAGCCTTGGGTCTTGTATCATTGCCCGTTGCCGATGGTCTTTATCCAGGTAATTATCTTGTGCCTGTTGCTAAAGAGCTTGTTGCAGAGTTTGGCGATAGTTTACTTAAACAGGATGAAGATCAGCGTTTGGCTTTAGTCAAAGAACGTGTCATTAATGCAATGATGCAGCTTATTCGTGATGATCTTGCTGCAATTAATATCCACCATGATGTATTTTTCTCGGAGCGTACTTTGCATGCCGATGATGAAAAAGCTATTAGATCAACCATTAATGATCTAACAATGCGTGGATTTGTTTATAAAGGTAAATTACCGCCCCCAAAAGGTATGCCTAGCGAAGATTGGGAAGATCGCGAACAGATTTTGTTGCGTTCCACCGATGTTGGTGATGATATTGATCGTCCCTTAATGAAGTCCGATGGTAGTTACACCTATTTTGCCGCCGATGTTGCTTACTTTAAAGATAAGTTCGAGCGCGGATTTAATGAAATGGTTTATGTGCTTGGTGCCGATCATGGTGGTTATATAAAGCGTTTGGAAGCTGTGGCAAAAGCTGTCGCAGGTGATAAAGCTCACTTAACTGTACTTATTTGCCAATTGGTAAAGCTTTATCGAAATGGTGTTCCATTTACCATGGGTAAAAGGACTGGCAACTTCGTAACACTTCGTGATTTAATTGATGAAGTCGGCCCCGATCCAGTGCGCTTCATGATGCTTTACCGCAAACCTGATGCGCCGCTTGATTTTGATTTTGATAAGGTGACCGAGCAATCTAAGGATAATCCGGTGTTTTATGTGCAATATGCGAGTGCTCGTTGCCACTCCATTTTGCGTCAGGCGTTCGATGTTCATGGCTTTGATAAGGTTGATGATAGTGTCACTTCTCCTTATCTTCATCATCTTGTCGACGAAAGTGAACTAACACTTATTCGTAAATTGGCAGAATATCCGCGAGTTGTTGAGCAGGGCGCGTTGCACCAAGAACCGCATCGTATTGCGTTTTATCTTTATGATCTTGCAAGCGCATTCCATGCCCATTGGAATAAGGGGAATGATGCCCATAACCTTCGTTTCGTGCAAGATGATAAAGAAATTACCCTTGCTCGTCTTGGTTTGGTATGTGCCGTGCGAGATATTATTGCGTCTGGTTTAAATATTATCGGTTCTGAGGCGTTAACTCAATTACGATAAGTTAATAAATTTGTTTAATAATTGCATAAAGTGGGGAATTGGTAGATGCATATCCCCCACTTATTTGTTATAGTTAATATGTTGTTGAGTTTTGACAATGTGGGGTTAAAATCGGGGAAATTTATTTGCTGATCTAATTAGATTTGAAAAATCGCCTTCTGTGTATTTCATAAAGTCAATAATTAGGTTATTGAAATTTAGAATCTTTTCTTTAGATTGCCTGCCAACGTGTTAAAAATCAGGCAATATTGCTTTGCCCGATGAATTAGGATGCAAAATGACTGACTTTGAGCGTAAACCTGGCGATAAAAAGAATATAAATTCCACTGGATCAGATCCTATGATGGAATTGACGCGTTTGTTGGGTCGCAACAACCTTTCATCGGGTCATCAAGTTGACAGGAATGCTGCTTCATCGCCCGTTGAGCAAGATCAGTGGCGTAACGAAGATGCCGGTTTTAATCCATATAATGCGAATAACTCCACTTCATCTGAATATAGTCAAGGTGTAGGCAATGCTTATGCAGAAGACAATGATCCAATTTATCCGCAGCAGGAAAATGCCTACTGGTCTGATGAAGGTGATGTTTCATCAACTGGGCTTTATGCTGCTGCTGGAACTTTTGACAGCTCAAATTATTCAACAAATGCGAATTATGATCAGCAGCAACCTGATAATTTTTATACAGAGACCAGCTATTCAGACGATAGTACACAAGGTTATGGTTGGAGCGAGTCAGGTGGTGCGCCGCTCTCACAAGATTATGGCTATAATGCATCAGGTGAGCTAGATAGCCAGCTAGATAATGCGTTTTATAATGATAAGGCTTTGCCCACGCAAGGCTATTCAGTAGATCGCGACTTTGATGCAGGTACTCATTCTTATTCGTCTAATTACCAACAAAATAATGTTGCTGATGAAGAGACATATTGGGCAAATGGTTCTGGCGAAGCTCCATCGTATGACAATAGTGCTGTTGAAGGACAACAATGGACGCAGTCGCTTGATGAAACTGAACAATTTGAAAACGAATATGGTTTTGAGCCCAATGAGGGTGTTTACCGAAACGATCCCATTTCGCAATTATCCTATGATGAAACTGTTGTTGGAGAAAATGGCTTCACTAATCAACAAGGATTGAGCGATGGAGGGGCATTAAATGAGTCGTATTACGTTGAGGGGCCTCAATTTGTTGATGAGTTGTCGCAGGGGCAAACTTATGTAGCTCAGCCTGTTGATGAACATAGTGAATTTGATTTTGCTCAACAGACCGGCCAGCAATATCAGGCATCTGATTTTGAGACTGGTCGGCCATTGGGATCAATTATTGCGCCAATGCGTATGACAACAAAACCACAATCTTTTCTGGGTTATGGTCAGGCTGTTGCTGTTTTACCCTCGCTAGGTGAGGTGAAGGATTCGCCAAGGCAAGCCAATAAATCGAATGCTAAAGCAGGGCTTTCTCTTGGTCGTAGCAATGCAGTCGAGGTAAATAGGTCTTCAAATAAAACCCAGTCTGCCAGCAGTAACGCGCCGATAGGTCGTGGGGTTAATCCATTTACCTTGGATAGAACTCCGCAACATAGCCAAGTCGCACCGCAAACTCACGATGGTAACGATTTTGAGGATGCGCTTAATGATTTCAATCTTACTATAAAAGGCGATGGAAAAAAACGGTATAAACGCGATCCAAATCTAAGAACAGTTCGTCCAGATCAAAATGCTGTTCCTGAAACACAAAGTTTTGATTTGCCATCAGTTAATTATGGCGATGTGAGGCAAACTAACAATATAGATAATGCATTAGATCACGAGTTTTCCGACGTGTTATCCTCAGGCCTTCATGATACGACTGTTACGTCCTATGGTGATCCAATTCATGGTTCTTCCGGAGGGCTTGATGTATCAGTTGGTGGGACGCAAGATTCTGGATTTACGAATACTGCCCATTCTCAAGAAGGATCTTTACCTTTTGATGCAACAGCAGCTGATGCAAGTAAATATGATTGGGGTGCATCAGAAGGCGCTAATAAAAATACGGTTCAAAGATCTGGAGCCGTAAAGAAAATAGTGCTGTTGTTGGGGCTTTTGGCAATAATTCTTGCTGCTATTGGAGTATATTATGCATTTTTCACGGGTAGTGATGCCCCTAGTCAGCCCGTAGTGATCCATAGAGATGAGGGGGATGTGAGGGTTGCACCTCAAGGAGATTCTGCTGCATCCGATGTCAATGAAGATCGCGCCATTTACAACCGGGGTGACAACAGCGCAACTACAGCAGCGGGGCAGTCACAGCTTGTTGACCAAAGTGAAACCCCAGTGGATCTTGATAAGGTAGATGAGCAAGCTCCCCATGCTAATGAAGCTAGTCTTGAGCCCAATTCGGTAGAAGCACGCGTTTTACAGGCCACTGAAAATAGTCTTTCTGTTCATGAAGTGCCGACAGTTACTATTCGTGACAGAGAAAATGTAAGTGGTGATGATATTAATTCTATAATTGCCAATGATCGTGATGATGTGCTGGTGCCGGGTCAAACATTTAAAGAGCATTTGCAGTCGCAGAGTTCAAAGCCACAACCATTGCCAAGTGTTGATTTGCAATCGGATTCACCCGTTTATGCGAATACCGATATTCAAGGGAATGGCGGTAATGCTGCATCTTTATCAGATGACAATACAAATGCGCAAAGTGGTGCGGGTGATAGGCAGCTATCTTCTACTTCAGGAGGAGAGACTGATGTTAACAGCTCGCAAAATGCGCAAGTTGATAATAATGGTGATACAGTTGGTGGATTAGCATCACTTTCTGCTAATAATAATGGTGTTGCACCAAACCAATTAGGCGAATCGCCAGTTTTATCAGGTTCTAATGCTTCGGCTAATGATGTGGCAACGGGAGCTCCGGCTCAATCATCGCATCAAACTACTTCCACTCAAGTGGTCGGTACTGACCATAATCAAACGGCTCAGGTCGGTGGCGCAACCCTTCCAGCTGGTACTTTTTATGTGCAAATTGGCTCGCAGCCAAGCCGCGAAGCTGCCCAGCAGTCTCTTGCGGATATAAAAAGGCAGCCTCAGGCCAATTCAATCATTGGTAATCGTCAGGTGGTGATTGTTGCAGCTGACATTCCAGGACGCGGTACTTTTTATCGCGTTAGGGTAGTTGCCAGTAATCAAGCTGCGGCTAATCAACTATGTGAACAACTAAAGGGGCATCAAGTCAGTTGCTTTGTAGGTAAGTGATTTAAATATTTATCGCTATTGATTGGCTTATTTTTTAATATTGCTGCTAAACATAGTTAAAGTGATAATATATCTGTGCGTCTGCTTTACGAAGGACTTTTTTAAAATTTAGATTGGTTTACTTATCAGTCGATGAAATGGATATCTTGGTTTGTATATCTTCAATGAAGCGGCTCTCTTAATTGATTAACGCAAAAATTTAAGATTGGTATTTTTTGCTTTGGATCTTTTCGGCTGCTTTAATTTTCCTTTACAAAAGTAAAAATTGTAGGGGTTTATCGTGTTTGATTGCGCTCTCCTTTAGAATTATGTTTTCCAGTACTTGAAGGTGATTTTTGGAACTTCTTGATTTATTTTTTTCCATTGTAACTATTTTTATTCGTCTTTTTGGCGTGGTTGCAGTCTTTGTCGTTATTATTTTCATCCATGAGATGGGGCATTATCTCGTGGGTCGATGGTGCGGTATAGGCGCATCAGCGTTTTCAATAGGTTTTGGCCCGGAATTATGGGGATTTAATGATAGACGTGGTACGCGTTGGCGCGTGGCCGCTATTCCCTTGGGTGGGTATGTAAAATTTATTGGCGACGAAGATGCTGCAAGTATGACGACTAACGCTGCTAGCGCCCAACGTCCTGACTCCTTTGCGGCTGCGACTGCATGGAGGCGTGCGGCAACGGTTTTCGCAGGCCCATTATTCAACGGAATTTTGACTGTAGTTTTATTGTCAATTTTATTTTTTACTTCTGGACGAATTATATTGTCGCCAATTATTACGGATGTTTTACCGAACATGCCGGCTGCGGCTGCTGGATTTAAGCCAGGTGACAAAATTATTTCAGTGCAAGGTGAAAAAATTGCCAGCTTTAATGAAGTTTACCGTTATGTGATGATGCATGAAGGCGATAATATTGCCTTTGTTGTTGAACGCGGCGGTCAAACCATTGATTTAAATGTCGTCCCGCAAAATGTATCAATTGATGATGGAACTGGTTCTAAAATTAGAGTTGGACAAATCGGTATTTCTAGTAAGATTACGCCGGAAAATAGCAGCCGTGTTGAGTATGGGGTTTTTTCCGCTATAGGTGAAGGCTTTAAAGAAAGTAGCAATATTGTTATACAAACGGGAAAATTTTTAGGCCGCCTAATTGAGGGGCGTGCAGATCGCTGTCAATTAAGCGGGCCGGTTAAAAGCGTTCAGATTACCTGGAAAGTAACTGAATCTGGTTTTATCCAATTGGTTCAACTGATTGCTTTTTTCTCTTTGAGTATAGGCCTTTTTAATCTTTTACCTATTCCACCTCTTGATGGAGGGCATTTGCTGTTTTATGTCATAGAAGGTATTATCGGCAGACCTGTGAAGCCTGAACTTCAAGAAGCAGTGTTTAAGGGAGGATTACTCATAGTATTAGCTTTTATTTTGTTTGCCGTCATTAATAATATGATTCCGTGCTAAAAATGATGGATTGCAAGAAATTAGGGTTAAGTGGGTAAAAAGCGGATTTTATGATTTTAAACTAGATTTAACTGTAAACTGGAACCCAAAATCACAATGCTGACATGGTTTTGTGATTTCAAATTTCAAATAATTGGTTACATTTTTAATGGAATTTACTATTTTTCTAAAAAATTAAGTTTTTTTGTTTCAAGATTTGATAATTTGAGATATGAGGAACAAATGATTTTCTTGGTTTGCTATTAATAGGTAATATCAAGTTAGAAGAGTGTGATGCAAAATTATGGATAATTGATTTTGGGTTGCTACTAATTAGGGATAATTTATTTTAACCTTGGTTGTTTATTAAGAAAACAATAATGCTTTTACGATATAAAGGCAGGGATTTATAAACGGCGTGTTTGCGAAAGTGCTAGGCGTGACTTCTAAGTCACTATTGAAGTTAAATTGAAATAATTTTGTAAAACTAGTTGCTTGTCGTGGAAAAAACGCTAATAAATGTAATATCTATTCGGTTTATCCGGAATAATTGAAACAAGGGTATAAAAGCCAATGACGGCCAAAACAAAATTTCTTGGTGCAGCCTCAGCTCTTGCCTTAACAGTGGCGATTGCAGTTCCTTCAACGGTTGTGGTTTCTGTCTCTACTGTTAGTGTTGCGCAAGCTGCTGTTGTTAGTAGGGTTGAGGTTCGTGGTAATAAGCGTGTTGATGCGCAGACTATTCGCGATAATATTGGCATCACATCTGGCCGTAATTTTTCCAATAATGATATTGATGAGGCTTTGAAGCGTCTTTTCAATATGGGGCTTTTTTCCGATGTAACTATTCGCCAGCAAGGTAATAGTCTTGTTGTTAATGTTGTTGAATATGAAGTTGTTAATCAGGTTCTTTTTCATGGCAATAAGCGTATTAAAGATGCGGATCTAGAGCGGGTATTGTCCTTAAAGTCGCGTTCTCCATTTGATCGTGCTAAGCTTTTGTCGGATGAGGATACCATTAAGCAGGCTTATGCCTCAGTTGGCCGTGAAAGTGTTACTGTTAATGCTCAGACTGTAAATCTTGGTCAGGGGCGTGTTAATGTTGTTTTTGACATTAATGAGGGTGAACGCACCAAGATTAATGATATTGTTTTTGAAGGTAATCATGCCTTTGGTAACCGTCGTTTGCGTGACGTTATTACGACAAAGCGTAGTAATATGTTGTCATGGTTGACACGTGGTGATGTTTATACTCAGGATCGCTTAGAGGCTGATGAAGAAGCTCTTCGTCGTTTCTATTTTAATCGCGGTTACGCTGATTTCCGTGTTATTTCATCTAATGCAACTCTTGATCCAGCTACCAATAAATATACAATTAACTTTGTGATTGATGAGGGTCAGCGTTATCGCTTGGGTGATGTTCAGGTTGAAAGTACCGTTCCTGGTGTTGATACTGAGAGTATGGCTCGGGCGCTTAAAACACGTAATGGTGATGTTTATAGTGCAAAGCGGATTGAAGATACTGTTCTTGCTTTAAGTGATCGTATCGCTGATTCTGGTTATGCTTTTGCTAAGGTCGAGCCTTTAGGTAATCGTGATTTTAATAATCATACAATTTCCTTGGTTTATAGTGTAGATCAAGGTCCGCGTGCCTATGTTCAGCGCATTGAGATTCGTGGTAATAATAAGACGCGCGATTATGTTATTCGTCGTGAATTTGATTTGAGTGAAGGTGATGCCTTCAATCAGACTATGGTTCAGCGTGCAAAGCGTCGTCTTGAAGGATTGGGTTTCTTCCAGACTGTCAATGTGACGACTGCTCCCGGTTCTGAGCCGGATCAGGTGGTTCTTGTTGTTGATGTTGTAGAGCGTTCAACGGGTGAATTCTCTATTGGTGGTGGTTATACGACCGGTGGCGATAGTCCTGGTGCTTCAGTTGAAGCTTCGATTACAGAGCGTAACTTCCTTGGCCGTGGTCAATATGTTCGCTTAGGTGTTGGTGCGGGTCAAAATGATGCGCGTAATTATAATTTTTCTATTACCGAGCCTTATTTCTTAGGTTATCGTTTGTCTGCAGGTGTCGATGTGTTCCGTCGTACCTATCGTATGAATGATGATTATGATGTCCGTCAGACCGGTGGTACGCTTCGTTTCGGTATTCCTATTACTGACGAGTTAACCGCAAGTCTTGGTTATAATTATGTTGAAGAAGAATATAATCTAGATACCTCTTGGTTTAAAGGTCAGTATCCTGACACAATCAATGGTGAGACTGTTGTTGATCGCTATAAACAGTATCTTTATGGTGTTTACTCCGGTGCTATTATTGAAGCTTCTGAGCATAGTCCATGGCGTCGTTCTTCAATCAGTTATGGCTTGACTTATAACGCGATTGACGATCTTAAAAATCCCCACGATGGTCTATTCTTGCAAGTTTCTCAAGAATATGCAGGTCTTGGTGGCGACGCGGATTATTTGAAAACTTCTGGTAAGGCAATGCTTTACAAGACACTTTCAGAGCAATATGACGTTGTTGGTCTTGTAAGCGGTGGCGCCGGTTACATTCATGAAAATGGTGATGGCGGTACTCGTATTTTTGATATGTTCAAAAGTAATACGGATATGATTCGCGGTTTCAAGTTTAACGGTATCGGTCCAGTTCAATACTCAGCTAATGGCGATAAGTATTTCTTGGGTGGGACAACTTACATGAATGCAACCGCCGAAGTGCAATTCCCTATGCCTATCGTACCAGATAGCTTGGGTATGCGTGGCGCGTTGTTTGCTGATGCGGCTACCCTATACGGTAATAATTATACGCCGACAGCTTCATTTGAAAATGCTGTTCTTAATACAAGTAGCTCATGGCGCTCTTCTGCTGGTGTCAGCTTGATGTGGAACTCACCATTTGGTCCACTGCGCTTTGATTATGCTTGGCCTATCAATAAAGAAAAAGCTGATCGTGTCCAGAACTTTAACTTTGGTGTTTCTACTAAGTTCTAATTCTCTTTCTCCTTGTTAAACAAGGAGAGAAAGTGTTTTGATGTTGGATACGAAGTTTTTTGTCCCATCTCAGGAGATGTCTGCCGGAAAGGCGGCATCTCTAACTGGTGCTCGGTTAGTGCAATCTGAAATGGCTGATATGGTTATAGATCGGCTTGCGCCGTTGGATAACTCCACTTCAGGTTGCTTAACTTTTATTGACAATAAAAAATACAGTGATTCGTTAAAGACGCTTGTCGCTTCTGCAATTTTCTGCCCGGAGCAATTAGTTAGCACTATTCCAGCAGGCATTGCGATTCTTGTATCGTCTAATCCCCATAGCGATTTTTCTCTTATTGGGCGTATCCTTTTTCCGCCAGCTGTAGAGCCTTATCCGTCGACTGGATGCTGGGGTATTTCCTCGCAAGCTCATATTGATACTAGTGCTCAGTTGGAAGACAATGTAACCATTGAAGCAGGTGCCGTTATCGGCAAAAATGTTGTAATTGGTGCTAATAGTGTTATTTCTGCTGCTTCGGTAATCGGTGAAAACTGCAAAATTGGGCGCAATTGTTATATCGCTCCCAATGTTTCTGTTCAATATTCTTTACTTGGCAATTATGTCTATCTTTATTCGGGCTGTCGCATAGGTCAAGATGGATTTGGTTATGTTGGTGGTGCACGAGGAATAGAAAAAGTGCCGCAACTTGGTAGAGTTATTTTGCAAGATCATGTTGAAATTGGGGCTAATTCAACGATAGATCGTGGCGCATTACGCGATACCATAATTGGCGAAGGTACTAAAATTGATAATTTGGTTCAGATCGCTCATAATGTGCATGTTGGCCGTTACTGCCTTATAGCTGCTCATTGCGGTATTGCTGGCAGTGTAACTATTGGTGACTTTACTCAATTGGGTGGACGTGTTGGACTTGCCGACCACACCGTAATTGGTTCCAATGTGCAAATCGCTGCTGCAAGTGGTGTTATGAATGATATTCCCGATGGCGAAAAATGGGGCGGTATTCCTGCTCGGCCGTTCAAACAATGGTTTAGGGAAGTTGCTGCCTTGCGCAGTATCGGCCGTCAACCCAAGGAGAAAAAATAATGAGTGCCAGTGATACGGGCGTTGTTTTGACATCAATGGATATTATGGCGATTCTTGCAACTTTGCCGCATAGATATCCGTTTTTGCTCATTGACCGAATTATCAATGTTGAAGCCGATGATTCAGCAACAGGTGTGAAAAATGTGACTATCAATGAACCACATTTTACTGGTCACTTTCCTGAAAATCCGATCATGCCAGGCGTTTTAATTATTGAAGCCATGGCGCAGACTGCGGGTGCTATTTGCCTTCATGCGCGTGGTGTAGATCGTCCAGGTGTAGTCTATTTTATGACTATTGATAATGCTAAGTTTCGTAAACCGGTTGTACCTGGTGATCAGTTACTTTTACATGTCAAAAAGATGAAAAGTCGCGGCAATATTGTTAAGTTTGCATGTACCGCTGAGGTTGATGGAGACAAGGTTGCAGAAGCTGAGGTTACTGCAATGATTGATACCAAGGGGTGAGTTTTTAGCTACGTTGCCTTTTTGTCCAAGGTGATATGTCGATTATAAAATGATTGTTGGAGGCTTTTAGCTCGCTAATTATTATTTGAGGTTGATATAAATTCGAGGTTGGCTATTGTATTTATGTGCGAATTTAAAGGCGAATATTACTGATTAGGTTACTGTTTTTATTTCATCTTATAGCGTTTAAATGCTGGCTATTCTCGGTAATAAATTGGAAGATTATTAGATCGCCATCGTTTGCAAAACAATTTTAAATTTTTGAGATGAGATTTAAGGTTCTGCGGAGCAATGTTGTGTAGGCGCTGTGCAAGCGTGTTTTTGCCAATATGCTCCTTTACCCCCCCAAAAAAATTTTCGGCTCAAATAATTTATTTTGACGCTAGAGATAAAATATCGTTCAAAGCCTCTTTCGTTATTTTTTAGGTAGAAGGCATGCTAATACGGATTAAGTGAATATTGGGTTTTACCAATATAATATTTGTTTGTGCGACGCGATATTTTCAAATATATAATAGCAATGTTTTGTTCCAATTAGATAAGCTATTTTGATGCTTTATTAGTAATTGGATGTATAATATATTTTCAAATAAAACTAAATGAAGGTGACTTATTATGGCTGTTGCTCAAATTCATCCAACTGCATTGGTTGAGCCTGGTGCCAAGCTTGGCGACAATGTTGTTATTGGTCCATTTTGCCATATTAGTGCTGACGCCGAGATTGGCAATAATTGTGAAATAATGAGTCATGTGGTGATTATGGGCGCTACTCATTTAGGTGAGGGGGCAAAAGTTTATCCGCATGCAATTTTAGGTGCAGATCCACAAAATAATAAGCATAAGGGTGGTCGCACTACTCTTGTTATTGGTAAAAACTGTATCATCCGCGAGGGTGTCACCATGCATCGTGGTTCTGACAACTCCTTGGGAACGACTATTGTTGGTGATGATTGCCAATTTCTTGCTTATGCGCATGTAGCACATGATTGCGTATTAGGAAATCACGTCACATTTTCAAATAATGTTATGATTGGCGGCCACGTAGTTATTGGGGATCATGTGATTATCGGTGGTGGTGGCGCGGTGCACCAGTTTGCTCGTGTTGGTCATCATGCCTTTGTTGGTGGGTTAGCAGCTCTTGTCGGGGATCTTATTCCTTTTGGTAGCGCAATCGGCGTCCATGCGCATCTTGGGGGGCTCAATATCATTGGTATGAAGCGTTCAGGGTTGCAACGATCTGAGATTCATGCCATGCGCCATGCCGTAAATATGCTTTTTGATCGTACCAAGCCTATTCGTGAGCGTGCCGAGGATGTACGCCAAGAGTATCCATCGTCCATCGCTGTCGCTGATATGTTGAGCTTCATCGAAAATCGCGGCAAACGGTCTTTTTGTACACCAAAATTGGATATTGAAATGAGTGATAGTGATTAATTAAGACTTAATCAGATCCTTTAATTATAGACAATGGCTAAAGTGTTTTTTGTTTTCAAAAGACAATATGAAAGAAGAAGAACGGTTTAAGCTAAATTTAGCTTAAACTGCCTTATGTAAATATAAAACAGTTAGTGCCACCTTTCTAAAAATTTTCGCCCTTAGTTTTAAGGTGTTTTATTAAGTGCTTTTTAGATTTTTTTTCTAATTTGTAATAATAAGATTTTCGCATAGCCTTGTTGCATACTTTATACTCGAACCAAATATTTTCTCAAAATCCCTTTTTACATAGCATTTTTCACTTGACCATTTACACGTACGGCGCGACGCCTTTGGTTTGGCTTCACAGTGTTCATGTATCTTGTATCTATTTTCTTTATCAAGTTTTAAACTTGCCGGATGCCTTAATGGTTGTTAGCCTTGATATGCTTTTACATTTAAAAGGCACAATTCATTCCAATGGATTTTGATAATGGTATTATAAATTCGATATTGAATGATTACCCAAAAAAATGAGGCTTTTTATGTGTTCAAAATTGCTTTATTGTTTTGGTGAATGTTATATTGCTCAATGATATTTTGAAAGTGATATTTACTTAGATTTAAATCATTTGTTACTAAGCGCAGCGAGCCATTAATATATTTTCATTAATAAAAATTTAGTGTTTGGCTAAACAATTCGTCGTGAATGATGTATTTTGCATTTTTTTAGCCATAAAAGCTTTTTAAATCTATTTACCCTATTGAAACATAGAGTAACTGGTAAGATCAGGAGCCAGGATATGATAAAAAAATATTTAGCCTCTTCTATTGTACTTTTAGCGATTTTTTCGGGCAGCTTGGGTGCCAATGCGCAAGAAGTCCAACGACACGTTCCGCAAAATCCAATGGAAATGCAGCTTTCCTTTGCACCTTTGGTAAAAAAGGCTATGCCGGCAGTGGTTAATGTTTATGCGGCAAGGCAAGTTCGGCGCCAAGCAACACCTTTTGATGGTGATCCATTTTTTGAACAGTTTTTTGGAGGCCGTTTTCAAAATCAGCCTCCCCGTGTTCAATCTTCGCTAGGATCTGGTGTTATTGTTGATCAAAGCGGTTTGATTGTTACAAATTATCACGTTATCCGTGGTGCTGATGACGTAAAGGTAGCCTTGTCAGATGGGCGTGAGTTTGAAAGCAAGGTTTTATTGAAAGATGAGGCAACAGATATTGCTGTCTTAAAAATAGATCCGCATGGTTTGCATTTCCCAGTTTTAGCGCTTGCAGATTCCGATAAGGTTGAAGTTGGTGATTTGGTTTTAGCGATTGGTAACCCCTTTGGCGTCGGGCAGACTGTAACAAGTGGTATTGTGTCGGCCCAAGCGCGAACTAAGGTTGGAATTTCTGATTTTGACTTTTTCATTCAGACCGATGCTGCAATTAATCCAGGTAATTCTGGTGGCGCACTTATCGGTATGGATGGAAATCTTATTGGCATTAATACTGCAATTTATTCACGCACTGGCGGTTCTATTGGTATTGGTTTTGCTATCCCCTCCAATCTTGTTCGATCAGTGGTTGAAACAGTAAAGCGTGGTGGCAGTAATTTTGAGCAGCCTTATCTTGGCGCATCGTTTCAAGGATTAGATACAGCATTGGCTGAAAGTCTGGGTATGGAGCAGCCTTATGGCGCTTTAGTAACCGATGTGCAAGCCAATAGTCCGGCAGCTAAGGCTGGTTTATCGGTTGGCGACATTATTTTAACCGCTCAAGGGCAAAAAATTGAAAATCCCGATGCGCTTGGTTATCGTCTATTGACTACTGGAATTGATAAAACTATCGATTTTGATATTATGCGCAATAGCAAGGTTGCCAAAATAACAGTTGTTCTTACAGCTATGCCAAGTGATGCATCAGGTGCTGCCGAGGTTATTACTGGTAATTCACCCTTTACGGGCACTGAAGTCTCTAATTTGACGCCAATTAATGCGCGGCGCTTTAATCAGCCACAAAATGCTAAAGGGGTGGTTATCAGTAATGTCGATGATAATTCACGCGCGGCAAATGTTTTTGCTAAAGGTGATGTGATAAGAGCGGTAAATGGCCAGCTTATTAATACGGTTAATGATTTGAAAAAAGTTTTAAATGCAGGTCAGCCGCAAATTTGGCGACTAGAATTTGTACGTAATGGAGTTTTAATCCGACAATTCTATCGTTAGACTTAAATTTTAAGCATTTTAATTCAAAAAAAGCGTATTTAAAGCCAATTAAATACGCTTTTTATATATCGATGATAAACTACTAATTAACCGATCATCAGGTTTAGATTTTGTACAGCAGCACCAGAGGCTCCTTTGCCAAGATTATCAAGAACTGCAACGACATTTATAAAACTATCATTACCTGTGATATAAATTTTTAAACGATCAGTATTCACCAGTTCCTCTGCATCTATACGGCTGATGATGGCGGTTTGTTCCAAAGGATCAATCTCAACAATATCTTGGCCACTATAATGGTGGCAAAAAAGATCATATAACGCTTTTTTATCTATCTTACCATTAAGGCGTTCGAGATAAAGTGGCACATTAACAATCATACCTTGTGCAAAACGCCCAACACTTGGAGTAAAAATAGGACTATGCCCCAAAAGCCCGTGCATGGTTATTTCTGGAACATGTTTGTGTTTTAAATTTAGTCCATAAAGAAAATCATTAGCATGAATTGCGTCTTCACGTGTTAGATCTTCCATTTGTGCAATAAGTTGTTTTCCTCCGCCAGTATAGCCCGAAACAGCATTAATCGTGACAGGATAATCCTCAGGAAGAACGCGAGCTTCGCGCAATGGACGTAAAATTGATATTGCGCCAGTTGGATAGCAACCCGGATTTGCAACATATTGCGCATTGGCGATGCGTTGGCTTTGTCCCTTGCTCATTTCAGCAAAACCGTAGGTCCAATTTGGGTCGGTCCTAAAAGCGGTTGAACTATCAATAATGCGGGTAGGGCACCCCTGTAGCATCTTTACTGCTTCTTTTGAAGCATCATCTGGCAAGCATAAAATTACAATATCGGCACTTCGCAAATAATCGGCGCGAATATCAAGATTGCGGCGATCTGCTAATGGGATGGACAAAAGTTCAATATCATTGCGCATTTCAAGCCGCTTTGCAATTTGCAAGCCTGTTGTGCCGTGTTCACCATCAATAAAAACTTTTGCCATTTTAGTCTCCAAAAAACTGTTTGATGATTATATACATGGACTAGTCTATTTAAAATAGCATTTTTGAACTGTTTTTATAAAAAATGTGATGTGTTTTTTGCTAAAAATGTGAAATGAAAATAGATAAGATTTGGGTAGCTATGATAAAAACTGTTTTCTCAATCAAGACGGTGAATGGTTCATTTTAAAATCGTTTAAAAAATATATCGGTAATAGCCTATTGGCTTCATTTGTGTTATTGGCAAATGAGTTGCTGTTATAATAGAGGAAACCGCTCATGGTACAGTCCGCAAGCATGTCTTTAGATCGTTTTTTCAATGGTGATTTGGAATCAGTTGATTCCGATGTTTTTAATGCAATTCGTGGTGAACTCGGTCGTCAGCGTCATGAAGTTGAGCTGATCGCTTCAGAAAACATCGTATCTCGTGCTGTTTTAGAAGCGCAAGGATCCGTTTTTACCAATAAATATGCTGAAGGCTATCCAGGTAAGCGTTATTATGGCGGTTGCCAATATGCTGATGTGGTAGAAGAACTAGCGATTGAACGCGCCAAAAAATTGTTTAATTGTGGTTTTGCTAATGTGCAGCCTAATTCTGGTAGTCAGATGAATCAGGCGGTTTTTCTAGCATTGCTACAGCCGGGTGATACCTTTATGGGGCTTGATTTAAATTCTGGTGGTCACTTAACCCATGGTTCGCCAGTCAATATGTCAGGTAAATGGTTTAATGTTGTTTCATATGGCGTTCGCCGTGATGACCAATTATTAGACATGGAAGAAATTGCCAATCTTGCTCGCCAACACAAGCCTAAGCTTATTCTTGCAGGTGGTACTGCCTATTCTCGTATTTGGGATTGGGAGCGTTTCCGTGAAATCGCCGATGAGATTGGCGCTTATCTCATGGTTGATATGGCCCACATTGCAGGCCTTGTTGCTGGTGGACAACATCCTTCCCCGCTACCTTATGCGCATGTTGTTACCACAACTACCCACAAATCTTTACGCGGTCCTCGTGGTGGCATGATTTTGACCAATCATGAAGATATTGCCAAAAAAATTAATTCGGCGGTTTTCCCTGGGCTTCAGGGTGGACCTTTAATGCATGTTATTGCCGCAAAAGCAGTTGCATTTGGTGAAGCATTACAACCAGAGTTTAAAACTTACGCACAAAATGTGGTTGTAAATGCAAAGGCGCTAGCGCAAACCTTGCAATCTAGTGGTCTTGATATTGTTTCAGGCGGTACTGATAATCACTTAATGTTGGTAGATTTACGCCCCAAAAATGCAACAGGTAAGCGTGCTGAGGCAGCTCTAGGTCGCGCTAATATTACTTGTAATAAAAACGGTATTCCGTTCGACCCTGAAAAACCCTTTGTAACATCAGGTGTTCGTCTTGGTACGCCTGCTGGTACTGCTCGTGGTTTTATGGCTGGTGAATTTACCGAAATTGGTAATTTAATTGCTGAAGTCCTTGATGGTCTTAAGGCAGCTAATTCGGATGAAGGTAATGCAGCAGTTGAGGAACATGTTCGCAAGAAAATTATTACTCTTACCGAGCGTTTCCCGCTTTATTCTTATTTAGGATAAGCTTAAATATTTTTAATCCTTGCTCCGGTTCAATATTTACTGCAAAAAGTTTATGTGCTTTATGCCTTTAAATATTAAACCGGAGTTTTTATATAATCGCTTTGTCTCATTAAAAAATGTAAAAATACGCACTGTGATTTGAGTGTATATGCTGATTATTTATAACCTTTAACATCGATGAGTAATTACTAAATTTAAAAAATCGATGTCATTGATCTTATGTTTTTAATCTTTTCTAACGCTATCATAAGGTTATGAATTTTAGACTAGAATAAAGAGAGTGACCACGATATGCGCTGCCCCTTTTGTCAATGTGAAGATACACAAGTTAAGGATTCACGTCCAACAGAAGATGGATCGGTCATTCGCCGACGGCGTATTTGCTCACTATGCGGCGGGCGCTTTACCACTTTTGAGCGTGTGCAACTTCGTGAATTAATGGTGATAAAAAAAAGTGGTCGCCATATGCCTTTTGACCGCGAAAAATTAATGCGTTCCATCGATGTTGCGCTGCGCAAGCGCGAAATAGATAAAGAAAAAATTGATCGCGCGGTTTCTGGCATTGTACGCCAGCTGGAAAGCTCAGGCGAAGTTGAGGTCACCTCCGAGGAGATTGGTCGGTTGGTAATGGAAGCATTAAAGCGCATTGATGATATTGCTTACATTCGATTTGCATCGGTTTACCGCAATTTTAGTTCGGCACAGGATTTCCATAATATTATCGATGAGGTAAAAATTTCACCGACTGACGAGGTTAAGGAATGACACTAGATGACCAGCAGATGCATCAACGCTTTATGGAAGCAGCTATTCGTTTGGGACGGCAAAATCTAGGGTGCACTGCAGAAAATCCAAGTGTTGGTGCGGTGATTGTTAAAAAAATAAACGGCAAGCCAATTATCATCGGTATTGGTGTTACAGCCGTTGGTGGTCGTCCTCATGCAGAGCCGCAAGCCCTGCAGCAAGCGGGGGGTAGCGCAAAGGGTGCAACTGCTTATGTGACTTTAGAGCCGTGTTCTCATCATGGTAAAACCCCGCCTTGTGTTGATGCATTAATCGCGGCAGGTGTGAAAAGAGTGGTTATCGCTCTTGAAGATCCAGATCCGCGCGTTAGCGGACGAGGGATAGCGCGGCTTAAAGCTGCTGGTATTGATGTTGTTCAAGATATTGCACGTGAAAAAGCTTTTGAAGGTTTAGCAGGCTTTTTAACGAGAATTACTAAAAAACGCCCCTTTATAACCCAAAAGCTTGCTCTTTCCCAAGATGGATATATAGGCAGAGTTGGCGAAGCAAATACGCCGATAACTGGAAATTTGTCAAAAGCTCGCACGCATATTTTAAGGGCTGAAAGTGATGCCATTTTAGTAGGTGTTGGAACCGTTAAAATAGACGATCCAATGTTAGACTGTCGCTTGCCGGCGTTAGAACACCGCTCACCAATTCGCATTGTGCTTGATGGTCATTTGAGTATTTCAGTTGAAAGTCGTCTCGTGCTTTCGGCAAAGCAAATTCCAGTTTGGATTATTTGCAATGAAAAGAATGATCAAAATAAGCAAAAATTACTCGAGGCATTGGGCTGCCGTATCATTCCATTTGGTGAAAACATTCATAATCATTTAAATGAACTTATGGAATTTTTAGGGCGCGAGGGGATTAATAATTTGCTTGTTGAAGGTGGTACTAAGGTCGCACAATCTTTTTATGATATTGGTTTAATAGATAGGCTCATATTATTAAAATCAAATCAAAAAATTGGAATTAATGGCTACGCTGCCCCTCAATTTTTAAATTTGCGTGAAAGCTATCGCCAAAGCACTCAAAAACGCTATGACGATGATATTTGGTGCATATGGGAAAGGATTTAGTTATGTTTACTGGCATTGTTACTGATATAGGACGTATTGCACAAATAACGACGCTTGATGAAGGTTTGCGCTTTCGCATTGCAACGACATATGATCCCTCAACCATTGATATTGGTGCGTCAATCGCATGTAGTGGCATTTGTTTAACGGTTGTTGCCCTGCCTGAAAAAACAAGCACGGATTCATGGTTTGAAGTGGAGGCTTGGGAAGAGGCTTTACGACTTACAACCATTGGGTCTTGGCAGATCGATAAACAAATCAATCTTGAACGCTCGCTAAAACTTGGAGATGAGATGGGCGGTCATTTGGTTTCAGGTCATGTCGATGGTACTGCAGAAATTATAAAAAAGGATAGTGAGGGGGAGGCAACAAGATTTACCATTAAGGTAGATGAAAAATTAGCACGCTTTATTGCACAAAAAGGGTCGGTTTGTCTTGATGGGACATCTTTGACGGTTAACAAAGTGGAGCGCGCGACATTTGATGTGTTGATAATTCGACATACGCTCGAAGTTACAACTTGGGGGCAGCGTGAGGTAGGCGATATTCTTAATATAGAAATTGACCAATTAGCTCGCTATGCTGCCCGTTTGGCAGAATTTTCTTAACCATTTTTAATTGGAATAGCAAAAGGGCTGATAATATGCCTTTAATTCCTTAGTATGATTATTATCAACTTTGCCAAATAATGCGAAATATAAAGAGTTTTTCTTTTCATTTTATCGCTTTGGGAGTATTGATAATAAAAACATTTTTTGGAGATGGCAATGAATTCTAAAAAAGAACGCCCTTTGCATTTATTGATTGTAGAAGCTCGTTTTTATGATCATTTGGCTGATAGTTTGCTTGAAGGTGCTAAAAAACATCTTGATGCAGCAGGTGCGACCTATGATGTTGTAACCGTTCCTGGCGCATTAGAAATTCCTAGTGTTATTGCCAATGCTTACAAAAGCTATGATGTAAATTATGATGGCTACATTGCGCTCGGTTGTGTTATTCGTGGTGAAACTTACCATTTCGAAATTGTTGCTAATGAGTCTTGTCGTGGCATCATGGAATTGACAATGCGCAAGCGTCTTGCTATCGGCAATGGTATTCTAACCGTTGAAAATGAAGAACAGGCTATCGCGCGCGCCAGTGTCCTAGATAAGGACAAGGGCGGTTTTGCTGCAGATGCCGCATTAAAAATGATTGCACTAAAAAAGCAATTTGGAGTAAGTGAGTGAGCGAAGAGAATAAAAAGCCATCTGTACGTCCAGCAAATAAGAGAGGTGCAGCACGTCTTGCAGCAGTACAGGCCTTGTATCAAATGGATATTGCTGGAAGTGGTGTGATGGAAACAGTGACCGAATATGAGAATTTTCGGTTAGGCAAAGATATTGATGGCGATCAATATCTGGAAGCTGATGCGCAGTGGTTCCGCTCTATCATTGCAGGCGTTGTTGCCGAACAACGTGAAATAGATCCACTCATTCATGATTTTTTGCCCGAAGGTTGGCCTTTATCGCGTATTGATACAACCCTACGTGCGATTTTACGTGCAGGTATTTGGGAATTAAAGAATCGTCCAGAGGTTCCGCTTCCAGTGATTGTGTCTGAATATGTTGATATCGCTAAAGCATTTTTTGGCAAGGAAGAGCCAAAGCTAGTTAATGCCTTGCTGGATAATTCAGCTAAGCAATTACGAAAAAGCTAAAATAGATATTTTAAAATTATAATGAAAGGTACTGTTTCGGTTTAGAAGCAGTGCCTTTTGTTTTATTTTATGTTTAATATTTTGACTAAAAATTTATTTATATTTCCTAAATTTTAGCTTTTGGTCTAAAATCTACGTTACTGCTTTAATAATAAATTGATATGATTTAAAATTTCCATAGCATCAATATCGACCATTCCTGTCTTACTTTTTTTGTCATTCTTGCGGCTGTATAAATCAATTAGTTGATAACCAATGCTATATCCTGCCCAGCGTGGTAAATCACCCGTTCCAAAAATCCATTCATAATGGTTGTAATTTTCATTCCTTAGCTGATCTTTTGCAAGATTAATTATCTGATTTGTTGTTGCAACTTTGCACCAAGGCGGCACAGGCATTGAAGTTATTAATGTTGAAAAATAGTCGGCGAGACCTTCGGAAATGATGGCTTCGCCAAGCGTTTCTCCATAGCCATGTCGTGCCCATCGCATCGCATGATGCAATTCATGTGCAATGGCTTGTGAAAAATGACCGTCGGAAAGTTTAGCTGCAAAATTTTCATTAAGTGAATCAATGCTAATAGAAATAAGCTCTGTTTTATAGCAGTTCCCGCCCACGCCAATTTCGGGAATGATATTAGTGGGATCATTGCCAATTAAAATATCAATGGCAATATTATGATCCTTAGTAGGTACAATTTTTTCAATCTTTAAGCGTAGTGCTTCTATCTGAGTTCGAATAATACCTTTCCAACAAGATAAATCGCCTGCTGCTTCAAGAAAGTGCAATCGTAAATCCATAGATTAATCCTTAATAATAATTAATGATTAAATTGCTTTCTGGGTAAGGAAATTTTTAATATCATATATTTATTAAAATATAAAGTTTTTTAAAAAACCGTGTAATTATCATTTAACTTAAAATATATTAAATTTATAAAATAAAAATATTAAATAATTTTGTTCTAAATATATTTTAAAAGTTTAAATATTTCTTATAGTCTTGGGTTGCAGCTTGAATATAGGTTTACGGTTTAATAAAATTACAAAATGAAAATGATTAATCCAATTAAATGCTATTTATACTTGATAGATTATTGGGGAGGTTAATAGCTTGTCTGCTTAAAAGTTGGATAAATTGATTTAGCATTGCAGGCTTTTATTAAACCTCGTTAAATATGGCATAATTTTATAAAATGCATTATGATATTTTAAAATGATGTTAATGGTTTGGATTGAACATGGGTCAAGGCATTTTTTCTTCGCAAGCTTTTTTGTTACATAGTTTGAAATCTATCACGCCATTTGATGATAAATCTGATTTTTGGTTGGCTGAATTGTCAAATCGTGCCAAACAACAAGAACAAGGCCAATTAATCCAATTTCTTCAAACACCAAGCCAAGCTATTAATTTTATTGGTTCCGTCATGACCTTGTCGCCATTTTTGCGCGAGATTATGCTCAAAAATCCTGAAATTTTAACACCTTTATTGCAAATAGACATTAAGAGCCGCCTTGATGAGGTTTTAGCCCATATTAAAAGCATTGATCAAATAGACGGGATCAATGAAACTTTGTTAATGGCCCAATTGCGTCGTGGTAAGGCCGAGGCTCATTGTTTAATAGCATTGGCTGATATTGGTGGTTTATTTACCTGTGCTGAAACATGCGATTGGCTATCTAAGCTTGCTGAAGCAACTCTGAAGTCGAGTTTACGTTTTTTGCTACGTGAAGCGCATAATGCTAAAAAGATTACCTTGCCAGACCTTGAACACCCTGAAAAGGATTGTGGTCTTATCGTTCTTGGTATGGGTAAGTTAGGAGCAGGCGAACTTAATTATTCATCTGATATTGATCTTATTGTTTTTATTGATGTTTCATCGTCTGCTATTAATGATCCTTTTGAATCAGTTGATATTTTTTCTAAAATGATGCGGAGACTTATTCGAATCATGCAGGAGCGCACGGGCGATGGTTATGTTTTCCGTGTTGATTTACGACTACGTCCAGATCCAGGGTCAACGCCGTTAGCTATGCCGGTGGTAGCCGCGCTTCATTATTATGAGGCAAGGGGGCAAAATTGGGAGCGCGCCGCAATGATTAAAGCGCGTCCTGTTGCTGGTGATATAGAAGCGGGTGAAAAGGTTTTAAAGGAATTGTCCCCCTATATTTGGCGCAAATATCTTGATTATGCAGCAATTGCCGATGTTCATTCGATAAAACGGCAAATTCACGCTCATAAGGGACATGGTGAAATTGCTGTCAAAGGACATAATGTTAAATTAGGGCGTGGTGGCATTCGTGAAATAGAATTTTTTGTTCAGACACAGCAATTAATTGCTGGCGGCCGTTTTCCTGAACTGCGTGGCCGCCGCACGGTCGAAATGCTGGCAGCATTGTGTGAACTTGGCTGGATTAATGATGAAGCACGCAATTCCCTCACAAAAAAATATGCTTTTTTGAGACGTGTGGAACATGCTATACAAATGGTTGCAGATGAGCAGACCCATGTTTTACCGGAAGATGAAGAAGGTTTTTTACGTGTGGTACGCCTATTGGGTTATGAAGATGCCGATAGCTTTTCTCGCGATTTTTTAGCGACATTAAAGGCGGTCGAAGCGCATTATGCAGCCTTGTTTGAGCATGAACAAGAACTTGGCGCCGATATGGGAAACCTTGTTTTTACCGGTGAGGATGATGATCCCGAAACCCTTACAACCTTATCGCGGCTTGGCTTTGAACGCCCAAGTGATATTTGCCGCACTATACGCACGTGGCATTTTGGCCGCTATCGAGCCACTCAATCAGCGGAAGCGCGTGAAAGGCTAACGGAGTTAACACCATCACTTTTGCAAGCCTTTGGTGCTACCAAGCGGGCGGATGATGCTTTGTTGCGTTTTGATGCATTTTTGCAAGGGCTACCAGCCGGTATTCAGCTTTTTAGCTTGTTAAACTCCAACCCAGCACTTTTAGGCATGTTGGTGTTAATTATGAGCGCGGCACCGCGCCTTGCAGATATTATTACGCGCAAGCCCCATGTTTTTGATGGTATGCTGGATCCGACAACCTTTGCACAGTTGCCCACCAAGTCTTATCTCCAAGAAAGACTTGATTTCTTTTTGGCGCAAGCTACGTCTTATGAAGAAATTCTTGATCGTTTGCGCATTTTTGCTGATGAACAGAAATTTTTAATTGGTATCCGTTTGTTGACCGGTGCAATTGATGGAGAACGGGCAGGACGCGCTTTTACCGATTTAGCGGATCTCATGTTAACCAAAGCTTTGGATGGAGTAAGACAAGAATTTTCACAAAAGCATGGTGTGGTTGTTGGCGGCACGATTGGTCTTTTAGGCATGGGTAAACTTGGCAGTGATGAGCTGACGGCTGGGTCAGATGTTGATATTATATTGCTTTATGACCACGATGAAAAAGTTGATATGTCACAAGGCGATAAACCGCTTTATGTGTCGCAATATTATATGAGACTGACACAAAGATTGATAGCAGCTCTCTCAGCTCCAACGGGTGAAGGTGTGCTTTATGAAGTAGATATGCGCCTACGCCCATCAGGCAATAAGGGGCCGCTTGCAGTTTCCTTTATGGCTTTTGACAAATACCAGCATAATGAGGCTTGGGTTTGGGAACATATGGCATTAACGCGCGCCCGTGGTGTGGCAGGTGACTCTCAATTCTTATTAAAACTTGATGGTGAGATAGAAAATATTTTAAAAACAGCCAACAAAAACGATGATATAGCGGCGGAAGTTGTTAAAATGCGCCTTCTTATCGAAAAGGAAAAGCCCCCCATCAATAAATGGGATATTAAGACTATGGCAGGTGGCATTATTGATCTTGAATTTATCGCCCAATTTGCAGTTTTATCAGGCCACGCACCTTATGAGAGCGGAAAAACCACTGGCGATGTTCTTGGCTCAATGAGTGATAAATTTTGCTCGCCTTCAGACAAAGATATTTTGTGTCATGCATTTAAATTTTACACCAATCTTAGTCAAACCCTGCGTATATGTTTAAATAATGATTTTGATCCCAAGTCAATGCCGCCTGGTTTTGCTGAGGTATTACAAAGGGCAGTTAATGAGCCAGATTTTGCTCATATTGAAAATCTTATCAATGAAACATCGATTGCAGTACGCGCATTATTTTTTAAATTATTGAATGCCAATAAAAAAGCATAGTGTTTTAAAAAAAAATAGAAATTGGCATTTTGATAAAATTTATTTTAATTAAAATAAAAAACGGGCATTAATGACAATGCCCGTTTTTTTTAAATTTTATTCAGGAAATCCTATGGCCGAATATGGGGAAAGCTGCCACGCGTTCTTGCAAGCTTAATTTGCTTATTGCGTTCACGGTAGCGGTCTCTATCTTCTTCGCTACGCTCACCATAGCAAGCTTCACATGAAATTCCAGCCTCATAATGAGGCTTAGTGAGATCTTCTGGCGATAATGAGCGGCGGCAAGCGCGACAAAGCACGAGATTGCCTTCTTGCAAACCATGTCCAACAGAAACACGTTCATCAAAAACAAAGCACTCACCATCCCAAAGGCTCTGCTCTTGTGGAATTTCTTCTAAATATTTCAAGATACCACCTTTAAGGTGATATACTTCATCAAAACCTAAACCACGGACATAGGCGGTTGATTTTTCGCAACGAATACCACCCGTGCAGAACATTGCGATTTTTTTCTTTTTACGCAACTCTTCATCATGATCAGCAATCCATTGCGGAAATTCGCGGAATGTTTTAATATTAGGATCAATAGCACCTTTAAAAGTGCCAACTTCTAATTCATAATCATTACGCGTATCGATAAGAATGGTGTCCTCATCTTCGATCAAGGCATTCCAATCTTGCGGAGCAATATAGGTGCCCACTTTTTTAAGTGGATCAACGCCTTCAACACCCATCGTGACAATTTCCTTTTTAAGGCGCACTTTCATGCGTAAAAAAGGCATTTTCGATGCATTGGAATATTTAAGTTCAGGCTCGGCAAGCTCAGGCTGTGCTGTAATAAAATCTACAACGTTTTTAATGCCTTCTTCAGAGCCTGCAATGGTGCCATTAATGCCTTCATGAGCAAGCAATAATGTACCTTTAACGCCGTTTTCTTTACAAAGTGCTTTAAGTGGCGCCTGCAGCTCTTCATAGCGATCAAAGCGTGCAAAACAATAGAGGGCGGCAACAAGATAATTCTGGGTCATAGCAATAGTATTTACCGTTCGATTAAAATTTGGTTTGAAGAATAGTTAAGCTTATCGTGTGCATTTTGCACATAAATCTTGCTTAATCATCCTGTCTAACTGTTTTGCATATTTTTTTAAAATCTAAATTTTTGATTTTTAAATATGCTTCACATGTGATTCTTGTGATATTTAGAAAGTTATTTATCACAATTTTACAAAAATTTCGACCTATTCATTTTCCAGCTACTGCTTGGTTTTTAAAAAGGCTTGCAAATGATTTAATAATATTTGTCGGGCCGGATAAAGGACTTGGCTTCATCATGCCTTTGGTTCCTATCCAATGAGCGACAGCAAAACACATAACGAGCAACGCAAATCCTTGATGGATAAGGCCCCATTCAATTGGTACATGTGTTAAAAGAGTAATGATGCCAAAAATTGCTTGCGCAATGATAAGAAGAAGTAAAATCATTGCCCTGCGTGCATGCGCACTACCTGGAAGCAATTTTTCAACCTTAAAGGCGTGAAAAATAGCCGCAACCAATAAAATATAAGCGAACATGCGATGAACGAATTGCACGGTCAATGCATTTTCAAAAAGATTTTTCCATAATGGATTTTGTGATAACAAACCATCTGGAATAAAGCGCCCATCCATAAGCGGCCAAGTATTATAAGCAAGACCTGCATGAAGGCCTGCAACAAGTGCCCCAAGGTAGATTTGGAAAAGAACTAAAAATACCATCCATCCGGCATATATTTGGGTCGAACGTGATGCCGGTTTTTCTTTATATACTGCAAGACTTCGTGCTAAGGCAAAAACTGCGATGATAATAATACAGGCAAAAACAAGGTGGATTGCCAAACGATATTGGCTAACGCTGGTTAATTGGCTTTTACCAAGACCTGAGGCAACCATCCACCAGCCAATCGCTCCTTGCATTCCCCCTAAGAATAATAGCCCTAATAGACGCCATTGAATTTTTTTCTCCAGCCTTCTTGTTAACCAAAAAGCCAAAAGAGGGATTGCGACCGCAAAACCAATAAAGCGAGCCAAAGCGCGATGGCCCCATTCCCACCAGAAAATTCCTTTAAATTCCTCTAGTGTCATGCCTTTATTAACATGCTGATACTGAGCAATTTGCTGATATTTTATAAATTCCTCATTCCACTCTGTTTGGCTTAACGGAGGAATCATCCCATGAATTGGTTTCCATTCAGTTATAGAAAGTCCAGATCCTGTCATACGGGTTGCGCCGCCAACCAAAACAAGGGCCAAAAGAAGAACGAGAACAATATACAGCCACCAGCGCACAAATTTACGGTTTTTAGTTTGTTCCGGGCTCAGCTCTAACGCGAGTACACCAGCATCCATTATAGTAGCTCCTTATGCGATGAGCCATATCAAATAATTAAGTTTCGTGTGGCGGCATCGTTTGAAACATGGTTCATACATTGTCTAGAAATAACGTATGAATTGGAAAAGTGGGGACTTTAGCAAGTTGTTACAAAAGGCTTAAATTTCCATTTTAATATTGCTCTTTTTGGCGTAGGATCACAAAAATTACAAGTATCGGCTAATGTGACATGCCGTCACAGCTTAGAATACTTCAAAGAGAATAAATTTACTCAACTTATCTTATTGTGAAGAATTTTTTGAGCAATATCCTTAGCAAAATAGGTGAGGATACCATCACAACCAGCTCGTTTTAAAGATAAAAGCGTCTCAGCAATAATTCGCTCGCCGTCAACCCACCCATTATTAATTGCTGCCATCATCATCGCATATTCACCCGAAACTTGGTAGGCAAATAAAGGTACAGAAAAGTTTTCTTTTAATCGATAAATAATATCAAGATAGGGAAGACCAGGTTTAACCATAAGCATATCTGCACCTTCATCAAGGTCTTGCGCTGCCTCTCTAACCGCTTCATCGCTATTGGCATGGTCAATATAATAAGTTTTTTTATCGCCCTTTAATAGACCTGCTGTGCCAATTGCATCGCGATAGGGGCCATAAAAAGCAGAAGCAAATTTGCAGGCATAAGATATAATTGCAACATCTTGAAAACCCTCTGCATCAAGTGCATCACGTATAGCGCCAATGCGCCCATCCATCATATCCGATGGGGCAATAATATCGGCACCGGCACGCGCTTGCGATAAAGCACCTTTAACTACCATCGCAACCGTTTCATCATTTATGATAACGCCATCACGCAATATACCATCGTGGCCGTGGGTGGTGTATGGGTCTAATGCTGCATCGGTAATAATGCCAATATTAGCATTATGGCGTTTTAATTCACTGGTGAAACGATTGGTGAGGTTTAATGGTGAAGCCACATAAGCTCCATCTTCACTTTTTATTGAAAAATCCTCTCGCGAAAACGGTGCTATGGCTGGGATGCCTAAGGCTGCTGCTTCAAGACATTCTTCGACGGCAACATCGACTGAAAAGCGGTGTACCCCTGGCATAGAAGGAATTTCTTCACGAATGCCTTGCCCATCACAGAGAAAAATTGTCCAAACAAGATCATTGGTACCAAGTACATTTTCTTGCACTAGTCGACGCGACCAATCAGCTTTACGCATGCGTCTAAGTCTGCGGCCGGCGGTGATTTGATCAATTGTCCTAGTCATTTTTTTCCATCTTGATAAGGGGTGAGTGATGAATCGCATTTTGCTTTTAACATAAAAAGCGAAAATTTCATTGTATTTAATTTTATCGTATGAATTGTATTAATTGATCACATTTATGCAATGAAAAGGTAAGGCATCTTTAACTTATCAAGTGAGCCAATTAATAAAAAGCCTTTAAACTTTAGTTCTAGTGATTTAATGTGAAAGTTTAAATGGTGAAACCAAGCGGAGAGCATAAATAATGCAAATGGATTTTGGTGGTGGTGATGATATAAGTTTTGCCAAAGAAGGGCACGTTGGCCTTATTAGACTTACACGGGAAAAGGCGCTCAATGCCTTAAATTTTTCGATGATCAATGCTCTTAATAATGCACTTATTGCTTGGGAAACGGACGATGATGTTGCTTGTGTGATTGTTGAAGGCGAGGGGCGCGCTTTTTGCGCCGGTGGCGATGTCGTAGCAGCCTATAAGGCGGGGCAAGCTGGGCAGCCGCTTTATAGCTATTTCGAATCAGAATATAAAATGAATTATCGGATTGGTAATTTTCCAAAACCCTTTATTTCTTTTTTAAATGGTATTGTAATGGGCGGCGGCGTTGGCCTTTCAATTCATGGTTCGCATCGCATTATTACCGAGAAAACCATTTTTGCCATGCCCGAAAGTGCAATTGGCTTTTTTCCAGATGTTGGAACAAGTGCTGTGTTGCCGTGTTTGCCTAATCAGTTTGGTCTCTATCTTGCGCTAACTGGTGAAAAAATAAAACAAGGTGATTGTTTGCAATTTGGTCTTGCAACCCATGCTCTTCATGAAAGTGATTTGGCAGCATTTAAGCAAGAATTGATAAATACGGGTAATCCTAGACCATTTTTAGAAGCTAATGCGGTAGAGCTAGATTTTGACACGCCCATTGAAACGCGCAATTTGATTAATGAGTGCTTTTGTGCGGAAAATATTGATGAAATATTTGAAAAATTGCAACAAAAAGCGGAAGCTGATAGCGAATTTGCAAAGGCCTGCCTTGAGACATTGCAAAAACGCTCACCCACATCTTTGAAAGTCATTTATCGCCAGTTTTCAGCTTGTAAACCTTTATCATTAGGGGATTGCTTAATTATTGATAATCGTATTGCCAAACATATGTTAGATAGCCATGATTTTTATGAAGGTGTACGTGCTGTGTTGGTGGACAAAGACGGTAATCCAAAATGGCAACCGTCAAAGCTTGCAGATGTAACGAATGAGCAGGTTGAAGTTTATTTTTCACCTTTAGATAAAGAGTTATCGTTTTGATTGATCAATATATAGGTAAACTAAAAGCAAGTTGGAACGAGCGTGGTTTTGCAATATTCTTAGGGGTGTTAGCGCTGTTTTGCTTAACCCTTGGTACAGGTTACTGGGTAAGACTAATTGGTGTTTATAATGAACCTTTATGGCGCTATGATCTTATGCCTTGGAATTGGCGAATTTTGTGCTGTAGCCTTGCTATTTTATATCCCATCGCCGCTTGTGGTCTATGGATGGGATCAAAATGGGGGATAATCTTATGGCTAATCGGTGGTTTTGTTGAAGCTGTTTGTTATACTCTTTACGCGTCATATTTTGAATTGCATTTAGTGGTGCCTTTTATTCACACAATATTTGTAATTGCTTATGCAACACTTACTTTTTTAAAAATTAAAGAAAGTCGTAAACCCCAAGAAATTGTGGTCGAATATTAAATATACAAGTTGAAATCACATATTACTGGTTTCATGCTTGACATAATATTAACTATGACATAAAAGCCCCAAATCGTGGTTTTTCTAAATCACAATAATAACGTGTCCCGTGGATAAAGACGCAAGATTTGCGGTTTTATCCTGTCAGTCTTTTAGATTTTTATCTTATTGTTTTAATTAAGATAATTAAAAAGGCAGAGGAGGGCGCGTTTCCTTAAAACTAGCTGAAAAGCAATAAATAATATTCAAAGGAAATGCGATGAGTAAGCGCGAATCTGCAAAGTATAAAATTGATCGCCGCATGGGCGAAAATATTTGGGGTCGTCCTAAGTCCCCAGTTAATCGCCGTGAATATGGTCCAGGCCAGCACGGTCAGCGCCGCAAAGGCAAGCTTTCCGATTATGGTGTTCAGCTTCGTGCAAAGCAGAAACTTAAAGGTTTCTATGGTGACGTTTCTGAAAAGCAATTCCATAAAACTTATGAAGAAGCTGCACGTCGTCGCGGTGATACTGGTGAAAACTTGATTGGTTTGCTTGAAAGCCGTCTAGATGCAGTTGTATATCGTGCAAAATTTGTACCAACAATTTTTGCTGCACGTCAGTTTGTAAACCACGGTCACGTTAATGTTAATGGTGTTCGCACCAATATTCAGTCTTACCGTTGTAAAGCAGGCGATGTGATCGAAGTTCGTGAAAAGTCAAAACAATTGGCTATCGTGATCGAAGCAACACAGTTGGCAGAACGTGATGTTCCTGACTACATCGAAGCAGATCACAACAAGATGCGCGCTACCTATCTTCGCGTGCCAAATCTTGCCGATGTTCCTTACGCTGTTGTAATGGAACCAAATCTAGTAGTCGAGTTCTACTCACGCTAATAGATTTTTTCGATTATCGAATTTTGAAGGGGGCTTATGCCCCCTTTATTATATTGGACATTTGAGATATTTTATAAAATTATGCTTTTAAAATATTTTTGGTCTTATTTGATCAATAAAATGATCTAGTTGGTTCGTTATTAGTGAATTACCTTATATAACAGTTACAGACTATGCCGAGGCAGCAATGAGTTCATCTCGAGTAAATCTTATCGAAGTTAGCAGTGCAAAAGGTGAAACTTTTGCCGATGATGGCTGTCATCCGATGTTTCGAGATGTTAGTTCCGCAGTTGAATTTAATAAATTACGCAAGCGTTTGTTGCGCCATATGCGCCAAGCTATAGAAGATTTTGCTATGATAAATGGCTCATCGCTTAAGGGTGAGCGTTGGCTTGTTGCGTTGTCTGGTGGCAAAGACTCCTATGGCCTGCTAGCGCTTTTATTGGACTTAAAATGGCGCGGACTTTTACCTGTTGATCTTATTGCTTGTAATTTAGATCAAGGGCAGCCAAATTTTCCAAAACATATTTTACCCGATTATTTAAAGAGTATTGGTGTTGAATATCATATTGAATATCAGGACACTTATTCGGTGGTGACGGATAAACTCGATCAAAGTCAGACCTATTGCTCACTATGTTCACGCTTACGTCGTGGCATTCTTTATCGGTTAGCGCGTGAAAAAGGTTGTTCCGCGCTCGTGCTTGGTCATCATCGTGATGATGCATTGGAAACATTTTTTATGAATTTCTTTCATGGTGGGCGTTTGGCATCTATGCCGGGCAAGCTGCTCAATGATGAAGGTGATCTTTTTGTATTGCGGCCACTTATTTATGCTGCAGAAGATGATCTTGCAAAATTCGCCGAAATTATGGATTTTCCAATTATTCCATGTAATCTTTGCGGCTCTCAAGATGGATTGCAACGAAATGCTATGAAGGCAATGTTGTCGGATATTGAAAAGCGGATGCCAGGCCGCAAAGATACTATGATCCGCGCGCTCGGTAACGTACGTCCATCTCATTTACTTGATACTAAGATTTTCGATTTTTTAGGATTAACTGCCAAGTCTAACGAAGAGCAGTTATCGTAGATTTATAAAAGACCAGAATTTGTTGTAAGCGGTTTTTGAAAGGAATGTGATGGAAGGTGATAACAGGAATTTGCGCCGCGGATTAAAAAACCGTCACATCCAAATGATTGCATTAGGTGGAGCTATTGGTACAGGCCTTTTTTATGGCTCGGCCGAAGCGATCAGTCTTGCAGGGCCTGCGACTATTCTTTCTTACCTTATTGGTGGGCTTGTTATTTATCTTATCATGCGGATGCTTGGTGAAATGTCAACTGAAGAGCCAGTTGCAGGTTCGTTCAGTTTTTTTGCCTATAAATATTGGAATGGTTTTGCTGGTTTTTTTGCTGGCTGGAATTATTGGTTGCTTTATATTTTGGTCAGTATGGCGGAATTAACGGTTGTTGGCATCTATCTTGATCATTGGCTGCCCATAGATCATTGGATTAGTTCTCTTGTCGTTTTAATGGTTATTACTGCCGTGAACCTTATAAATGTAAGGTTTTATGGTGAGTTTGAGTTTTGGTTTGCCTTAATTAAAGTCATTGCAGTTATCGGTATGATTGTTTTTGGTGTTATCCTAATCATAACAGGATTAGGGGGCGCCAATGCAACGGTTTCGAATCTATGGAGCCAAGGTGGTTTTTTTCCGCTTGGTGCATCTGGCATGATTATGGCGTTTGTTGTGATTATGTTTTCATTTGGAGGAACTGAACTCATTGGCGTTGCTGCAGGTGAAGCGGAAAACCCAGAAAAGACCATACCAAAAGCCATTAATCAGGTTATGTGGCGTATATTAATTTTTTATATTGGTGCAATTACTGTCATTATGATATTAAATCCGTGGAATTTGCTTAATAAAGATAATAGCCCCTTTGTCTCTATTTTTACCAATATCGGTATTCCTGCTGCCGGACATATTTTAAATTTTGTCGTGCTAACTGCTGCAATTTCAGTTTATAATAGCGGAATTTATTCCAATAGCCGAATGCTTTATTCATTGGCAGAACAAGGTAATGCGCCGCGTATTTTTATGAAGCTAAGCCATAATCGCGTTCCATTTATTGCAATTTTAGTCTCATCGCTTTGTACAGCTGTTGCGGTTATCATTAATTATCTCGTACCAAATGAAGCATTTATGCGGGTTATGGCCGTTGCTACGACAGCGGCTGCTATGACTTGGGCAACAATTATTCTTGTTCACTTGAGATTTAGACGTGCAAAAAAACTGAAAAATAGTAAAACTAAGTTTCCCTCTCCCTTGTTTCCTTTGGCTAACTACATCTGCTTACTATTTTTATTGCTGCTTGTTTCATTGATGATTTTAACCGGTTTTAGTGAAAATGGTTTAATGACCTATCTATTAAAGACTTTACACATTATAGACAACAATTCGCCAGCATTTTTTACTCTTGCAGCTCCAGATATGAGTCTGTCTGTGCTTGTTATGCCTATTTGGTTCTTTATTCTCTATCTTGGTTTCAAGTTTAAAAAGCCTAATGTTGCATAGGGGGTATTGGGGTGACAAAGCTTTTACCTAAAGGGCGTACAGCCATTATTGCAGGTGGTGGTAAACTGCCCTTAGCTGTTGCCCAATCATTGAAATCTATGGGGCAAGATCCCTTTGTCGTTCCCTTACGTCATGAGGCTGATCCTGATATTTATAAATTTGAGCATTGTGAGATTTCAATTGTTGAATTTGCAAAGCTTATCAGGGCAATGAAAAGTGCCAATGTCAAAAATGTGGTATTAGCAGGTGGTGTAAAAAGTAGGCCACATCTATCTAATTTACGATTAGATGGCCCAACATTGCGTGCCTTAACACGCGTGTTTTTTGCTTTAGCGCAAGGCGATGATGCCTTACTCCGCGCTTTCATCAAGGTACTTGAATCTTATGGTTTTGAGGTGCTTGGAGCCCATGAGGTGGTACCCGATTTGCTTGCGCCAGCACCATGCCTGTTATCTGACTTGGCACCTTCTAAAGTAGAAGAAAAAAATTTAAAGCTTGCGCTTGCAGCAGCACATATGCTTGGTGATCTTGATGTCGGGCAGGGTGCTGTAGCTGTTGGTGGCAGAGTTGTTGCACTTGAAGGCGCCGAAGGCACTGATAATATGATTAAGCGTATTGCCTTAATGCGACAAGAGCGGCGCATCCCACAACAAGGTGGCGTTTTGGTAAAATGTGCCAAACCAAACCAAGAAAAACGTGCAGATTTGCCCACCATTGGACCTGATACTATTGAACAAGCATTTCAATCGGGGCTTGCCGGTGTTGCCATTGAAGCAGGATCTAGTTTTATTCTTGATTTTGAAAAAACCATTGAGGTTGCGGATAAAAGAAAAGTTTTTCTTGTAACTTTTTAACAAGCTATTTTTAAATTAAATTATATATTAAAATAAAAAGCGGTTTTTCTGCATATGCGTTTCTTTTATCAAAATCACCTAAAGTCAATAAAAAGATCCTAAAACCACTCGTGATATTGCGTGCACGTTTTATTTCATCTCGTTAATTTGTGGGGTGGATCACACCAATAATAATTGCAGGATGCTTTGAAATTAAATAAGATTTTAAATTATACATACCTCATAGTTACGCTTGTTAACGTCATCTACTATGGTCTTGTGGATGGTTCTTTAATATGGCGAATGACCTCATTTTTAAACCTAATCAGCTATATCGAAATGAAATTATTAAGTGTAAAATTAAAAAAAATAGCTGGTTGTATCTCTAAGATAGATGAGTTTGAGTGCTTGCAAGTTAAAATACCATAAAAATGTTTAATTTCGAATTTATTTCAACCATAGTTTTGAGACTTAAAATTTAATAGTAGTTTATTATCGTTAGGTATCTATTTTATGAAAAAAATAATTGTATTTTTATCTATACTTCTCGTTATTCCTGTCTTTGCAGCATTGGTTGTTGTTTTAATCGGTGTCCGTGATCATAAGGAGAAGGCTGATATAGGAGTGGTTTTAGGTACGGCGATTTTTGCTGACGGTTCGTTGTCTTCGTATTTAAAGGGGCGACTTGATGAAACAGTAAATCTTTATCAAAAAGGCTTTTTCCCTTTAGTTGTGGTGAGTGGTGGCGAAAACGAATTTGGTTTATCTGAAACAAAGATAATGAAGGAATATCTCATTGCCCAAGGTATTCCAGCTAATGTTATTATAGAAGACCCTGAAGGCGTAAATACTGCTGCGACTGCGAAAAACATGGTGGGCATAATGCAAAAGAACTCAGCCAAAAGCGCCTTTATTATAACACAATTTTTCCATGTTCCTCGCACACGCTTAGCTTTTTCCTGCAATGGCATCTCACCGGTTTATTATGCACCAAGCCAGCAATGGAATGTAAGAGATCTCTACTCGTTGTTACGCGAAGTTCCAGGCAATATGGTTTATTGGTGGAATTGCAAAAGAAATGATAACATCTAAAGAGATGAATATCATATATTGGTAACCTCCAAGCAATAACTAATAATGCCGTTTGTAGTGGGAGGTTTGGGCATGCGTATCAAGGCTGTGTAATTATGCCACATCTTTAAATCTTGTGTCTTAAGCTAGATATGGTAAAAGAACAGAAATTTAAAAGTTTTCCAAACTACATCGTTTTTGCGTGGGGCTAAGTTAAACCGCGTAAGTTAAAGGTGAATAATATTGGTGGACTTGATGGGTAATGAAGCAGATAAATGCTGATAATGCGAGAAATAGAGTCTTATGAAAACAATTTTTTCTTGTAATCATAAAAAAATTGGAACCAATTATTTGGTTTTTGCCATTATTGCTGGGATCGTTGGTGTTTTGCTTTCTGTTGCGATGCGCCTTGAACTCAATGAGCCTGGCATTCAATATTTTCATGGACTAGCCAGCTTACTATATGGTTATGAGGGAATATCTGCTGTTGAAAAAGGACGTGAAATGTTTGCGCTTTTTTCCTCGGCTCACGCACTTATCATGATTTTTTTCATGGTGGTACCGGCTTTATTTGGCGGTTTTGCCAATTGGCTTTTGCCCATGATGATTGGTTGCGAAGATATGCTATTTCCACGCCTAAATCGCTTCGCATTTTTGTTATTATTTCCGGCAATGTTTTTATTGGTCGGTAGCCTGTTGTGGGTTTCATCTGCGCAGACTGCCTGTGTATTAATGATAGCGATGATTCACCTTGCTGCACTTTCTGCAATTTTGACTGCTGCCAATTTTATTGCAACTATATTGGTAGCGCGCGCGCCTGGTATGGGATTTAGATATTTACCTATTTTTGTCTGGTCAGTTTTAGTTTCATCTTTTTTAATGATTATTTGCATGCCGACTATGACTGCGGCGTTAAGTTCTTTGCTTTATCATTTCGGCTTTGATAGTTTTAGCATGTCAGCCGTTGACGGTAAAAATTTACAAATTATGTTGTGGTTCTATTCGCATCCAGAAATTTTCGTGCTAATTTTGCCAGCCTTTGGTATTATTAGTGAAGTTGTTGCTACTTTTGCAAATCGCCCACTTGTTGGACGTAATTATGTTATTTCGGCTATGATATTTATTGGTGCTGCTGGTTTCCTTATTTGGGCTCAAAATCTTTTTTCAGCATCTAATCTAGGGGATATTAAAAGCTATTTCTTCGTGGCTTTGCCAATTATAGCTATTCCTGCTTTTGTAATAATCGGTTCTTGGCTTGCAACTATTGCGATCGGGCATATTCAATATAAAACACCAATGCTTTGGGCTTTGGGTTTTATTTTAATGTTTGTTATCGGTAGTTTTTCCGCCATTCATTTGGCCTTAAATAGCCCTGTTAGCAATGGTAATCCTGCATTTGTCAGTCATTTTCATTATATTTTGTCACTTGGCGCAGTCTTTGCAATTTTTGCCGCATGGTATTTTTGGTTTCCCAAAATCTCAGGTTATGAATTGCGTGAAGCTACTGGAAAGATACATTTTTCGATCATGTTTATTGCTGTTAATATGATCTTTCTTCCTCAGCATTTCCAAGGTTTTGAATATGCTAACAATAGTGTTGTTTTTTTGATTGAAAATAGCATTGGTTGGAACAAGATAATAACACTAGGTGCAATGATCGGTGTGCTGTCACTTATTGTTTTTCTATATGGTATCTGCGAAGCGTTTTGGCGTAAAAAAGCCGTAGCCGGCAATCCTTGGGGTGAGGGGGCAACCACACTTGAATGGACCTTGCCATCACCGGCTCCAATCCTGCAATGGCAAGCAGTACCTGTTTTTAACAAGCATTAAGCCGCGGGGGCTTGTGGGGTGGCCTTTAACTTGTGTTGGGGCCATCCCATTATGGATAAAAAACTCTACATTTTAACTAGAGTGTTTAGCAGTGATGTGTTAAAAATGGGATATAAAAATTTTGGTCTTTATTAAACCTATAAAGTCAAAAATAACCAGCAATGTAAATTCATTACTAATCTAGTGAAAAATGCTAATATTTGTAAATTGAAACGGCATATCTTTATAATATTGTGCTGTAAAGTTTAACCAATTTGAGCCAATGCTCGATAGGCGTTTAATGTCAATACCTAGTCAAATTAATCAAACGCCTGAAATGGCGTATATATCCATGGCAGACAGCCGTGATTATATCACGTTATTAAAACTGCGTGTTATGTCTTTGGTGGTTTTTACTGCCTTTGTTGGTCTTGTTGTTGCGCCTGGCACAATCAATCCCATTTTAGGGTTTCTTGCTATTTTGTGTATTGCTGTTGGTGGCGGTGCATCCGGTGCATTAAATATGTGGTATGATTCTGATATTGATGCGGTTATGAAACGTACCAAATCAAGGCCCATTCCATCAGGCAAAATTAGCCGCAGCCAAGTCTTGATATTTGGTTTGGTTTTATCAGCGTTTGCCGTTGGTGTAATGGGTGTATTTATTAATTGGTTTTCAGCCTTATTTTTGGCCTTTACTATTTTCTTCTATGCTGTGATCTATACCATTTGGCTCAAACGTTCTACGCCGCAAAATATTGTTATCGGCGGGGCATCAGGGGCTTTTCCGCCAATGATAGGCTGGGCTGCAGTAACAGGGACAATTAGTATTGATAGTATTGTTTTGTTTTTGATTATTTTCATGTGGACGCCACCGCATTTTTGGGCGCTTTCATTGTTTAGCACAACAGATTATGAGGCTGCTCATATTCCTATGATGCCAAATGTCAAAGGTGAGCGTTCAACTAAAAACCAAATTTTGGTTTATGCAATATTAATGGCGTTAATCGGTGTTTTACCGTTTGTTTTGGGCTTTGCTGGTATTGTATTTGGTATTATTTCTACAGTTTTGGGTATTGTTTTTATTATTCGTGCATTCCAATTATGGAAGGCAGATGCACGTGAGCAAACTATACCTGCTGCAAAAAAGTTGTTTTTCTTTTCACTCTTTTATTTAACTGGGGTTTTTGCAGTTCTCTTATTTGAAAATCTTGCCATTAAGGCATTAGCAGTTTGGGGTTATATCTAATGGTCAAGCCATCTGATAAACAGTCTTACCTAACTCTTACAAAAGAGCAAAAGGCTGCAAGAAAAAGCCGCGCGATAGGTATAATAGTGGTTGTGCTACTATTAGCATTTTTGATTTACATTGCAACTTATGCTAAATTTGGTGCATAAATCTGATTTTAGCTTAAAAGCATCGATTAAAGCCTTGGAGAAACTATTTCCGCTATAATTTTCTGGCTGGATTATATAGGGTTTAATCGCTATATGTAATAAGAATATTTTCAAAGTGGTGTGTAGTTGAATTTAAGCACTATTTTGATTGCTGATGTGTTTTAAGGTTCTGAATAACCTATGCATGTTATTTATTTGACAGAGGAACAGAATTTTATGGCCGCAAAATCCCCCCTGACTATACGACTGTGCGGACCGCGTGGATTTTGCGCCGGTGTTGACAGAGCTATTCAAATCGTGGTCGCTGCCTTAAAAAAGTATGGCGCGCCTGTATTTGTTCGCCACGAAATCGTTCATAATGGCTATGTGGTTGAAGGGTTAGTGGCGCGCGGCGCGGTGTTTATTGAAGAGCTAGATGAAATTCCGGAAAATCTTCGCGATCGGCCTGTAGTTTTTTCGGCTCATGGTGTGCCAAAATCTGTTCCTGCCGATGCAACAGCTAAAAATCTTTTTTATCTTGATGCCACCTGTCCTCTTGTTTCCAAGGTGCATAAACAAGCTATAAGGCATCGTAAACATGGCCGCCATGTCATTTTGATTGGTCATGCTGGGCATCCAGAAGTAATCGGCACCATGGGCCAATTGGATGAAGGGGCGGTAAGTCTTATCGAAACGATTGAGGATGCGCAAACTTATCAACCACTAGATCCAGAAAATCTTGGTTTTGTTACGCAAACAACCTTATCGGTTGAAGATACAGCCGGCATCATTGAAGTGCTCTATCAACGCTTTCCACAAATGCAGGCTGCTGCAGCTGAATCTATTTGTTATGCGACGACAAATCGGCAGGACGCTGTTAAAGCCGCTGCGCCAGGCAGTGATTTGTTTTTGATTGTTGGTGCTCCCAACTCTTCAAACTCACGGCGCCTTGTCGAGGTTGCAGAAAGAGCAGGAGCTAAAAAATCTATTTTAGTGCAACGTGCGTCTGAAATTGATTGGTTAAATCTCGGTTCTTTAGGGGTTGTCAGTTTATCAGCCGGTGCTTCTGCCCCCGAAATAATAGTTTCTGAAATTATAGAAGCTTTTCGCGAGCGTTATGATATGAGCATTGAACTTGCGGAAACAACACAAGAGCTTGAAAACTTCTTGGTAAATCGCGAATTGCGTGATGTTATCCTAACCAATGATGATATGGCTTTTGTTAATGGCGTCGAGGGTGATTCCGCGCTTAATGAATTAGCCTAACAAGAAAGGTCGTCGGCAATGGCTGTTTATACCGATATTAGTGAAGAGCAGCTTGCAAGCTTTTTAAACGAATATGACGTTGGAACGCTTCTCTCTTATAAGGGCATTGCCGAAGGCGTTGAAAATTCTAATTTCTTGTTAAGGACCAAAGCTGGTAACTTTATTCTTACTATTTATGAAAAGCGCGTTGATGAACGCGATTTGCCGTTTTTTCTCGGGCTAACGCAACATCTTGCTCAAAAAGGCATTCCTTGCCCACAACCTATCTTACGCAACGACGGTGCAATGGTAAGTCAATTAGCTGGAAAACCGGCAGCTCTTATAAGTTTTCTCGAGGGGATGTGGGTTAGGAAACCAACAGCTTTTCATTGTGGAAAAGTAGGGTCTGCACTTGCCAATCTACATGTTGCAGGCGCTGATTTTGCAATTCAACGCAAAAATAGCCTTTCCATTGATGGTTGGCGTCAATTATGGAGCGATGTGCGTTATCGTGCAAATGATATGGCTCCAGACCTTGAAAATGAAATTGATAATGAATTGGTTTTTCTTGAAAAGAATTGGCCCAGTGATTTACCATCTGGGGTCATTCATGCCGATTTATTTAATGATAATGTGTTTTTCCTTGATGGCGATTTATCTGGCATAATTGACTTTTATTTTGCTTGTAATGATGCTCTTGCCTATGATTTGGCCATTTGTTTAAATGCGTGGTGCTTTGAAGCCGATTTGTCATATAATTTGACAAAGGGGAGTGCACTTCTATCCCATTATGCTGCACAACGTCCGCTTTCAGATCGTGAGCGCGATTTATTGCCAATTTTGGCACGCGGTGCTGCTTTACGTTTTTTCTTAACCCGGGCTTATGATTGGTTTTTTATTGATGATAGCGGTTTTGTAGTCAAAAAAAATCCGATAGAATATTTACGCAAGTTACGTTTTTTTAGGCAGATAGAACGTAGTAGTGAGCTTGGTCTTCCCAATCATTAATAGCTGACAATAAGTGATGATGAAACAGATAGTTATTTATACTGATGGCGCGTGTTCGGGCAATCCTGGCCCTGGGGGGTGGGGCGCACTTTTACAATATAATGGCCATGAACGTGAACTTTTTGGCGGTGAAAAAGAAACAACCAATAATCGCATGGAAATTATGGCGGCTGTTGAAGCTTTAAATGCCTTGAAAGAACCATGTAAAGTCGACCTATTTACCGATTCAGTTTATGTACGTGATGGCATTTCAAAATGGATTGAAGGTTGGAAGCGTAATGGTTGGCAAACTTCTGCCAAAAAGCCAGTTAAAAATATGGATCTTTGGCAAGCACTTGACGAGGCTCGCAAACGTCATGACGTTGTTTGGCATTGGGTTAAGGGGCATGCAGGGCATGCCGAAAATGAACGTGTTGATGCCTTAGCGCGGCAAGGTGTTGCGGAGATAAAAGCAGGTTAACATAGCTAGATCTTATATATCTTATAGCTTATTTTAGTGAACATCTTTTATTGACAAAGTGCCAATTTAGTTTTGTAAGTTAAATTGGCACTTTTATAATTTTAGCTAAATTTTTATTAGCTATAAATTTTTTTGCAATTTAATATTCATCGGTCTTCACTACCTTGTGGTTCAAATCCGGCGCTTATTTGTCCAATTGCATCAGCAAATTGCTGCGTTGTTTGTGCGCCCATAATTGCATATTTTTTATTGATTATAAAACACGGAACACCTTGAACACCAATTTTCTGGGCAAGGGCGATATCATCCGTCATTGTATTAATATCGATATTAGTTTCAAGAAGCTTTTCTATGACGTCACTGCGCATGCCCACTTCGTTTGCAATATCAGTTAGGATATTCGTCTCTCCAATATCTTGTCCTTGCTCAAAAAATCTTGAATAAAGCTCATAAGCAACTTTGGTTTGCGTGCCGCTTTCAGCTTGTCCTGCCCAATAAGCAAGTCTATGGGCATCCATTGTATTGGGCATAATTTCGATTGTTTCAAAATCAAACTCAATCTCGAATTCTTTGCCAAGTTCAATCAGCTGGCGATGAATTTCATCAACCTTGTCCGTGCCGCCCAGTCTTTGCTTTAAATAGCTTTCATAAGGGCGACCAAGCTTTGGTATGGTTGGGTCAAGCTGATAGGGCTTCCATTCAATTTTAGCATTGTCAATTTCTAACAATTTAAGCGCTTTATCAAGGCGCTTGCCGCCAATATAACACCAAGGACAGACAAAATCAGCAATAATATCAATAGTTAAATTAGTCACAAATAGCCTCGTAATTGCATGGTTTTGATGGTTTTTTAATATAATCAATAAGTAGAAAAGCCCAAAATCATTTTTAATTTTTTAACTTTGTTTTTTCACTTTCATCTATCCACCAAGCTGGAATACGATAGCCATAGAGCGATGTATAATCTGGATGTTTCACATAATTTCGCCGTGCTACTAGTTGGCGTGGAAGGTGGTATAGCGGTAAATAATAATGGCCTGAGATAAGGACGCGATCAAGAGCGCGAACACTATCAGTAAATTGCTCTTTACTGCGCGCCTCAAGCATTGTCTTTATCAAAGCGTCAACCGCAGGATTAGCAACGCCTGCATAGTTAAAACTTCCCTCCATGTCGCGCGATGACGAGGCCCAACGGCGTATTTGTTCATTGCCAGGCGAAAGTGAGGCACTTAGGTTGCCAATAATCATGTCGTAATCAAAAGTACCAAGCCTAGTTTGATATTGACTATCATCTATCGAGCGCACAGTAACAGTAATACCGATGCGGGCGAGGGAGCGTTGGTAGGCAAGAGCAATTTTTTCCTCCTCAATAGAACGGGTCATGATTTCAAAAGTAAAGGGATGGCCTGTTGGTGTATAGATTTGATAGTTTTTACGTGTAAATCCTAAATCTTTTAACTCTTGCCAAGCTTGCTGTAACCCCGAACGGTTAATTCCTGATGCATCAGTTTTTATTGGATGCCAAGTGCCATCTAAAACATCTTGGTTAACAAAATCAGGGTAGGGCGCAAGCAATTGCCGCTCTAATTCACTTGCAGGTCTACCAATAGATGACAGCTCCGAACCATCCCAAAACCCCTCAGTACGCTCATAAAGATTATCAAAAAGATTACGGTTAATCCATTCAAAATCTAACACGTTGGAAAGCGCGCGCCGAACTCTTTTATCTGCAAAAAGTTCTCGTCTCGTATTGAATACAAAACCGATCATGGGGGCAGGTGTCCCTGTTTTGAACTCTTCTTTTAAAATTTTTCCTTCTTTAACTGCTGGAAAATTATAACCTAAACGCCAACGATTGGGTTGATCTTCAATAAATATATCAAGAATGCCTTTCTTAAATGACTCAAATCGCGCATTATCATTGCGATAATATTCAATGCGAATTTCATCAAAATTGTTAAGCCCCTTGTTAACAGGCAAATCCTTGCCCCAATAGTTTTCATCACGTTTATAGGTTACGCGTTGTCCCGCAGTGAATTGAGCAATTTTATAAGGCCCAGATCCTAATAAGGGTGTAAGTCCATTTGTGGCAAATTTATTGCGATCAATAGCATGTTTCGGTAAAACAGGTAGAACACTCGCAATCAACAATGGTAGCTCGCGATCGCCATCAGTATTAAAGACAAATCGCACCGTTTGGTCATTAATTTTTTCAACTATTTTGATACGTTTAGCATAACTATTAAAGGGTGGGCGGCCATGTTCACGCAGTAGATCGATAGTGAAAATAATATCTTCAACTTTTATAGGCGCGCCGTCTTGAAATTTTGCTAATGGATTTAAATGGAAAACAGCTTCAGTTCTTGCGTCATTAATTTCAACTCCATCAGCAATCAAACCATAAAGTGTAAAAGGTTCATCGCGCGAGCGTACCATCAAGCTTTCAAACACCAATGATCCTAATTGTTCATCGCCAAAAAGACCTCTAGCTGTCGTGCGCATGCTGGGTAAGATAAAAGGATTAAAACCATCAAATGTACCTATAACACCAAAAGAAAATTTACCACCTTTTTGAGCATTAGGATCAGCATAAGGAAAATGGTTAAAGGTTTTAGCTAATTGTGGGCCGCCATGCATAGCAATACCTGTTGCTATATCGTTAGCTTGAGCTTTTGCTGCATTCTCAGCGCATAATATGGCAAAAGTTAATGCCAGAAAGCTGGTTATTAATCGTCCTGATTTTGCGCTAAAAACCTCTTTTAAACTTTTATGCATGACAATTATCCAATTTTAAAAAATGCGTAAAATATCAATTAAAACTAATGGGACAGAATATGATTACCGGTAATAATTGGATCAATGCCAACAATGTATTTATCTTGACTGCTGCTAGATTCTTGGTCGGCAATATAGTTGGTTTTTGCGGGTAGGGGTTGACTATAGGGTTGAACGTTATCATCTAAAACATTGTTTTTAAGGGATAAACTATCGCTTGGAAAAATGATAGCGGTAGATAATAAAATAAAGGCGAATTTCATAATTTTTACGTTCCTTATGCGTTGCCAGCAAAGCATAGCAAGCCATAAAAAAGCGTTAATTTATCGGCAATTAACAATAAAAAGTCAGCCTAGCACGATAAGCCAACCCAATGTTATCATATTGGATTGGCGTGACACGTATCAGAAATTAGCGGACTTTTACGCAACCAAGGCCTGTGCTGCTTTCAATACCGCTTCAGCATGGCCAGTTACCTTAACTTTACGCCAGATTTCTACGATTGTACCACTGGCATCTAAAAGAAGTGTTGTACGCTCAACACCCATATATTTACGTCCATACATAGATTTTTCGACCCAAACACCATAGGCACTTAAAACTGCTTTTTCTTCATCAGCCAATAGCTCAACGTCAAGTTGGTGCTTTTCTTTGAATTTATCATGTTTTTTAACGCTATCAGGTGAAAGCCCAAGCACACGCACACCAATATCACGAAATTGATCAATCAGTGCGGTAAAGTCCAAAGCCTCAGTAGTGCAACCGCTCGTATCGTCCTTTGGATAAAAATAAAGCACAACCGGTTTTCCTTGCAAGTCTTTTAAAGACACTAAATCGCCATTGGCGTCTGGCAAGGTAAATTCAGGTGCTTTATCACCAATATTTAAGTCTGACATGATAATATCCTTGATTAAATAAGCTTTTATCTATCTATAGCATATTGTCGCTGTTTCAAACTAAAACATGCCATTTCCCAGTAGATATTTTAAAATTAGTTCCATAATATATCTTATGCGATTATTATATCGATTTTAATAGATGTGGCTTTAGCGGCTTTTGCAGTTGCCTTAATTTCATGAATTAGCCCTAGCCTATTAAAAGGTTTTGAGGTTGAATTGTAAAGCCAAGATCGGTTGCGAAAATTACTATTATAGTCAGATGGTAAAAGGTGCGAAAGCCACCAAGCTAACTTGCCAGAAGTGCAGGAAGCGTTTAAAGAATCTTACAAGCATTGTTTTGTCGAAAGCAGCAAAACGTAATCACAAATTTTTTTGCTAAAATGATAAAAAGCTTTTATGTTGTTTTTGATAAAAAAAATGGCCATGTATTGCTATCCTAGCGCATGCTTAAGCTGTGCTAATGGTAGTGTAAAGATCAAAAATGCCGATGCATATGATCTTTATGGTGTTATGGTTTAATATTATTCAAACACTATGATTTATGTTTTAAATCAGAGTGTTTTCTTTAACTCTTTAAGCGTGGTTATAAGTTTAAAGAGCTCAGTTTTATAGAGTTTGAACATTAGAAAGATAGATATGTCAGATTTAGATAATCAGGCTTTGCATATTATTGGTGGTGGTCTTGCAGGATCTGAAGCTGCGTGGACCGCAGCCGAGGCCGGCGTAAAGGTCGTTTTGCATGAAATGCGCCCTACTCGCGAAACCGATGCTCATAAAAGTGACCATCTTGCTGAATTGGTTTGTTCAAATTCTTTCCGCTCTGATGATAGTCAAACCAATGCCGTTGGCGTATTACACGCTGAAATGCGCCTTGCAGGTTCTTTAATTATGAGCGCAGCAGATGCTCATCAAGTTCCAGCTGGTAGTGCCTTGGCCGTTGATCGCGATGGTTTTGCTGCAGAAGTTACCAAACGGCTGTCTAATCATCCAAATATCGAAATCCGCCGTGAAGAAGTTGAAGGTCTACCACCCAAAGAATGGGGTAGCACGATTATAGCCACTGGTCCCCTCACCTCGCCTGCTCTTGCCGATGCTATTCTAGCATCGACTGATGAAGCTGCTTTGTCCTTTTTTGATGCTATTGCGCCGATCATTCATAAAGATAGCATCAATATGGATATTTGTTGGTATCAGTCGCGATATGATAAGGTAGGGCCTGGTGGCAATGGTAAGGACTATATTAATTGCCCCTTAGATAAGGACCAATATGAGGCTTTTATTGACGCTTTGATTGATGGGGAAAAGACAGAATTTCGTGATTTTGAAAATACACCCTATTTTGATGGTTGCCTTCCAATTGAAGTGATGGCAGAGCGCGGCCGCGAGACCTTGCGTCACGGCCCAATGAAACCAATGGGGCTTACTAATTCGCATCAGCCGGATATAAAAGCCTATGGTGTTGTCCAATTGCGTCAAGATAATGCACTGGGTACGCTTTATAATATGGTAGGCTTTCAAACCAAGCTAAAATATGGGGCGCAAACGCAAATTTTCCGTATGATCCCAGGACTTGAAAATGCAGAATTTGCGCGCCTTGGTGGTTTGCATCGTAATACCTACCTGAACTCGCCGCAATTATTGGATCCCTATTTGCGCCTAAAAAGCAATTTAAACTTGCGCTTTGCTGGCCAGATTACTGGCTGCGAAGGCTATGTCGAATCTGCAGCAATTGGCTATATTGCAGGGCGTTTTGCTGCGGCTGAAAAGCTACAAAAATCGATTACTCCGCCGCCTTTAACCACCGCATTTGGTGCATTGTTAAATCATATTACTGGCGGCCATATTTCAGTAGAAGAAGAAGGTGGAAAGCGCTCATTTCAGCCGATGAATGTAAATTTTGGTCTTTTCCCTCCAATTGATGTGCCAAAACCAGAGGGCAAAAGACTGCGCGGCAAAGAAAAGACCATCGCCAAAAAAATGGCATTAAGTGCTCGCGCTTTAGAAGATTGGAAAATTTGGTTAGAGGAAAGCAAATAAAATGGCTAAACCTATTATAGTATTCGATCTTGATGGAACCCTTGCCCAAACAGCTATTGATTTGTTGGATAGCTTAAATTTTTGTTTACAAGAAAAAGGCTACAAAACAGCGGATTTAGATGATTTGCACCAGTTTTTGGGGCAAGGTGGTCGCATTATGATCGAACGCGCCTTAAGCGATCAAAACATCACTTTTGATGATGCCATGCTTGATGAAATGGTAGCAATATTTTTAAAGCATTATAAGGCACATATTCCGGGGAAAACAACTTATTTCCCTGGCGCTAAAGAGGCTGTTAAACGCTTTGAAGAAGCTGGCTTTTTAACTGCAATTTGTACAAATAAATTTATAGATGCTGCAAGACGCATCATCAATGCAATCGATCCACAAAACCAATATAGCGCAATATGTGGTGGTGATAGTTTTGCATGGCGTAAACCCGATGGCCGCCATATCTTATCAACCATAGAAGTCGCTGCTGGTGATCCAAAACAAGCTGTTATGATTGGCGATAGTGCCGCAGACATAAATGCTGCGAAATCAGCTGGCATTCCTGTTATTGCTGTTGATTTTGGCTACACCAATATACCTGTCTCCCAGCTTGCGCCTAATCACATTATTAGCCACTTTGACGAACTTACCCCCGAATTGGTAAATAGTATTTTAGCAAAGCAGTAAAATAATATTTTACCGGTTCAAAAATATTAATTTGAACCGGTATCCTCGCTCTCACCGTCTTTGCTTTCTTGCTTGCCGCTTACATCTACTGCGGCAAAAGCTTTTCTAATGACGCTCGATGTTGCATCATAATTGGTTGCATCGGTTGACAATATTTGCCGCCAGCGCCTTGCACCTGGAAAGCCATGAAATAATCCCACCATATGCTTGCTTATATGCGATAAACGCCCCCCTGCCCGAATATGGGCATCGGTATAAATACACATTGATTCTATTATGCTTTCAAAGTCAATTTCACGATAGGTTTCATCATAAACAACATAATCAACATGGCTTAATTGCGCAGGATTTTGATAAGCAGCGCGCCCAACCATAACGCCATCAACATAATGCAAGTGGTTTGTAGCTTCTTCAATGCTAGCAATACCACCATTTATACCAATAAATACGTTAGGATATTTGTTTTTCAAACGATAAACGCGCCCATAATCAAGCGGTGGCACATCGCGGTTTTCCTTGGGGGAAAGCCCTTTTAGCCAAGCTTTTCGCGCATGAACCCAAAACGCGTCACAGCCAGCAGCAATAGAAAGACGTGCGATATCATTGAGCGCGGTTTCAGTATCTTGTTCATCAACACCAATGCGGCATTTGACGGTAACTGGAATGGAAACGACGTGTTTCATTGCTGCAACAGCAGTAGCAACAATGTCGGGTGACTGCATAAGGCATGCCCCAAAAGTGCCCGATTGCACACGGTCGGATGGGCAGCCTACATTGAGATTAATTTCATCATAACCAAAATCTTCACCAATTTTTGCCGCCAATGCCAATTTTTGTGGATCGCTTCCGCCGAGCTGTAACGCAATGGGATGCTCAATACCGCTAAAGCCAAGCAAACGTTCCTTAGGCCCATGAATAGCTGCGTCAGCCACCACCATTTCACTATATAGCAGCGCATTGGCACTTAATTGACGATGGAAAAATCGACAATGGCGGTCTGTCCAATCAAGCATAGGCGCAACTGCAAACGTTTTTACAAATGGTCGCTTATAAAGTGTCATAACAATCAACTGCATCTGGGACATTAAAAAGGTTAGCTTTATAGCTTACCATTTTAAATGTACAAAATTAGGGAAAATAGATATTCATCTCATATATTCGACAAAGATGGATATCTTATGAAGATATTTAATGTTTGATAAAACGAGCACAGCATTTGCTAGTCTTATTAAAACAGCTTCACAGTTTCGGCAAATTCATATATAGGCCATGTGATATATGATTGATAGCTCTGATTTATGCAAGAGTTATTGATAATAAGAATTGAATTCCGGTCGCAGCCTACCCGGTTAAAACAAGGACAAATTATGAAAACCTATCTCATCTGCTCTGGCGGTCTCGATTCTGTGTCTTTAGCTTATATTTTAGCTGAACGCGGAGACCTTCATGGTATTCTTTCATTCAACTATGCGCAAAGACATAAAAAAGAACTGTACTTTGCAAAATTATGTGCAGACAAACTTGGTGTACCCTTTGATTTAATCGATATTTCATCAATTGGCCAAGCTATGTCCAATACCGCACTTACTGGTGATATTAGCGTTCCAGATGGTCATTATGCTGAAGAAAGCATGAAAATAACCGTCGTACCCAACCGTAATGCTATTTTTTTAAGCATTGCTTTTGGCTTAGCAAGTGCCAAAGGTGCAAATCAAGTGGCATTAGCTGTGCATGGCGGCGATCATTTTATCTATCCCGATTGCCGGCCAGATTTTATCAATAGTTTTGCTATAATGGAAAATTATTCGCTTGAGGGCAGTGTTGGCCTTTACGCTCCTTTTGTACAAAAGACCAAGGCAGATATTGTTTCACTTGGCAAAGAAGTAAACACGCCTTTTATTGAAACGTGGTCTTGCTATAAAGGGATGGAGCTACATTGCGGCCGTTGTGGTACCTGTGTTGAGCGGCGCGAAGCGTTTTATTGTGCAGGCGTTGAAGACCCTACCCTTTATCTTGATGATAATTTTTGGAAAACCCAAATTGAATTGGGACATTAAAATTGGCCAAAGCCACTTTTATTTCAATTATGAAACCAAATTACATAGATAAGCAAATTTTGCTTGGAGAATTTCATGACGAGTACAACTAATATTTATCAAGGCCTAACCCAACTTGGAGGCGACAATAGTCTACCAACTTCACCAGAAGTGGCAATTTTAGAAAAAGTTGCAAACCCCCAGGCTGATATTTCTTATAATGTTCGCTTCACAATTCCGGAATTTACCTCCCTTTGCCCAATAACTGGCCAACCCGATTTTGCCCATATTGTGATTGATTATGTTCCAGATCAATGGTTGGTTGAAAGCAAATCTTTAAAATTATTTTTGGGGTCCTTCCGCAATCATGGTGCTTTTCACGAGGATTGCACTATTCACATCGCAAGGCGTTTGGTTGATCTTTTAGCGCCAAAATGGTTGCGTATTGGCGGCTATTGGTATCCACGTGGCGGAATTCCAATTGATGTATTTTGGCAAACGGGCAACTCGCCTGATGGCGTCTGGATTCCCGATCAAGGCGTGCCATCTTATCGCGGACGTTAAGCACCGCGCTATTTTTTTGGTGTGGTTAACAATTTGCGATAAAAATCGTCATACAAGATACATATTAATGCTCTACTTTGCTAAATATGAGAATTTCCAGATAAATTATCATTGACAGCTTGCTTTTTAGTCTCACCTCCTATAAAGGCAAGCTATTCCACACACGAGATAAGGGCCATACCAATATTAAAGTGGGTCCGCCGGTGGCAGTTTTGCCTCATTTCGTGAAGGTATAACCGGAAACTAAGGAAATTAAAATGGCAGTGCCTGATTTTTCAATGCGCCAGTTGCTTGAAGCTGGTGTTCACTTTGGTCACCAAACACATCGTTGGAATCCAAAGATGGCTCCCTATATTTATGGTGAGCGTAATAATGTTCATATTATCGACCTTTCACAGACTGTACCTATGTTGCACCGCGCTTTGCAGGTGATTTCAGATACAGTTGCTCGTGGCGGCCGTGTTCTTTTCGTTGGTACAAAGCGTCAGGCTTCGGAAATTATTGCTGATGCTGCTGATCGTTCTGCGCAGTATTATGTTAATGCTCGCTGGCTTGGTGGTATGCTCACCAACTGGAAAACAATTTCTAATTCAATTCAGCGTCTTCGCAAATTGGATGAAATTTTGGCCAATGAAGGTCAAGGCTTCACCAAGAAAGAACGCTTGAACCTTGAACGTGAGCGTGAAAAATTGGATCGCGCTCTTGGTGGTATCAAGGATATGGGTTCTGTTCCTGACTTGATGTTCATCATCGACACCAATAAGGAAGCTATTGCTATTCAAGAAGCAAAGCGTCTTGGCATTCCTGTAATCGCTGTTGTTGATACCAATTGTGATCCAGATAATATTGATTATCCAATTCCTGGTAACGATGACGCAGCGCGCGCAATTTCGCTTTATTGCGACCTCGTTGCTCGTGCAGCTCTTGACGGTATTGCTCGTCAGCATGGCGCAAGCGGTATTGATATTGGTGCGCAGGTTGATGCACCAGTTGAGTCGATCGTTGAAGAAGCTGTAGCTTCTAACTAAGAAAACAAATATCAGCCCATAAGGCTAGTATTTGAAACTGAAATTATTAGCAGGCGTGCGTGAGCCGAAAGGTCATCAAGCACGCTTCGCTATTTTTAACAAAGAGGCTAAAATGAGCATTTCCGCATCTCAAGTTAAAGAACTTCGCGAATTAACCGGCGCCGGCATGATGGATTGTAAAGCCGCACTTGCTGCAACTGATGGCGACATGGAAGCAGCCGTTGATTGGCTTCGCGCTAAGGGTATCGCTAAGGCTGATAAAAAGGCTGGCCGTACAGCTGCTGAAGGTTTGATTGGTCTTGCATCCAATGGCAATACTGCTGTTTTGGTTGAAGTAAACTCTGAAACTGACTTTGTTGCACGTAACGATGCATTTCAGGCACTTGTAAATGGAGTGGCCCAAGCTGCTCTTACAACTGATGGTTCAGTTGAAGCTGTTGCTGATGCAAGCTATCCTGGTTCAAGCAAAACTGTTGCAGACACTATTAAGGATTCAATCGCAACCATCGGCGAAAACATGAATTTGCGCCGCGTTGCTAAGCTTTCCGTTGATAAGGGCGTTGTTGCAACCTATATCCATAATGCTGTTGCTGATGGTCTTGGTAAATTGGGTGTTCTCGTTGCTATTGAAACCGATGGCGACGCAACTAAAGCACAGGCTGTTGGCCGCCAGATTGCTATGCATATTGCTGCAACCAATCCACTTGCTTTAACTTCAGAAGAAGTTGATGCTGGTGCTATTGAGCGTGAAAAATCAGTATTTTCTGAGCAAGCTCGTCAATCAGGCAAGCCAGAAAACATCATCGAAAAGATGGTTGAAGGTCGTATGCGTAAGTTCTTTGAAGAAGTTGTTCTTCTTTCACAGGCTTTTGTTATCAATCCTGACATCACCGTTGAAGCAGCATTAAAAGAAGCTGAAAAAGAAATTGGCGCACCAGTTAAGCTTGTAAGCTATGTTCGCTTTGCTCTTGGTGATGGCATTGAAAAAGAAGAAACAGACTTTGCTGCTGAAGTTGCAGCTGTTGCAAAAAGCTAATTGGCTTAAAGCATATAGTCGTTTTTATGTAGAAATGATTAAGCGGAGCAAGTTTGAAACTTGCTCCGCTTTTTTATTGCTGCTGAAAAAGCACAAAAATTTCATTGGCGATTGATCCTAAATTAGCCCTATTTTTATCATTAATTAGTTGCCAAGATCCAATTTAAATTATGTCTTGCAAAGAATTTTAAAAAAGACAATGAACATTGTAGGTTTTTATAAATGGCGATTGAATATTTTAAAAGAAATATTACTTTACAAATTGTTACTGCATTATGTTTATTTTTTTCATTAAGCCTCGCGAATGCTCAAACGGTTAATCATACTGCGATGGAAGGTGCCGATATTTCCATTTTTTTCAGCAATGAGGAAATAAATAACGAACCGCAATGGCGTTATGGATTAATTGACGTAAGCCTACACCCCAATTGGAAGACCTATTGGAAAAACTCAGGCAGCTCTGGCCTTTCACCGCAATTACAAATTGAAAATGGCATCAACAGCGAATTATTGTTTCCTGTCCCTCATTTATCACAGCAAGGTAGAGATTGGGCTTATATTTATAAACAACGTGCTCAAATTGTTTTCCGCATAGCGACTACTGACGTTTCAACTGATACAATAAAAGGAAATTTATTGATCGGAATTTGCGATACTATTTGTGTGCCGGTTGATGTTCCCTTTATTTTCAATAGCAAGTCAGCCAATAATTTCGTCAGCCAGTTAAAGGTAAAAGCGGCATTAAATGCTTTACCAAAAAAGGCTGATAGAAATTTTTATGCAGAAAAACTTCAAATCCTCGACAAATCTATTCAATTAACCCTGCACGTCCCCAATAATAATGAAAATACAGAGATATTTTTGGCCGCAGAAAATGCACAAATAGGCGTAGCTAAGCCGATAAGCGAAGAACTGGGTAAAATAGTCTTTTCTGCACCGATATTGTCAGGGAAAATCGCAAACGAGCAAAAAATAGACTTTATTGCCAAGAATGGCAATGATGCTATTTCTGGCTCTTTAAATACTGATCGTTAAGTAAATATACTTATAATTTCACATTTAAATTGCAATCGAGGCAGCTATTATGAATGATGCAATTAAGTTCAGTGGTATGCATGTGTTAGATACGATGCGTTAAAAAAATACAAATTTTGATGGCGCTTCTAATAAAATTGCCGCTGAAAATCGTGGTAATATAGAAATTTTTACGAAAATATTATAAGTTTAGCATTAAGACGTGAATGAAGCACTCATTAATGGGTTGTCATTGTGCCTGATCGTGCCATTGGCGTTAATGCTCTGACGCATATACTGGATTAGTTGGCTTTAAACACCATCTGCTGCAGGTTATCTAAACGAATAACTGTAAAAAGTTTTTAAGTTTAGCATTATACTGAATTGGGCACATGGGCGTAGTGTGGATCTGTCCCTGATCTAGCTAAGAAAGGCCAGTAACCAGAATGCCACTATTGCATCATTTAACAGGCATTTTCGTGATAAATGTTTCAATGAACACTGGTTTAATAATCTGTAGCAAGCTAAGATTATGATCAAAGCATGACTGCAAAAATATGATGAGAGACCGAAAAAGTCATTGGGCTGATTAACACCGAAATCTTATGCTGGACTTCTGCAAAAAAATACGCCTATATCGTCAACTAAAGACTCTAAAACAAAGCATCATTCTTAATGAAGATAAAGTTAATAAATACTATGTCGCCTCCAATGAAAATTTTGTATATATAAACGGCCATGAATAAAAGATGAATACAAAAAAAACACTAACATACATAGATCTTTTTGCTGGTGCTGGTGGACTTTCAGAAGGGTTCATTAACAGAGGCTTTGAACCAATTATCCATATTGAAATGAATGCAGATGCTTGTTATACATTGAAAACGAGACTAGCCTACCATCATTTATTAAAAAATAATAAACTTGGTGTTTATGAAAGTTATTTGAAAGGTAGAATATCTAAGCAGGACTTATATAGTCAATTGCCCGCGAGCTTTTTAGATACTGTTTTAAATTTAAGAATTGAAGAAAATACGTTAGACCACATCTATAATCAGATAGACAAAAATCTTAATTTACTAAATATTAGATCCGTTGATTTATTAATTGGAGGTCCGCCTTGCCAATCTTACTCACTTATTGGACGTCATAACGTAGATTGGGATACTGACCAACGTGTGAGTCTGTACAAATTATATGGTCAAATTCTTGCAAAATATAAACCTAGCATGTTTTTATTCGAGAATGTTCCGGGTATTCTAAGCGCAAACAAAGGCGAGTATTTTAATGATCTTAAACATTATTATGATAAAATTGGATATGACGTCAATTATCAAATTTTAAAAGCAGAAGAGTTTGGTGTTCTGCAATCAAGGAGGCGGGTCATTATTATTGGAAGCTTGAAAGAAAAAAAGTTAGTATATCCCGAATTTGAAAAAGAAACACCGCTATATACAGTAGCTGATGTTTTCCACGATTTAAAAATATTAAAACCTGGTGATTCTATAACCGTAGATAAATATCAAAAAGAAGCATCCGACTATCAAAGAAAATATCGGATTAGATGTGATTTTAATTTTTATACCCAACATATTGCAAGATCTCATAATAAAAATGATCTAGCTATTTATAAGATTGCGCAAGATAAATGGAATAATGAAAACCATCGATTGAAATATAATGATCTTCCTAAAAGATTGAGAACTCAAAATAATGTTTCATCTTTTTTAGATAGGTTTAAAGTAGTTGACATAAATGGTCTTTCACATACTTTAGTTGCGCATATTGCAAAAGATGGACATTACTATATTCATCCAACTCAACTTCGCTCAATTTCTGTTAGAGAGGCTGCAAGATTGCAATCGTTCCCAGATAATTATTTTTTTGAAGGCTCACGAAGTGCAGCATTTACCCAAATAGGAAATGCTGTGCCACCCTTAATGTCATATGCATTAGCTAAGAAAATTCAGGAGATATTATGGGAAAGATAAAAGCAAAAAGTCATATTCTTAGCTTGCTAGGTGATCAACTTATTGGGAGCGATGGCTTAGCAATTTTTGAATTAGTAAAAAATGCTTATGACGCTGATGCAGAAAATGTGAATATTGAGTTTAAAAATTTAAATACGTCAGATCAAGAAATTATTATTGCAGATGATGGGCACGGAATGTCTACCGAGGTAATAGATAAAGTTTGGTTCACTGTTGGAACTGACTTTAAAAGAAAGGTAGATGGTAAAAAAAGTCCAAAAGGGCGAGTTTCTTTGGGTAATAAAGGTGTTGGTCGACTAGCTGTTCATAAGCTTGCCAGACAAATTAAAGTTGAAACAAAAACTTTAGAACAAGCTACCTATAGTGAGTTTATTATTAACTGGAGGGAGTTAATTGATTCACAAGAATATATACAGGATCTAGAGGTGGAGATTGAGCAATGTAGTGCGAGCGCTGATAAATTCCCAAAAAATCAAGGCACTATAATTACACTTTCCGGTTTATATAATACCAATTGGAGTAAGACCCAATTGCGCGATGTTGTTCGCGCAATTGAAAATATTAAAAATCCATTTAAAGACATCGATGGTTTCAATGTGATTGTTAACGCTAACGAAAAACAGGTTTGGCTTGAAGGATTGAAATCATCAACAGATATTTTACGCGATAGTTTATACCAATTTGAATTTGTAATAACACCTTGGATTAAGGGTGCTGACAATAAAAAAAATATTGACCCCAATGATATTGCAGAATTTCGTTGGAAATATGTTTTCAATCCGTCGAGCCAGATAAATATAGACAAAAGAAACATAGATTTTCAGCCTCTTTCTACAGGAGTTGAAAATAAAAACTTATTATTAGTTGGGAGTATATTATCTAATTCAATAGAAGGTGTTACAGACACTTCAAAATATCTACGAAATAAAGATATTGAACGCATAGGCCAGATTAGTGGTCGCTTTTATGTTTTTAATTTGCATAGAAAAATACTAGAATCAAATTTTGGTGGGCAAATTACTGCAGTTAAAAACTACATAAATGAAAACTGTGGAGTTAGAATTTATAGGGATAATATAAGAGTTTTTAATTATGGTGAACCATCAGATGATTGGTTAGGGCTTGATTTACAAAAAATACGCAGAACAGGTGATCATTTTGGTCGAAAAGTTACTATTGGAGCTATAGAACTAGATTTGGCAGCTAGTGATAATGGATTACAGGAAAAAACTAATCGAGAAGGCTTCTTTGAAAACGAAGTATATAGTCGTCTTAAAAATATAGTTAATGTCGTTTTTAACTTATTTGAGAATGAGGCAAAAAAAGACAAGGTAAAAATTGATGAATTTACTTCAGGTCAAGCACCTATAAAAAAAATTGGTTTTTCAGAAACTGTTCAAGAGTTAATAAATAAATTAGAGCAAAAAGGATTAACTAAAGAATTTGGACCTTTGATCAATAAAGTTAAGCAAGATTATGATGAAATGAGAGATATCATGGTTAATTCAGGGATGACGGGGCTTAACTTAGGGGTTGCATTTCATGAAATTGAACGAGAAATGCGCTATATAGATAAAGAATTGATGATACCCAATATTGAAATGCAATCTATCAAAGACAAAGTAAAAGATTTAATACAATTATTAAGCTTTATCTCTCCATTATTAAAACAACAAAAAAATGTTGAAATAAAAGTTTCTAAATATATCAATAATCTCAAATTAAGATATGAAGGGCGATTTAAGAGACATAATATTATATTTTCAAGTCCAATTCTAACAGGAGAAAATGAAGATTTTAAAATTGTAGGACAATCAAATTTATTGGCTAATACATTTTCAAATATGATCGATAATGCTATTTTTTGGTTGGAGGCTCGTTATGACCGAGAGTCTAAAGAAACCTATAAAAAAGGATTATATATCGGTACAGATATGAAGTCTTTCGGTGGCCCAGCCGTTATTATTGCTGATAATGGAACAGGATTTACTCAAGATCCGGAAACATTAATCACACCATTTGTTTCAACAAAACCAGATGGCATGGGCCTAGGCTTGTATTTTTCTAGTATGGTTATGGATATAACTAAAGGTAAATTACTATTTCCTGATGTGGAAGATTTAGATATACCTAAAGTATATGATGGAGCATGTGTGGCTTTAGTTTTCCCTAACAAGTAAGGATCAAAATGTTCAGAGATAATAAAATAATTATTGTAGATAATGAAGAAAGTGAACTTAATAGATTAGCTTCTGTCATTTGGAAAGAAGGTATTGCATGTAAGGCTTTATTATATGATACTCTTTATGATACCCCTCTGAAAGGTGTTAGAGTTGCTTTTTTTGATGTAAATTTAACCAGTTTAATTGCTCCTAACTCTCAAGTTTATGATTACAATAAAGATTCTTCACTTAGGGATATATTTGCTAATTTAGCATTTGCTATTCAGCAATACATTGCAAACGATAATGGTCCTTATACATTAATATTCTGGACAAAAAATCAAATATTAATTAATAATTTTAAAGTTTTTATGGATGATCGGGGCAAAGATTATTCGATGCCAAATCCTATTTATATTGGTTGCATAGATAAAAGTCAATTTTTGCATAAAGAATCTACAGGAGATAATACGTTATACAGTACTATCCATGATATAATAAAAAAATCTCCCGTACATCTACTGTATGATTTAGAAAAAAAAGCAAACCAAGCTATTACAAATACGATTAATGAATTACATACAATTACATTAGATGCTAATTCCACATGGACAAATCCAATTGACAATATCAAGAAAACTTTTATTGAAATAGCAAAAAATACCATTGGTGAAAAGCATGTAAAAGAACATTTTGGAGAAGGTATTATTTCTGGATTAAACCCAATGATTAATTTTCATATGGAGGAATTAATAACATTATGTGAAGATACAAGAGATTTATTTCAAGTTTCAGATGATGAAATGACTTCAAATGGTTTTAACGATGTAGAAAAGAAATATGAATTAAATACTGTCTTTCATATTAATAAAAATGCAACTCGCTGTGAAAGAGGAGCTGTTTATGCTTGTAATAATGATTTGCAAAAAAAATATATAGGTGATGAGAGTGATAGGCTCGATTGGATTAAACAATTAATTAACTTTAAAGATAGTACAAAAGATGAGAGTGAAATTCAAAATATTATAAAAAAAATCAAATTTATTCTTGTGGAACTTAGTCCCGCATGTGATTATTCGCAGAAAAAAGATCGATTATTAAAATTTATTCTTGGTATTAAAACACCAGAAATTCAGAGAAAATTATTATCAAGCTCAGTACCTGCGTATTCATATTTTCCAAAAACACTTTTTAAAGATCAAGATAAAGTATTTCAGCTTATTTTTAATTTTAACTACACAATATCTTTACCTCGATCAAATATTAATGAACCTATAGGTGATTTACTTTTTTCATTTAAAAAAGAATATATGGATATGCTCACAACCAAATATGCTAACCATATTTCCCGGATAGGGGTTACAGAGTTTAAATGATTGTTTACGTTGAAATGGCATTGTCAGATGAACTTTAAGTTTTAATCATGGTGAAATATTTTTGCGCCATGAACAAAGAAAATACATTCAAATATTTAAAAATCTCACCCAAAATTATCCGTTTGGTGGTTATGTACTAGTAAGGTGTCCACTTGGTTTTCGTTAAGTTGAAGATATTTTACATGATGGAGTTATTTATATTTTCTATGATGGGGAAAAAAGGTGTTCCGCCGAAAAAATTTATTGAGCGTGTTGAATAGATAGTTTTTTTATCTTGGTATCTCGAAAAACATGGGGCAACTTCTGCAATACGGCGAGAGCAAAGCCTATCAGTAATACCTTTCTGATGGATAAGCGCATTTTGGTCTCACGCCGTTTACCCTGTTAGGTATATGGCGCAATTTCTACATGTGGCACTTTGGCATTAAGATGAATACACTCAGGGGTTAGATGGGAAATCTCGGCAAGTCTTGCGCCTGTATTAATGGCAACAAGCAAGATAGCACGTGCTTCTTCATTTAATCCATTAAGCACACCTTCCTTCAATATCCTGTCTTTAACCCCACTCAATTGAAAATGGTGGGCGAGTGGTTTATTATCTGTATCTTTAAAGCCAAGGACATCAAAAGGATTAGGGTAATTTGTATCGCCAATATATTGATAATAATCATTATAAAAGCTTTTTTGCCGCGCTAGTTGTGTTTTTCTAAATGTGATCTAGAATGTGTAATTCACCTTTTGCAGGCGCTAACTTGTCCATAATAAACTTATAGAACTTTTAAGCACCTTCAAGACTAATATTCCGTATATCCTTATCACCTATGACGTCCCTTAACATATTAGAGCTATAAATGCGTTCTTTGTTGCAGTATTTTTTCTGAGCAGGATTTTCATTTTTGATAATGGGTGGTGCAATATGATCAAAAATATCTTTTCACCTCCTGTCAATGTGATTTAGGGCTCTTTAACAAAGCCAAGAATCGCCGAGCATTCCTTAGTATTGCTTTACTTTTTCAGAATACGTTGAATTCTTCTAACCAAGTTTTTTAAAATTGTATTAGCAAGTTCAAAGGTTGGCTTATAGCGACCCTTTAATGCACGAGCCGGTGCTTGCGTTGCCCAATAAAGATGTTTTGCAAAGTACTATCATTGTTAACAATAAGCGAAGCCGAAAAACCATTATCTGCCTCCTCAAGAATATCTCTTTGTTGGCGTGCAAAAAATGGTCTATTTTTTTGAGTGCTTAGCGAAGATAGAAAGAGCAATTATTCAATTGATGGATTTCTATTGGTGTAGGGGACTGTATCATTTGAGACAGAATTACACGATATTTGGGTTGGGTGGATTTGGATGGATTTTTTATTAATTAATTGAAAATAAAAATAAAATTTGCAATTGATTGAAAAGTTTTTATAAATTATTAACAACTGGAAAATAGATCATTTTTTATCGAAGGATGATCAAGCACTATCATTTTCTTTTAAATCTTGATCACTCTCTAGCCCTAGAGATATCGGCCTTAGTGGCTCGGTTGTTAATAATAATTACCACGATATTTGAGACAGAGTATAATTTATGGTGGGAAATACGCTTCAAATGCTAAAAAATACCGCTATAAAAAATCTAATAAAAACATAAGGTTGGCAAAATTAGGGTTATCTAAATAAAAGAGCTCGGTGGGAAGTGTAAGGTTTAACGATTCCCCCAAATAATTTGGGAAACTTCAATTTTGGCTTTGATCCTTTAGGTTTTGCTAAACCTATATTTGCCTAGCTCTAGATAAATATTCCCTGCACTTGATCCATCAAGGTTAATATTACATAGCGCGCTTGAGTACTCACATGGCTGATTCTGCAATCGCAAAGCTTTAACGTTTGACCGAGATAAGCATAATCATTTAACGCATAATCTAGAGACGAAACAGTGCGCAATTCTTCGGCCTGGGCAGCGATAGGCATTGCCAATAGACAAATAGATACCGCAAGGATTGATTTTCTCATGGAGTTGCTCAGTTATTAATAATCAGTTTAAGGCCGCCGCCTTGCCGGGGTTGATATTGCCATTAAGAATGCGCTTTTTAAGCTTAACCATCTCAAGGGCTATTGTTGCGGTTAGCTCATCATCATTAAAGTCTATACCGGTATTGAGCATGTCGTTATAAATATCAGCAGCAACACCCGTAATTTGGGCCTTAGTTAGACGCTGCCCCAGACCTTTATATACATATTCAACCTTACCAGCAATTTTAATAAATGTCATATTATTGACAGTGCGCAAGCTACTAGGTGCGGATGCCGCATTTGGGTACCGCAAAAATGGCACGAGGGGCATGAGTTAAACTCTATTGGCGAGAAAGAAGCTAAACTATTAATCGAGAGCAAGGGGGGCTTAGGAAACTTCACTATTTAAAGGTCACTGCCATGCTAAAACCTCGTCCACAATATTAACAAAAAGAAATAGATAGGCATGGCAACACTAGGTGGTATTTGAGAATCAGACCAAACCCACGCATTGCAATTCATGGCGATTATGGAACCGCCGAATTTATGGAAATTTACCGCGCTGCTATTGGTGGCGTTAAAAAAGCATCAATAAGCCCGACAAGTCATTCATTAACTTGGCTAATCGCTCAATAGCAAAAGCACCGAATGGATTGAATTATCGCAAGCAACACGCCGACAACGTGAAAACATATTTCTAAGCGTGATTAAAAAAGGTGATAACGCGCTAAGCAAAGCGATAACTAAAAAAGTCATCATCAATAGTCGCGATGAAAGAGCCGCCACCCCTGCTCAAGCTGGTAATTTTTAAAAGGCCATGTCTGGCTTGTTTTAATGGGCTGTAAAGTATGAATATATAAGCGATAATCTGTGTATAGGTGTAAAAGCTCCAAAGATACAAAACCAAGACAACTTTGAAGCATGGAACGAAAACGACATTAATGCCTATTTTGCAAAATGGCCGATAGGAACTAAAGAACGTGTTTGGCTTGATATTCTTCTATATACTGGCTTGCGCCGTGGTGATGCTGTGAGAATAGGAAAGCAACATATCCGCGATGGTGTAGCAACCATTAAAACGTAAAAAAGCGGATTTAAAACCGAAGTTACGTTGCCGATTTTTCCGGTGCTGCAAGAAACACTGGAAGCTGGCCCAACAAGTGACTTAGCTTTTATTGGTGGGGCCAACAAACAGCCATTAACCAATGAATCATTTGGCAACCAATTCAGAAAAGCCTGTAGAGCCGCAGGAATTGAAAAATCAGCGCATGGAGTAAGTAAGATAAGCGCGGCCCGTGCTGCTATTGCTGGGGCAACTATAGCGCAATTAAAAGCATTGTTTGGCTGGGAAAATGATGAAATGGCTTCACATTATACGAAGAGCGCCGACCGCAGAGCAAAGCAAATTATTGGAAAATTAGGTAATCGGAACAAATGAAAAACTTCTTCGCACTAACCTTTTAAATCCTTGCCCTAACCTAAACTATTAGCTAATAAAACTAATGACTTGCAAGAATAAAAAAAGCAAATGGTGCCCCCAGAGAGACTCGAACTCCCGACCCCCTGATTACAAATCAGGTGCTCTACCAACTGAGCTATAAGGGCAATGTGTTTTGCGTTACATGCATTTAGCATATTGATCTAAACTTGCAACCCCTAAAATTCATTTTTTTTAAAAATATTTGAGATTGTGGATAAGTTTTTTCTAAAAAAACCAAAACAGGTCGCAAATATATGCCGCTTTGTGATTTTGAGGACAAAATCATGTTGTGTTCCGTGAAAAAAGCACTCGCACTCTGCATTGTTTTTTAAGATCGACTTATAATAATTTACACAATATCGCTTTTAAGCGGTAGCTTTAAGGCTATTTACATCCATCGATATAAAAGGTTTTTCAATATTCACCATTTGTAGCATGATAATCAAGAGCGGTTAGAATTTCATTGCTGATTTCATCGGGCGCGATTGATATAGAAAAGCGCGCTCCAAACTCATCAATTTGCAAAGATTCTAATATTGCATATTGGGAATCAAGTAATGATGCCGGCATATAATCGTGTTGGCGATTTGAAATTCGCTCGGCCACCAAAGTTTCGGGGCCGTAAAGTTCTGCAAAAAATATATTAGCATGCTGTGTTTGCCGTAATATGTCACGATATATGCGCTTTAACGCAGAACAAGTAATGATAGTATTTTCACTATTTTGCGCATTTTTATCAATTAAATTCTTTAGTCGTTCAAGCCAAGGTTTGCGATCTTCATCATTAAGCGGTATCCCAGCCGCCATTTTATCTTTATTGGCTTGTGGGTGAAATTCATCAGCTTCAGCAAATCGCCAATGGGTTTTATTGACCAATAATTGTGCGATCGTTGTTTTTCCAACACCTGACGGCCCCATAACGACGACACCTATAGGTTTTTTAATTAATTGCATTGCTTCTTCCCCAACTTGTTTATGTTTTATTTTAAACATTTACATCTTAAAGACCATCTATTTAATCAATATGGCAAAGATATTTGTGCTAATTTTATTTCGCACCCATCAAGCGTTCGATACAAAAGCTAAAAAATTCTTGAAGGCAATTGGTAATTGATACTGGTAAAAAATCGGTAAGCCATAAAAAAATCCCTTAACAAATTTAGGTTTGTTAAGGGATTTTTTTATGCGTTTTCAATAAAAGTTAAATGAACTTTTATTGGTCTATGATTTACCCAAATAGGTAACTTAGAAAATGCTTACATCTCAAATATTAAAAAAGACGTGTTATAGTTTTTAATTTATCCGTTTTGTAAAAAGCCAACAATGTCGCGTACAGATTTCATTGTTTTTTCAGCAATTTCACTGGCGCGTTCCCCGCCCTTTTTCAAAACCGCATCAATATATGCAGGCTCATTATTAAGACGACGTAAATTGGTAGCAATCGGTTCCAATTGGCTAACAGCCAAATCAGCAAGTTGCGGCTTAAATTCTGAAAATTGCTTGCCAGCAAACTGCGCTAGAACATCTTGTTTTTCCATACCAGCAAGCGCGGCATAAATACCGACGAGGTTATTAGCCTCGGGCCGGTCTTTTAAACCATCAACCAACTCTGGCAAAGGTTCTATATCAGTTTTTGCCTTACGAATTTTTTTTGCAATGTCATCGGCAGTATCAATAAGATTAATGCGCGACATATCAGATGGATCAGATTTCGACATTTTCTTAGTACCATCACGCAAAGACATGATCCGCATTGAAGTTTCACCGATGAGCGGTTCTGCCATTGGAAAAAACCCATTTATGCTTTTATCACCAATTTGCATATCAACGCCAACATTGAGTTCGCCGATCCGTGCCGAATAATCATTGTTAAACTTTTGTGCAATGTCGCGTGTAAGTTCTAAATGCTGCTTCTGGTCTTCACCAACCGGCACATGGGTTGCGCGGTAAACAAGAATATCAGCAGCCATTAAGCTTGGATAAGCAAATAAACCAAGCGATGCGTTTTCACGATCTTTGCCAGCCTTATCTTTAAATTGCGTCATGCGGCTCATCCAGCCCATACGCGCAACACAATTAAAAACCCAAGCAAGTTCGGCATGTTGGTAAACACGGCTTTGATTGAAAATAATATGCTTTTCAGGATCAATGCCCGAAGCAATAAATGCCGCTGCAACTTCACGAGTATTTTTAATAAGCTCAGCAGGATCCGGATTTACCGTTAAGGCATGCATATCAACGACGCAATATACACAATTATAGCTTTGTTGCAATTCTACCCAACGCTTAATTGCTCCTAGGTAATTCCCAAGTTGCAAGTTTCCTGTTGGTTGTACACCAGAAAACACGAGTGGATCAAAGCCAGCCATTTCCAATATCCTTATCGATCATCAATTAAAAATTTGATCTATCAATTATCAATTTTTCAACAGAAATCAATAGCACTATTAAAGTTGAGCATTTTCAATATAAAAATGCTCAATTTTATGCATTAAACCTTAGTTAAGGTCCAATTAACGATTTGTGAAGTTACTTCAGAAAAAGCAGCCTCTAATGCTTTTGCATAGGCATCGTTACCCGTGCCATGAACAGGGCTTTGAGCTTTGAATATTTGGGTCGCACGAACATTACCAGTGCGGTCATCAAGTATTTTCACAGCAATCTCAACATCAGCCTTTTCTGGACTTTGGGCAGAATTAATACCAAATATGCGAATATCGCTGATGATTTGATAATTAATAGCAAGACCGTCACCAGGGCGACCTACCCCTGCAAGCTTTCTGGTATCTTCAAAAGCTTGAACAAGACGAGCTTGCACAAGATTTGGCAACCGGTCTGCCCATTGTGAATCTTTCAAATAAGAAATTGACGCACCATTGCTTTGCACCATGATATCTTGACCATCAAGTGCCTTTAATGCAGATGGATTGGCAATAAGAATCTGAACCGGTTTACGCTTTACAACGTTTGATTGATTAACAACTGCCAAATTTGCAGTCGAAAGATCAAAGGTTTGCTTAACAGTAACAGTTGAACATCCTGCTAAACCAATAGTAGCAAGCAAAATACCTAAACCAATAGGCTTTTTCATAATATTTCCTTTTAATTTAAACGTCCAGTTCACCGAAGTGTCCTTTTCTATTCCGTCAGGTAAGTTCTTTCAAAATCTGATTGATACGTCTTAATAATTTTTCAAATATTATTTTTAGCACAACTTGATTAAAATTTAAAAAATTAAAAGTCTAAATCACTTACAAGGATTTTCAAAATTTTTATTTACAATAATTTGCGTTATTAATCCTTGCTTTGAATCAGCTTTCACAACATCTTCATCACTTTTATCACTATTGCTTAATTCAATCTGACACATACCAGTTAGTCCCTGAAAGCTTAAATGAGCTACTGTTGAACGTGAAACATGATATTTTGAATTTATCGCAACTCTAACAACAGTAGTTGTCTTTTCATTTTCGGCAAAAATTTCTTTAACTGTCCCGATACGTATATGATTGAGATAAACAGCTGCCCCGCTATTTATTCCTATCTGCGTTGCAGGAAAACTAATATCCAGAACGTGAAATTGCGGTTCGTCTTCAGTTGCCAATTGAAAAGCTTTTATTACCCCATCGCCAAATGAAACGATTTGGGCGACAATGTTTAATGTCCCCTTATCTGTTTCAAAGCTGCATGCAGGTAACATTGTAATTGATACCAAGGCGACTAATCGCGCATAAGTTAAATTTATTTTTATAAAATTAATTATGCGCGATCTAAAACTCATCGGCGGTTGCGTCCATCATATTGTGGCACGCTGCTACCACTACCGAACAAGATTTGTTGCGGATTTTTCTCAAGGTCGGTTAAAGCGCGTTCAATGCGTTGAACTGAAACACGGCTGTCATTAACCAGCGCTTCGATATTACGAAGCCCCTGCCCTGAAAAACGCTCAACATTGTTAGCAATTGGTTTGATGTGAGCGTTTAATGTATCAGACGTTTGCTTAATAGAAGCTAGTGTTTCTTGTGCCTGAACAACAACTGAATTTTTATTATCAGGCGATAGCATATTATCTAACTTTGCCATGATTGCATCAGTTTTTTGGGAGGCGTTACTAAGGCGTGCCATCATTTCACGCGTATCAGTTATAATCTTATCAATATCATCGCGATTATCAACTAATGTTTTGCTAAAAGCTTGCGCATTTTTTGCTGTTTCAGTGAGTGGACCACGTGCGTCATGAATAAAACCTTCAAGTTGTGTTAAGGCTTCGTTGGCGCGAGCAAAAATATCCTGAGCGGTTGCGAGAAGATTGTTAATTGTTGATGGGTCGGCATCAATTAGTGCTGTAGCACCAACAGATTCTGCGGACTTCAACAAATTATCTTCATCAATGCTACCACCCTTAAGTTCGATAAATGCAAGACCAGTTAAGCCTTGAAAGCCAAGGGTTGCTTGCGTCGAACGTGTAATTGGAGTAGTTGCGTTAATCTCAGTTTTAGCGATAACGACATTTGGGTTGGTTTCGTCAAGCACAAGCCGGCGCACTGTACCCACTTTGATACCATTAAACAATACAGCGCTACTTGCACCAAGACCAGTAACCGAGCCTGGAATACGTACATCCAGTGGCACCAAATTGCGATTATCGAAATATTGTCCGAAATATAGAATGATTGCAAACGCTGCTGCTAATGTGGCCAGCGTGAAGCTTCCAACCAATACATAACTTGCTTTGGTTTCCATTTTAAATATTTGCCTCCGTCTTTGCCCCTTTACGGCGCCGGGATGAATCGGTACTTATGCTGCGTGAACGCTTGCCATGGAAATATGATTTAATCCAAGGAAGATCACTTTCAAGCATATCCTCAATTGTTCCTTCTGCTGCAACCTTTTTGCCACCTAAAACCGCTACGCGATCACAAATAGAGTAAAGACTGTCAAGATCATGGGTTACCATGTAAACGGTAAGCCCCATTGTATCACGTAAATCAGCAATAAGTTCATCAAAATCAGCCGCACCAATTGGGTCAAGACCCGATGTCGGCTCATCAAGAAATACAATATGCGGGTCTAGGGCCAATGCGCGTGCAAGAGCTGCACGTTTTATCATACCACCAGATAATTCTGATGGGTATTTGTCGGCCGCATCAGCCTCTAAACCCACGAGCTCAATTTTCATGCGCGCTAATTCATTCATAAGTTTGGGCGGCATGCGTAAATATTGTTGCATGGGAATACGAATATTTTCCAATACAGTAAGGGCCGAAAACAATGCCCCGTGTTGGAATAATACACCCATGCGCATATCAATTTGCGTTTTTTCCCTATCGCTTATTACATCAATATTTTTTCCTAAAATATTAATTTGTCCTGATTCTTTGGAATTTAACCCAAGAATAGTGCGCATTAAAACTGATTTTCCTGCGCCAGAAGGACCAATAAACCCAAGAATCTCCCCACGCTGAATATCTAAGTCTAAACCATCAAGAACAGTTTTAGTTCCAAAACGCACGGTTACATCGCGCACAGAAATAATCGCGTTATCCGGCGCGGGTTTCGTTATTGGTGCTTGGTGATTAGATTTATTCATTTCTTTATCATTCATAATCTAATTCTTTTAAAAGTTGATCGCTGCATAGAAAATTGCAAAGAATCCATCCAACACAATAACCACAAAAATGGCTTTAACCACGGACGACGTTACTCTAGCACCAAGAGATTCTGAGCTGCCCTCAACCTTCATGCCTTCAACCGATGCAATAATACCGATTACCATTGCCATAAAGGGTGCTTTAATAAGGCCAACAAAAAAAGTGCTTACGGTGACCGACTCTGAAAGGCGATCCATAAAGGCGCCAAATGGTATCCCTGAATAAGCTAACAATACACAAGCCGCTCCTAAAAGGGCGGCCAAATCAGCGATTACTGTTAATAATGGCAAGGCAAAGACTAAAGCAACCAATCGCGGAAATACTAAGACGCTAACAGGGCTAAATCCCATAACCTTCAAAGCATCTATTTCCTCTTGCATTTTCATCGAGCCAAGCTCGGCTGTAATTGCACTACCAGAACGACCAGCGATCATAATGGCAGTCATTAATACGGCCAATTCTCTAAAAACGAGAATACCCACAAGATCAACAGCATAGGGTTCCGCACCAAAATTTCTCAATTGGAATGCACCTTGCTGGGCGATGATTGCGCCAACAATAAATGACATGAGCGAAATAATTGGAATCGCGCCAACGCCCATTTTTTGAACTTGCGCAACAATAGCCGTAAAATTGATGCTGGTACGTCCATCCGCACGCTTACCTTGCGGCCCAGCCAAGGTAGCACCTAAAATATTCATAGCCATCATAAAATCGCTAAAGCCGCTGACCATAACACGACCTAGGCCACCAACGGTTCTAATCAGCGGGTTGTCTCTATTGGGCTTCTTAATCTCGTCTTGCGAGGGGACTGCGGCACCAACAGATTTTAGCAAGGATTCCCAGCCTGGCTGTGCTCCTTCAATTGTCACCTGACACCGATTATTGTGAAGGCGATAAGCAAGACGCTCAATCAACCATGCGCCACCCGTATCAAGTCCATCAATATTACTTAATGAAAGAACTGCACTTTGGGTACCTGTTTTTTCAAGCGCGCGCATTTCCTTATCAACTAAATAAATGGTGTGCGTTGTCCAATGACCACCTAATGTTATGGTTGTTACACCATTTTGGCTCTCACTCGTAACGCTTGGATTTGCCGCATTATCGGGCTTATATTTTTGTTTTTCTGCCATTATTTCCAAATCACTTTTGGCTGCAATACGCAGCAATAGATTCTAATAATACATTTTTTACTATTATGGTTAATTAATTACTAATAAAATTTACTCATAGCTAACCAATATTTATATATTTTACAACTAGGGAGATTTAAATAAAAAACACTAATTAAAAAAATATTATGAAATCAAAAGGATCGCCGATTAAATTGTTTTTTTAATTCAACCTTTTGGTGCGATTAAAACTCTATCGATTTCTTTATGACACTCCTTTTTAGGTTCATTATTGAATTTTATAAAATTAAAATATTAAATCCTCAAAAAAACAAAATGCTTCAATATCTAAAAAGATAAATTTAGTTACCTCATAAAGGAAGAGCCAGTAATTTTTCTGTGAGTGTTTTAAAATCATATAGTTATGCTTTAAGGCTATATTCGCAATATAAGTTTTAGATCATTTATTGATAGCTTCTCTACTCAACCATATTTTTTATCAATAGCATGTGTAGCGAAATCTGCTATCCACCGCGTTTCATTTAACCAAATTATATGATTCACTATGTTTCTCACATTATTTTGAAATTGCTCTGAGCTTTGAAAAATGCTTAAAATGCAGTTGTACATTTGGCGTTTGATGGATTGAATTTATTTTTCGCATAAGTATAAAAAGGCAGATTAAAGGTTTTAAGCTAGGTGACATCCGCGACTTAGAGCACTTTAAAATAGCTGTTAAATGATAGACCTTTGCGTAAGGAGACCAAAATGGATCTTGGTTTAAAAAATAAAAAAGCGATTATCTGTGCCTCTAGCAAAGGGCTTGGCAAAGCTTGCGCATTTGCATTGGCGCGTGCTGGCTGCGAAATTACTATCAACGGAAGAGATAAGGAAATCTTGCAAAAGGCTGCCGATGAAATTCAAATGGCTACCGGGGTTAAAGTGTCGATTGTTAATGCAGATATATCGACTAAGGATGGCCAGAAAGCGCTTTTATCTACCTGCCCTGATCCAGATATCCTCGTAAACAATAATGGCGGACCTGCTTTTAAGAACTTTAGGCAACTTGATAAACAAACAATTATGGCCGGGCTTGAACAGAATATGATTACTCCAATAGAGCTTATTCAAGCCGTCATTGATGGTATGGTTAGCCGTAAATTTGGTAGAATCGTAAATATCACGTCTACGTCTGTTTATCGCCCTATTCCTGGGTTAGATCTATCATCGGGTGCTCGTGCTGGCTTAACTGCTTTTTTAGCAGGGGTTGCACAAGTTGTGGTATCCAGCAATGTTACCATTAACAACCTTTTGCCAGGGGCGTTTGCCACTGACCGACTAAAGGGCTCACTCGAAAATGAGCAAAGGACAAGTGGACTCCCATTAGATGATATTTATAAGCATCGCATGGCGCATATCCCTGCAAAACGCTTTGGTAATCCAGAAGAATTTGGTGATGCTTGTGCCTTTTTGTGCTCTTCCAAGTCTGGTTACATAACAGGGCAAAATTTAATTATCGACGGTGGCTCTTATGCAAGTGCTTTTTAAATTATTTTCATAAATGCACGACAAATTTAAGTATTGAGTATCAAATAGATATCTTTTGCAATGAATTAAATGTAAATGCTTAACGATTATACAGCCCAAAAACGCGCTAAACAGCAATAAAGGCAAGATGATGACAACGAAAAGCGGTAAAAAGAAACTTTCGGAGCTTGAAGAAGCAGCATTATTTTTTCATCAATATCCAAAGCCGGGAAAATTAGAAATCCATGCAACTAAACCCTTAGGGAACCAACGTGATTTGGCGTTGGCATACTCACCAGGTGTTGCCGCTCCTTGTCTCGCTATTCATGATAACCCCAATCTTGCTGCTCAATATACGTCAAGAGCTAATCTTGTTGCGGTTATTTCTAATGGTACGGCCGTTTTGGGCCTTGGCAATATTGGTCCTTTAGCGTCTAAACCGGTTATGGAAGGTAAGGCTGTCCTTTTCAAAAAATTTGCAAATATTGACGTTTTTGATATTGAGATTGAGGCTCCAACAATTGAGTCAATGGTAAAGACCATTTCGTCTTTAGAGCCTACTTTTGGCGGTATCAACCTTGAAGATATTAAAGCACCTGAATGTTTCGAGGTTGAAGACCAATTACGTAAAATCATGAAAATACCGGTTTTTCATGATGATCAGCATGGTACGGCCATTATTGTTGCGGCTGCTGTCATCAATGCGCTTTCTCTTGCCAATAAGCGTATTGAACATGCAAAAATAGTGACTTCTGGCGCTGGTGCAGCTGCCCTTGCCTGCCTCAATCTTCTTGTTTCACTTGGTGCTCGGCGCGAAAACATCTGGGTCAGCGATATTGAAGGTGTTGTGTATGAGGGGCGCAACAGCCTCATGGATAGATGGAAAGAAGTTTACGCGCAGCCAACAGATGCTCGCACTCTAAGTGAAGTTATTAAAGATGCCGATATTTTTCTTGGTCTTTCAGCTGGCGGGGTGTTGAAGCCAGAATTATTAAAATCAATGGCTGAAAAGCCTCTCGTTATGGCTCTTGCCAACCCAACACCAGAAATTATGCCTGAAGAGGCGCGCAAAGTTCGTCCTGATGCGATGATTTGTACTGGACGTTCTGACTATCCTAATCAGGTCAATAATGTTCTGTGCTTTCCGCATATTTTCCGTGGCGCATTAGATGTTGGTGCAACTGCTATCAATGAAGAAATGAAACGCGCGGCAGTATTCGCCATTGCAGCACTCGCGCAAGAGGAAACCTCCGATACAGCTGCAAAAGCCTATAGTGGCGAAGTACCCAAATTTGGTCCAGATTACCTAATTCCCTCGCCTTTTGATAATCGCCTCATTTTGCGCATTGCTCCAGCCGTTGCCAAAGCTGCAATGGAGACAGGTGTTGCCTTACGTCCCATTACCGATATGGAGCACTACCTTGAAGAGTTAAATCGCTTCGTTTTCCGTTCGGGCCTTATTATGAAGCCCGTTTTTGCCACGGCAAAAAGCTCCAAGGTAAAACGGGTGATTTACGCAGATGGTGAAGATGAGCGTGTATTGCGGGCTGCTCAAGTTGTATTAGAAGAAAAGACAGCTATTCCGATACTTATTGGAAGGCCTAATGTTATCGATGTAAGGCTAAGACGCTTTGGTTTAAAAATTAGACCTAATGAAGATTTTGAGCTGATAAATCCCGATGACGATCCACGCTATCGTGATTATGTGGATCTCTTTTTAAGCTATACAGGTAGACGCGGCGTCACTCCAGAAGTTGCCCGTACAATTGTTCGTACATCAACAACAGCAATTGCGGCTTTAGCTGTTATGCGCGACGAAGCGGATGCTATGATTTGTGGTCTGGGCGGCCGTTTTGAGCGCAATTTGCAATTGGTTGAACAAATAATCGGCCTTGAGCCGGGCGTATCTGGCTTCTCGGCATTAAGTTTGCTTATCTCACAGCGCACGCCAATATTTTTTACCGACACCTATGTTAATCAAGATCCAACAGCAGAAGAATTGGTTGAAATTGCTTGGCTTGCCGCGCAAGAGCTACAGGGCTTTGGTATTGAACCCAAAATTGCTTTTGTTTCTCACTCTAATTTCGGTTCGAAAAGCAGCAAAAGCGCCGAAAAAATGCGTGAAACCGCTAATTTATTTGCTCAACGTTTTCCAGAAATTGAAGCAGATGGTGAAATGCATGGTGATTCAGCTTTATCACAAGCCTTACGTGATCGCGTTTTACCAGGTTCACGCTTAAAGGGTGAAGCAAATCTTCTGGTATTTCCTAATCTTGATTCAGCCAATATTACCATGAATGTTGTCAAGCAAACTCTTGATGCATTGCATGTTGGCCCTATTCTAATGGGACCTTCACGACCAGCGCATATTTTAACACCTTCGGTTACATCACGCGGCGTTGTTAATATGACTGCCCTAGCTGTAGTTGAAGCAAACCGAAGAAATGCACTCTTAACCGCAAAGGATAAAGAGGTTGACACGGGAGATTATTTCCGTCGCCATCGCCGTATCATCCCAACCTAACGAATTATGTTGGCTAATGAAGTTTTGCCCCCTTGCAAATCATTACTAAAACACATGAGTTGGAATTTTTTTGCAAAAAAAATGATAAAATATTATCTTTGAAACAGTTAAAAGGGTGAAAAATATGTTTTTCACCCTTTTACTTCACTTGCAAAGCGATTAGATAGCTATAAATCAACATTTGGATTATAGCCTAATTTCGTATATAACGAATAGCAGGATGAATAAGTGGTCTTTAAGAAGAGGTCTATGGATTTAAATTAGAGACTATTGTACACTCTCACATAAGCCGATAAGCTTAAATGAGAATAATAGAGCGTTAACAAATTTATATGTGATGTGTTTTTCAATTCATGAAAAACTTATTATATATTGCTAAAACAAGGAATTGCACATTGTCCTCAACATTTGACAAAGTCGCCGATATTATTGCTGAAACCAGCGAAATTGATCGTGATACAATTACACCTGAAAGCCACACGATTGATGACCTAGGGATCGACAGTCTTGATTTCCTTGATATCGTTTTTGCTATTGATAAGGAATTTGGCATTAAAATTCCACTTGAGCAATGGACCCAAGAAGTTAATGACGGCAAAGCTGAAACTGAGGAATATTTTGTTCTTAAAAATCTTTGCGCAAAGATTGATGAACTTGTTGCGGCAAAAGCTGCCAGCTAATAATTTGTAAAATTATAAACCTATCTCCCGATATAATCGCGCTATGAATGCTTCACTTGGCATTGGGGGATAGGTGAAAGATTAAGTGAAACGTACACTTAACTAGCAAAAAATTAACATTTCTGCTGACGATTTAAAAAAATTGTCCTTTGGCAGTATATTTATGGGCATTGAATATGATGCAAGAAAAATCCGTTTTCATCACCGGTATTGGCTTAATCTCTTCGCTTGGTGAGGGTGTGGATCATCATTGGCAACAAATAAGCAAACAATCGCAGCCTAATTTAGATAAGACACGCTTTGCGCCCTATATGGTTCATACCTTGGGAGATGTTGATTGGAATAGCCAAATTCCAAAGCGCAGCGATCAACGTCAAATGGAAACATGGCAGCGTCTTGGTACCTATGCCGCAGGTCTTGCGTTAGAAGATGCTGGCATAAAAGGTAATGAAGCATTAACTTCAACTATGGATATGATCGTTGCAGCTGGCGGCGGTGAGCGCGACATTAATGTTGATCAATTGATTTTAGCTAAAGGCAGAGAAACAGGTATTGACCGCGAAATATTGCTAAATAAGATGCTATCAACTGAATTGCGGCCTACCCTTTTTCTCGCTCAGCTATCCAATTTGCTTGCAGGGAATATTTCCATTGTCCATAAAGTAACAGGTTCATCACGCACATTTATGGGTGAAGAAGGTTCTGGTATAGCAGCGCTTGAAACAGCCGCTGCTCGCATTAGAGGGGGCCAAAGTACCCATACATTGGTTGGTGCATCTTATAATAGCGAACATTATGATATGTTGCTTGGCTATGCTTTGGGCGGCTATTTGCAAAAAGATAAATGGTCATCGGTTTGGGAGCGCGATTCTTCACATGGTGGCGGCGCTATAACTGGCACAAGTGGCGTTTTTCTTGTTCTTGAAGAAGCTGAGCAAGCAAAGGCGCGTGGCGCCACCATTTATGGTGAACTGAAAAAAATTGTTACCGACCAGACAAATCGAAAAAAGCAGCCATTAGAATTAAGTCTAACCAGCATGTTGGATAAGGTTGGCACAAAAAATAATGATTTTGCTATTAGCGGTGCATCGGGTATCATTGATATTACCAATCAAGAGCGAGCAGCTCTAGAAAAAATGGGTCTCTCTTATCGTGGCTTTGCCAGTCTTTTTGGCCATATGCGTGAAGCACAGTTTTTATTTGCAACAGCCCTTGCAGCAATAGCCGTAAAAAAACAAAGTGCATTCCCTCCTCTTAGCATCACCGAAAAAAACTATGAAGGTGACGTAAAAGATGCATTTGCCATTACAGCAGGTGTTTCCCGCGCAGAAGGCATTGCGCATATTACGCGCGCATAAGGAATATTTGTAACATGTCTCAATATCTTGATCACCTAGGTCGTCCAATTGTTGCCATTACTGGTATGGGGGTTGTTTCCTCGCTTGGGATTGGCAAGGAAGAAAATTGGCATAAATTGACCAATGGCATAAGTGGCATTCATGCAATTAGCCGTTTTCCAACTGAGGACCTTGCAACGCGTATTGCTGGAACCGTTGATTTTTTACCAGAAAGTCAGCTTGGCGCCTCTGCTTTATCGGAAAAATTGGCATTACTCGCCGGACGAGAAGCGCTTGAGGAAGCGGGTTTTGTCGGCAAAGATTTTGATGGTCCACTTGTTTTAGCAGCCCCACCAGTAGAACTTGCGTGGAAAAGTCGCTTTGCCTTGGATGATGAGGTACGCGACCAAGGTGAAGCATCCTATCAATTGGCTTTACAAGCATGCGCACAAAGGCCACATGATGAATTTTATAATTCTACCCAATTTGGCTTTATTGCTGAGCGGGTTGCAGACGAATTTGGAACGCGTGGTTTACCAGTAACTTTATCGACAGCTTGCGCATCAGGGGCCACCGCAATTCAAACTGGAGTTGAAGCGATTAGGCGCGGCGAAGCAGATCGTGTATTGGCAATTGGAACCGATGGATCGGTAACGGCCGAAGCACTTATCCGTTTTTCCCTTTTATCTGCCCTATCCACGCAAAATGAACATCCAGAAAAAGCCTCTAAACCGTTTGCAAAAGGTCGCGATGGCTTCGTTATTGCTGAAGGCTCTGGTGCTTTGGTTTTAGAGTCAATGGAAAGTGCAATTAAACGCGGTGCCAATATATTGGGAATTTTGGCTGGCTGTGGTGAAACCGCCGATGATTTCCATCGTACACGCTCTAAGCCAGATGCGTCTCCTGCTATAGGGTCGATCCATAAAGCTTTGGCTGATGCAGGCCTTAATATTATGGATATTGGCTATATTAATGCCCATGGCACTTCAACGCCTGAAAATGAAAAAATGGAATACCTTGCCATGTCCACGGTATTTGGCAATAATATTCAAAATATCCCAGTATCTTCCAATAAATCGATGATAGGCCACACCTTAACTGCAGCAGGTGCTATTGAAGCGGTATTTTCATTATTAACAATTCGCTCAGGTATTTTGCCGCCAACCATCAATTATCAAGAAGCTGATCCAACAATACCACTTGATGTTGTGCCTAATATTGCACGTTCAGCCAAAGTCGATACGGTATTATCTAACTCTTTTGGCTTTGGCGGTCAAAATAGCAGTTTGGTAATTAAATCCTACAACAACTAACAATTAGATTAAGGTGACTTGGACGCAATTGTCGAAGCCGCCTTGCTAATCAATATTGCAAATTTCAATCCATTTGGTTTATTTTAAAACTTTTATATGGTATGCGATATCACGAGTATAAGCTTTAAGAAGCTTTTAAAAGCTTGCTTATTTTTATGCTGCATGCTTAAGGGCAGCAAATTTATTTGAGAGGACTATACATATGCGCGCTCTGCAATTGCTGGATGATCGCCGCCTTGAAATTACCGATATAGCAGAACCAGACGCGCCCGCTATTGGCGAAGTTACTGTACGTATTAAAGCTGTCGCGCTAAATCATATTGATGTTTGGGGTTGGCGTGGAATGGCTTTTGCCAAACGCAAAATGCCACTTGTCATAGGTGCAGAAGCTTCAGGTGAAGTGATTGCTATTGGAGAAGGTGTTAGTTCTGTTTATCCAGGACAATTGGTTTCAATTTATGGCGCTCGAACTTGCGGGCTTTGCAAGGCATGCCGTGAGGGCCGCGATAATCTATGTGAGCATGTAAGTGGTGTTCATGGTTTCCACTTGGATGGCTTTGCCTGCGAAAAAGTGAATTTGCCAGCACGTCTATTAGTGCCAGCTCCTCCCGGAGTTGATGCGATTGGCGCAGCTGTTGCACCAGTAACTTTTGGTACTGTTGAGCACATGCTTTTTGATAATGCCAAGTTACAACCAGGTGAAACGATTTTGATCCATGCTGGCGGATCCGGCATTGGTTCTGCGGCTATTCAACTTGCCAAGAAAATGGGATGTACAATTATAACCACTGTTGGCTCAGATGATAAGATTGAAAAGGCACGTGCATTAGGTGCCGATCATGTTATTAATTACCGCGAAGATCGCTTTGAAGGTGTAGTACGCAAGCTAACCCGCAAAAAAGGTGTTGATGTTGTTTTTGAACATGTCGGCGCAACTACTTGGGGTGGTTCAATGTTATGCATGAAACGTGGTGCTCGTCTTGTGACTTGCGGTTCCACCTCAGGCGTTTCAACTCAAATGAATTTGATGCAGCTTTTCCAACAACAATTGAAGATTTTAGGTTCATTTGGTTGCCGCATGGAAAATATGGCAGATGCTATGCAAAAGATGGCCCAAGGCTTGGTTCATCCGGTAATTGATACCATCGTTGGTTTTGAAGAGATTGATACAGCACTTAACCGCATGGAAGGTCGAGATGTCTTTGGAAAAATTATTCTAAAGATAGATTGATCTAAAATGTTAAAACTTCGTATCAAGTTATTTATCTACCGTCTTAAAATGAAATTTAAAGATTGGTGGAATTGGTTATGGGCGCATATTGCGGCTGGCATGTTGGTATCGATTAAATTTTTACCAGCAAAGCCAAGTATTGCGTTTTTTGCAAATTTTGCCAGCTTAGTTGGGCCAATGACCCCTCGTCATCAGGTAGCACTCAATAATTTACGAGCTGCTTTTCCTGAGAAAAGCGACAAAGAAATAAAGTCGATTGCGCGCGAGATGTGGCGCAATATGGGTCGTCTTTTTGCTGAATATGTTTTTCTTGATGAAATTTTCGATTTTGATCCAACATCAGACAAGCTCGGCTTTGTAGAAGTTGAGGGTGAAGAAATATTCAAGCGCATCAAAGATGAGAATAAGCCACATATTTTCTTTACAGCTCATACTGGAAATTTTGAACTTCTACCAATTTGTGCTGCAACCTATGATCTTGATGTAATGGCGCTATTTCGACCACCGAATAATCCCTATATAGCGAAGCGGGTTTTAAAAGCCCGCCGCACTAAGATGGGGCATTTGGTTCCTTCTAAAGCTGGATCAGCATGGGTTCTTGCTGGCCGCTTACAAGAAGGTGGTAATGTGGGCATGCTAGTAGATCAAAAATTTCGCCGTGGCGTTAACACAACATTTTTTAGTTTACCGGTTAAAACCAACCCATTATTAGCTAAATTAGCCCGTCAATATGATTGTGACGTTTACCCTGCCCGTTGTATCCGTTTACCTGAAGGTCGATATAAGCTACAACTTTTTGATAAGGTTGAACTCCCTAAAAATGATGAAGGTGTGATTGATACTAACGCTAGTGTTCAATTGATAAATGATATTGTTGAAAACTGGGTTCGCGAATATCCTGGGCAATGGATGTGGTTCCATAAAAGATGGGAAAAATAGTTTTTTAAAAAACTTGGTAAATTAAAAAATAAATTTAAAATCCTTTTGATAGCGCTGTTTGTTAAGGTTGATTATTAACAAACAGCGCTATTAATTTTTATATATTTATGTAAACTGTTATTTAATAAACCCATTAGCTTTTCAACCTTCTTCGATTATTAATAATGGATAAAAACAGGGCTTTCAATGACCGTTCATTTTATTGGTGCAGGGCCAGGTGCTGCAGATCTTATCACCATACGTGGCCTTAGATTATTGCAATCCTGCCCTATTTGTCTTTATGCTGGTTCTCTAATTCCAAAAGGCTTACTTGATGATTTACCCCCCAATGTTAAGCGGATAAGCAGCGAAAACATGAGCCTAGATGAGATTTTTGCGGTCTTTAAGAAGGCAAATGATAAAGGGCAGGATGTTGCGCGTTTACATTCTGGTGATCCATCAATCTATGGTGCAATTGCAGAGCAAATGCGCTATCTTGATGAATATGCGATCCCTTATGATATAACCCCTGGCGTTCCATCCTTTGCGGCTGCCGCGGCAGCTATGAAGCAAGAATTAACATTGCCGGGCGTCAACCAATCAATTATACTTACCCGCACATCGAAAAATTCATCAGCCATGCCAGAACGCGAAACTTTGGCCCATTTGGGGGCATCTCGCGCAACACTCGTTATACATTTATCTGCTACCAATCCTGATATCATTATTAAAGAGTTATCGCCTCTTTATGGTGACACATGTCCAGTGGTAATTGCTGCCAATATCAGCTGGCACAATGAAAAAACTATATCTACAACTCTTTCAAAACTTAAAATAAGCCTTGAGGAACATAATATTTCTCGCACGGCAATTATTTTTGTTGGCCCAGCATTATCTTTAAAGAGTTTCTCTAACTCATATCTTTATTCAAAAAATAAAAATTAATTAAAGCCAACTTTGGGATCTATACGACGCATTCTGCCAAAAAACATTTTTATGATTAAAGTTTATAATATTTTTTCAATCTATTTTTATGTTGGCAAATATAAGGAGAGGACCTATTAATAAATAGATCCTCTCCGTAATATTGATCTCGGCCGGGCTTTTTTAATAGCCACCTTGGCGCAATGGCGCTATCTGAATTTCAACGCGCCTATTTTGTGCCCTGCCCATTTCCGTTGCATTTGATGCAATTGGATTAGATTGACCATAACCAATTACAGAGAAACGGCGTGGATCAACACCTTGGCTACCAAGATATTGTGCAACAGCACCAGCACGGCGTTCAGACAGACCTTGGTTATAATTGGCATTACCTGTAGAATCGGTAAAACCAAATACGTCTACGATGGATTGATCAAATTTCTTCAATACAAGAGCGACCGAATTTAAAGTATTATAAAATTGTGGCTTAACTGCATCTTGATCGGTATTAAAGGTTACATTACCAGGCATGTTAAGAATAATCTGATCGCCATTACGAGTGACAGAAACACCGGTACCTTGCAATTGCGCTCTTAGTTCTGATTCTTGGCGATCCATATAATTGCCAATTGCACCACCTGCCAATGCACCAACACCAGCGCCAATTAATACAGCATTACGTTGGGCACGGCTTGAACCACCAACAAATAAACCACCTAAGGCGCCAATCCCTGCCCCAAGAGCTGCCCCACCGGCTGTTTTTGATATTTGTTGCTGACCTGTATAGGGATCAGTTGTCATACAACCACCCAAAAAACTACCGGCGGTTAATAAAATGGCGATTTTCTTGATCATTAATGGTTTCTCCATCAAGTGCGATAATTACAAAAACCCAAGAAAAAATAAATGGGCACAAAGAATATTTACGCTTTAATATATAACTTAGGGCAATTTTATGAGCAATCCACTAAATTCACTTAACGCCCGAATGGTTTAGATATTTTAAAGGTGCCTGTGTAAGACATAGCTCCATCTCAATTAGCATTTCCTCTTTCCCGCCTCAGCTTTGCCCACCAATCGAGCCGTTTTTGCAATTCCCGCTCAAAACCGCGCTCAACAGGTTGATAGAATTGCTGACGTTTCATTTTTTCAGGAAAATAATCTTGACCTGAAAATGCATCAGGCTCATCATGGTCATAGCGATAACCGCCACCATAGCCTTCTTCTTTCATGAGTTTTGTTGGAGCGTTTAGAATATGACGTGGCGGCAATAATGACCCATTTTCTTTGGCAGCGCGCATAGCAGTTTTATAAGCAAGATATCCGGCATTAGATTTGGGAGCTGTTGCCAAATAAATGCAAGCCTGCGCTAAAGCAAGTTCTCCTTCGGGCGAACCTAAATAATCATAAGCATCTTTGGCGGCGTTTGTCACAATAAGTGCCTGAGGATCAGCAAGACCAATATCTTCAACAGCCATGCGCACTAAACGCCGGCCAATATAAAGTGGATCTTCGCCTGCATCAAACATACGACAAAGATAATAAAGTGCGGCATCAGGATCAGAGCCACGCACCGACTTATGAAGCGCTGAGATTAAATTATAATGTCCATCCTGCCCTTTATCGTAAACAGGTGCACGACGCTGCAATACATCTTGCAGCGAATTTGCGTTAAAAATTTCACCTTTTCGCGCGGCCCGCCAAATTTCTTCAGCAAGAGTTAAAACTGCGCGACCATCGCCATCAGCTAATCTAATCAACACGTTGCGGGCCTCTTCTTCAAGCGGTAATGCTTTATTTTCAATCGCTTCAGCACGAGATAACAGAACCGCAAGACTTTCTTCACTATGAGCTCTAAAGCTTAATACGCGTGCACGTGATAATAATGCGGCATTTAACTCAAAAGATGGGTTTTCAGTGGTGGCACCAACAAGAATCACTGTTCCGTCTTCCATAACCGGCAAAAAGCTATCCTGTTGGGCTCGGTTAAAACGATGAATTTCGTCAACAAAAAGTAGAGTTTGACGGCCATTACTGTGATTTAACCGCGCCTTTTCAAACACTTTTTTCAAATCGGCAACCCCTGAAAAAATTGCTGAAATCTGCTCAAAAGCAAGGTCCGTTTCATTGGCTAAAAGCCTTGCGATGGTCGTTTTTCCAGTTCCTGGCGGGCCCCAAAAAATCATCGAGCCAAGGGAGTGTGAGGCAATCATACGGGTTAATATGCCCTGCTCACCGGTTAAATGTTCTTGTCCGGTCACTTCATTGAGTTTTATAGGGCGCATTCTCTCGGCAAGTGGACGATTTTGGTCAACAAGTTTATCCTGTTTTGGGGATTGAAATAAATCATCCATGATATTGAGAGCCTATCCATTACATATGATATTCAATAAGGTAGATTTAGTGCTTTTGTAAAAAATTATCAATGTTGGATTGAGACACGAATCTTTTATCTTCAAGCCAAAATAATTTTTATAAACTGTTCTACATACCAATTTTTGTTGTGTGGATACCTAGCCCGCCCGCTTAACTTTTTGCTTTAAGCGCTTGTCCAAAATGACCTAATATAACTATCCCCAATATTCACAAGTAATGAACAGTTTTTTTTTAAAATCTATGTTTGATAACCACAAGATGTAGTTTTTTAGCTTATATTAAAACAAGTCCTTGACGATCTATTTTTTTTAATCCTTTATGCAAAATTGAAGCAGAAATCACAGCTTCATCATTGTTTTTGGGTTTTGTGCCCTATGTAACGGTTTATCGGAATTTTAAATTTCGTTGGCCGTTTTTTTTAATAGCACTTTTTATGGTAAATGCATTGTTAAAAAAATACCTACACCTACTATATTTAGTGTTGATTTTGCACTTTAGATGGTAGATATAGATTTTTACAAAAGCAAATCGTTAAGAATGAATCGCCTGCAAGTGAGTAAATTACCCCCCTCATTTTTTTGCAGGTTATTTTTTTTGCGCTTTGATGTCTCTTTTGGATGGTACACATTCAAAAAGAGATAACAGGATAGGTTAATCTTTATGGGATGATATATTCCCATAAACGCTATATGCGCCACAATATATAGATAAGGTCAGACTAATGAAAATTGCCCGTTATTTCACCAAAGCAGGTCAATCACCTTATGCTGAGATTGAGTTTCGCCATGCAACGAGCGAAATAAAAAATCCAGATGGATCGATTGTTTTTCGCATGGAAAATATTGATGTACCGGCACAATATAGTCAGGTAGCTGCCGATATTTTGGCGCAGAAATATTTCCGTAAGGCTGGCGTTCCCAAGTTTTTGAAAAAAGTTGAGGAAAACGACGTTCCATCTTGGCTTTGGCGCTCGGTCGCAGACGATATCGCGCTTGCCAGTACTCCGCATAATGAGCGCTATGGTAGCGAAAGTGATGCAAGACAAGTATTTGACCGCTTGGCAGGAACTTGGACCTATTGGGGTTGGAAGGGTAAGTATTTTTCTAGCGAGGAAGATGCTCGCGCTTTTCGCGATGAACTTGCTTATATGTTAGCGACACAACGCGTCGCGCCCAATAGCCCGCAATGGTTTAATACTGGTCTTCATTGGGCGTATGGTATTGATGGTCCTGGCCAGGGACATTATTATGTTGATTGGCAGACCGGCCGTTTAACCAAATCAACTTCATCTTACGAACACCCACAGCCTCATGCTTGTTTCATTCAATCTGTTGCCGATGACCTTGTTAATGAAGGCGGCATTATGGATCTTTGGGTACGTGAAGCGCGCTTATTCAAATATGGTTCAGGTACAGGTTCAAACTTCTCGCAATTGCGCGGTGAAGGTGAAAGCCTATCTGGCGGTGGTAAATCATCTGGTTTGATGAGTTTTTTAAAAATTGGTGATCGTGCTGCTGGGGCAATTAAATCCGGCGGTACAACGCGGCGCGCGGCTAAAATGGTGGTGGTTGATGCGGATCATCCTGATATTGAAGCCTATATTGATTGGAAAGTTAACGAAGAGCAAAAAGTTGCCGCTCTTGTAACTGGCTCAAAAATTGTCAAGAAGCATTTAACCGCTATCATGAAAGCATGCGTTAATTGCGAAGCCGATAATGATGATTGCTTTGATGCACAGAAGAACCCTGCCCTAAAGCGCGAAATTCGTGCGGCCAAAAAAGATATGGTGCCTGAAAATTATGTTCAACGTGTTATCCAATTTGCACGCCAAGGGTTTAAAGAAATTCAATTTTCTACCTATGACACAGATTGGGATTCAGAAGCCTATTTAACCGTTGCCGGCCAAAACTCAAATAACTCTGTATCGGTTAAAGACGAATTTTTACGTGCAGTTGAGCAAGATGCCGACTGGAATCTTATCCGCCGCACCGATGGCGGTGTTTATAAAACACTGAAAGCTCGCGATTTATGGGATCGTATTTCATATGCAGCATGGGCTTCAGCTGATCCTGGTTTGCACTTTAATACCACAATGAATGACTGGCATACATCACCTGCAGCAGGTCCTATTCGTGCATCAAACCCTTGCTCAGAATATATGTTCCTCGATGATACTGCTTGTAATCTTGCCTCTATCAATCTTTTACCTTATCGCAAACAAGATGGTAATATTGATATAGCAGCTTATGAACATACCGTGCGCCTTTGGACGATCGTACTTGAAATATCGGTGATGATGGCGCAGTTCCCATCGCGTGAAATTGCAAGACTGTCCTATGAATATCGCACATTAGGTCTTGGCTATGCTAATATTGGCGGCCTCTTAATGACATCTGGTATTCCTTATGATTCTGATAAGGGACGCGCATTAGGTGGTGCATTAACAGCTATTATGACGGGTGTTGCCTATGCAACTTCTGCGGAAATGGCGTCCGAACTAGGTGCTTTTACAGGTTATCCTGCAAATGCTAGTCATATGTTGCGGGTTATACGCAACCATCGCCGCGCAGCCTATGGGCAAACGCAAGGCTATGAAAAACTTGCGGTTAATCCTGTTGCATTAAAGGATGTTGATTGTCCCGATTACCGGTTAATTGAACGTGCTCGCCTTGCTTGGGATAAAGCCTTGCAATTGGGTGAAGTGCATGGCTATCGCAATGCTCAAGTAACAGTAATTGCACCAACCGGCACTATCGGCTTAGTTATGGATTGCGATACCACAGGTATTGAACCTGATTTTGCTTTGGTAAAGTTTAAAAAACTCGCTGGTGGCGGTTATTTTAAAATTATTAACCGTGCTGTGCCAGAAGCTTTGCGCACCCTTGGTTATAATGAATCACAAATTGCTGAAATGGAGGCCTATGCGGTTGGCCATGGGAATATTAATCAAGCGCCAGCAATTAACCCATCTACTTTGAAGGCCAAAGGCTTTAGCGACGACAAAATTGAAGTCTTAAATGCTGCTCTTAAAAGTGCATTTGATATTAAGTTTGTCTTTAATAAATGGACGCTTGGCGAAGATTTTTGTAAAAATGTTTTAGGCCTCACTGACGCACAGCTTGATGACTTCTCTTTTGATATGTTGCAAGCCCTTGGTTTTTCAAGAAAAGACATTGAAAACGCCAATATCCATGTCTGCGGTGCAATGACATTAGAAGGCGCACCATTCCTAAAAGAAGAGCATTACGCTGTTTTTGATTGTGCTAATGCTTGCGGTAAAATTGGCAAACGCTATTTGTCAGTGGAAAGTCATATTCGTATGATGGCAGCTGCACAGCCATTTATTTCAGGTGCTATTTCAAAAACCATCAACATGCCAAATAGTGCAAAGATTGAAGATTGTGCCAAGGCCTATATGCTTTCTTGGAAACTTGGTCTTAAAGCCAATGCCCTATATCGTGATGGTTCTAAACTATCGCAACCATTGAATTCATCGCTTATTAGCGATGACGAAGATGAAGATGATAGCGTTGAAACTCTTTATGAAAAGCCAATGGCAGCGCGCGTTGCAGATGTCAGCGAAAAAGTAGTTGAAAGAGTGGTTGAGCGCGTCATTGAAAAAGTGGTTGAGAAAGTTGTTCATGACCGCGATAAATTACCCAATCGCCGCCAAGGTTATACACAAAAGGCTATCGTTGGTGGTCACAAGGTGTATTTACGCACTGGTGAATTTGGCGATGGCCGTCTTGGTGAAATCTTTATTGATATGCATAAAGAAGGCGCAGCTTTCCGTGCAATGATGAATAATTTTGCGATCGCGGTGTCACTTGGACTTCAATATGGTGTTCCATTAGAAGAATATGTTGACGCCTTTACCTTTACCAAATTTGAGCCAGCTGGTATCGTTCAGGGCAATGATGCTATTAAAAATGCAACATCAATTCTTGACTATGTGTTCCGTGAACTTGCTGTTTCTTATTTAGGTCGCAATGATTTGGCCCATGTTGACATTTCAGATTTTTCCAATACTGCGCTTGGCAAAGGCGTAAAAGAAGGAAAGACAAATCTGATTTCTACTGGCTGGACACGTGGCTACAAACCCAAAAGCTTAAGCCCTCTTTCCAATGAGCCTAAAGCTTCCAGTAATGTTGCTCCAATTTCAGCAAATTCTAATGTCACAACATTAAAGCCAGCCAATACAATTAGTATTGTCTCTTCTTCACAACCAACCGCATTGTCAAGCGATGGCGCTACAGCTTTCAAACATGATTTTGCACCCGAAATCAGTGAAGAAGCGATTGACGATTTTGAAATTGATGCTTTGTTTAATGATGATGAGATTAGCAATGCTTTATCAATAAAAGATGCAGAAGCACAGCAGGCGGAAAATAAAAAGAAAACCGCTAGCCGGCGTATACAGGCAATGATGCAAGGATATACGGGCGACATGTGTAGCGAATGTCAAAACTTTACTATGGTGCGTAATGGTACGTGTTTAAAGTGCGATACATGTGGCTCAACCAGTGGCTGCAGCTAAAAATCTTCCCCGCTTAATATTTTAGGCGGGGATTTTTTTAATCTAAGCTATTATTAACAAATTCCTCCTAATCAGGGTGCAGGTGCTCATTGATTAGGAGGGAAAACAACCGATATCAAGATAGATATTGTACAAGCACATTTGATGCGAAATCTTTCTTATGACGGCCTAAGGACCTTGAAAAATTGCGATTTGGCAGACATTTCTTCGTGTTAAGGCCCAAGCTATAGGTTTGCCTATTAGAGATTATCTCTTCAACTCTGGCGTTTTTTGATATATAATTCGCTATGACATGCATAACTTGATAAAAATGAGTTGAAGATTTTCCTCCGCCTTCACAAAAATGTAACTTTATCAGCAAAAATAAAATTATTTTGCGTAAAGGGAGCCCCTAGCCTATCAAGCGATTGCACATAGATTTATATGAGTTATGATTATTAAAGCGTTGTTTTTTCAAATATACAACCTAGTATGCGTTAATTAATTTAAAACTTTGAAATTGATAGGGTCTTTACGGCCTATGCCCTCTACTTAAAAAAATTGGTGAACCATTGTTGCGCCAATGATTAAAGCAATTCAATTCAAATAATAATATATAGACTTTGCCACACTTAAAAATAAATTAAAAAAGCGACGAAATGGCTATGAATGACAATGATATCCCTCCGTTGAATGATACGCCACTTAGAACGGGATGGACAACTGGCGCATGCGCCACGGCTGCAACAAAAGCGGCTTTGACCGCCCTTATTACTGGAGAATTTCCAGACCCCGTTGGGATTATTTTACCAAAAGGCGAAGTCCCCTATTTTCAATTGGCCATGGAAAGTCTTGGTGAAGACTACGCGAGCGCTGGCATTATAAAAGATGCTGGCGATGACCCAGATGTGACTCATGGCGCCATGATTATTTCAACAGTATTCCCGGCACCAGAAGGAACAGGCATAATGTTTGTAGCTGGTGATGGTGTTGGAACCGTTACAAAAAAGGGGCTCCCCATTGAACCTGGTGAGGCTGCAATTAATCCAATACCACGCCAAATGATGCGGAATGTTGTTGAAGAAATCTGTAGTTCTTATGGTTTACCAGCTGATGTAGTTATCACTATTTCAGTTCCTGATGGTGAGGAAATAGCAAAGAAAACATGGAATAAGCGACTTGGTATTGTAGGGGGAATTTCCATTCTTGGCACTACCGGCATTGTCCATCCATTTTCTTGTTCGGCTTGGATCCATTCCATTCATCGCGGCATTGACGTATCACGCGCACAAGGGGCACAACATGTATTGGCTGCAACGGGATCAACCTCAGAAGATGCCGCACAAGAATTATATCATTTACCAGACTATGCCTTGCTTGATATGGGCGATTTTGCTGGTGCTGTATTAAAATATTTGCGTAATCACCCAGTCCCAAGTCTTACCATTGCTGGTGGGTTTGCAAAAATAACCAAGCTTGCGCAAGGAGAAATTGATCTTCACTCTTCGCGCTCGACCATTAATCGGCAATTTTTGTGGGATATAATTAAAGAATTAGGGCTAGATGATTCTTTCGAAGAAAGGATATTAAATGCAAATACTGCAAAGGAAATTCTCGATATTGCACTTGACAATGGCATAAACCCAGCACCGCCAATTGCAACACTTGCAAAACAAACCGCACTTCATGTTTTAAATGGGGCGCCAGTTGAGGTGGAAATAATCATAACCGACAGAAAAGGCGCCATACTTGCAAGAAAATAATCATTATTCCAACATGCTTGAAATTGCTAAGCCCAAACAACTATCTATACTTATACTCGGAGGAACGACCGAAGCATATCAACTTGCCGAAATATTAGAAAACCAGCCGGTTAATGTAACGACCTCGCTTGCTGGTCGCACCTCTTCTCCACGCATCCCTAAAGGTAATTGGCGCATAGGCGGCTTTGGCGGTGTCGAAGGTTTGATTACTTATATCTTAAAAGAAAAAATAGATATCATTATAGATGCGACACATCCTTTTGCCCGCCAAATGACCGATCATGCCTATGAAGCATCACGAATAGCCAAAGTACCGCTTATAAGGCTAGAGCGACCACTTTGGCAAAAACAAGACGGAGATAGTTGGATTAGCGTCAAAAACATTGAGGAAGCGATAAAAGTTGTACCTAAAGATAAAACCATTTTACTAGCTATTGGACGTCAACACATTGCACCATTTGCTCAATTGAAGGATTCAAGGTTTTTGGCGAGAATGATTGATTATCCCGATAATCTTGATGAGCTAAGCAATCTTGAGTTTATTATTGGCTACCCCAACGATAGTGCAAGTGAAAAAAAACTATTGATTGATAGAAAAGTTGACTGGATAATATGCCGTAACTCGGGTGGCAACTCGTCTTATGGTAAGGTAAAAGCAGCAAGGGAATTATCAATCCCCATTATTATGATCGAGCGGACCTCATTGCCATCAACAACTACCGTCCACTCTCTCGATGCCGTTCTTGATTATTTAAAACATGTATAACATTTTATATAAAAAGAATGAGGTTACATATTTTCAAGACGCATTTTCTTGATTTTGTCGCTTGCTGTTTGCTGCGCACCATCACGATTATAGACATCATCGTAATATTGAATGCTGCCATTTTCTGCGTCAGGCCAAGCGGTGAAATATGCTAGGTAAACAGGCACTTTCACATCTAATTTTACGGTTCTTTCGTCTTTACCAAAATAACGCTTTAAACCATCTTTTTCCAACCCCATGACAGCTGCCGCCATCGCCCTTGGATCAGCTAAACGAACACAACCATGGCTAATTGCTCGCATATCGCGTTGAAAAGCAGCTTTTGATGGAGTGTCATGAAGGTAAATATCATGCTTGTTTGGAAATAATATCTTAAGCTCGCCAAGCGCATTGCTTGTCCCTGGCTTTTGGCGAATATTAACACCATAGCCCTTAGTTGCTACACTTCCCCAATTGACTGAACCTGCATCAACCTTTTTGCCTGACGCGTTAAATACCTCATAGCCATTACGAGAAAGATAAGCTGGATCTTTTAATATACGAGGCATCATTTCATTCATGACAATAGAACGCGGCACCCCCCATGTTGGATTAAAGGTCACTAAACTAATATCATCATAGAAAAAATAGGTTTGATGCCGCTGAGAACCAACAACTACCTTCATTGCCAGTACTTCTTTTCCATCTTCGAAATATTGTGCTTTATAGGCTGGCTGATTGATAAAAACATAACGCTCGGAAAATTCATGGGGTAACCACCGCAATCTTTCCAAAGAAGTTATAATTTTTTGCCTCTTAGCCGCGACATTATCACCCTGTAACGCTCTAATGGTTGCAGGTCCAATAACCCCGTCACTCGCTTTACCCAAAGCCTTTTGCAAATCTTTAACGGCTACCACCAATTCATCAGAATAAACAGTGTTTTGACTATTATCTTCAAGTAATTGCCGATGCACACCAAGATAGGTTTGCGGCGCCTTATCAAGGATTAACGAAATAATTTTCGGCAATTCGTCATTCGTTTTGCCAGGTTTAATAACAGTATTATTGGCAATTTCAATTCGTGGCGCACTTTCTTGAGCGTTTAAAATTGCAAGCTCGGCCTTTAATTTTTTATACCATGGTGAAAGTGGCTCAAAATTAGCAAGTAATTTTTCTGGCTGGTCGCTTTCGGCTAGTTCTTTGATGATATGATCAAGATCAATTTTACGTCGCGGCAAATCATGAAAAGCTGACAAACGATCAGCAACTACTCGGCCTGCCCCAGCATCAACACTATAACGCAATAAACGGGCGGTAAATTTTACATCGAAAGCTAAAATAGCCTGAGCATCTTCGGCACTACCGTCTAGTTCAGGGAATTCAACCATATATTCGGTTGGATCAAGACCGTCATCGGACGCATTTTTCAAAAATTTTTGTACAGCTATAGCCTTATCGCTCAACATATTGCCAGACGACCAAATCAACTTTGGATGAGATGCATAATATTTAACCAAAGCATCACTTACTTGCTTTTCAGCCTTGATTGCAGGCAGTGCCCGCGCATTTTCTACAAATTGCGTCTCATCAGGATTTAAAGCATCAGCTTGTACTTCAACTAGACCATCATTATCATCATTGTTAACAGCTTCAACATCGCTATTCACTACTGCATTATCAAGCAATAGATTGACATCATCAGCTACCAATGCTGGTTTAAATTCTACATTCGAAAAATCTATTTCAACCAATTTATCTGGGCGATAATCGAATATTTTCGGAGGTTCTACAACCACCCGCTTGATTGGTTGCGGGGCGGGATCTACCGGAGCAATTTGCCGTGGCTGCACTTGTTGCTGCATTAACTGTTGTTGGCGCATTTGCTGCTCACGCTGTAAACGCTCTTGTTTTTTTTGATTAAAATAATCAAAAATATTAGCACTATTGGCTGAATTTACTGAAAGAGACGCTAAAATTGCACCACTAATCAGAATGCAAACCGATTTATAAGATGATTTTTTAGCCATAATAATTCATTAAACCCAAAATATTTTATTGAAGCAAAGTAAACACAATGCGTACAAACCGAACTTTATTTTTAATATGCCAAAATTGCCTTAACAATAGGTTATTTACAATCTTGGAAATATTCAAAATTGTCAATAAAATATGAAATATTATCCCCTACCAAGTCCAATTACTAAAAAAATCCTTAAGGGTAAAAAAGATTAAATTTTATAATAAATCCATATTCCTGTAATTTAAACCTATCATTCAAATCGGTTTTCACTTTAACTTTGTAATAAAAAAATAAAATAACTCATGTTAATATTGTGATATATATATCTACCCAATTTTATTTTTAACACAATAAGTAAGACCTATAACCAGATTCATAATTCAACTAAAATAAACTAGGAAATTTGCATTTCAAAACAAGCAGTTAAAATTGAAATATTGTCGATTGTTTTTGCTAAAACATTCCTATCTTAAAGGCGTTGCCATTGGCTCTTACAGCTTAGCAATTTAAATCGTGACCAACAAACTTTGAAAGCGCATTTGTCTTTTTACAAAACTATATTAATTACATGCAAAAGCCATTTGATGTTGGTGAATATTGGTTAAATATCACTGCTTATAGCAATTAAAGCCAAAAAAATGCAGGCAACATCTTGCATCTGCCATTTTAATAGGGCAAACAAATGCCTTAATATTCCGACTGATACTTTAACACATGGAAATATCTTATGTTAGATCACATGCGCGCAGCAGCCAACACTATGGTAGCAAAAGCATTTCTTGGCTTACTATTATTAAGTTTTGCATTATGGGGAATCCCGCAAGCTTTCTACGGACAAGGAAGTGATGCCATTTATCAGTCGGGCAAGTCTGAAGCCACCGCAACCGACTACCAATTTGTCGCTCAAAACCAAGCCATGCAAATTTACCTTAGAACAGGCAAATATGTAGCTCCAAATCAATTTCCCCAAATGGGTATTGCTAATGAAATTTTGCGGCAACTTAAGGGTTTTGTTTTGCTTGACGAAGAAGCGCGATTAATGAAAACCAATACCGGACGCGATGGCACCTTGCGCGTTCTTGGTTCACAACAAATCTTTCATGGCATGACGGGGCAATTTAGCAAGGCTTCATTTCAGCAATATATTGAACAGCTAGGCATTTCACAAAATACCTATTTAGATCAACTGACAAAAACCGGTACGCGTAATCAGATTATCGAATCTGTTCGTGGAAATATGGCTATGCCTGATGTGTTCTACTCAGCACTGGTGCTTAACAATCGCGAACTGCGCAATATTGATTTTATCGCCGTGACTCCAAGCCTCATTGGAACGATTGCCGATCCAGTTCAAGATGTTTTAGCCGCATGGTATGAAACTCAAAAATCCAATTTTCGCGCTCCTGAATATAGAAAAGCTTCCTATATTAGTTTAAACGCCAAGCAATTGGCGACGCCCACAGCAATTACCGATGATGAGTTAAAAGAAGCCTATCAAAATGAACCGTCTAAATATGTAATTCCCGAAAAGCGTTTACTTGATGAGTTGCGTTTTAACACCCGTAAAGAAGCTGACGAGGCTGCCCAAAAGCTAAAAAGCGGTATGAGCTTTGATGAATTGGTGGCTTCTCTAAATATCAACCCTGAATCTATTCGCAAAGGTCCAATCAGTCGTACTGATCTATCTTCCCTGGTTGCAGCAGAAATATTTCCTTTGCAAGAAGGGGCTATATCGCCTGTCATAAATGATTTGCAAGGGCCAGTTATTATTCGTGTCATCAAAATTCTGCCTAGTATGCCGGCACCATTTGACACTGTATCTGAGCAAATTCGCCAAAAGTTAAGTGAAGAAAAGGCACGCGATGCTTTATCCGCCCTCGTTAAAACTATCGCCGATGAGCAATTAGATGGTATTCCCTTGGATGAAATTGCCCAAAAGCATAATTTACCAATAACGACGGTAACTGTTGATGCTGAAGGTAATAATCCTGAAGGCCAAGCAGTTGAAAATATTCCAAATAAGCAAAACCTTATCGGCGGCATTTTTGCTGCAACTATTGGTGTAGTTTCTGATCCGCTTACAAGTGATGAAGGCATGCAATGGTATCAAACCGACGATATCATCAACAGCCGTGATCGTACGCTTGACGAAGCGCGGCCAGCTGTCATCGCTGCTTGGAAAATACAGGAAATGGATCGCCTTATTGTACAAAAAGCTGAAAGCTTTAATACCGAACTTGCTAACGGCAAAAGCCTTGCACAAATTGCAAGTGAAAATAATCTTCAGGTTGAGCAAGCAACTGATTTAAGCCGTTCTGGTGCAGGATTAAACCTTAATAAGGAAGCGCTCACGGCTATATTTAGTGGTCCAACTAACTCTACCGGTATAGCACCAAGTAATGATGAACAAACAAAGCTAGTATTTAAAGTAACAAGCACAACCGAACCAGCCAGCACAAGCCCTGATTCACTAGATCCAGCGATAAAGCAACAACTAAATTCAGCGTTAGGTCAGGACGTGCTCGCACAATATTTGTTCGCAGTAGAACTAGCACACCCAATCCAAGCCAATAATGCAATCATACAAAGCATTTTAAACCCATAGGTGGACAAGAACCATGGCCGATTTAAAGCCTTTTATCAATAAAGTCGCGACGGCTACGCCGTTAACACAAGATGAAGCAGAACAGGCTTTTACAATAATGATGTCAGGGCAAGCGACCCCTTCACAAATCGGCGCGTTCTTAATGGCATTAAGAGTGCGCGGCGAAACAATTGAAGAAATCACCGGCGCTGTTAAGGCAATGCGGGCTAAAATGCTGCCGGTTAAAGCACCTGAAGATGTCATTGATATAGTGGGCACTGGAGGTGATCAATCTGGCTCTTACAATGTTTCAACTGCGACTGCTTTTGTGGTGGCAGGCGCAGGACTACCAGTGGGCAAACACGGCAATCGCGCTTTGTCATCACGCTCGGGCGCAGCAGATGCATTAAAAGCATTGGGCATAGACATTGACATAAATGCCGAACAAATCGCAACATGCATTGCAGAAGCTGGTATTGGCTTCATGTTTGCTCCAACTCACCATTCTGCCATGCGCCATGTAGGGCCAGCACGGGTAGAATTAGGCACGCGAACTATTTTTAATATTTTAGGGCCCCTTTCAAATCCTGCTGGCGCAACCCGTCAGTTAATCGGGGTGTTTTCCCCCTATTGGCTTGAGCCTGTTGCTCGTACTTTACAAGCCTCTGGCTCAAAATCATTATGGGTTGTACATGGTGATGGCATGGACGAATTAACAACATCTGGCGAAACTGAAGTCGTTGCCATCAAGGATGGTGTTTTTTCACGCTTTATCGTGACGCCCGAAGAAGTTGGATTAAAACGCGTCAGTAAGGATGACTTAAAAGGGGGCGATCCTGAATATAATGCGGCAGCATTAAAGCGTGTCCTTGAAGGTGAAAAAGGTGCCTATCGTGACATAGTGCTTTTAAATGCAGCGGCAAGCTTTATTATTGCCGATAAGGTTGCCAATTTGTCTGATGGCGTAGAGCTTGCACGCGAAAGCATTGATAGTGGACGCGCCTTAAATAAGCTTCAGCTTCTTATTTCTGTTTCCAACCGGCAGGAAGCCGTATTATGAGTGATATTTTAAAGAAAATTGAAGCCTATAAACTTGTCGAGATTGAAAAATCTAAATCAATAACATCTCTTGATGATTTAAAAGCAAAAATTTTAGAACTGGATAAACCTCGTGGCTTTGCTAATGCATTAAGGGCAAAAAATGCTGCTGGGCTTTTTGGTTTAATTGCAGAAATCAAAAAAGCAAGTCCATCTAAAGGGCTAATTCGCGAGGATTTTAACCCTCCTTTGCTAGCTAGTGCTTATGAAGAAGGTGGAGCTGCTTGCTTGTCGGTACTTACGGACTACCCGTCGTTTCAGGGTAAACCGGAATTTTTAAAGCAAGCACGTAATGCTACTTATTTGCCAACAATAAGAAAAGATTTCTTATTTGACACCTATCAGGTATATGAAGCACGCGCCTTGGGCGCAGATTGTATTTTAATCATTCTTGCAGCCATTGATGATCATTGTGCTAAGTCTCTTGAAGATACCGCTTTAGAACTTGGTATGGATGTTTTGATTGAGACTCACAATGAAGAAGAAATGGAACGGGCCTTACGACTAAAATCAGAAATGATCGGCATAAATAATCGTAATTTGCGTGATTTTCATGTTGACCTAGCAGTCACAGAGCGACTAGCACCAATGGTGCCAGAAGACAAACTTTTGATTGGTGAAAGTGGAATTTTTACCCATGACGATTGCTTACGATTAGCCAAAAGCAATGTACAAAATTTTCTGATTGGTGAAAGTCTTATGCGGCAGGATAATGTTGCATTAGCGACCCGTCAATTACTTGGTATTTAAAGTGTTTGGCATTTAAAGCTTAAAATAAGGCAGTAGGAACATAATATGTCAAATAAGCTTACCCATATTGATGAGCATGGCGCTGCTCACATGGTTGATGTTGGCCAAAAAAGTGAAACAGACCGTAAGGCCGTGGCTGAAGGCTGTGTCATCATGGCCACAGAAACGCTCAACGCGATTAGCGAAGACCGTATTGCAAAGGGTGATGTATTAGCTGCTGCCCGTATTGCTGGTATCATGGGGGCTAAAAAAACATCAGATCTTATTCCGCTATGTCATCCACTTATGCTTACCAAGTTAAGTGTTGATTTGGTGCCAGATGCCACTCTTCCGGGTATAAGAGTTAAAGCAACTGCGGCTCTTACAGGCAAAACTGGCGTTGAAATGGAAGCATTGACTGCCGTTTCTATTGCCTGCCTTACTATTTATGATATGGCCAAAGCGATTGATAAATCAATGACGATTACCAATATTGAGCTTAGTGAGAAAACCGGCGGTAAATCTGGAGACTGGCATAGGTAAAAGACTAATTATTTTATTTTCGTCAATATTCTTTTCTTTTTATGTGCAAGCGCCAAATAAAAATCAATAGGCTTTAAAAGCAAAGAATTATCGGGCGTTGTTTCAATTAGATGATAAGATAGGATAGATAATGGCACTTATGACAGTTGATGAGGCCCTTCATCGGTTAACCGAAAAAGCAACTCTTTTGGAAAGTGAAACCATTGATATCAGCTTTGCCGGTGGTCGTTTTTTAAGTGAGCCTCTTTTAGCCAAGCTTACACAACCACCTTTTAATTCATCGGCAATGGACGGCTATGCAGTCAAATCAGATGAGGAAATTGCGGCAGGAACTCGATTCAAGGTTGTAGGTGAAGCAGCAGCTGGCCATATTTTCAAAGGGAAAGTCAATAAAGGCGAATCCATTCGTATTTTTACTGGTGCAGCAGTACCCGAAGATGTTAACAGTGTTATCATACAAGAAAATATCAACAAGCTTGATGATGGATTTATTGAATTAACCCAAAATAGTGCTGCCCATGCCAATATTCGTCCTGCTGGAGGTGATTTTACCAAAGGCGATGTGATTTTACCGGCAGCTACGCAGTTAACTCCATCCGCAATTGGTCTTGCCGCAGCCAGTGGCCATGCTACGGTTTCAGTTATTAGATCACCTCGCATTGCTATTTTATCCACTGGGGATGAATTAGTACCAGCTGGAACGATACCGGGGGAAGGACAAATTGTTGCTTCAAACGGTTATGCTTTGGCACAATTGGCGATGGATCATGGCGGTGAAGTTATAGACCTTGGTATTGTTGCCGATAATCGCTCGCAAATTCATTCTGCTATTCAAGCGGCTAAGCAGCAAAAAGCCGATATTCTGATTACCAGCGGCGGTGTCTCGGTCGGTGACTATGATCTTGTTCAAGAAGTCATGCAGGAAGCTGGCATGGAACTTGATTTTTGGAAAATTGCCCTTCGCCCTGGTAAGCCATTAATGTTTGGTACCATCAAAAATGGTGAACATAATATGCTCGTTTTGGGACTACCTGGTAACCCTGTTTCAGCAATTGTGACAGCAACACTTTTTCTTTTGCCGATGATGGATAAAATGCGTGGCAATCAATCTGCTCAACGGATAATGAACGCCAAACTAACCAAAGCCCTTAAAGCGAACGGCCCTCGCCGCCATTATATACGCGGTACAATGAAAAGCGATGAGCAAGGCATATTACACGTCACTCCAGCGGCTTCAGCTGATTCATCATTGATGAAAATAATGGCCCAATCTAATTGCTTGATTATCAACGAGATCGATGCACCTGCTTTAAATATTGGGGACACAGTTAAAATACTTATTCTTTAAACCAATACAAAAATTTTGGCTTTAGCAAGCAAAACACATTTTATAATAACCATGTTATATTATGTGTTTTTGCAGTTTTTTATTTTTATGGCTTAATTAGTTTAATATTTTTTTTAATCGGTTATATTTACTATAATTTATTCAAAACCGAATGTAAAATACCAAATTCTCAAATTGCATATCTGACATGCTAAAGGTTAATTTATGAAGATTTTTTTAGTTTCATTAATACAAGCATTCGTTTTATTATTTATAGCCAATTTATCAATAAGTTATGCGCAAAACTCAAATACGCAATCTTCCATTGCTGCAAGTTCATCATTAGATGTAAAGGCGTTCAGTGCTCGTTTTAAAAAGAGCTTTGGCAATAAAGCTAATGTAAACATTGGTGGCATAACAACCGACAATCAAAATATTACTTTAAAAGATATCACGATTAGTGGTGATGTTTTAACACCCAATACAAAGTTTAAAACAATTATTTTTCAAAATGTAAGAGCTGTTCCTCATGGCGGCTTTTTAGCTTCTAATGTCTTGATTGATTCGATTATCTATCAATATGAAAAAAGTACTCTTTTTGTAAACACAATACGCTTGACTGGTGCCGCGCTTCCCCCAAATGAAGGAATATATAACCAAAATATTGGTTTTAGCTATGATATTGGTAGCTTTAAAACAATAGAATTATTTGATGACAAAAATAAACTTCTTGGGTCACTCCAAAATGGTGACATTAAGTTAACCCGTTCCATTCGCCAAAATCCAGTGAAGTTTCATATAAAAATAGCTAATATAACTGTTGAAGTAAAAAACTTTCCTGATGGTACATCACGAACGGACTTCATAAATATGGGTTATAGTCGTGCAACCGGAAATCTTACCCTTAGCGGTGCCTATGGTGGCACAAATGCACTATTGCAACTGGATCAGTTTAGCCTGAATCTTAATAAGGGTGGTCAGCTCAACGCCAAACTGAAGATGGATGGCATTACGATAGATTCCCTCCTCACCCTTTTAACTTTACAGCGTGATAATGATCATGGAAAGATTGATAAATCTCGCATGGCGTTAGGCATGCTTAGCCAGATACAAAGATATAATTTTTATAGCGGATCGTTCATTTTCATTGATAAAGGCCTAACAGATAAATTAGTAAACGCGCAGTCAAAGCGGGAAAAGAAAACGCCAACGCAGCTAAAATCTGAATGGGCCAGCGGTTTGCCAGGTTGGCTTTCATTTGCTAAAAAGACTAGTTTTTTTGACCAAGCAAAAAATGAAATGATTACATTTATAAATAACCCAAAAAGTTTGCGTTTTGAGCTAAAGCCTATGGGACGCACTTCGCTGGTAATGTTGGCTTTAGCTGGTAAAATCAATCCTGAAAGCCTCATTAAACAATTAAAGCCATCGCTTCACGCTAATTAACAAAATTTCCAAATAGCACAGAAGCCACCTATATTTAGCTTGGAAAAAGTATTTTAACTTAAGCGAAATTTTAATAGGTAATCTAATGCATTAATGCATTCTGGTTACCTATTAACGATTCTTACTATATTAAAATTTTGGCAAGAAAATCAATTATCTAAGAAATCATCAAATCAGTTGAACATAAAAGCTTTGAAGCTATTTGTTTTTATTCGCCCGAACAAACAAGAACAAGAAATGAACAAAAAATAAAAAATGTTTACTTTCAGACAGTTATCAGTATTGCAAAGCTAGAACAAATAGTGTACAAATGATTCATGTGAATAATTAATCCAGGGTTTAAAAATCCTGAAAAGGTGGTGTAAGATGTCTCAGAAAACATTACGACTTGTTGAGGATAATACCGTGGATAAAACCAAAGCATTGGATGCAGCTCTGTCCCAAATTGAGCGGGCATTTGGCAAAGGCTCGATTATGCGTCTTGGCCAAAATGATACTGTTGTAGAAATTGAAACTATCCCAACTGGGTCTTTATCACTTGATATTGCACTTGGTGTTGGCGGCCTACCTAAGGGACGTATTGTTGAAATATATGGTCCTGAAAGCTCTGGTAAAACGACTATGGCACTTCACACCATAGCAGAGGCTCAAAAGCTAGGTGGTATTTGTGCATTTGTTGATGCAGAACATGCGCTTGATCCAGTTTATGCTCGTAAACTAGGCGTTGACCTAGAAAACCTTTTGATCTCGCAGCCCGACACTGGTGAACAAGCATTGGAAATTACTGATACTTTGGTGCGCTCTGGTGCAGTTGATGTATTGGTTGTTGACTCTGTTGCAGCTTTAACGCCAAAGGCTGAAATTGAAGGCGAGATGGGCGATAGCCTTCCTGGCTTGCAAGCTCGTTTGATGAGCCAGGCATTACGTAAGCTAACAGCTTCGATTTCACGTTCAAATTGCATGGTTATCTTTATCAACCAAATCCGCCATAAGATAGGCGTTATGTTTGGTTCCCCTGAAACCACAACCGGCGGCAACGCTCTTAAGTTCTATGCATCTGTGCGTTTAGATATTCGTCGTATTGGCGCACTAAAAGATCGTGATGAAGTTGTCGGCAACCAGACTCGTGTAAAGGTAGTTAAAAATAAGTTAGCTCCTCCATTCAAACAAGTTGAGTTTGATATTCTTTATGGTGAAGGTATTTCAAAAGTCGGCGAGCTTGTTGATCTTGGTGTCAAAGCAGGAATTGTTGAAAAATCTGGAGCATGGTTTTCGTATAATTCACAACGTCTAGGACAAGGGCGGGAAAACGCTAAACAGTTTTTGCGTGAGCATCCTGAAGCAGCACAGGAAATTGAAACAGCTTTACGACAAAATGCTGGTCTTATTGCTGAGAAGTTTTTGGAAAATACAGGTCCAGAAGCAGATGATGAAAGTGCAGTAGGTTAACACCTATTTTAAGATAACTAATCGTAAAAGAGAGACAATTAAAAATGTTGTTTCTCTTTTTTACAATCTGGTCATTGAAAAACTCAGATTGCATCTTAACTTTTTCTATTTGACATATAATGTAAGTCTATTAGCTTTTTGTGTACATTGTTTTAAATCTGACATAGGAAAAATTACGATAATCCTTTTATGCTTATTTAAATATAAATAGCTATTTTTTTCTAAGGCAATGTAAATTGAAAGTTAGGCCTACCAACTGTGAGCATTAGACTCTTGAAATAATGTTCAATATAATATTGAACATTATTTTTAATAAAAATTCATTATTTTTTTATCAATTATAAAAAATAATATTATTTAAACTCGTTTTGTGCAGTATTTTGTACTGTGTTTTTACCATTGCGTTTCAGCTTAACACCTACAACAGGCACCATATCCTCGGATACTTTTACGGATAAAGTAATATTCATAGTATCATTATCAGCCAGATGTGCGGTCATCGTACCATTGATATTTTCGCGAACCAAACCAAATACCATGTGCTTTTTGCCAATGCGACCCGATGTGATGTCCATACCATCTGCCTTAGCACCATTATTAAAAGTACCTTGGTAACCTTTTTCAATGCGAACGACACGCGCTTTAACTGCTTGGCTAAAAATTCCTACACGGCAAGAACCATCTAAAGCCATACCAACCTTTGTCTGTTCTTGTGCGCCAGAAAAAACACAGGTAAACTTTGTTCCTTTATATTTTCCAGCAACAACTTCGCCTGCCCCAGCCCACTGTCCTTCAATTTTTTGAAAAAATACTTCTTCAGCATCATGAGCTGCACCATGCGCAGAAGATGAGCATATAAAAGCTGCAAAAAGTGGCAATAGAATTCTTTTCATTGAAACAGCTTTCCTTTTTACAGCATCACCGCACGCGAAAATTACAATAGCTAATATTGTAACTTAAACACCCTAAGGACAGAGAATTTTGATTTAACGCAAGGGAATAATGTTAGAGATTCTTGAATTTAAAAATCGCAAAAAATGGTTAATAAGATATTTCATTTTGGCGTTTAATTGAAAATTATTTGCCTATACTATCATGCGCGAAATCTTCATAGTTTCATTTACGCATTAATCCTTATTTGAAAAATTAATTAGGTCACCAGCAAAATCTCCGATAGTTGGACGCTTTTCCCCATCGAAAGGAAATGGTCGAAGAGCATCCATTGCGGCAATGCCAATACGCGTTGTCATTAATCCATTAACGACACCTTCACCTAATTTAGCTGAAAGCCTAGCTGCTAAGCCCTGGCCAATAAATTGCTGTATAAAACTATCACCCATTGCAATCGTTCCAGTCACAGCCAAATGAGATAAAACTTTCCTTAAGATTGCAATAAATCCAAATCGACTTGGTCGACATCCATAAAGTGTAGCTATTGCACGAATAAGCTTAGTCGATTCATAAAACACATAAATAATATCAACAAAAGCGCGTGGACTGACCGCTGTCACCACCGACACACGTTTGGCGGCGGCTAAAATTAGATTTCGTGCCTCTTTGTCCAATGGCCGCAATATTTCTGCTTCAGCTATATGGATAAGTCCACGCCCATCAATTATATCATTTTCAAGAGCAGTAATTACTTTACGCCCACTACTACTTAGCGGTTGACCCTCAACCAGTTTATTAAGTGAACGAATTGCATATTTTGCTTCATTCATATCATCGCGCATAACTGCATCACGAGCTTGGAAACGTATTTCAGCAACTGAACGCAAACGCAAAATTGCACGTATTTCATTAAAAACAAATATTATAAAAGCCAAAGCACCTAACAATGCAATTACGAGGGCAAACCAACCAAGTGCAATATAGCGCGAAAAAAGTGTACGAATAAGATCATCAACCCATAGACCAACTGCCAAGGATAGCAATATGCCTAGAGCGGACAGAAAAATTTTACTCCAAGTAAAATTGCTTTTTTGGCCTTCCTCTTCCTGTGCTAAAATATCTAAATCAGATAGATTAGTATCATCAAAAGGCGCGTTCGTTATCTCTATTTTATCAAGCTCGGAAATAGCCCTTGGCTTACGCTGTGTCATGCAAGGTAATCTCCTAGCAAAAATTCTAAACTCCGATCTAATCGGATATGAGGCAAAGGATCCGTAGCTTTAATAAGCGGCGGAGAAAAATGTATAAATTTCATATTTATTTTTTTGCTAGCATCGATAATATCATTGGGATTTTTGGGTAAATCACCAGGGAAAATTGCTGTCTCCGTTTCACCGTCAAAGACTATACCATCAATAATTTCACCCTTCAAAGGCGTTCCTATAATGACTGGCAAATCTTCACCGTTAGTTTTTGCTAAGGCTTCACGGGTGGTACGCAATGAAGCTAACGCGATACTATCGGTTTTCACTCCATTTAATTTTGCCTTTTCCAGCGCGTTAGATGTCAATAGTCTCACAATTGCCTCAAGCCTATCATGACTTTCATGGTGAAGCTGATCCGCTTTGGTTGCTGCGATTGCGATACGATCTATTTTGTGACTGATGAGCTGGCTTGCCCAATTATTAACACCCGGGCGAAAACAAGCTAAAATTTCCGTCAAAGAATCTTGTAGATCTTCAACCGCATGAGCACCAGAATTAATCGCCTGCATCGCATCAACAAGAATAATCTGCCGATCCAAACGTGCAATATGATTTAAAAAAAATGGTCTAACAACATGCTTTTTATAAGATTCATAACGTCGCTCCATTATGGCGGCGATAGAATTGGTTTCAAATGCCTTATCACTTAAATTAGGTAATGGTGCGAAAGTAAGTGCTGGCGAGCCATCAAGATCCCCTGGCATGAGAAACCTACCAGGCGGCAGCATGGAAACGGCACTTTTATCTTGCTTTGCGCGCTTCAAATAAGTTTTAAAAACCGAACTTAAATTATCGATTACCCCATCATCAGCTTTTTCAAAACTATTAATATGATGTGCAATCCCAAGCCAATCTTTTGCAAATTCCTTATGCAATTTTTTATTGGCGCGTTCAAAAGATTCCGCTGAGAATGTGCGATAATCTTTTGCTAACAAAGGAAGATCGAGCAACCATTCCCCTGGGTAATCTATGATATCAACAGTTAATTTACCGCGTGAGAAATATTGGCTAAACATCGACCTCGATTGATATTTTATTGTGAGCCGCAATTGGGAAAGTGAACGTGTTGAATTGGGCCATTGGCGTTTTAATATAAGACTGTCAATGTGTTTTTCAAACTCAAAGCGGGGCAATGTATCATCAGGCTGATGTTCTATATCAACAGCAATTATACGCTTTTGTGACATAGCTTTAAATAGCGGCAACCGGCCGCCTTTTAACAAATTTTGAATTAATGAAGTTAAAAAGACTGTTTTACCTGCGGTGGAAAGCCCCGTAACCCCAAGCCTTATGGTTGGATGAATAAGTCCTGAAAAACGATCTGATACAGTATTAAGGGCTATTCTTGCTTCATCGCCAAAAGATGTTAATGATGCCAAAACAAATACCCTTCAAAATATATGCCACTTAAACAACAATAAAACACAGCTTTGTTCATTTGCGTGGCTTAAAATTTGTTTGTTAAAATTAGGTTATACAGCCTGCGCTCGCCGTTTCTCTAATATCTCCATAGTTACTGGAGTTAGTTCCACTGATTCACCGCACCCGCAAGCAGATGTCTGATTGGGATTATTAAAGACAAACCCTGTTCGAAGTGTCGTCATTTCAAAATCCATTTGAGTGCCAAGCAAGAATAAAACCGCATCACGACCGACAAAAACGCGTGCACCGTCTTTTTCAACAATATCGAAATTGCCGTCAGATTCCTTCATTAGATTAATTGTATATTCCATACCAGCACAGCCACCCTTTTTTATACCAATGTGGATGCCTTGGGCGTCAGGATTATTTTCCATAATCTCTTTAATACGTGCAACAGCGCTGTCTGTTAAAGATATAACGGCAAAACGGCTCATTTTTTCAACCTTTCAATCGGTTTTATATGTAGTGCGCATGATTGATAAACGCAAGAACTCTCGCAATAATTTCATTGCACTTGCAAATATCCATTGTAGATTAAATATTCATAGCTGACAATTTTAATCGTCTTGGTTTTCTTTTGGTGTTTTTACTACTGTTAATTTATGAAATGCAGTGGCGATTTGCCGCCATAGACAATTGTTGTATTCCATTCTATCTAGAACTGATTTAACTTGAAGCAAAACTTAAAGATCAGCAACTTAACCAATCTCTATGAAAACACATTTGATAAAATATTTTTTGGCAGTAACAATATTTGCTCTTCCGGTTATTTCAATTGCCCAAGAGGCGCAAAGCGATTATGAACGCGGCGCGAAAATTTACAAACGCTGTGCTGTTTGTCATTTGATTGATAGCGATAAAAACCGCGTCGGCCCGTCACTGCAAAATATCATCGAGCGAACGGCAGGTTCATTACCTAATTTTCTCTATTCACCCGCCATGAAAAAGGCGGGGGAAGAAGGACTTGTCTGGAATAAGGACACATTGCGAGAATTTTTGCTTGGCCCCCAAGCGATGATTAAAGGCAATAGAATGGCAAATATTCGCTTTGCAAGCGATGAGAATATTGATGATTTAATTGCCTATATTATAAAATATTCTTCAGACAATAGATAAATTAATAGATAGTTTTATCTTGCCCTTACACCATCGGATACATTTATAATAACACTATTAGTCCTAGTTTTTAGTGAACGCAAAAAAACATCACTGCTAGCGCACATTATTGCAATAATATTATTGCGCTTCTATTTTATGATTACAAATATCAGTAAATTTAGATAAATATTCAATACTCTATTTTTGATAATTAATAGGCTGCATTGGAGGGTCGAACATATCGAAAACGGATATTGATGTAGGATAAACGTTAATTGGCTAAACGAAATTTTACCCGGATGAATTCCTACACGCAAAGTCACTAAAAGAAGATTTTGGGGGAAATTCTGACTAATCATTTATGAATATACAATCAAGCAACTCCCGTCTAAAACTATGTTTTAAAATTTTTCACAAAAAACTTGCACTTTAAAGCGAAAAACAGGTAAGAAATGCGCCTACCCTCTTGACTTGGTGCGCGATAAATGTCGAAAGATTTTAAATGAGTAAAAATATTTCGATCAATAAAGCTATCAATCGGCTGCGCAGCAATATTGGCGAGCGCTCGCTGGTGCTTGTTGGTTTAATGGGAGCGGGTAAGACGACGATTGGCAAAAGACTTGCCCACTTTCTTGGTCTAGATTTTTATGACGCTGACCATGAAATAGAACACGCTTCACAAATGAGCATTAGCGAAATTTTTGCTCAATATGGCGAACAAGAATTTAGAGATCTTGAAAAGCGGGTTATTTTACGCTTATTAAATAAAGGTCCTATTGTTTTAGCAACGGGCGGTGGTGCTTATATTAACGAGCAAACACGTGAAGCAATTCACAATCAAGCGCTTGCTATATGGCTTGATGCTGATCTCGATACTTTAATGGATCGTGTATCACGCCGCAGCCATAGGCCGCTTTTACAAAATGACAATCCACGCGCCGTAATGGAACGCTTGATAAAGGAGCGTTACCCAATTTACGCCAAAGCTCATCTTTCAGTAATGAGTACACGTGGCAAACGTGACACGGTAACACGGCAAGTTATTAAAAATGTTGACGCCTATCTTAGCAGCCAAAATGAAACTATTAGTCCAATTGCGGATCAATAAAAAAAATTGCATTAGCTCATTGTTAGAGCCTATTAGTTTTAGAAAAAGATTGCATAAATACTGGTTAAATAATTCATTATGCATTCTTAGCGATAGATCTTTAAATAACTGGAATTCTTTGTTTTAATATAGGCTGTGCCTTTAATCAGCAAACTGCCAAAAACTTTAAACGCTCTTATGACTTTTACTGTATGCAGAACCTTAAGCAGGCAATGAATAGCATTATGGTAAATCTATTTAAAAAAATCAGCGTTGAGCTAACTTGTGAATCTAACTTCAAATAGAAAAAGTCAGGCCTACCGATCCAACGGGGAGCCTGACCTAAAGCATAGTTTCATGCTATTTATATATTAAATATTAATCTTCCAAAGCATAGCAGGCGATTCCTGCATCTTTAAGACTATTACAAGCCTGCCAAGCTGCTGTTTTTGACTGAAAACCTGAGAATCGTGCGCGGTAAAAACGCTCATTTCCTTGATCAAAAACTGCAAGGAAAGGATCCGCACCAGCTAATGCCTGACGTCCAGCAGCGCCGGCTTGCGCTAAGGCTTCATTAGCTTCGGCAGTAGTTGATTTTGACCCTACTTGAATAACCCAACCTTTTTTTGAATTGCTGATTGACGAGGTAATAACGGTATCCAAATCATCTGGCACAGGAATAACATCATCTTGCGGCACAGCAATCACATCATTATTTATTGTACTAGCAACAACATCTTCTACAACAGCGGTATTGTCCTTAGCATTCGCTTTACTAAAGCTTGCCTTAAACACGGGCTTTGGTGGATTTTTAATCGGCGAACTTTCAATTACAACATCATTGGCAGCCGCAATTGCGGGTGGTAGTTTCGCATTGCGAGAAGCAAGAGCCGTCAATAATGCTGCATCATGTTCTCGATCTGTTACGCTAGCAACTTCAACTTTTGCTGCAGGTTGAACTTGGTTGTTACGAGCAACTGGAATTGGAGCCTCATGGCCCTTTGGCAATTCAAAACTACGGCTTGCAACAAGCGGGGCAGCGCTGCGGTTACCGGTACCACCATCAATATAGGTAAGCAATAATTCACGCATATGCTGGTCACGCAACGGCCCAGAGCGACCACCCATAACTACACCAACGATTGATTTATTGCCTACACGCATAGAGGTTGCAAGATTAAATCCTGACATGCGTGTGTAACCAGTTTTGATTCCATCAACACCTTTCATTGCACCGACAAGGCGATTATGACCATTGATGGTTTTACCGCGAAAGTTTACACTTGTTGCGGAAAACCAACCATATTGACGAGGAAAATGCTCACGCAATGCTAGTGATAGCAACGCCATATCGCGCGCAGTAGTGTAATTGCGTGGATCAGGCAAACCAGAAGCATTGACAAAATTTGTATTCATCATGCCAAGGCGACGTGCTTTTGCTGTCATCATTTGGCCAAAGCGTGCTTCCGAACCACCAAGATATTCAGCGATTGCTGTTGCAACATCATTTGCTGATCGCGTTATTAGCGTTCTCGCAGCAATTTCTGCAGGAATTGTTTGCCCTGCTTTAAAACCAATTTTTGTCGGAGGACGCGAAGCAGCATAAGCAGAAACAGGAATAGGTGTATTAGATGAAATACGCCCTGATTGCATGGCTTCAAAAAGCATATAAAGTGTCATCATCTTGGTTAATGATGCTGGATAACGCTTTGCATTAGCATTTTCCTGAAAAAGAGTTTTACCTGAATTCGCATCAATAACAATTGCAGCATATTTATCGGCATAAGCTCCCTTGGGAGCAGCAGAAGCAATATTTGCACCTAACGACACCGCAACAACAGCTATCGTCGACTTGCAAAAAAATGATGTTAATTTTCCAATAGTTTTACGCACATCTACACCCTGCTTTTAAGCATTACACTTCAGCGCTAACAATTCGCTTAACGATGATTTGGTGTTAGATTAGTGTAAACAGCGTTACTAATCCGTTTACGCCCGTTCAATTTTCAGATTTTTTTTAAACAATTTTCATTATTTTAACGTGAACAAAAGAAGAAAGTAAAAAGGCAAAAAGAAAACAAATCGTAAACATTAAAAATATTTACGTTAAAAAACAAATATATAACAAAATTAACCATAAAATAAATTAGTAACTAAACAATGCGACAATAAATGAAGAAACATTTCAATAGTTGCAATCATCCTATAAGGGGGTAAAATTACTAAAATTTATTTTATGAAAGGCTTTAGACAATGCTCTTGCCCAAGGAAGCAAAAAAATTGGGGAATCTTTATATGCAAAAAGACAGCACCAACAGCCATAGCGAAAGCGATTCTGAAATTGCTGTAGAGGCACGTACGCGGCCCAAAATAAAAAAGCCGAATCTATATCGCGTTATTCTGTTAAACGACGATTATACGCCCATGAATTTTGTAATCGATATTCTTTTGGAGGTTTTTCATAAAACTTTAGAAGAAGCTACAGCCATTACTTTTTCGGTTCATCATCTTGGTGCCGGTGAGTGCGGCATATATACTTATGAAGTGGCGGAGGAAAAAGTTAATCAGGTGTTGAGCTCTGCACGCAAGGAACAACATCCACTCCAATGCATTATGGAAAAAAAATAAAATTTTTTATAAATTTTAGTGCCTGCTTTTAAAAAGTCATAACATAAAAATTTTTCATCGTTAGAATATGGTAATCCTTCCAAGCCATGATCGATTATATTTCACTTGATTTTATCAATGATCCTCAAAATACAATCTATATAACACGCAAGTTGCGTTGAAAAAGTAAAACTAAATATGTAAAATCAATAAATGGTAGAAACCAAAAATTTAAAAATTCTAGCCAATGCGGGCTTGATTGCTTAGTCTTTGCTAAAATTATGGATAAAATTCAATTTATTAAGCTTGTAAAATCAAAAAAATATGCCGCCGAATGTTAGTTTTACACCAATAAATTTTGCTACCCATATTATTACAAAGATTTTCGACAAAACACTTGAAGAGACTAAAGCAATTACCTATTCTGTAAACCAACATGCTGCTGCAAATGTGGTATTTACACATATGAAATTGCTTGAGAGAAACTTGCCCTATACGTCTGTTTGCAAACTAGTCGCAATATTCTCTACAAGGCGTAATGGAAAATAAGTGAGGTTGTATGCCATCTTTTACCCCTGGCCTTGAAATGGCTTTACACCGCGCATTAACATTTGCGAATGAAAGTCGCCATGAATATACAACATTGGAACACCTTCTTCTTGCACTGATCGAAGAAGACGATGCCGCTAATGTTATGCGTGCATGCGGTGTTGATCTTGATATATTAGCTGCGAGAATAAAAGATTACATCCAGACTGAGCTTGATAAGCAGGTTATGGCAGATGACCATGACACCAAACCCACTACCGCTTTTCAGCGGGTCATTCAACGTGCAGTCATCCATGCGCAGTCGGCAAGTAAAGATGATGTAACCGGCGGCAATGTTTTAGTTGCTATTTTTGCAGAGCGTGAAAGCCACGCTGCATTTTTTCTGCAAGAACAGGAAATGACACGCTACGATGCAGTCAATTATTTGTCTCACGGCATAGCCAAGGCCGGTAGTATTCCCGATAATATGATTTTTTATGAAGATTTCGAAGTCAATGATGATGACGACATCGACACCAAAAAAGCATCTGATGCCTTATCATCCTATTGCGTGAATTTAAATGAGCGAGCCAAAGAGGGGAAGATTGATCCACTTATTGGTCGCGATAATGAAGTTAATCGCACTATACAGATTTTATGCAGGCGCTCAAAAAACAATCCGCTATATGTGGGTGAACCAGGGGTTGGCAAGACTGCTATTGCTGAAGGTTTAGCAAGACGCATTGTTGATAAGCAAGTGCCGGAAGTTTTAGCAGAAGCCACAATTTTTTCACTTGATATCGGTGTCTTATTAGCTGGAACTCGCTATCGTGGAGATTTTGAGGATCGCTTAAAGCAAGTTGTAACTGAGCTTGGCAATCAACCAAAAGCGGTGCTTTTCATTGATGAGATCCACACAATTATTGGCGCTGGCGCTACATCAGGCGGTACGATGGATGCTGCAAATCTGTTAAAGCCTGCGCTTGCATCAGGTGCAATACGCTGTATGGGGTCGACCACTTATAAGGAATATCGGCAAATCTTTGAAAAAGATCGCGCTTTGGTTCGACGCTTTCAAAAAATTGACGTAAAAGAACCAACACTAAGTGAAGCGCTCGACATTATGAAAGGCTTAAAGCCATATTTTGAAGAATATCATAGTGTAAAATTTACAGATGAAGCATTAAAGGCTGCGGTTGATTTATCCGCCCGTTATATTTCTGATCGTCAATTGCCGGATAAAGCGATTGATGTCATTGATGAAACGGGAGCAGCTCAAGTTCTTTTACCGGAAAAAAAGCGTAAAAAAACGATTACCGCCAAGGAAATCGAAGCAACAATCGCAAGTATGGCACATATACCACCTAAAACCGTGTCACGCGATGACAGACAAGTTTTATCTAATCTTTTCAATGAATTAAAACGCGTTATTTATGGTCAAGATAAAGCGATTGAAGCATTAACTAGTTCGATTAAGCTTGCGCGTGCCGGCCTTCGCGAACCGAACAAACCGATTGGCAGCTATCTTTTTTCTGGCCCAACGGGGGTTGGTAAAACCGAAGCCGCAAAGCAACTTGCATCTTCTTTAGGCGTTGAACTATTGCGGTTTGATATGTCTGAATATATGGAACAGCATTCGGTATCGCGCTTAATCGGCGCACCTCCCGGCTATGTTGGATATGATCAAGGTGGACTAATCACCGATGCCGTTGATCAGCACCGTCATGCGGTTTTGCTGCTTGATGAAATTGAAAAAGCTCATCCCGATGTCTACAATGTGCTATTGCAGGTAATGGATAATGGCAAGCTTACTGATCATAATGGCAAGCAAATTGATTTTCGCAACATCATTTTGATCATGACCACTAATGCTGGCGCATCAGACCTTGAAAAGGCAGCTATTGGTTTTGGCGATACGAAACGCACCGGCGATGATATTGAAGCAATTAACCGGCAATTCACACCAGAATTTCGTAATCGCCTTGATGCGATCATTCCATTTGGCCCCTTGGCAATGCCGGTCATTTACCAAGTAGTTCAAAAATTTGTTATTCAACTTGAAGCACAACTTGCCGATCGTGGTATTACCTTTGACCTCACTGATGGCGCAATTAAATGGCTGGCTGAAAAAGGTTATGACTCTCGAATGGGCGCACGCCCTTTGGCTCGTATCATACAAGAACACATTAAAAAACCGCTTGCAGATGAAATTCTTTTTGGAAAGTTACGCAAAGGTGGTACCGTTCGCGTTGCGCTTAATAAGAATAATAACGGTATTGCACTTGATATCTTACCAGCTGACACACCTATTCGTGCCCCAAAGACAAATGATAAAAAGAATGAGGATGCCTATCTTGGTGATATATCAGATGAAAGCGAAAGCAGCATTTAATATGTGAGCTTAGATCATGGATAAAAACCAAAAGTTTTATTAAAAATTTATTACTAAAGCTGTGAGGTAAGTTAACATATAACTTTTAACTTACTGTAAATTTATCTTTTTTTAAAAAATATATTGATAATACGGGGCAATAGCAATGCGTGTAAAGATAATGGATGCCAACCTTGAAAAAGGTCTTAAAGCACTGTCGGACAAATTTGGCGTGAATTTTAGTAATAATGAATCAATACGCGCAAGTCATACTCACACAATTAGCACCCTTGAACATCAGCTTCCCGACTGTGTCATTTATGTTGAAAATGCTAGTGATGTACAAAGCTTAGTGTTGATTGCGCAGGAATATAATTTACCCATCATCGCTTTTAGTGCAGGCACGTCTTTAGAAGGCCAGTTAAACGCACCTTTTGGTGGCATCAGCGTTGATTTTTCTCGCATGAATAAAGTTATTGAGTTTAATCCTGACGACATGACGATAACTGTTGAACCGGGTATAACGCGAGAGGTATTAAACAGCTGGTTACGTGATAGCGGCCTGTTTTTCCCTGTTGATCCTGGTGCGAATGCCTCGATTGGTGGCATGGCATCAACTAGGGCATCCGGCACAAATGCAGTACGCTATGGCACGATGAAAGACTTGGTATTAAGTGCTGAAGCTGTTATGGCTGATGGTAGACTTATTCGAACCGCAAGCAAAGCTAAAAAAAGTGCAGCGGGCTATGATTTAACCCACTTACTTGTTGGCTCTGAAGGAACCTTAGGCCTATTCACCGCAATTACGTTAAAATTGCAACCAATTCCAGAGGTTATTGCCAGTGGGGTTTGCACATTTGAAAGCGTTAAGCATGCATGTGACGCAGTTATCGAAATGATCCAATGCGCCGTGCCGATTGCACGTGTTGAATTGATGGATCAAGTTCAGGTCGCTGCCTGTAATGCCTATTCAGGCTTGGATCTTGAAGCACGTCCAACTCTTTGCTTGGAATTTCATGGTGATAGTACGAGCGTGGATACGCAGATTGCCATATTTGATGAAATTGCCAAATCCCATGGCAGTTTAGATTTCACCTATTCACGTGATGCTGATCAGCGTGCCAAGCTTTGGAAGGCGCGCCATAACGCTTTTTGGGCAGGTGAAGCCTTAATGAAAAATTGTGAAATTTTCTCAACTGATGTCTGTGTGCCTATTTCAAAACTTGCAATTTGTGTGGAGGAAACACAAAAAGACCTGCAAGAAACAGGTTTAATGGGGCCAATTGTTGGCCATGTTGGTGATGGAAATTTTCATCTTCTGCTTGGATATGAAAAAGGAAATCCAAATGAAAGAGCCAAAGCTATGGCGTTTTCTGCCCGATTAAGCGAAAGAGCAATTTATTTTGATGGTACCTGTACGGGTGAACATGGCATTGGAGAGCGTAAAGCACCTTATTTGCGTAAGGAATTTGGGGATGGTGTGGATTTTATGCAAGTGATTAAACAAGCGCTGGATCCGAAAAATATTTTAAACCCTGGAAAATATGGTTTTGATAATTATTAAAACTAAATTTTGTGAGTGCCCTGTCTCGAATTATTTAGCTTTGAATGTTTTTATAAAATGCCGATAATATTTATTATTAATCGGCATTTTAAGTTAAAACCTCTATTTAAAGTTTCCCACTAATTCATTATAAAAGAACAAAATTCTATCAATCGTCCTTCCATGCCTCAATCATCACATCGCTGGTTGAAACGGGTTCAAAACCTAGTTTTTGATAAAGTTGCAAAGCGCGCGGGCTATCAAGTGTATTTGTCTGAATGATGAGTTTTTTTGGGTCTAAATCCCAAGCTGAAGATAGGACTTCATTTAGAAAAAATCGCGATAATCCGCGTCCTTGGTACTCCTTAATCAAGCCAAAATATAACACTTCGGCAATAGGCATATTACGCAGATTAAGCTCCGCAAAACCTGCAGGACAACCACTTATATATAAAATATAAATTACGGTTTGATCAGATTGGATAATATCCTTTATTTGTTGATCTTTTAACTTGCGTCGTACAGACCAGTGATGTTCTTTACCAATTTCACGATATAAATAACGATAAAAATGAGGAGGACATAGCTCAGCTTTCATTATAGCAAGCGCCATACCTATCGGCAATGGCACTTGATTATTGTTGCGTGCTTGCATTTCAAGGTGAGTAACACGAGCGGCGAGATATTGAGGTGATTTTTTGAAGCCCATTAAACGCATCTCCAATTATTCATCCGAAACAACAACAGTATCACTTAATGAGCCCCACTCGCTCCATGAACCGTCATAAAGTCGCACATTCTCATTTCCCAAGCCCTGCAAAGCCAACGTCAAAACAGCCGCAGTTACTCCAGAACCACAAGTCGTTACGATCGGGACCAGCGGATCGATGGAAGCATTTTTAAAAATCCCTATAATTTCTTCATTCGATTTGAATTTTCCATTATCAGCAAGCAGGGCATAGGGAATATTATGAGCATTCGGCATATGGCCAGAGCGCACACCTGCCCGCGGTTCCTTTTCTTCGCCAGAAAATCGTTTTTTTCCACGTGCATCAGCGATGGAAATGTCACCCCTAACAACGATATCGCGCATTTCATCAATAAAAACGACTTTGCTTAGATCAGCATTCGCGTTAAATATTTTTGGAGCAATAATTGTATCATTACTGGTTACAGGACGCCCTTCCTGTTGCCAAAATTTAAAGCCGCCATCAAGCACATAAACTTTTTCTGCGCCCATCAAGCGCAACAACCACCATGCACGCGGTGCAGAAAAGAGACCATCACCATCGTAAACAACTATGGTATTTTTTTCACTAACACCAAGTGCACCTAGTCCTTTTGCGAAATATTCGGCATCGGGCAATGTATGAGGTAGGGAAGACTGTGGGTCACTTAATAGATCATGGTCAAAAAACACAGCTTCTGGTATGTGCGACTTGCTATATTCTAAACGACCATTTCTATTGGCTTTTGGTAAATACCAAGATGCATCAATAATATGTATATCACTTGCACCTAATTGGCTTTCCAACCAGTCTGCAGACACGATAAAAGGATTGTTGTGAGACATTGCGTTTCCTTCCCTATTTATCCCTATATTACGCCTTTCTTGTTAAAAATCGAGAACAATTTAAGTGAGAATATGCAATTCATTCCCCCATTAATAAGGAAAGAGAAAAAACCTCGTATTATGATTTGAGAGATTATACAAAGGGAATATCATAATGTTGCGTTTTATCTAGCCATTGCGGGATTGGCAATGATTTTTCGCGCAAAAATTGTGGGTTATAGAGTTTTGATAGGTAGCGGTTACCATAATCACAAAGCATGGTAACAATGGTTTTTCCCTTCCCCAACTCGCGTGCTAAAGAAATAGCACCGGCAATATTTATACCCGATGACCCGCCAAGGCATAGGCCTTCATATTGAGCAAGATGAAACAACTCAATTAGCGCATCACTGTCACTTACCTGATAAGAAAAATCAGGCTGCAAACCATCAAGATTGGCGGTTATACGCCCTTGTCCTATCCCTTCAGTAATTGAGCTTCCTTGAGATTGCAATTGACCATTGGTGTAATAAGAATAAAGGGCTGCGCCAAAAGGATCGGCAAGACCGATTTTAATCGCTTTATTATGCTCTTTTAACCCAATAGCCGTACCAGCCAAAGTTCCGCCAGAGCCGACAGAGCAAATAAACCCATCAATATTGCCTTGTGTATCGCGCCAAATTTCTTTGGCTGTTGTCTTTATATGGGCTTCACGATTAGCAACATTATCAAATTGGTTAGCCCATAAGACGCCATTTTCAGTGGTCTTTTTCAAACTTTCGGCAAGGCGGCCTGATAATTTAACATAATTATTGTCATCACGATAAGGCACTGCTGGCACTTCAATAAGCTCGGCCCCCTGCAAGCGCAGCGCGTCTTTTTTTTCCTGTGATTGGGTGTTTGGAATAACGATAATTGTTTTATAGCCTAAAACCGCCCCCACAAGTGCAAGACCAATGCCGGTATTACCTGCTGTTCCTTCAACAATAATACCACCCTTCTTAAGTTCGCCCTTGCGTTCTACATCACGAATAATCGATAGAGCAGCCCGATCTTTAACCGATTGACCAGGGTTTAAAAATTCTGCTTTACCCCAAATTTCGCACCCAGTTAGCTCACTTGCGCGATTTAAACGGATAAGTGGCGTATTTCCAATCAGATCAAGCACAGATGTATCAGCCATGTTTTTTTCCTTTAATGTTGAGTTTTAAACATTTTGGCGACACAAATTTGCAACAGCGATTTATGTCTCTTTGGTAAACCCTGCCAACAATAAAAAGAAAACCTTACGCAATCAAAGAAAATTATACCTCTGATATATCAATATTTGATAAATTTCATTAAATATAGCGATCAATTAAAAATCTATTCTATTTAAAAAAGGGCATATCAATACCCTTTGTGAATTACGAATATCGCAAGTTATGAATTTAAAAAACTCATAACTTTAAAGATAACAATATGACGCCGCCAGCAATTAAAACAACGCCAAGCCAATTAATGCCAGATAGTTTTTCACCGAGAAACGCAACGCCAAAAATTGCGACTAAAATAACCGATAATTTATCAACCGGTGCAACTCTTGAAGCATCGCCAATTTGCAAAGCTCTAAAATAAGCAAGCCATGACGCCCCCGTTGCAAGCCCTGATAAAACGAGGAATAGCCAAGATTTAGCCGATACTTCACTTGGCTTATGCCATTGATCGGTAAGGGTTAAAAAAAGGCAGAGTGCTGCCACAATAACCAGCGTGCGTATAAACGTAGCAAAATCAGAATTAATGCCATGAATACCGACTTTTGCAAAAATTGCGGTTAATGCTGCAAAAACTGCTGATAAAACTGCCCAAAACTGCCAAGAAGCTGCCATTTTAAAACTCAACTCCCTTTTGTCCTTTTATGCCTGAGCGAAATGGATGCTTGATGAGTTCCATTTCAGTAACAAGGTCAGCTTCATCAATAAGCTCTTGCTTAGCATTGCGGCCAGTAATAATAACATGCTTCATGAATGGGCGTTCACGCACGGTTTCAAGCACTTCTTCCAAAGGCAAATAGTCATAACGCAGAACGATATTTAACTCGTCACAAAGCACCATATCGTAACTTTCATCCAAAATCATTGACTTGGCAACTTCCCAAGCTTCCCGTGCCATAGCAATGTCTTTTTCACGGTCTTGCGTTTCCCAAGTGAAGCCCTCGCCTGCCGCAAAAACGGTTACTTGATCACCAAATTTATCCAAGGCCAGACGCTCGCCAGTTGCGCGTGAACCTTTAACAAATTGAACAACACCAATTTTCATATTATGGCCAAGGGCACGAAAAACCATTCCAAAGCCAGCGGTTGATTTGCCCTTACCTTTACCGGTATTAACAATCAAAAGTCCTTTTTCACCGGTTTTTCCCTCATTCATTCGATCACGGGCGGCTTTTTTCTTCTTCATTTTTTCCGCGTGGCGGGCATTGATTTCCTCAGTTGTCATTGTGGTTTTATCCATGTCACTCACCCTTATTTTGTAATTCTTCCAGTTGAAATGCAGCTGAATTGGAGCGCCCAATCCAAAGACCACGATCTAAAGCCTCATTTAGCTTTTGTGCTATCTCACGCAGTGCTGCCGGATTTTGCTCAGTTAAAAATGATCGAACCATATCATCATTAATATAGGCATTATAAATTGCTTCAAAATGTTCGCTACGCACGGCATTTGTAGTTGCTGCAAACGCAAAAAGATAGTCAACACTCGCTGCCATTTCTACGCCCCCTTTAAAACCATGTCGCATGGCACTTGCAATCCATTTGGGATTGATAGCACGGCCACGCAATGTGCGGGCAATTTCTTCCTCCAAGGTTTTGATAAGGGGGCGTTCTGGCCTTGATAAATCATTATGATAAATTTGCGGCCATAGCCCTGATTGTGTTGCCGCTGCAGCAGCCATACCACCTTCAAAAGCATAATATTCACCAGAATCTAGTAAATCATGCTCTCTATTATCCTGATTTTGTACCACCAACTGCAAGGCAACCATTCTGGCATTTAATTCTGCGCTTGCCGTTTCCCCCTCACCTATGCCATAGGCATGATCAGAATTAGCAAGCCATGCTTTTCCAAGATCATCTCGCTTATCCCACTCGCCAGAATCAAGAAGCTCTTGTAACCCTGTGCCATAATGACCCGGTTTTGCACCAAAAATACGATAGCCCGCCTTTTGGATCGCTTGTTGATAGGTTAATCCATAACCTTCTTCCATGAAATGCGCTATATCTCCCTTCATATTAGCGGCGATCGGATTATAGGCCTCTTCTTCATCAAGCGCACCAACGGCTCTTATGGCTTGGTCAAGCAAAACCAATTGGTCAGGAAATGCGTCACGGAAAAAACCTGATATACGCAATGTGACATCAACACGCGGACGACATAATTTTTCTAAAGGTATAATTTCATATCCCGTCACCCGTCGTGATGCCATATCCCATAAAGGCTTAACGCCGATTAGGGCTAAAGCCTGCGCAATATCATCGCCACCCGTGCGCATATTGGACGTACCCCATACAGTAAGCCCTAAAGCTTTTGGCCATTCACCATGATCTTGAACATAGCGTTTTATCAACAATTCGGCAGAGCGAAAACCCAAATCCCATGCAGCAGGGGTTGGCACGGCGCGGTTATCAACTGAGTAAAAATTACGTCCCGTCGGTAAAACATCAAGTCGCCCCCGCGTTGGCGCTCCGGATGGCCCGGGGGCAACAAATTTGCCATTTAGTGCGGTAAGCAAAGCTTGCATTTCTGCATTACCGCAGCTTTCGACTAAAGGGCGCAAAAACGTATCAATTTTTTTTAAGATTATTTGAGTTTGAGGGAGCCAAGCTGGACAAATAATGGTTTTATCAACAAGACTTGCCGCTAATAATTCGATACGCTCAACACTATCACCAAAACTACGCCAAGGATCAACAGTCACATCTGCAAGGATTTGAGGCCGTTTACCTTGCCAAGGCGCTGCCATATCGCAATTTAACGGATCAAAACCTAATTCAAGATCATTAGCGATCGCACGATGCAAGCTACCATCTTCATTTTGACCACGCGGAACACGTACCAAAGCGACTAACAGATCCGTTAATTGCTTGCCCGTTGGCGCCGCACCAAAAACATGCAAACCATCTCTAATTTGCAATTCTTTCAAATCACATAAAAAAGCATCAAGTTTTTGCAAGGCAAGATCCTCATCATCTTGCCCTTTAATTCCTGCGTCACTGCCAATACCTGTTATGTCAACCAGTTGTAAAATTTGGTCTTTTAGCTTCAATAAGCGGCGGGGATCAACTCCAGATGCCTCATAATATTCATCCACCAAGATTTCTAAATCTTTAAGCGGCCCATAACTTTCAGCGCGGGTTAATGGCGGTGTCATGTGATCGATTATCACCGCACTTGATCGGCGTTTAGCTTGTGTCCCCTCACCTGGATCATTGACGATAAAGGGATAAATATGCGGTGTTGCACCAAGTGCTAATTCTGGATAACAATTGTGCGATAGTGCTAATGCTTTACCTGGTAACCATTCCAAATTGCCATGCTTACCCATATGCACAATGGCATCTGCCCCATAGACATGGCGCAGCCAAAAATAAAATGCCATATAGTGATGTGATGGCGCAATATCAGGGGCATGGTAAACTTGTTTGGCATCCATACCAAAAGCTCGCTCAGGCTGTAATGCAACCACTATTTTACCAAAGAACAGGACGGGAAGCGCAAAAGCATCATCAACAATAAATGCATCCCCCTGCGGGTCCCCCCAGCGCTCATTCATTTCAGCTTGTGTGTTCTGCGGTAATTGTGCAAATAATTGGCGATAATTCTCAAGAGACAGGGACACACAAATAATGCGGGCCTTTACGCCTTCATTGGTTGGCCCTTTGATCAGCTTTTCCATAAGAGCAAGTGGTGTTTCAGGAATATTTTCAACATCATAGCCATTATTTTGTAGAGCATTCAATACAAGATGGGTGGCTGCAGGTGTATCAAGACCAACGCCATGTCCCAAACGGCCATCCCCCCCCGGATAATTGGCCATAACTAATGCAATTTTTCGCTCAATTGGCGTTTTTTTGCCAAGTTTGATCCAATTTTTTGCTAAATCAGCAACAAAATCAACGCGATTCTGCTGTATCTGGTGGCGAATAATATTAGCTTCCACCTCTTCGTCGAAAAACTCTGCCGCTTTAAAGGATATAGCACGGGTTAAAACACGGCCGTCAACTTCCGGCAAAGAGACATTCATGGCAATGTCTCGTGCTGGCAAACCACGAGTTGATGATTGCCAAGTCGCCTTATCACTACCTGATAAAACCACTTGCAATACCATATTATGATATTTATCAAGCACTGTACCGGTTGCGTCGCCATTTAATGACGAAACTGCAAAACCCGTTGTATTGAGAATAAGCGCTGGTGGGCACTGGCTTAACAATTCTTCAAGGATAGCAACGCTTAAACTGTCTTTTAAACTGCTTAAAAAAAGTGGCAACGGTGCAACACCGCGCTGCTGTAAAGCTTCCACTATTGCTGCAATAGGCTCAGTTTGTCCACTTTGAACAAGAGCGCGGTAAAAAGTTATTGGCACAATAGGACTATTGGCAACTAACCCATTTCCTTGCCAATTTTTTTGAATTTCTGTCAAGCTAGGATTAGCAAGATTGGGCCACCAAAGTCCCGCTTTCATTAAAGGTTTTGCGTCAATTGGACGTTCATTTTTTCCTAATATAAAACCACAATATTTGAGAAAATTCTGGGCATTAAAGCTGCCACCTTCAATCAAATACTGCCATAAGGCATCGCAATCTTGGCGAGCAATGTTACAAAAACGCATCAAAGTTGGATCTGGTTTATCATCACCTGGCAAAACCACCAATTTAATATCATGCTCACAAGCGGCAGCGTAAAGCGTTTCCAAACCATAGGGCCAATAACTTACGCCGCCAATAACACGTACAACAATAAGGCGAGCGAATTTTGCGGTTCGCTCAACATACTGGTCCACCGACATCGGGTGTGAAAGAGCCATTAAATTTGCTAAGCGTAATGAATAAGCTTTATCTAAAAGCACAGATTTCGCTGCGGCTAAGCTGCATAACTCCGTATCAGCCGATGATAGAAAAATAACCTCACCTGCCGATTGGCCAAGATCAATTGCCTCATCAGCGTCGCTGATTGCACCTTTTTGCGCCAGTAAAAGATGCATTATTAGGTCTTATCAGCTAGTTGTTGAATGGAGTTTGTAATTTTTGTAGCATCCATATCATGCAATCCAATCACAACTAAGCGACTTAAACCCTTTTCACCTTCATTAAGTGGACGATCATAGTAATGTTGAATACGACTGCCAACAGCTTGAACAACAAGGCGCATGGCTTTGCCTTTAACCGCCATAAAACCCTTAAGGCGTAAAATATCATTGTCACTTATAATATTTTTTAATCTATCAACAAAAAGGCTTGGATTGGTGATTTCACCAAGCTCAACCACAAAACTCTCAAATTCATCATGACTATGGGCTTCCCCTTCTTCATGATGCATCTCATGATGGGATTTACGATTTTCAATGTCGCTTTCTGTGCCAATATTTAAACCAAGCAATATATCTGCACCAAGTTTGCCAAAATTAGCAGCAACCATATTAGCAACCCGTTCGCCATGGGCTGCAATAGTTTCTTTAACTTCTGCTAATTGCTGCTCATCAATTAAGTCAGTTTTATTCAAGACAATGAGGTCCGCAGCCTTTATTTGGTCTTCAAAGAGTTCTTCTAATGGGCTTTCATGGTCTAGCGATTCATCAGTTGCACGTTGGGCAGCAATCTTATCATGGTCATCGGCAAAGCGTCCCTCAGCAACCGCCGCACTATCAACAACGGTAATAACGCCATCAACGGTTACGGATGTTTTAATTTCAGGCCAATTAAAAGCTGCCACCAAGGGCTGAGGCAGGGCAAGCCCAGATGTTTCAATAATAATATGATCAGGCCGCTCACTACGTGCCAATATCTTGGTCATTGCAGGTATAAAATCATCAGCAACGGTACAACAAATACAACCATTATTTAGCTCGATAACATCTTCTTCCTTGCAATTTTCAATTCCACAACTTTTAAGCAGATTACCATCAACGCCAAAATCACCAAATTCATTAATAATCAAAGCTATCCGTTTACCATTCGCATTTTCAAGCAAATGACGGATCATAGTTGTTTTACCAGATCCCAAAAAACCTGTGATGACGGTGGTCGGAATTTTGGTTGTTAGTAATGTCATAACTAATTACCCTTTAATTGGATTGGAAGTCCTGCTGCAATAAAATAAACATTATCAGCATAGCTAGCAATTTTTTGATTGAGCTCACCGGCAAAGTCGCGAAACTGCCGGCCTAGTTTGTTGTCTGGCACTATACCCAAGCCTACTTCATTAGCAACAAAAACAAGATGGGATTGATTGTTTTCAAGTTGGTTTAACAAAGCATTTTGATAGGCTGCAATATCATAGCCATTAAGCATTAAATTGCTAAGCCATAATGTCAAGCAATCAACCAGAATAATATTATCCGGGCTATTCAAGTTTTTGAGTGCTACACCCAACTCTAATGGACATTCTAAAGTTTGCCAATAATCTTTTCGCCGTTCTTTGTGCAACTGAATTCGACTTTTCATCTCGTCATCGAAGGCTTGTGCTGTCGCTAAATAAACCGCTGTTAAATCTGTTTGTAAAACTAAATTTTCTGCGAATACTGATTTTCCAGAACGCGTTCCTCCTAGAACCAAATCAATGCGTGCCATATTACCTTCCCTATATTAAGATCTGCGTTATTTTATAAATGTTCTAAAAAGACCAATCTTTTTCTTTATGGTTGTATTCAAGCTCTTCACAAGCTTTATAAATTAAACTAGACCTTATCGGTGATTAAGCATGACTGCGGTAAAACTATATCATTATTTTTTCAAGGTATTCCTAAAAAACTCTTGATTAAAAGTGAAATTAATATGGACGTATTTTATGACTGACCCAATTAACACGATTGAATTAGAAAAAATGGAGCCAATTGCATCGCAATCTTATCGCGATGCGATGAGCCATTTTGCAGCTGCTGTCCATATTGTAACAACTGATGGACTTGCTGGAAAGCGAGCTACCACTATATCAGCTTGCTGCTCGTTATCAGATTCGCCGCCTACACTATTGGTGTGCTTAATGAAAACTCATTCAAATAATCGCTTTTTTATCGACAATGGTCGATTTTGTATAAATACACTCGCAAGTAATTCACAAAATCTTTCTGATATATTTGGCGGGCGCACCACTATTCCGCCAGAAGAGCGTTTTGAAAAGGCTAAATGGCAGACTTTAAAAACGGGAGCACCAGCTCTAATTGGCGCGCTCGCTTCATTTGATTGCCGACTTGTTGGTTGGCATGAACATGACACTCATTATGTGCTTTACGGTGCTGTCGTTGATATTCAAATAGCTGACGCCGATGATGCTTTAATCTATTTAAACCGAGCCTACCACTATCTGCCATTAAAAAGCGATAAAAACGTTTAATATCGGCACTTAATGTAAAAAATGCTTTATTGATCTTCCCAATATATATTATTGGTGATTAATTACAGCTAAATACACTCGCTTTAACTATAAAGTCTGCCCATACTCCAAGACTATTTTTCTTTTTTTTCCGTAACATTTATTCTACTGTATTGCTGTTATTGTAGATGCAAATACTGCCTAACTACCGCAGCAAGATTACCGCCCTCCTGCATTATTTCACTAAATATCCTTACAAAAATGTATTTTTCACGACAGTATTTTTAATATATAACAACAACTTATCAAAAAAGTGCATTTTTTTATGTATGAGTGTTTTTTTTATTTTTTTTCTTCATATTGTCATTTAAGCGTGAAACAATAGCGACAATTATAAAATATTTAAATTATATTTTATGTGAGTTAAATTTTTTTATTATAAATATAATATAGATTTTTATTACTTAATTTAAATCAAATTGTATTTCAATAATAATTATATCAAATTAATTCAATATAATTATAAGTAAAAACAATATCAATATTTATTTATATCAATTTACATCAATCTATGTAGTTTAAGCAAGGTACTTTAATGATAAAACATTTTGATGTGTTTATTATTGGTGGAGGAATTAATGGCTGCGGTTTAGCCCGTGATGCGGCTGGCCGTGGCTTTAGTGTTTGCCTTGCGGAAATGAATGACCTTGCATCCGGCGCATCATCGGCATCAACCAAGCTTATTCATGGTGGTTTGCGTTATCTTGAGCAAGGCGCCTTTAATTTGGTTCGCGATGGTTTAAAAGAACGCGAAACCATTTGGAAAATTGCACCCCATATTGTGCAGCCACTGCAATTTTTGTTACCCCACCATAGCAATATTAGGCCTAAATGGTTATTAAATATGGGTATGTTTATTTATGGTCGCTTGGCTGGACGCAGCGAACTTCACCACGCGCGATCAGTTAATTTGGCTGATTTGGCTCAAAATCCGTTAAAACCCAATTATGATAAAGGTTTTGAATATTATGATACGCAAGTTGATGATGCGCGCCTTGCTATTTTAAATGCCCGCCATGCGCAACAATTGGGGGCAGATATATGTGTACGGAGTAAAGTCATTGCCGTAAAAATTGAAAATGATAAATGGCACATCACCGTGCAACGTGAAGGACAAAGACAGGAACGCCATTTGACCGCAAGTTTTTTGGTAAATATGGCCGGAGCTTGGATGGATAGTATATTGAGCGACGTTGCAAATATAAAGAACCATTCGCCTATAAGGCTTGTGCAAGGCTCTCATATTGTTGTACCGCGCCTATATCAACATGATCAAGCTTATATGTTTCAAAATGCCGATAAACGCGTCCTTTTTGCAATACCCTTTCAGCAAGATTTCACCCTTATCGGCACAACCGATATAGATTATCACGGTGATCCTAGTAGAGTAAAAATTACACCTCACGAGATAGATTATTTATGTGCCGCATCAAACGAATATTTCATGCAGCAAATTGATCCAGAAAAGGTAATCTGGTCCTTTTCTGGAATTAGAGCTTTATATGATAGCGGAGAAAAAAATGCTCAGGAAACTAGCCGCGATTATCTTTTAAAACTTGCCGATGTCAAACTACCGCTCCTAACTTTATATGGCGGCAAAATGACGACTTTTCGCAAGCTTGCCGAAGATGCGATGGTGTTTATTGAAAAACATCTTGGAAAACGCAAAAGAAAATGGACTGCGAATGTTTGTTTACCAGGCGGAGATTTCCCCCATGGTGATTTTGATGGCTTAGAAAAAACTATAGCTAAAATGTTGCCGACGTTGGACGCTTTTACCATTCACCGTTTGACAAGTGGCTACGGGACTGATGTTTTCCATATTTTTAACAAGGAAAATAATAGTTTTGGCCATGATTTTGGTCATGGATTATTTGAGGTTGAAGTAGAGTGGCTAATCGCACAAGAATGGGCAAAAACCGCCAACGATATTTTATGGCGACGCACCAAGTTGGGCCTACGTTTTAATGATCAACAACGTGAAGCATTGGAAAATTATCTATCTGATCGTTTAGCCTCATAGGCTAAGTAATTAAATCATAGTGATATTTAAGCCAGAACGATCAAAAAGCCTCTTACAAAATTAATTGTAAGAGGCTTAATTTTAAATTAACTCGTCTTCACAAGTTTAGCGTTTATCAACAGCAACATAATCGCGTTCTGCTGCGCCCGTATATAACTGACGTGGACGGCCAATTTTTTGTGCTGGATCTTCAATCATTTCCATCCATTGCGCAACCCAGCCAACACTGCGAGCTAATGCAAATAGAACCGTAAACATATTGGTTGGGAAGCCGAGAGCCTTCAAAGTAATACCTGAATAAAAGTCAACATTGGGATAAAGCTTCTTTTCAACAAAATATGGATCATGCAGCGCGATTTTTTCAAGTTCCATAGCAATGTCAAGAAGTGGATCATCTTTAATGCCAAGTTCTGTAAGCACTTCGTGGCATGTTTGCTGCATGATGCGAGCACGAGGATCATAATTCTTATAAACACGATGACCAAAGCCCATAAGGCGGAACGGATCATCTTTATCTTTAGCGCGCGCAATAAATTCAGGGATACGATCTACAGAGCCAATTTCTTCAAGCATTTTCAAGCAAGCTTCATTGGCACCACCATGTGCAGGGCCCCAAAGGCAAGCAACGCCTGCAGCAATACAAGCAAATGGATTCGCACCCGAAGAACCAGCCAAACGCACTGTAGATGTTGAAGCATTTTGCTCATGATCGGCATGGAGCGTGAAAATACGATCCATAGCGCGGCCTAGTATGGGGTTAACCACATACTCCTCACAAGGCACAGCAAAGCACATATGAAGGAAGTTTGATGCGTAATCAAGCGAATTGCGTGGATAGACAAAAGGCTGGCCTATTGAATATTTATAAGCCATGGCAGCAAGGGTTGGCACTTTCGCAACAAGGCGGATTGACGCCACCATGCGTTGATGTGGATCAGTGATATCAATTGAATCGTGGTAGAATGCCGACATAGCGCCAAGACATGCAACCATTACAGCCATTGGGTGGGAATCACGACGGAATCCTTGGAAAAAACGAGCAAATTGCTCATGCATCATATTGTGGTGTTGCACACGATAATCAAAATCAGCTTTTTGTGCGGCCGTTGGTAATTCGCCATAAAGAAGAAGATAGCATGTTTCTAAAAAGTCGCCCTGCTCTGCTAATTGCTCGATTGGATAGCCGCGATAAAGAAGAACACCTGCATCGCCATCAATATACGTAATTTTCGATTCGCATGATGCGGTAGATGTGAAACCTGGATCATAGGTAAAAGTACCCGTTTCCTTATAAAGGGGGGCAATTTCAATAACATCGGGTCCCAAAGTACCCTTTCGCACTGGTAATTCGATCGATTTTCCTTCGACCATAATATGAGCGCTATTATCAGACATGATTTTCCCTTTCAAATCCTCATCCCATTGGAATGGAGTATGCAATTTCATTGCTAATAAAAATTTTTTATTAATTGAGTATCACGGACAGCCTACTCAAAATCATTTTAGTTGCAACGTCAAATTTATATTATTTACGTGATATGTGTCACAGCTCCGTGATAAAATCTTTTAATTAGTAATAGATCCAATTGAAGCTTATATTAAAATGATAATTAAGTGATCAACAAAACTTTTTAGGTAGCGTTTAGTTGATTTAACCACCAAATCTATCTATTTCACGCAACTTATAGTCTATTAAAATAAAGAATTTTCACCTGTGCCCCCATGCGCAATGAGTACCAAATTATTGGGGGATTTTAATTTATAACAACTCAATGCATGATTATAAAAACTCCTCCTGTTTTTACAATAACAGCTTCCACGCACATTTAAAGCACTTTAAATAAAATAATAGCTTAGTTTTTACACGCTCTAAATCTGCTATGCGAGATTATAAGTACAACTGATAGTAAAATTCTAATTTGCAGAATTTATAATCTCACATAATATTGGTTAAGTTCATTTGAATTTTTAAAAATTGAACTGATTATAACTGGTCTTTTACCCGCGCGATGGATTCATCTTTTCCAAGTACAGCTAATACGTCAAATACACCTGGAGATATTGCCCTACCGGTTAGTGCAGCGCGCAAAGGTTGAGCAATCTTACCAAGCTTCAAACCACTTGCTTCGCTATGAGCATTAATTGCAGCATGCAGAGCCTCGTCGCTCCATTCATTGCAATTTTCCAATACTGGCAAAGTAGCTGCAAGAATAGCTTTTCCTTCGTTATTAAGAAGAGATCCAGCTTTTTCATCAAGTTTTAATGGGCGTTCGGCAAAAATAAATGCCGCACCATCAATTAATTCAACCAATGTTTTAGCTCTTGCTTTTAATCCCGGCATAGCGGCGAGAAACTGCGCGCGCTTATCATCGTCGAGCTTTGCGAGAATATCGGCACCACCTTCAACCTCAGGCAAAATGTCAATCGCGCTTTCAAGCAAAAATAGATCATCGCTTGCCCTAATATATTGACCATTAATTGCTTCAAGCTTTTTAAAGTCAAAACGTGATGCACCTTTATTGATATCACCAATATCAAACCAAGAGATCATTTCATCCATTGTCATAATTTCATCATCGCCATGGCTCCACCCCAAGCGAACGAGATAATTGCGCAATGCAACTGGCAAATATCCCATAGCACGATAGGCTTCAACTCCAAGCGCACCGTGGCGCTTTGATAATTTAGCGCCATCAGCACCATGAATAAGTGGAATATGTGCCATTTGCGGAATATTCCAATCCATTGCTTTATAAATAATAGTTTGACGCGCTGAATTGGTTAAATGATCATCACCACGAATGATATGGGTAACGCCCATATCATGATCATCGACAACAACCGCATGCATATAAGTTGGTGTGCCGTCAGAACGCAGAATGATAAAATCATCAAGGTCTTTATTAGGAAAACGCACTTCACCCTGCACATGATCACGCACAACAGTTTCGCCATCAACAGGTGCTTTAATACGAATTACTGGCTTAACACCTTCAGGCGCTTCAGATACATCACGATCTCTCCAACGACCATCATAACGTGGTGGTTTGCCTTCTGCTCGCGCAGTTTCACGCATTTGCGTCAATTCTTCAGGGCTTGTATAGCAATAATAAGCTTTTCCCTTGGCAACCAATTCCTCAGCAACTTGGCGATGACGCTCAACACGGGCAAACTGCGATATGGCATCACCATCCCAGTCAAGACCAAGCCACGTTAATCCTTCTAAAATGGCATGGACGGCGGCATCTGTGGAGCGTTCGCGATCAGTATCTTCAATTCGCAATAGCATTTTACCATTGCAATGCTTAGCATATAGCCAATTAAATAAAGCAGTTCTTGCACCGCCAATATGTAGAAAACCAGTTGGGGATGGGGCAAAACGTGTGACCACCGGTGAAGACATCTTATTACTCCGAATTTCCTGCCCATTTAAAAGGGTAAGTTTTGGCAAGCCGATTGCGACTCTTTTGAACTTAAATGCTTATCATTTTAATTGGGCTATTCCAATGTAATAGGCAGAAAGAATTTTATTTTTATTGAATATGATAGTGCCCTTTAATCTGTTTGACAGATAGACAAAAGGGACATTGCGGCAATATGCTTGGCTCTAACTGTTCGATAATATTAGGTAAAATTATTAAAATGCAAATTTGATAAATTTATTCTTGTTATTATTTAAAATAAAATTCCACTTCAAGGCTTGCATTCATATCAAGATTTAGCTAATTGGATTGCCAATCATCCGTTTTGCCAAAAAGCAAAATTCGCCGCAGTAGCTCAGTCGGTAGAGCACATCATTCGTAATGATGGGGTCGGGGGTTCGATTCCCTTCTGCGGCACCACACAAAAAATCATAAACCATTGATTTTATTGTTTTTTTAAATTAAAAATTTTTCCTATCTTGATATTTACTCTATTTTGCCACACACTATGACATACTAAATGTCACACAATATGTTTGAAAAGAGTATGACCGTGGGGGCAAGGGCTACAAATCAAGACCGTTATCTTATGCTGCGCAATGGCAATTATGTCTATAAAAGACGGGTGCCAAAAACCATTATTGATCTAGATAAACGTAGCCCAATTATCCAAACAGCGCTTCATACCAGTTACCTTATTATTGCCCGCGCCAAGCGAGACATCCATGAAAAAGCTGACAATGCTTTATGGGCAGCCTTAATGCTTGGCACCGATAACCTGCAAGCAATGGAACAATATAACGTGGCCGTAAGGCAGGCTGAGGCTTTTGGCTTCGCTTATAAAACAGCTGGTGATCTTGCCAAGGCATCATTGGAAGAAATTATTAGCCGTTTTTCAGCTTTAACTGAAAAGCCAATGCCTACACAAATTGCACAAAGTTTGCTTGGCAAATACGCAGCGCCGCAAAATTCGCTGCAAGCAGCCGAAAAATTATATTTTTCAGATATCGTCCCCCATACATTGACTGGCAAAAGCCAAGGGCAAAAAGAGCGTTGGCTAAAAGAGCGCCGCGCCACCCTGCGCTTATTCCGCGATGCGGTTGGTGATAAAGAAATTAGCCAGGTCACACGCGAAGATGCTTTATTATTTTATAGAAAACTTTCAGAATCAGTAGTGCCTAAAGATCGCAAACCATCGCACTCTGCATCATGGGGCAACCGGCAAATTGGCAATGCCCGCGTTTTTCTAAGCTCATATTTTTCTCATCTTGGCCAACAAGACTATAATAACCCCTTGGCTAACCTATCCTTTAAAGAAGTAAAGAAATCACGCCCGCCGTTTTCTATCAATTGGATCAAAAGCAAGATTTACCAACCAAGTGCTTTGGCAAAGCTAAATGACGAAGCGCGTCACGTGGTTTTTATTTTAGCAGATACGGGCACGCGCCTTGGAGAAATTTGCAATCTTGGCGATGAGAATATTCATCTTGATGGCGAAGTACCCTTTATTGAAATAGCACCGCGAATAGACCCCGCAGATCCACGCGAGATAAAAACAAACTCCAGCGTTAGGCGCATTCCGCTTATTGGCCTAGCATTAGAGGCTATAAAGCTACATCACAACGGCTTTACACGATATAGAGATAAAGAAACAACCTTATCCAACACGCTTAATAAGTTTTTTAGAGAAAATGGCCTATTTGAAAATGAGAATCAAGTAATCTACTCATTTAGACATGCTTTTGAAGATAGAATGAAAGAGGCCGATGTCGATCATGAATTGCGTATGGCATTGATGGGGCATGCTAATAGCCGTCCGCGCTATGGCTCTGGCGGTGGTTTATGGTGGCAGTGGGAACAGCTCAATCGGATTGCCTTGCCGTTTGATCCTTCGATTCTTTAATCTTGGGTTGTTGTGCTTTTAACTTATTAGCCCGCGCATAAACAGCCGCAAGCCGCGCCAATGTTTATGCCCTTGATGGGCGCGCTCCCAAAGGTCTGCCTTGGCTTGGCACACCAGTGAAACGTGATGTAAGAGATCATAATCGGCGGCTCATTGCTAAAGTTCAGCTTTATCCCGTTGGCAATTATGACGTTAAAACAGAAGTTGTCGCATCGCTTGCCAATTTTATGCAAGGGCAAGATAGCAAAGGTGCATGGCCACGCAATGTGCTGCATTTGCCGCCAGATCTATGTGATGAAGGCTTTGCGCAGGAAATTACCGCTGAGCGTTTGGTTGACCCCGATGAAGAAGCGCGCGCATCCGTCAATCGCCGCTCACGTAAATTAATAAGTTCACGCGCACCGCGAGAATGGAAAAAGATCGTCGGGCGCGAAAATGACTGGTTTGACATGACTGTTTACGGCTTTGCCCTTGGTTGGCATTTAGAACATAAATTGCGCCTTACGCAAGAACGCTGGGCAGATTTACTATTGCAAGTGCATGGCCAGCCTGCAGAGCCCGATTTATTCAATAAACCGATTGATGGGCCATTTGCCAAACAACAAGTTAAGAAAAAGAAACAACGCAGTTCTTGGGCTGAAAAATCTGCAATTTTAAACAAATAGTTAGTGGGTAAAATGCAACAAGAAAAGCCAAGAATCCGCGTTAAAGCAGGCTCACGAAAGCTTAACTTAGAAACAAGAAATATGCCTAAGGCTGGCTATTTGCGTGGTGAACCCGGCTTTGCTCAGTCAATTGGGTCGTTTAAAGGCACGCCAGTCTTACGTGATCGCGCTGATGATATTTCGGTTGCTTGGTATGCAGCCAATGCAAGAGCGAATGACGCTAGTATAAATAGTGGTTGGATTGCTGGTGCTGTCGAACAAATTGTGACATCAATGATTGGCTCTGGTTTGCGTCTAAATGCCAAGCCAGACCTCACCTGTTTCAAATGGAATAAAGAAGAAACATCTAGCTGGGCAAGGCTTGTTGAAACAAGATGGGGCATGGGCTTCGGATTCTTACGAATGTGATCTTGCTGGCCGCTATACCATGGCGCAGTTGGAAGCTGCCGCTATCAGGCAGTGGATCGCCACTGGTGAAATAGTGGGGAGGGTCAAAGAAGTCAACCGCGAAGGCGCGCATAGCATTACCAAAGTACAGCTTATGCCAAGCCATTGGTTATCACAAAAAAGTAGTGCCAGTGAAAATTTAAAAGATGGTGTTTATACTGATGATAATGGCCTGCCCATTGGCTATGCCTTTAAAATAAAAGATGGTTACGGCATAGAGCATGAGCAACGCCGCGCAGCGCGCGATCAATATGGCCGCCCGCGCATTATCCATATTTTTGACGGTTCAGCGGGGCAGCTACGCGGTATTACACCATTGGCGCCAGCTTTAAAGATTGTCCGCCAATATGACCAATTGGCTGATGCAACCTTAACAGCTGCCATGATCCATGCAATTTTTGCAGCCACGATTGAAAGTGATTACCCAACCAATGAAGTCATGCAGGCACTGCAAGGCGAAAGTGAAATTATAGAGGGCGGCGAAGATTCTTTAGACGTGCTGCTTGATAAAAAAATGGCATGGTATGAGAATGTTAATATCGACCTAGGCCGCCACGGCAAAATTGCGCATCTATTAACCGGTGAAAAATTAAAGCTGCATGCAAGTGAACACCCAAACTCCACCTATGAGGCGTTTTCAAATTTCCTATTGCGTGAAGTTGCAGCTTGCCTTGGTGTTATGCCGTCCGATTTAACTGGTGATTTTCGTGGTGACACTTATTCATCGGTGCGCATGGGGATAGCTAAAAAGTGGCCGCTGATGGAATATCGTCGCCGTCACTTGCCTGGGCGTTTTTCACAAACCGTTTATGGTGCATGGTTAGAGGAAGAAATTGACGCAGGGCGCATACCATTGCCGGGCGGCATTGATACATTTGTTAAAAACCGCACCGCTTTAACGCGCAGCGATTGGCGCGGCCCACCAAAGCCACAAGCAGATGATTATAAGGCCGCCCGTGCCCATGAGACTTGGTACAAACTGGGCGTTATTAGCCAAGAAATGATTTGTAATGATCTTGGTGTCGACCATGAAGATGTGCACGAGCAACTGGCCCGCGAAAAAGCAAGCCGTATCAATAAGGGCTTAAGTGAGCCTTTTGCAGAAAACACAGCGCCAAGCTTAGCTGACGAAATAGAGGATTAAATATGGCATCACTTTTTGATGGCATTGATATGTCTGACCCCTGTGCGGTTTGGCCAAAGATGCAAAATGCGCTTGATCGTTTGCTGATTGGTGAAAAAGTCGTACGCAGCCGCTTTGGTGAAGATGAAGTGCAATTTACAGCGATTAATATCGCTTCCCTTAAAGCGCGGATCGCTGAGCTAAAAGCAGAGTGTATGGCAAAGCAAACACGCCGCTCACGTCGTCATGCTATTACCTCAGGTTGGCGCTCTTATTAGGATTGTTTGATGACACAATTTTTACATATTGCTGAGCGCATTTTAAATCGACCGCTATTGCTCACCCCAGATAAAGCGCAAGTTATTTTATCAGTAATAACAAATCGATCAAGCTTACCTGTAGCAAGCAGATTTGAAGGAGAGCCTATTGCGCGTGACGAGGAAGGACGCGTCATTGGGAAACCCTATAGCGTTACGCAAAACGGTATAGCTATTATTTCCATTTTAGGCTCACTCGTTAATCGCGGTGCATGGATTGGTGCTCAATCTGGACTTATTTCTTATGAAGGATTAGCGCACCAAATTAAAACCGCAATGAATGACGACAAGGTACAATCTATTGTGCTTGATATTCAATCACCTGGTGGTGAAGCAGTCGGCTGTTTTGAGCTTGCTGCACAAGTAAGGCAGTTGTCACTTAAAAAGAAAGTCATTGCTGTTGTCAATGGCATGGCTTGTTCTGCAGCTTATGCTATTGCCTCAGCTGCAAATGAAATTGTCACTACAGAAACGGGCATTTGTGGCTCAATTGGCGTTGTGTTACTCCATACCGATTTTAGCCGCCAGCTTGATTTAAACGGCATAACGCCAACACTTATCCATGCTGGAGAGCACAAGGCAGACGGTAATTCGCTAGAGCCGCTAACCGATACAGTAAAAGCTGACCTGCAAGCTGAAGTTGATATGTTTTATGGGCTGTTTTTGAAGCATGTTGCCAAAGGCCGTGGCAATCGCCTTACCATTGCGGCGGCTAAGAGAACTGAAGCACGCACCTTTATTGGTGAAGCCGCTGTTGAAGCTGGCCTTGCTGATCGCCTTGGCACGTTTGATAGCGTTATCGATGAATTGTCACGCGCAAAAGCATTAGTCTCAGCCAAAACCAAACAAATCCGAACAGGGAGTAAATTAATGGATGACGAAAACAACGCTGCGCTGAGCGGCGAGGTGCCGCAAGCTGATAAACAAATGTCGCTTGAGGCCCATATTCAAGCGCTCGCAAAAGCTCGTCAAGAAGGCGAAGCAATGGGCGAGAAAAAAGCCATGAGCCGCATTGAAGCAATTACCTCAGCCGATGGCATTAAAGGCAATGCAAAGCGTCTTGTTGCCGCCCTTGAGCTTGCTTGCCAATCGCCAACGATGAAAGCAAGCTCCGTCGTCAATTTTGTTGCAAGCAATATTGCCTCGGAACCATCATCTGCAACACTGGCTAATCGCCTTGCGGCCGATAGCAGCGCGAATGATAAAATATTCAATGGTGTAGCGTCACCTAACACCTCTGCGCCACTTACTGCGATTGCACAGCAAATAAATGGAGGCAAGCATGCCTGATGCAAATATTAAAGTTGCAAGTTTTAAGCCTGATAATTTGATTGAAGGCAATGAGCAAACCCAGCCTATTACCTTAACTATGGGTGAATATAAGCGCGGTGAAGTTTTGGGCCGCGTTGGCAATATTTATGGCAAGCTGTCAACTGCAAATAGTGTTGCCGCAGCGATCATGCCTTTCACGGTCAGTGTCACCGCGCAGACTACGAAGGCGGTGTAGGTTGGCGGCTCATTTAATCAAGATGCTATTTTGCTAGACAGCAAAGAGCTTGAAGATATCAAGACAGCTTTGCGCGATTGCGACATTTTCATTCGTCAATGGGGCGCTGCCCCTGATATTGCTTAAGGAGCAAATATATGGATCCGCTTTTTAATACGACTGACCTTTGCGGCGTGGTAGCAACTGTGTGCGTAGCACCGAGTTTCTTCCTTGACCGGTATTTCCGCAGCGCGCCTAAGTTCTCAACCTAAGAAAACATCATTTTTGATGCAATCTTGGTAGGCTTACCAATGATGGCGCCCTTTGTGTTGCCACTCGTTGTAGCTAAGCCGCAACAACGCACCGGCTATGGGGTAAAGTCTTTTCGTCCTGCTTATGTGAAGCCAAAACATCAAATCAAGCTAGGCGATTTTGTGAGCCGCCTACCCGGTGAAGCTTTGACCGGCGAATTATCCATGGAAGAGCGCCGCAACCGTGAAATTGTCCGCCTTATCGCTGAGCAAAAACGCCAGATCTTTGCGCGTTGGGAATGGATGGCAGCACAAGCAATTATCAATGGCAAAGTTGAAGTCTCAGGTGAAGACTATCCGGCTCAAATTGTTGATTTTGGCCGTCACCAGAATAATGAGATCATGATTTCAGCAGATGCCTAAAAAGACGCCAAAAAGCAACGGCGAAACACCAATGCATGACCTTGATAAATAGCAAAGGCACCAGTATAGTCAAGTTTACATTATGTGGGAATGTGTGATGGATGCAATAATACTGCCTATACTTAATTTAAGTCCAATTTTTGTTTTGGTTAGCATAATCTTGCTTATTATTAAACCCGCTCGTAAGCTAGGGATAAAACTAGTGATCCTTAGCGTTTTGATATTGATCGGATCATCAATCTATTTATACGCTAATAAAGATCGAATTTATAATGATATAAACAATAAAACCGAACAATTAGGCTTACTTAATGGTCGGTATAATCACATTATGGAAACGGCTACAAATCACGACTTCGCGAGCGCTAGACAAGTGATTTCAAATTGGGGATTTCATGTGACGCCTGAAGACGTAAACAAAATTGCGAGAGAAATAGGAGAGCAACCTATACATTCGCAAACTACAGAAAAATAGAAATTATCAAATACCATTACCTGCAAGGCAGCTTTTAGCTGCCTTTTTTATTGCCCATCATTAAACGCAAAGTTGTGCCTGACAGTATTGTCTATCGCGCCTGTTAACATGAATATAATGCTGTGGATGTATCAGATTTAAACATTATCACATCAACTATTCAAACTGATTGCAGACAAAGGCAATCACATCAACGGCATTGAGAATTTTTGGAACCAAGCCAAGCGCCATATGCGCAAATTTAATGGTATACCAATAACGAATTTTGGACTATTTTTGAAGGAGTGTGAGTGGCGTTTTACACCCCATCGCCTCAAACACAATTAAGGCAAACAAAACAATGAGTTAAACATTTTACAGGCTAATTATCTGGTACAGCCCCCACTTCATATTAAAAACAAGCTTTGGCCAAAAGCGTTCAAAAAATAGAAACCGCACTCAAAATATTTTCCAGCGCCAGTCTTAAAATGAGCCACTGTGTGCCGACAATTCACATTAACTCTAATGTAAAACGCCATGGCAGAATTTTGTGAGGCACGATCAGTATATAATATTATAAGTCATCCCAACCCAGATAAAGGCAATTTAAGCTTTCGTAGTTATGCTAGCGCTTTAATTATCGCAATTACATTCTAATAAATGGTCCGCGTTCGCATTCAAATATATCACGTTAGCCATAGAAACAAAAAAAGGCCCAGCTATAAGCTGGACCTTCTACAGACTTTTTAATTATATAAAATTAGAAATCACGTTGTAAACGTAAAGCTCCGCCGAATGCATCCTTACCTTTTAATTCTGACTTGCTATCATTCCACTTACGATAGTTAACTTCAGGAACAAGTGTTAAGCCTGGTACGAGTTGATAATTAACATTAGCTGCACCGTAAAAATTGCCTGCGCCTTCATAAGCAAGCTGAAGATTACCGGTAGCTTTTTCAGTAAAGCCGTAGGATGCACCTACCCAGCCAACCCATTTACCACCCCAAGTACCATAGAAGCTATCAATAGCACGGACACCGCGGATTGAGCGATCTGTAATAAGCGATGATGAATCATCTAAATCACCATAATAAGTATCTTTTAGATCCTTATAAGCAGCCATACCCCAAATGTTAAATTTGTCAGTAATATTGATGCTGACCTTTGCTTTACCAATCCATGTCTCATTAACTGAGTCATAAGCAGCAGCACCAGTTAGTGAACCCCAAGCTTGTTCATATTTTGCAGCTAAAACAACATGTGGCGTATAGTCGGTGATTTGGCCATTATAGTCATTATCTTCGGTATTTCCCTGTTCAAGGGAGATAAGAGCTGAAAAACCGTTATCGGCTGCATAGGTATAGCTAATAAGATTAGTTCTGTAACCGCCGCCAAGCACAACATCATCATTGATGAAATCGCCATAATACCCAAAGAAAGTATTGATTGCAGATTCATCAAGACCTACACGTAAACCACCAAGTTCAATGTAACCAAAGCGTAAGCCAGCTGCCTCGACCTGCTCACCATCAGTCCACTCGCCACGCAAACGAATAAATGTACGCAAAGTACCCAATTCTGTATCGCTAGCGGTAGAAAAATCAAGTTCAGCACGAGTAGAATAACGCCATCTCTTAGGATCACGGTCAGCTAACGTACGTGTATAAACATCAGCACCACCATAAACAGTACCAAAAACCATACCGCCAATGCTCATGCAGGTTTCTGTACCAGGAATATAGAAGTAGCCTTGACCATAGGCATCACAAACGCGCACATATTCAACTGGTTCTGGTTCAAGCGTCACAGCATCTGCAGCTGAAGCGCTATATTGTGTAAATCCCAAACTTGCTCCAGCTGCTAAAAGCGCTAAACAGAACTTTGAAGTTTTCATTGTTGATCCCTACTTTTAAAAGTCAATTATACTATACACAGATGAGAGAACCGAAACCCCAATTATCCAGCTTTAGTTTTGACTAATTACTTCAAAAAAATATAAATCCACACCAGAGGACCATAAATCGATGATTTATCTAATATATTTTTGAATAGTGACATTAATCAAACTATATTAACAAGGGATATAAAGGAGTATCTTTGTCATATTTTAGTCATATAGCCTTGTCTCAAAGCTCTGTAAATACGTCTAAGGGTATATATTCAATATATAGTGATATTTAGAAATACTCTATTTTAGATTATTGTATTTTTGCAACACGTAACATCTAGCTTAGTTATTTAGGACAGTTCCAAGAACTGAATCATGTTCATACTTAGTCAGATCTGTGCGAAATAAATAGCAAAACATAAAGACAAAGAAGTGAAAGCACACATTATCAATGATTGGGCACAACAACGCTGTTGATAGCGGCTATTTTGCACCATTTAAAGATTCAAGTCCTTTTTCATAATAACCTTATAAAAAAGTTTTGATAATACAAATATTTTCAAGCCTCTTTTCAAATATCAATTGCAGGTATTCCGGATTGTTTATACTAACTCGTCGAAATTAGTCGTTTACCCCTATCAATCATTACGGCTTCTAAATTTAAAATACCCCAAAGCAAGATTAGATCCAACACTACGTGAAATCATAACAAGAATTAAGAATAGCCCCCATATAGCCGTAGCTAGATGTTGGTTCGCGCCAATAAGATTAAGACCTGAAGACAAAGATTGCAATGAAATAAGAGCTATAACTACCGGCAAAACACGGCCAAAACCACCAAAGGGAGCTACTCCGCCTAAAAAGCAAGCTAAAACTGTTATTAATAGAAGTGCATCGCCATGTCCGATCCGTACAGAATTGAACCGTGTCAACATCAATATCCCCGCCAATGAGCACATAACTCCAGACAAGGTATAAATAAGCACTAAATTGCGCTTAGTATTCAACCCAGACCAAGTGGCAGCGACTATGTTTGAGCCGATCATACGAGCGGTAAAACCATGACGACTATGAGAAAGAAGAAGCGACCAAAGGAAAGCAGCGACAATGAAAATGATAAGCGGAATTGGAACACCTAAAAAAGATCCATGGCCAATTGTTGCTACAAAAGTTGGAAAACCAGAAATATCTGCTCCTCGTGTGATAAACTCACCAATGCCACGCAAAAATATCATTGCTGCAAGAGATGCTAATATCGGATGAACATCCAAAAATGACACGACTACGCCAATCAATGTGCCACAAAGCGCACCGACAATAATCGCAAGAACAATACCAATCAAAAAGCTTGCTACACTCGCATCTACTCCTCCATTCATTGCAAGGAAAGATGCTAAAGTCAGACCTGACACATTTGCTATTGCAATAATGGCAAGATTAAAACCACCCGATGTAATAGGAATGAGCATAGCTAAAGTAAGTAATCCAAGCTCTGGAAGCTGAAACGCAATTGAAAAAAGATTGGCAGTCGAAAGGAAAGTAGGTGTGAGTGATTGAAAGCCCAATACAACCAAAATGAGGAAACCACAAAGCCAAAGTGTCTCAGCCCCAATTTTGTTAGATAGAGTATGAAAAAAATGATTCATTACGCAGTCTCCGGTCGTCTTGAAGTTTTTAATAAACGTAGGCCAGGCAATGAAATTGCGAGAAGAATAACTGCCCCAATCACCATTTTAAAGGCATAAGGACTAACACCTAAGAGATTTAGACTGTTTTGTGTAACTGCAACGAGTAAAACTCCTAAAAAACATCCCAAAACAGTGCCACGCCCTCCACCAAGTCGCGCTCCACCCAAGACAACTGCCGCAAGAACATCAAGCTCACGACCAATTAAAGCATTGGGTACAACCTCTTGCACCAAATGTGCCTGCATAAGTCCACCAATTCCTGCCATCACACCGAGCCAACCAAAAGCAATTGCCTGGCAACGCCAAGGACTAATGCCCAACCTTCTGGCTCCTTCAGGATTATTTCCAAAAGCGTAGAGTTGGCGTCCAATATTGGTGTATCGTAATAAAAGCCACGTAAACAGCATAATTATAAACATTGTTACAGTAGGCAAGGTCAATTCTGCCCATGAACCTGTGCTGCTTTGATATTCTGCAAAGTTTATGCGATTAATAAGCCAGTCGGGAAGATCATAAAGAAATTTACCTCCGCTAAAAAACATTAACAGACCAAAAAATGCGTTAAATGTCGCAATGGTAATAACAATCGACGTTATATGAAAACGTTGTATCAAAAACGCATTTATCAGACCTAACGCTGCCCCTATGGCACTAGCACAGGCAATGCCAATAAACCAATTACTGGGTATAATACCAAATAATTTTACACATAAATATTGTACGACTGATGCGGCAACAGCAAATGAAACATCAATGCCACCAGCAATCAAAACAACAAGTAGACCAAAAGCCCATATCATTGAGACCGCATTATTATTGAGCAAAGAAGAAAAATTCGCGAGAGTAAAAAACGTATCAGTCGTAAAGGAAAGTATAACCCCAATAATAGTTAGCACTATAATCAAGGCAGACTCGGAGGGATAATTATTGATAATTTTACGCATATACAATACTTTCCAACTCTTGCAATGATATAGTATGCGGATTGTATTCCCCCAGCAATTGCCCATCTTTCATATGTAGAATACGATCGCAATTTGTGTGAACTTCAACCGGTTCATCAGAAATTAGTAAAATTGATAATCCGCTTTGGGATAAATCGCGCACAACCTTGAAAATACCTGCTCTTGCACCCACATCGACACCAACTGTTGGACTATCAAGAATAAGTACTTTGGGTTCGGTTGCTAACCACTTAGCTATACCGATCCTTTGCTGATTACCGCCGGATAAGGTCGATATGGCGTCTTGTGCTTTACCTATTTTAACGCTGAGTTTTTCTACCCAATAATCAACTAGATGATCTTCTTTTTGTAATGATAATAGGCCAAATCGATTGGTGAGTTTATCTAAAACAGAAATGATAGTATTACTTGAAATAGATTGCTCTTGGATCAACCCAACTGAAAGCCGGTCTTCGGAAAGATATGCAATACCAGCATCAATTGCATCACGATTGGAACGAAAATTACAGCTTTTCGTTTCAAGCATAATAGAACCGTCATCAGGTTTTGTCATACCAAATAAAGTACTGGCAAGCTCGGTACGCCCTGCCCCAATTAAGCCGGTTAGACCTAAAACTTCGCCTTTTTTCAGTTCAAAATTGATAGAGTTAAACTCACCTTGTCTTGAAAGACCTGTAACCTTTAGACAGGTAGGAAAACTACTTGTATCACGTCCCTTGGGGTCATAATCCAAACTTTTCCCAGTCATCAATTCTGCCAAATGGGATTGTGTCATGCCTTCAGTGGGATATACACCAACAAGTTTACCATCGCGCAACACAGTGACGCGGGATGATATTTCCAATACCTCAGCAAGCCTATGACTGACAAAAACAATCGCCACATTTTGTTGAGCGAGTATATTTACAATGTGAAGCAAGCTGTTAGTTTCTGATTGGGTTAATGAAGCTGTCGGCTCATCCATGAAGATTAATTTAGCATCGCCAGCAAGTGCGCGTGCAATCGCCACCATTTGTCGTTCAGCAATAGGAAGATCACCAACCTTTTTGTCAAGATCAAGGTTGAGGTTAAGTTTTCCTAATGCATCTTCAGCAATACCGCGCATAGTTTTGCGGCTTACCCATTTTGGCGCTGAACCTGCCAAAATCTCAAAAGCGATATTTTCAGCAACGCTCATTTCTGAAAATAGAGCTAAATCTTGCCAGATTACTGCAATGCCCATATCTCGCGCAATTGCAGGGCTAATCCGATTAAGATCTTGTCCAAAGCAGTTAATCTGCGCACCGTTTTCCGGTGTATAAACACCCGTTATAATCTTGATGAGTGTACTTTTGCCACAACCATTTTCACCAGCGAGACAATGGACTTCCCCTTGATTCACCTCAAATGAAACATCATTGAGAGCATGTATACCGCCAAAAATCTTAGAAATATGATGAAGACGTATCGCTGGTTCAACCAGTTTGTGCTGACTATGTTCTGACACCGGTGTATTCTTCCCCTAATACATACTTTAAGTTTAAAACCTATTCAAGATTGGTATGACGCGCACGCATATCGTCAAAACTAATACCTTTGACATCTTTCAATTTTAAAACCATGATTTCAAACAGTATAAATAAAGCTCCTTCAAAAGCAGACCCCATTGGCAGAATTGATTGTGCCTTAGGAAGGGTATCATCTGCCATAGTCTGAGCAGGAAGAAGAAGGCAAAAATCCGCTAGTCGCGCGGCTGTCCCATTAGGCTGTGCAGTTAAAACCATAATTTCAGCGCCAGCCCTTTTAGCAGTCTCCATCAAGGAAAGAACTGTAGGCACTTCGCCTGGACCATTTGTGGCTATCAATAAATCGCCTGTTTCCAAATGCGGTGTAGTCATATCACCAACGACGGCGACATCCAGCCCCATATGGAATAAACGCATGGCAAATCCCATGATTTGCAAGCGTTCACGACCACATCCAACCACAACTATACGCCTTGCATTTGCTATTTTTTGAACTGCTTTATCAACCTCTACATCATTTAATCTCTGAAAAATCAAACTTAGCTCATCAAGAGCACCTTGATAAAGTGACATTTAAAAACTCCATTCAAAATTTACTGATTGCTTTGGCCTTAAATAGGTCTTGTGCTAAAAGATTCGTAACACAAGACCAAATTACCGATAGCTTATGGGCATTAAAGACCCATTTGCGCATATTTATCGATTGATGCTTTATCAAAGAGCAGCAGATTATCGACTACTATATTTTTATTTTCGAAATTTGGTGAAACCTTCCCTAATACAGGGATATCCATACCGTCTTTAATTGCTACGCCATCATGAGCCAATTTGCCAAGAATAACAAATACTCGACCCGCATCTTCGGGGCTCCACGTATAGCCTGCAGTAATAGCGCCTGATTTCACCAAAGTCCGCCCTTGACCAGCCGAAAATGTGCCAATTACAATAACCTTGCCAATCTTCCGCTGTTCTGCAACAGCGCGTCCTGCACCAATAGGTCCCTGACTGCCAAAAGCCATAATTCCTGCAAGATCTGGGTGGGCTGCCATTAAATCAATTGTAGTTTTTCGGCTATCATCGACAGACTCAGCAACACCATAACGGTCGCCAACCATAATCATATCGGGGTAGTTTTCTTTTATATAGGCAATTGCAGCATCTGCCCATGCGTTATGAAGTGGTACGGTTAAAGAGCCAACATAAACCGCATATTTTCCTTTGCCTCCCAGCTTTTCTGCAAGCAATTTAGCATGCGCCTCTCCAAGCCCCTTTGAAGAAACAAGATCAAAATTCCAATCGATATTTTTAAGGTTTGGCCCCTCATTAGCAATGACCTTAATACCGGCTGCGCGAGCTTTTTGAAGTACTGGCTCAATTGCAGAAGAATCATTTGGAACAATACCGATAACGTCAACTTTACGCGCAATAAGATCTTCAATTGCGCGCACTTGTAAAGAGGGATCGCTACTAACAGGGCCAATTAATTCAGCCTTAACACCCATTTCATCGGCCTGTTTTTTCATTCCCGTTTCAATTGAGTTTGTCCATGGAATACCACCAATTTTACCAACAATACCCATGGAAATTGAATCTTGCGCTGTAGCCAAACCAGAAAATAGGCCCCAAACTGCAATTCCAGCAAGGGCACTCTTAAAATACTTCATTAATAAATCCTCCTATTGTGCAGCTCTCCCTATAACTACACTGTATATCCCATCACTTTATTATCGAAATTTTAAAACATTAAATAAAGTTTATTTATATTTAGATTTATTATCCAGTTTTAAATATGTCAAGTTATATGTACACACTACACTTTAGCAAAACTTAATATTTTATATTAATTCTAATTTAGAAAATCTGATAAATATTAAAACTATTACATAAACAATATAAGACTTTTCAACTTTTTAGCAATCATATGAAATGTATGACCCAATTTTTGTTATGATCTTGCTCTTTGATCAACGGTAAGCTTTAAAGCAACCGCGTTACTTTGTGCAGCAACGCGACCATTTGAGAGCAACTATATTAGCAATAAAGGTTTCAAAAACTGAACAAAAAAAATCGCTCACCGCGCAGTGATTTTTTTTTGAAACTCTAGTAAAGGATAGACATTCAAGCATTCCAACCCTCAATTAAAACCAGCACCTAGGGTTAGGATTTATTATTTTGAATGAAATAGTATTAGGAAATATTTGCGAGAACCCAAAGAGTAAATATGGAAAAAACCGCGCAGTAATATGAATATTTTCAAGGTTCTTCGACAAAGTTAGTACGAAATTTGCATGCTTTCTTAAAAGACAGAAAAGCATTTAACGACAGCTTTTTACAGCTCACTCCAGTATATATTTCACTTGTTTAACCGTTTAAGGTGTTTTTTTTATTTAGATTAATAGCTTTTGCCCCTAAACAGAAGACAACAAAGCGTTAGCTTCAATACACTTTTTCAAAAGGGGATTAAAACTAAAAATCACCCCGTCTATATTTATGATCGATATTAGTGAAAATACAAATTAGCCATATCGCTGGCCCCACCCGTGCTGCGTGACGCCAACATAGCCGTCAATCTTATAGCTTGGGCAGAAAGCCCCTCAAATTCATACCCATATTGGAAGTATTGTAAGTCGCGAAACGCCTTTAGCAAGACCTACATTAAAATATTCTTGTTTATAGTTATCTATAATATTATAAATGATAACTATATAATATAATTGCGGACTTTTTAATCATCGATAATATTACATAAAATCGAATGGTAGGCCCGGAGGGACTTGAACCCCCAACCAAGCGGTTATGAGCCGCCTACTCTAACCAATTGAGCTACAGGCCCGCGTAGGATTGCTTCTAACGGAATGTTTTCAGAGTTACAAGCCTTTTTTTCTATTTTATTACTTTTTAATTCGGCTGTGGATAAATAAATAGCTGAGCACACTTATATTACCTAAATCTAATGTTAGAAAATAGAAAAATTGGATCTTTTTGCCGTTCAAAAGAGTGGAAATACGAGTAATTAAAATGTGTAATTTCACCACGAATTTGTTTCGTTATAGAGTATTATATCTATAATCTCAATTAAACCGTTATTTTACCAAGGCATTGTAATAGTGGATAGGATTAATTTATTTTTATTAACTGCTTGATTTGCCGCACAAGCTTTTCTATAAGGCGATAGTTATTAAAACATTATCAAAAACGGCTCCGTAGCTCAACAGGATAGAGCGGCGGTCTTCTAAACCGCAGGTTGCGTGTTCGAGTCACGCCGGAGTCGCCATAAAATCCAATTAAATCAATTAAATAAGCAAATCGAAAAAACAGAAAAATAAGAACAAACGGTGTTTATATAACGCATAATAGTAGGTGCCATCTTCTCTGCTTACATTTTAGACCCTTAATCAAAGCTTAATTTTTGGCACTCCCTATTTAACGCAGCGCAGATTTTAATTCGGGATTATGCGGTGAGATATAAAAACGTCTATAAAATGCTTAACTATTTTCATTGCCAAACAATTGATTTAACTTTCTCTTTATCGTTTTTTGCCTGGATATATTATCAATTTTATGACCAACCAAATCAGTTACATAAAATGTGTCCATGATTTTTTCGCCAAAAGTCGTAATATGAGCAGAGGCAATATCGAGGGATAAATTAGATATTGTACCTGTCAACTCAGATAGTAATCCAGGCCTATCCAAGCCCTTTACCTCGATAACACTAAACTTGTCAGATAGCGTGTTGTTGATCTCAATGCGTGGCGCCACAGAAAAAGCATTTGCCATTTTTTTTGGCTTGGCGCGTGCTGCAATAAACTCAGTAAGTCGGGCTTCTCCTCTTAAAAGCGAAGAAATAGCGTCCGCTATCTTTTGTGCTCGACGTTCTTCATCACTAGCCAATTCAAATTCGCGACTAAGTAAAATTGTATCAAGAGCACGCCCATCCGAAGTGGTAAAAATTTGCGCATCAACAATATTAGCCCCTGCTGCTGCACAAGCACCAGTGATTATTGACAAAAGCCTTGGATGATCTGGCGCAAGAATGGTAAGTTCGGTCACTGCTTCAAAATTATGCAATTTTGCCATAAAGGCAAAGCTTTGTTTGTTTTCGTCTGCCTGCGTTATAAAATTAGCATGTCTTATCTTGTCTTCCAAGGACACGGTCAGCCAATAATTAGGATATAAAAGCTCTATATAGGCATTAAGTTTTTCTTCTTCCCAGTCCCGTAGCGCAGCCGCTAATTCGGCTCGCGCTTCCAAAATTCGCTCGAAACGAGTTTCTTTTGAAAAGCCGCCAGTTAAAACAATTTCAGTTTCATGATAAAGGGTACGTAACAGCTGACCTTTCCATCCATTCCAAACGCCAGGCCCTACCCCCTTAATATCGCAAATTGTCAAAATAAGCAGTAACTTAAGCCTATCCATTGTTTGTACCACATCGGCAAAATCATTGATCGTCTTACGATCATTCAAATCGCGTGACTGCGCAACAATACTCATGGTTAGATGTTCGCGAATAAGCCAAGCAACGGTTTCGCAATCTGTAGCGGACAAACCAAATCTTTTACATAGTTTACGCGCAATTTTTTCACCAGCGATAGAGTGATCTTCCAGCCGGCCTTTAGCAATATCATGCAAGAACACCGCAATATATAAAAGCCGTCTTTCATCTTTCAATTGTGGGATCAAGCTGGTTGCTAAGGGGTGCTCAGCAAGGTTATTGCCTTTATATATTTCACTTAAATAATAAAGACATAGCAATAAATGTTCATCTACAGTGTAATGATGATACATGCTAAATTGCATCATTGCGACAATCTTGCCAAAATCAGGTATAAATTTACCTAACACACCTGATTCATTCATCCGCCGCAGCATAAGCGAGGGATTACGCGGCGAGGTCAAAACATCAAGAAATAGGCCATTGGCAATTTTATTTTCACGAACTTCATTGGTAATTAATTTCAAAGATCGTGTCATTTGTTGCATCGCATGGGGATGCAATTCAAAACCATATTGATCAGCGATTTGAAAAATACGGATCAAATTAACTGGATCAGTTGAAAAGACATCGCTATGCGCAATATTAATACGTTGATGATCAATTATAAAATCATCACTGCCTTTTATTTTTTTCTTCCGCTTGGAAAATGTTAAAAAGATTTGGTTGATACCCGGCACTGCCTTAGCATGATCTTCTTCAAGTGCGGCTGAAATAATACGCGTTAAATCACCTACCTGTTTGGCCACCAGAAAATAATGCTTCATAAATCGTTCAACATCTTCTTGGCCTGGATGGGCCGTATAGCCAAGTCGATGGGCAATATCACGCTGAATATCAAAGGATAGTCTCTCATTGGCTTTGCCAGCTAAAAAATGCATATGACAGCGTACCGCCCATAAAAAATCATCAGCCTTTTTAAATATATTAGCTTCTTGACGCGACAATACCCCTATTTTAACCAATTGTTCGGGGGTTTTAACTTCATAAAAATATCTGGTTATCCAATAAAGCGTTTGTAAATCACGTTGCCCGCCCTTACTTTCTTTAACATTTGGTTCAACCAAATAACGTGTTTGCCCTGCTTTTTTATGTCGTTCATCACGCTCAATCAATTTGGCACGAATAAATTGTGTTGCTGTTCCTTTCACTATCTCCGTATTAAAACGATCAGATAATTGTTGAAACAGTGGTTGATTGCCGTTTAAAAAGCGCATTTCCAAAAGTGCGGTGCGCACTGTCATATCTTCACGTGCCATGCGTATTGTTTCATCAATATTGCGCGTTGCATGCCCCACCTTCAAGCCTATATCCCATAACATGTAAAGGATAAATTCCATGACTTGTTCACCCCAAGGTGTTTGTTTATAGGGAAGCAAAAACAACAAATCAATATCGGAACTAGGAGCTAGCGTACCACGTCCGTATCCGCCAACAGCGATCAAAGCGATACGCTCACCATTCGATGGATTTTGTAACTTAAATATCTTTTTAATAACAACATCATAAAGAGCATCTATAACAATATCGATTAACAAGCTTAAGCGTTTAGCGCATAAACGACCATGACCATCGAGCAAAAGCTGAATTTCACATCCCTTTTGGCCAGCAACAAGAGCCTGTTTTAACTCACATCTCACAGCTTCACGCTTTTGCATATCTGTACAATTGGACTTATCATTGCAGACAACTTCATAAAGCCGCTTTTTCAGCTCTGATGAATTAACAATATCTTCAATATTCGCCAACTTTACCATCGCAATACATTCCCTTTTTAAATTGAGTATAAAGGATTTTTTACGCGCAGCAATGAAAAATAGTAAATGCATTTTGAATCGCGTTAGCAAGACTGACATTAAAAAAGTGAGCCTTTTATTGGTAGGAAGCATTGTAAAAAAAATAGATTTCAGACCTACTTTTTCACCTTTAACGTTAAAAACATCCACTCATTCTTTGCGTCCCATCTAGGGCATCATTAAAGAACACAGCGAAATAGCTTTCTTTATGAAAAAAAATATCCTAAAAGATTTAAGTATCCATGAGCAGTGCATGCGAAAATTAATTGTACCGCTTAATCAGAACCTTACTGCACAATATCAAAGCCTTACGGCACAACATAGTTGATAACAATTAATGTTTTTAACGTTAAATTTAATTTAAATTTTAGATGAGTAAAAATGAATTATCGCCATATTTATCATGCAGGCAATTTTGCCGATGTGTTTAAGCATATTATCGTAACACGAATTATCGAATACCTAAAAAATAAAGATCAGGCTTTCCGTGTAATAGATACACATGCAGGCATAGGTTTATATAATCTAGGGGATCAGCGCGCACAAAAAACAGGTGAATGGAAAGATGGCGTAGGGCAGATAATTGGTAAAAATCTCGATGCCGATGTTTTATCCTTGATTGCACCTTGGCTCGATATTATTGCAGATCTTAATGATCACCAATCGGTATTAAAAAAATACCCTGGATCACCAATATTAATTCGCAAACTTTTGCGATTACAAGATCGTTTGACTGCGATGGAGCTGCATCCAGATGATTATAAAATATTAAGATCTCATCTTGAAGGCGATTTTCAAACAAAAGTAATAAATTTAAATGGTTGGCTTGCTCTTTCAGCCCAATTACCACCAAAAGAAAAACGCGGTCTGGTACTCGTTGATCCTCCTTTTGAAATTGAGGGAGAGTTCGATCGTTTAGTTGAGGGGCTAGTAAAGGCCCATAAGCGATTTTCCTATGGAGTTTACGCCTTTTGGTATCCCGTAAAGCATTTTGATGCGGTGAAGAAATTTTGCAACCAGCTTTATGAAACAGGAATACCCAAAATATTGCGTTTAGAGTTACATATTCGCAAGCAATCATCGATTGCCAGTTTAGATGGCAACGGAATGATAATCGTAAACCCACCCTATACTTTGGAAAGTGAAATGAAATCACTCAGCCCGTTTTTGGTGAATACACTCGGCCGCGATGCTGGCGCTCATATGATCAATCAATGGATAAGACAAGAAAATAATTAAAGCAATTTGACGCTGGAAGCAAAACGGGCACATAGCCTAGCATTGGGGAAAATTGATTTGGGTAGAGACTGTCGATTATGGCATTGCATGGTGTAAAATGGTTAATCATCAATATTATTGGATCAAGATAGGAGGTCTAATTTCAAGTTTTGCCAATAGCACATTAAACTTATAGCAGTGTCTGCTCTGTCCAAATGGTCTTTGATGATTTAGATGTTTTTTAGTGAACTTTAGGCTTTTGTCTTTATTGTGTATGGATGTTTAAAACCAACAGGCATTCAACAACCTTGGTCAGCAATGAATTCTTAATTCGTAACGTAGAACCAACAAAATGTGATAAGCACTCTTACTCTTATCGTACGTTGGCTGCGCTGGTCATCAAGTGCATTTAATAAATGTGCTTAAATCTTGAGCTATGGCGATCTAATTCGCATTGTCATAGATTTCATGGTGCTATTGAATTTGCGCTGCATAATTAAGATGAAAATTTTCAATAGCTATGTTTAATATCTTATTTAAGTTAATAATTTTAGTGTATAAATTGCCTTAAAAAAAACTTAACGATAGAAATGTAATTTCGTTGAATTGCTTTATATAATTATTTAAATTACACAATTATTTTTCAGGACCTTTTAAGGCCATTTTAGAGACAAGGTTTTTAAAAATGTACAATTTTACGCGCCTCTTCACATTTGGAGCTACTGTTTTATCGTTAGGTATTTTGGGTGGTTGTGTGACAACCAATGGCGATGGTTCAGCTAAACCGATTAAACCTTTTGCCCCAAAAGCTACATTAACAACGCCATCGGCCCAAGCCTGTATTAATGCCGCAGCAAATAAATACTATCTTCCAACCAAAGTTATAAAAGCAACTGATTCCGCAAAAGCGCAAGATGGATCAACTGTTATTACTCTAAAAGTAGATTTACGGGATGCACGATGTGTTATTAACAGCAATGGGTCGGTTCGTTTAGTTGCAGATACCAGTCCTAAAAGTGCAGATCAAATAGAAGCGGAAAAGGCGGCAGCTGAAGGGCGTACATTATAAAATATTAAAACGAAGCGATACCTGACAATAGGCACCCTCAAAAATTTTAGATATTTTAAAACATTTAACATTTAGTTTTGCAGGCATTGAATAATGGCAGTATCAATAATGTTTTGGTGAAACACGATGGTTCGTATGAAATCTATATGATTTTCATTTCCATATTTAAAGCAAAACTAGAAATAATGCTTGATTGCAGGATATCTAACTGAGTTATGGTGGAAAAGCTTTGCTCTCAACCACCAAAATGGTTTAATTTGCGTGTTGATTGGTGACAAATGGTCCTTGTTGGTGTATCGACTGCAAAAATTATATGCTGGAGAATTTTAATATGACACATAGCCCTCGATATAAACGGATTTTGCTAAAAGCATCTGGCGAGGCGCTGATGGGGGGACAGAGTTTTGGTATTGATGTTTCAGTAGCCGATCGAATTGCTGCAGATATCAAGGACGCGCGCGATTTAGGGGTAGAGGTCGGTATTGTTATTGGCGGCGGAAATATTTTCCGCGGTGTTGCGGTTGCTTCACGTGGTGGAGATCGTGTTACCGGCGATCACATGGGGATGCTTGCTACCGCAATCAACTCATTGGCTTTGCGCACCTCATTGACGAAAATTGGAGTTGACGCGGTAGTTTTATCTGCAATTGCTATGCCGCAGATTTCAGAAAGCTTTTCACAGCGCAAAGCTATGGCTTATTTAAACATGGGCAAAGTTGTGATTTTCGCTGGGGGAACTGGCAATCCATTTTTCACAACAGACACCGCTGCAGCCCTTCGTGCGGCAGAGATCGGCGCCGATGTACTTTTAAAGGGTACACAAGTTGATGGCATTTATACAGCAGATCCAAAAATCGATCAAAATGCAACTCGCTTTGATCAATTATCCCATGATGAAGTTTTACAACGTGGTTTATCGGTTATGGATACGACAGCTGTTGCTTTGGCACGTGAAAACAATATTCCAATTATCGTTTACTCAATCCACAATCGGGGTGGCCTTGCCGATGTGCTCAATGGACAAGGCCAGTATACATTAGTCTCAGATGACGTTTAATACATCTCGTTTAAATTTAAGGAGAGTGAAATGAGTGACGCTATAAATATTGACGACCTTAAACGTCGTATGGAAGGGGCTATATCCTCTTTTAAGCACGAGTTAGGTGGTTTACGAACAGGCCGCGCATCTGCTAGCCTCTTAGAACCTATTACAGTTATTGCCTATGGTTCTGCAGTTCCAATCAATCAAGTTGCCAATATTTCTGTACCCGAACCACGCATGCTATCGGTATCAGTTTGGGATAAAACCATGGTCGGTGCTGTTGAACGTGCAATCCGCGATTCTGGTCTTGGTCTCAATCCAATTACCGACGGAACAAACCTACGCATTCCTTTACCCGAGCTTAATGAAGAGCGCCGCCGTGAATTGGTAAAAATTGCGCATCAATATGCCGAACAAGCAAAAGTTGCTACGCGTCACGTTCGTCGCGATGGTATGGATGCTTTAAAAAAGGCTGAAAAAGATGGTACAATCGGTCAGGATGATACACGTGCCTTATCTGAACGCGTCCAAAAAATGACTGATGAGACAATTACTGAAGTAGATAAGGTTTTGGTCGCTAAAGAAGCGGAAATTATGCAAGTTTAGTTTTAACTAATTAGTTTTTTAAATCAAAATATTGACCAAAAAAACTATTTTAATATTGGCTATGGTTGAAATTACCTTATATTTTGACCATAGCAATATTTTAGGTTGATTACAGCATAATCTTTTGAATCTTTTATCCAAACTATGCCAAATGGCTCAACATTAATTTTATGCAGCTCATTTGATTATTTAAAAGATTAAGTGTTCTTTGAATATGGCCTAGTTATTATTGAAATATTAATTATTCAATATGTGCGATTATCTCTTCAAAATAGTATTTTTGCTATTTGCGTTTATTTTGAATATATTTATTTCAAACAAGACCTATGCTATATTGTGTTTTCTGCTCAACTTGAATTTAAACAGTAGATAGTTTTTCGTTAGAACATATTGCTATCTATATGATTTTACTTAAAAAGTAATTATTAATTACTGTATTGTTAATACGTGTCCTGTTGCGTATTTACCCAAAAAGGTTAAACTGTGTCTCAGCCCAAACATATAGCGATTATAATGGATGGAAATGGCCGGTGGGCTAAGAAAAGGCAACTTCCTCGCGTTGCTGGACATAAGGCCGGAGCGGAAGCCCTTCGCAAAATTGTTGATCATGGCAACAAAATTGGCATAAAGTGGTTAACTTTTTTTGCATTTTCATCTGAAAATTGGGCGCGGCCCAAGGATGAGGTTAGCCACCTCCTCTCCCTTTTAAAATATTTTATCCGTAGTGATATCAATAAGCTAAAAGCTAATAATGTACGCGTTAGAATTATTGGTTGCCGCCAAGGTCTTAGCGACGATATATTAAGCCTTTTAGAAGATGCTGAAAAAACTACGGCTGCTAATGATGGATTGAATTTTATAGTAGCCTTTAACTATGGTAGCCGTAATGAAATTACGCGTAGCGTCAAAACAATTGCAGAGCAAATAAGCCAAGGTGTTTTAAAACCAGAAGAAATTACCGAAGCACTTATATCTTCACACCTTGACACTTGCTTTATGCCTGATCCAGATCTGATTATCCGCACAAGTGGAGAAATGCGTTTATCGAACTTTTTACTTTGGCAAGCCGCATATGCAGAATTATGTTTTGTTCCGTGCTTTTGGCCAGATTTTTCAAGCGTGGATTTTGATAAGGCGATAGAAGCTTATCAAAAACGCGATCGCCGGTTTGGTGCTGTTTCACAAAATGATTTGATCCTTTGATTTAAATTGGCTACAAAAGATATAAAGCAGAATTATAACATTATATCCGAATATCATGATTGAGTTGCTTGGTCTAAAAGGAACCATTTATGATAGGTTATCATCGGATAAGGAAAGGCCAAAAGATAATATGAAAACTCAAGTTGTTTTATACGGTGGTAGTTAATGTCGAATTTGCAAACCCGAATTATTACGGCATTAATTTTAGCGCTTTTAACGCTTGTAGTCACCTTTTTAGGTGGCATTTGGTTTTCAATTCTTTCTTTTCTAATTGGTCTTGCGGTACTACATGAGTGGCAAACAATCAGTAAAGCAAAGCAAAATAATTTAACATTCTTTTTGGGATGGATATTCTATTTTTCGATTTTTGCTTTAGTATTATTTAAATTTGACATTTTTATTATTTTCACCGCTGTTATTCTATTTTCAGTAGTTTTGGCTTTTGCTTTTTTAAAAAATGCTGGTTGGGTCGCAGGCGGATTTCTATACGGCACCCTTCCCGCGCTTGCGCTCACGCTTCTACGTGGCGATGAACAAATGGGATTCGGCGCCATTGTTTTTCTATTTGCAATTGTTTGGGGAACCGATATTGCCGCCTACTTCAATGGACGTGCGCTTGGCGGCCCCAAACTTGCTCCCAAATTTTCCCCTAACAAAACTTGGTCTGGAGCAATAGGTGGAGCAGCTATTGGCGTTGCCGGCGGTGTACTGGTTGTACTGCTGTTGATGAAAAATTCACTTGTTGTAAGTATTACTCCAACCGATATTTGGGTACCGTTGCTTGCTCTTGTTCTTTCAATTGCGTCACAAGCAGGTGATATTGGAGAATCTTGGGTGAAGCGTTACTTTGGGGTTAAGGATTCAAGTAACCTACTTCCAGGACATGGGGGGGTAATGGATCGGGTTGACGGCTTGGTTGCTGCAGCTGTCTTACTATATATTATTGCAGCTATTTTCGCGGATCCAAGAGCGCCTGCTAACCTTTTCAATTTACTTTAGCAACCAGATAATATTATAATTTTTCAGTTTTCCATACACCTGAAATACTTATACGTCACAAAAGAGGAACCTTAATGAAATTATCCATTCTTTTAGCAATTTGCAGCGGGGTTGTTGTGCTTAGCGGTTGCAGTTCAAATTCGTCATCCTTGGTTAAGAATGAAGGCGTAACGGAAACAACAGGTTATTGGTATCTTGGAGACAATGGGCAGCGCCAGTGGCGGACTTTCACCAGCGAGACAAATAACAAAGAAGATGCCTTTCAAAAAGGCTCTAATATAGGCGTCAGCCCTTTTGGAAGCGGCTCGGGACATTAATTTGTCCAGTATCTTTTGAGGTACTTATTTTAGCTTAGTAAAGTTAAATGTGAGAAACATTAAGGTTAAAATAAAGCACTTTTCGTTTTTTCGATTAAATCAATGATCATGCATTTTAAGGCATATTTCGCTCGATGACAAAAAAATTAAAAATTGCCATTGTTGCAGGTGAAGAATCTGGCGACTTACTTGGCGCGGATCTCATGGAAGTATTGACAAAGAAGTCTAGTGTGCCCATTGAATTGATTGGCGTTGGTGGTCAACACCTAGAAAGATATGGTTTAAAAAGTTTTTTTGACCCAGAGGACATCGCGCTTATGGGCATTAGTGCTGTATTGAAACGGTTACCTAAACTCTATTCGCACATAAAAAATCTTGCACAATTTATAGCAGACCAGAATCCTGACTGTCTTATTATTATTGATAGCCCAGATTTTACCCATCGCGTTGCTAAACGTGTGCGTGCATTAAATCCATCAATCCCAATTATTAAATATATTGCCCCCTCTGTTTGGGCTTGGCGGCCGCAACGCGCGAAAGAAATGCGCGGCTATATTGACCACGTCCTCGTTATTTTACCTTTTGAACCAAAAGTTATGGAAATGCTAGATGGCCCACCTTCAACCTATGTTGGTCATCGTTTGCTTGCATCCACTCCAATTGAGGACGTGCGTCATTTCCGGCAAAAGCGAATTGAGGTTGAAGAAAAGCGAGTTATTATTTTACCAGGCTCGCGTAGATCTGAAGTACGTGCTCTAATGCCGGACTTTGGTAGGGCGGTCAATGAACTGTCACAACGCGTAAAAAATGTTGACTTTATATTGCCAACTTTACCCAAAATTGAAAAGGAAGTGCGACAATTAGTGTCCGAGTGGGCTGTTAAACCCACTATTGTCGTCGGCGAGACTGAAAAATGGCAAGCATTTAAACAAGCTGATGTTGCACTGGCTGCATCTGGAACTGTGTCATTAGAGCTGGCTTTATGTAACATACCAACTGTTTTGGCATATCGTGCTGATTGGTTTACAAAATTAATTGTTTTATCCAAAATTACTATTTGGTCGGCGGCTCTACCCAATATAATCGCCGATGAACCTGTTGTTCCTGAATATTTTAATGAATATATCAATGTCGGCATGCTAGCCCGACAAGTAGAACGACTTAGCCATACAGGGCCAGCACAAAGTGCACAATTAGAAGGTTTTCAAAAAATTTATGATATTATGAAAACTGACCGGCCTTCTGGTGAAATTGCAGCTGACGTCATTATGGGGTTCTTAAATCCTCACAGCGTATAATAGCGTGCTTTGAGTTTTAGCCTGTTAGTTGTCTCAAGCTATGATTAGTTTACTTTAATATAATGCGTTATTTAGTAGCGAATCTCTTATTGAGCGTTAGTGGTATTTGTTTTCGACCGATTGCCTTTGCAAATGCCTGATAATATGCAGGCAATCACTCGATATGCTACAAATTACCCTATCGCAAAAAAATGCAATTTTTATCAATATAGCATTTTTAAAAAGGCAAATAGACAAGCTTCAGGCACACCAACCGTCAAGCGATCTATTTGCATTTCATAAATGGGTGAACCCTCTCATCTATATCGCCATAATGTAAAGTACCCACGACATAATGACGGCTAGCTTCCATTTGTTGTTAAAGCCATAAAATCGACATCTTGGTTCTTAACGATTTTTTGCAAAACTGGTAACAATTCATCGCTAAACCAAGAGTTCTTTTTAATCCAAGATGTATTGCGCCAAGATGGATGCGGTAGCGGTAAAACATGGTAGCCCATTGGTTGCTTTATTCTTAAAATATCGCGCCAGTTGCTAACTGTTTGGGTAAGATTTTTTCCCAATCCCTGTTTAATATGCCATTTTTGCGCATATTGACCAATGGCTAAAACAACCTTAATTTGTGGCATAAGGCAGAATAATTGCGCGTGCCATTGCTGTTGACATTCTTTTCTTGGCGGAAGGTCAGATCCTTTACTATCATAACCAGGAAAACAAAATCCCATTGGCACAATTGCAAAATTGTCTTTATTATAAAAATATTGCGCTGTTACATCAAGCCATTGTCGCAAACGGTTGCCCGATGCATCATTAAATGGAATTCCCGTTTCAAAGACTTTCAAACCAGGGGCCTGTCCTGCAATGGCAATTTGCGCTTTATTTGAACTTATACAGACTGGTCGGGGCTCAACGGGCAAAGCAGGAAAATATTTCGGGCAATCCTGACAAATTCGGCAGCTTTTAATATCTTCATCAAGCTTTGCTAATTGCGATTGAAAATTACCATAGGTGTTTTTCCTAATGCTTTCCTGCATTTTTAATCTCGATATTTCAATTTTTGCGTGGGTTATCTTTTCGCCATTGATTAGGGCGCTGTACTTGCCACACCCACATGCCAAGTTTATTGCTTTTAGCAAAACGTTCTTCTTTGGGGTAACTTGAATAGCTAACTGCCCAGCCATCTTCTACCATTTGGCGACTAATATCGATATTTTCAACCATACACTGCCCCAAAATACGTTTATATTTATCCCGCTCTATCCATCTGCATGATACTTTACGCCCATTAATCATTTTGATTAAATGTTGCTTTGACAATTCACCGCAGGCAAATTTTTCTTGTCCCTTAGTGCAATATTGCGCAAGCTCAGGTGCGTCCATCCCAAGCAATCTTATTCTCTCGCCATTAATGCGAATAGAATCACCATCGCTGATATGGGCAAAACCTGTAATTATATTGGCATTCGCTGTGTTAGTATTCAAACTATTCTGATCATTACTAAAGCCCTTTAGCAGCGCCAAGCAACCAATAATCAAAACAATAATGATAATGTCAGAAGGTTTACGCGCGCGCATTAATGAGCGCAGATTGATTGACGTCTTTTTTCTATGCAACACTTTATGCGCCTAAATGAACCTAGGTAAAACGAATGATAAAATAAAATTAAACAATTGGAACCATGATAATTTTTACATAAGATGGCCGCTTTTTTAACCTTTGATACCAATTTGAAATCTTCGGAAAATCTTTATACCGTTTGATATTAATTTCATAATAATAATAAATAAAAGTTCCAACAATAATATCGGCAACACCAAAATTCTTACCAGAAAGCCATAGGTTTAAACTGAGTTCATTTTCAATTATAGAAAGTTTATTCTCAAAATCATCTATTGCATCAGCTAAAATATGAGCATCACGTTTTTCTGGTGCTAAACGTACCGAGTTGAACAAAATAACTTTAAATAGCGGAAAAAGCTCTTCACTAGCCCAATCCATCCATTTTTCAGCAGCGCACTGTTGCTTTGGGTCGTCGATCCAAAAACTATCGCGACCATATTGTGCTGCAATATAGCGAACAATAGTGTTCGATTCCCATAAGATAAAACCATCATCATCAATAACTGGAATCATAGCATTAGGATTAAGTGTTAAAAACTTCGGTGTATCTAAACCGCCAAATTTGCCTCCAACTTCGATGTTTTCATAATTTAACCCAAGTTCCTCGGCGATCCAAAGAACTTTTTTTACATTTATAGAATTATTGCGCCCCCAGATTTTTAGCATTTTAATCCCCCAATTTATTTTTGTGCAAATCCATATGATTTTCGATAAAATCCGAAATAGCGATTATATCATCAATATCAAAAACCGGTAGCGTTTCATTGCTTTGATCCATATCACTTGCCACAGCAACAATATGAGGGTCATTCAAACTAAGGTTTTCCCCGCGTTTTCCTCCTTCACGGCGAATTTCCAGCTTGTCGTGGCCTTCTCGCTTATAGCCTTCAACAACTATAAGATCACACGGAGAAAAATGCGATAAAATTACTGCCATATGTGGTTCGTCTTCATCCAAATTTTCATGGATAAATGCCCAGCGATTAGCTGATACAACAGCAACTTCACCTGCTCCAGCTTGACGATGACGCCAAGAATCGGTGCCTTCAACATCGATATCAAAATCATGATGCGCATGTTTTATCGTTGCAATTTTATAACCTCGAGAGGTAAGCTCGGCAACAACACGTTCGGTCATTGTGGTTTTACCATTATTTTTCCAACCAGTTATACCAAATATCTTATGTTCCATGTTAATTTACCTTACCTAACACCATAATGACTTAGCAACCTCAAGGTCGTCTTTGGTATTGACATTAAAAAACGGATTAATGCTATTTTCAAGTTCATTGCCAAACTCATAGTTCTTAGCATCTACCTTTTGTGCAAATGAATAGATACTTCTTTTGCCTGCCTGTAAATGGCTTTTCAGATCATCAATTAAATTGACTGGCCAAAGACCAAAAGTTGGCTGGTATTCTCCGTTATAGGTTGACAATATTGCTCTATCCAAATCAGCTTTATAAAATGCTTGTAATCGTGCGATATAATTTTTTGGAAAAAATGGCGTATCAACTGCCACTGTTACAATGGCGCGATAATTATGATTTTGTGCATAGGCCGCTGCCGCATAAATACCAGATAGCGGTCCAAGATTACTAAACGCCTCCTTGTCCGCCATATAAATTCTATCCTTTTTGGCAAGCAATAATGGATTATTAGTGCTGACAATAACCTCACCTTTGGTAAGGTAAGGTTCCTGACTTTCTAACATCTGTAACGATAAGCGATTATATATATGGTCAAGTAAGGTGGTGTCACCAATAGCAATAAGGGCTTTATCGCTGCCCATTCGCTGCGAGCGACCACCAGAGAGAACCACTCCTAAAAGCTTTGAATTTTCAAACATAATTTTTATCTTTGCCAATTATTAAAATAAGCAAGATTGCCCATAAATAGTAAAATATTTAATTAAAACAATAAATCGCCGCATTAAATGAAAGTGGTTTATTAAATGCCACGAACTTATTAGCGGATATTCCTTCCAAGCCGTCCGGCAACATCTTGAATAAATTGCCATGCAACGCGTCCAGAACGATTACCACGGGTTGTCGCCCAACTAAGTGCTTCTTGGCGCAATTCATTGCGATCAATTGGTAAATTATAATGATCAGCATAACCATAAATCATGGCTAAATAATCATCTTGACTACATTTATGAAAACCAAGCCACAGGCCAAAACGATCCGAAAGCGAAACTTTCTCTTCAATGGCTTCTGAAGGATTGATGGCGCTTGAACGTTCATTATCAATCATATCACGCGGCATTAAATGGCGGCGATTGGAGGTTGCGTAAAATAAAACATTATTAGGACGGCCTTCAATACCGCCGTCAAGAGCTGCTTTTAAAGATTTATAGGATGTATCATCATGATCAAAAGATAAATCATCGCAAAAGAGAATGAAATTATAAGGCGTATTTTTTAAAAGATTCATCAACTGTGGTAAAGAATCAATATCCTCACGATGAATTTCTACTAATTTTAAACGTCCTTCGCCAAGTTTGTCTAAATTAACCGCAGCATGAGCAGATTTAATCAAAGATGACTTACCCATGCCGCGTGCGCCCCAAAGCAAAACATTGTTGGCTGCAAAGCCTTGCGCAAATCGCCGTGTATTTTCAACGAGCATGTCACGGGATTGATCAACGCCTTTAATCAGTGCAATATCCACGCGATTAACATTTTTTACTGGGTTGAGCTTTAGATTTGCAGCATCCCAAACAAAGCAATCGGCACTTTCTGCATCCATCGGTTTGGCAATTGGCGGTGCGATTTGTCTAAGTACGCTAATCAGTTCATCAAGTTTATGAAGCAGTTCGGGATTATCAGACATGAAAACTCTAACCTTTATGGCAATATTTTGATATTATTATTATGTTCTTGGTGAGAAAAATGCAATTCATTGTTTTTGCTAGTTGCTATAACCATCGCAACACATTATTTCATATTAACAACTGGTAGCGTTGATAACGCTATTTTTATCAAATTGCTTAAGGAGTTTTCCTATGTCATTTATTACACCAGCTTATGCGCAAGCTGCAGGTGGAGGTGCCGCATCATTTATGAATTTTGCACCATTGCTTCTCATTTTCGTCATTATGTATTTCCTTATGATACGCCCTCAAAGAGCGCAAATGAAAAGACATCAGGAAATGATCAATGCTGTTCGCCGCGGCGATAGTGTTGTGACTGGCGGTGGCTTTATTGGTAAGGTTACTAAAGTTTTTGATGCTGAGGGTGAAGTGGAAGTAGAACTTGCCGATAATGTGCGTGTTCGCGTGTTGCGTAGCACCTTATCAAATGTTCGCACCAAGAGTGAAGTTGCGACAGAAAAAACTGCCACCAAAGCTAATAATAAAGATCGTGGTAATAAAAACGACAAAAAAACTGATGAAAAAGTAGATAAAGATGACAGCAATGAAACAGCTGTTGACAATGATCAAGCATCAGAAAATAAATAATTAAAAAATAGCTAGAGCATTTTAAAATGATAATGTAAGCATTTATATGTTCTAGCTTTTTGCTTTGCCAAAAACAAAAATGATCACTGTAAACTCTTTAAATGGGAACTCAATAAATGCTATTTTTTTCTGTGTGGAAACGGGTTCTCATTTGGGCAGTAATCTTGTTTGGAATCGTCTTTGCGTTGCCCAACATTTTGCCAAGCAGCATTTTATCAAAATTACCGTCAAGTTATGCCAATTTGCATTTGCCTTTGGGCATTGATCTGCGCGGTGGCTCGCGGATTATTATGCAGTTGCCGAAAGATGATGGACAATTGCGCCTTGATACAATCGATGTCATTACTCGTCGTTTAGATCAATTTAACCAAGAATTTATGGATTATAGCGTAAATGCACAAAGCAGGCAGGCGATACGTGTTGAAGTGCCAGGCTTTTTTAATGTGCAAGAATTAAAAGATATTGTCAGCGTACCTGCGAATATAGCAATTTACCAAGAGGTGGATAATATCAAGGCGCAAGATGTTATAACAGGTAAGGTTTCAGCGCCCAAAAATAGCGAAATTTTTTATGATTTTTCAGATCCGCCAGTTGGTTATTTAATTAATGCCAATCCAGTTATTCTTGGAGAAAATCTTGTTGGTGCATCGGTTGAAACGAAAGCTGAAAGTGATGAAGCAGACGTTAGAATAACTCTTGATGAAGCTGGCGCACAAGCCTTAGATAATTTTACAAAATCATCACCCAACAAACGCTTATTTTTCATTATGGATGGTGATGTTATCTGGATTGAGAATAATGTAAAAAAAGTTGATGCTGGTTATCTTGATATTGGTCCTGTTGAAAAAGAGCGTGCAAGTAGTTTTGCAACCCTGATTTCAAGCGGCCCTCTTCCTACTGCAGTTACCTTGATTGAAGAGCGCACTATTGGTGCAGATCTAGGCAAGGACTATGCATCTTCAGGCTTTAAAGCGGCAATCGGTGCTTTATTAGTTGTTGCGATTTTTATGATTATTTCATACGGCTTTTTAGGCGTTGTAGCCGATATTGCATTAACTGCAAATTTGGCACTTGTCATAACAATTTTAAGTTTTATAGGCGTGCCGCTTTCACTCGCCGGCTTTGCGGGTCTTGTTTTAACTATTGGCGTTTCGGTTGATGCTATTATCCTGATATATGAACGTATACGGGAGGATCGTCGCAATGGCTATTCGGTCACGCAAGCATTAGAGGCTGGCTTTGCAAGAGCAAAAGGCACAATTATTGATGCCAATATTACCACTTTAATTGCGGCAGTTGTGTTATTTCTGCTTGGTATTGGACCAATTCATGGTTTCGCTTTGACGGTTACCGTTGGTATTATTGTATCGCTTTTCACAACGCTTACCTTTACCCGTTTAATGATCTCCACATGGGTGCGTTATTTCAAACCAGGCGAGGTGCCTGCCCGTATTTTCCGTATTGTTCCTGTTAATACGCGCATAGCCTTTATGCGCATTGGTAAGTGGACATTGAGTCTTGCTTGCGCATTAATCATTGCAACCTGCGGCTTAAGCCTAATGAGTGGTATTAATTATGGTATTGATTTTGCTGGAGGCTCTCTTGCCGTTTTAGAGGCTAAAGGTGATGAGGCTGATGCAAATGACGTGGCTGAGCGGGTGGAAAATCTCAATATTGGCGACGTTGTTATTACGCAATCTAAAAACGCAAAAATTCTCTATCTAACGGTTCCAAGTCAAGAAATGGGCGAAGACGCAGATCAATCTGTTGCTGTAAAACTTAGAAACGAATTTTCGCAAGATTATCAATTGCAACGTATGGATGTTGTAGGACCGCAAATATCAGAAAATCTTTCTTCTGCAAGTATGGTAGCAGTTATCATTTCACTTATTGCGATATTCGGCTATGTTTGGTTGCGTTTTGATTGGAAGTTTGCAATTGGTGCGGTCGTAACCACCATTCATGATGTTATCATCTTGTTATTCTTGTTTATTGTTTTCCAGTGGCAGTTTAATATTTGGAGCATTGCAGCAGTATTAGCAATCATTGGCTATTCGCTTAACGATACCATCGTCGTTTATGATCGTATAAGAGAATTATTACGTAAGGATGGATATATCCAAATAACTTCGCTTGTCGATATTGCTATTAATCGCACTTTATCGCGTACCCTTTTAACATCACTAGCAACATTAATAGCCCATATTCCACTTTATTATTTTGGTGGTACAGATATGCGTGATTTTGCATCAGTCTTATTGCTTGGCATTATAATTGGAACTTATTCATCTATCTTTATTGCCGGTCCCTTAGCTGTTTTATTAGGTATTGGGCGCAACAAGCAAATAGAATATGCCGAAGAACAAGTTGTATAGGTAAAATAGCTCTATTTTAAAATGACGCATTATAAGTACAAAATTGGAAGTTCTAATGGTTCAAGGAATTGAGATTCGTGACGCGCATTTCCCCGGCAGCGCCCCTATTGATGCCTATGGAAATGGTGGTTTTCGTTTTGCCGATATGTCTCATAAGGGCTCGATTATTTGTATACCAAGCGGTATTTATGGGATAGACCTCGGTGCTGCAACACCAACCATGGCGGATATTGATCGAGTTTTACAAGAGGCTGACGGCATTGAAATTTTATTAATTGGAACTGGGGAAAAGCTATTACGTCTAACAAAAGATGTCCGTTCTGCCTTGCAAGCACGAAATATTTCTACAGATACAATGAGTACAGGCGCAGCAGTGCGCACTTTTAATGTTTTGTTGGCGGAAAATCGTGCCGTAGCAGCTATTCTTTATGCGGTTGAATAATGGATAATACGCAATATTGTATGCAGCTCTTAAAGCAGGGCGATTTCGACCGTTATATTGCTTTGCTTTTTGCGCCACGTCAAAAGCGAGCTGGACTTGCTGCATTATTTGCCTTTAATCACGAAATTGCTCGTATCCGCAATGTCGTTAAAGAACCATTAGCCGGTGAAGTAAGGTTACGGTGGTGGGCTGATAATATTGAAAGAGCAAATAGCGAACCTACACAAAATCCGGTTCTTGATGCCTTACTGGAAGCAATTAATACTTACGACTTACCGAAAAAAGTTTTAATTGACGCCTGCGAAGCCCGTATTTTTGATCTTTACAATGATTCATTTTCAACTATTGCTGACTTTGAAGGCTATTGCGGCGAAACGCAATCAATCTTACTTAAGCTTGCCTGTCAAATAATTGATGAATTTGAAGCACAAAATAGCAATGATGCATGCGGTTATGGCGGCGTAACTGCAGTGTTGATGCAAATGATACAGTTCTTACCGATGATTACCGCCGAACATCAACTTTATATCCCAGATGAAATTTTAAACGCCGTTGGTGTTAAACGTGAAGATATTACTGCCGATAGCGAAAATAGCGAACAAAAGTCAAGACTAATTACAGCTATAACTGCTTTTTCTTTTGAACATTATAATGATTTTAAAGCGGCTGAACAAAAATTAAAACCGAGTTTAAGGCCTATATTCCTACCCTTAACATTGGCTCCACATTACATTAAACAGGCGCAAAGGGCGGATTATAAAGCGTTTACTGAGCATTTTGAGTTATCCCACCTAAAGCGTCAATGGTTGATTTTAAAAACAGCTATAACGGGTAATTTTGCGCGTTGATAAGAATAAAAAAGCAACTAGTGAAATAGTTGAAGCTTAGCAGTTAAAGCATTTTTTGCTTTATCGTTAGATTGACTACTCTTTCCTTATTTACATTTTGAGATAAAATGAAATATTTTACCTCAAATAGTTTTAATCTTAATAATTGAACTATCAATTAGGCCAAGTCTTACTAATATTAAAGTGGAAACACTCAATCAGTTCTGCATTCACTAAAACTTAGTTAAGCAAAATTTGCAACAGCTTTGCTAATTCTCTAAGGCTGGAAAAATGAATTTTGACGATATCCTAGTCTCCTCACCTTTTAATTAAAAGGATCAAAAACTAACTTTGCTTTTGAATAATTGGAAAAATAAGCACTGCCTTAAGACCCGGTTTTGCATCTTCAAATACAAGACTACCACCATGTAAGCGCATTACCGCTTTTGCAAGACTTAAACCAATACCTGACCCTTGTTGCGTGCGGCTTTTTTCTAAACGATAAAAGCGTTCTGTCACTTTTTCTCGCTCACTTTCGGGTATGCCTGGGCCATTATCAGAAACTATAACGCTTACATAATTGTCATCGTTCATTTCCATCGATAGCGTAATTTGCGGACAATGATTATCCAACACAGCATATTTAATTGCATTATCCGTAAGATTAAAAATCGTTTGGGCAACGAGCTCGCGACTAGCATCAATATTCACATCAAGGAGATGCTCCAATATCATATGAACACCAGCTTCCTCGGCAACTGGCTCGCAAAGCTCTGCAACATCCTCAACAATTTGTCGTAAATTAGCTTTTTTATGTTCAACACTGGTATTGCCTGCCTCAATACGCGAAATCATTAAAATAGCATTGAAGGTACGAATAAGCTGGTCGGATTCGTCTAATACCTGATTGAGTGCAGCACGATAATTTTCGCTATCATCATTGCTCAAAGCCTGCTCTGCTTTATTGCGTAGCCTTGTCAACGGCGTTTTTAAATCATGAGCAATGTTGTCGGACACATGGCGCAAGCCTGCATTCAACTCTTCAATTTTTTCAAGCATCACATTAAGATTGCTTGTTAGCCGGTCAAATTCATCACCTGAACCCGAAACAGGTAGACGGCCTGTTAAATCACCGCTCATTAACCTACGCGATGCAAGCGTAATAGTATCGATACGTTGCAATGCGCGTCGTCCTATAAAAAACCAAATTAAAAACGTACCTATTGCAACAGCGCTAAATGCAAAAAGCAAAGATTTATTCAAAACCTCAGCGAATTTTTTCGGATCGCCTAAATCACGGCCGATCATAACTTTCATGCCATTTGGTAAATTAATAAGCATGACAAGAGCCTGATGGTCATTAATCTTATTACCATCACCTAAACGGCCATAATAAATGGGTTCATTCAAGTGATCGGCATTTTTTAAAAGTCCTGGCTCAATGTTACTAACATTACCAGCCAAAATCCTCCCCACAGGATCCGTTACGAGGTATAAAAACGCACCGGGCTGGCGGGAACGCCGATCAATTGTGCGTACAAGTAGCGGAATACCGCCATGCTCATAGGCAGATTCAATCGAAGCAACCTCCTCCGCTAAAGCGAGTCTTGTTTCGTTTTGTACCATGGTAAAAGCAAGCTTGGTCATGTAAAATACAGTAGCAAACGCAACCAGCCCAAACAGCAAAATAAACAGTGCTGATAGACGTACTGCGGTCGTTCGAAAAATATTTCTAATACTTGACAACACTTAAATTACGCAGCCTTCAACATATAGCCAGCACCACGGATAGTATGCAATAGTGCGCTATCAAAATCCTTTTCGATTTTTGACCTCAACCGTGAAATATGCACATCAATAACATTTGTTTGCGGATCAAAATGATAATCCCAAACGTTTTCAAGCAACATAGTGCGGGTCACCACCTGCCCTGCATGGCGCATTAGATATTCAAGCAAACGAAATTCGCGCGGTTGTAGGGCAATTTCATGCCCTGCTCGCCTTGCTGAATGGGACAAACGATCAAGTTCTAGATCGCCGACACGATAAACAGTTTCACCGTCTTTAGGACTTTTTCTTCTTTGCAAAACTTCAATACGGGCCAACAACTCGGAAAAAGCATAAGGCTTAGTGAGATAATCATCACCACCAGCACGCAACCCAGTGACACGATCATCAACTTGGCCAAGTGCTGATAAAATTAAAACCGGTGTTTCAACCCCTTGAGCACGAAGACCAGCTATTACCGACAGACCATCGCGACGCGGCAACATACGGTCAACAACTAAAACATCATAATTGCCATGTTCTGCTAATGTATATCCGGTTTCACCGTCACCTGCAACATCAACCAAGTGCCCCATTTCATTCAAAGCTTTTTCAAGATAACGCGATGCCTCGCGATCGTCTTCGATAACTAGAATTTTCATAAAAGCCTCACATCAATTATAATGTTAATATTGACCACCCTATTGTGATTTTAATTAATAGGCAAATCAATAGATGATTGGAGCATTTTTGCAAAATCCATATTACAACTTTATTTTACAAAAATGCTTAAGAATGAAGGATTATAGCACCTTTTGGCTTCAACTTTAAGAGTATGTGCCATTGGATTAGATCTTATTAACTTAAATGAAAATTAGAATACCCTAAAAAAAAGCTGCGCTCTTCATTGTATTTTCTATTTATAATGCCATTTCATTTTTTATAATAGACGCTGGCTCTAGTCCTTCTTAAGCCAAAAAAACGTAATGCGGGATGAATCCCGCATTACAACAAATAAGATATTAAATAAACTTATTTAGCCTTTACGATGATCGGTACAAAGCGTGATTTATTATCGGTTTCAACACGCAATGCAACATTTAAGCGGCCAGCTTTTACAGCCTCGGTGATTGCCTTGACTATATCCTGTGCTGATGCGACATCCTGACTATTTACCTGACGGATGATATCACCTGGGCGAATACCTTTTTCTGCAGCATCACTATCACGATCAACATCGGTAACGACTACCCCACCCTTACCATCTTCGGCAGGCGTAACGGTTAATCCATAATCATTTAAGCTATCATCAGCTTCAGCATCCGGTTTTGCTGCAATAGCTCCACCATTTTCCTTGCTTGGCATAGCAGCAATAGTAACCTCAATATTTTCCTTCTTACCTTCACGCCATACGCCAAGTGTAACCTTTTCATTAGGTGCAATAGCCGCAATTTTACGCGCAAGATCTCTTGCGTCATTCACTGGCTCATCATTGACTGAAACAATCACGTCACTTGCCTTGATACCGGCCTTAGCTGCTGGACCATCCATTGGATCGGCAATCAACGCACCTTTGGCTTCCTTTAAACCAAGGGAATCGGCAATTTCTTTAGTAACCGGTTGAATTTGGACACCAAGCCATCCGCGTTGCACTTTTCCATGTTCAATAAGTTGATTAACTACTTGCTGTGCTGTTGTTGCAGGAATTGCAAAAGCTATACCAACATTACCACCTGATGGAGAAAATATCGCTGTATTAATACCCACGACCTGTCCATTGAGGTTAAAAGTTGGACCGCCAGAATTGCCCTTATTGACCGCCGCATCAATTTGAATAAAATCATCATAAACACTTGCGCCGATATCACGACCACGTGCAGATACGATGCCAGCTGTTACCGTGCCGCCAAGACCGAAGGGGTTTCCAACTGCAACCACCCAGTCACCGACGCGTGTCTTGTTGTCATCAGCAAATCCCACATAAGGAAATTTACGATCACTATCGACTTTAATAACCGCCAAATCGGTACGCGGATCTGTACCAATGAGCTTGGCATCAAGTTCAGTGCCATCATCAAGCACAACAACGTAAGCTGAACCATCGGATACAACATGATTATTGGTTACAACATAACCATCTTCCGAAATGAAAAAGCCAGATCCTTGCGATACAGGGCGCATACGCCCAGGGGCATCAGGTTTACCTGGTTTTCCCGGCTTCGCATGGGGACCACGAGGACCGTCAGGACCGAATGGTCCACCTTGGAAATCGCGGAAGAAACGCTTTAATGGATGACCATCAGGTAACTGATCAAAATCTGGCCCACCAAAGAAAGGACCGTCGGCTTCTTGAGGGCGAGCGTCGCTTTTCACTTGAACAGAAACAACTGCGGGTTTTACCTTGTCCACCACATCAGCAAAACCCGTTTGTTTAGGGCCTTCAACAAAAACTGGATCAGCAAGGGCGGCACTTGAAAATGTTAGTGGCCCACTCAACACCACAGAACCTAGCATAATAGTTGATAGGCTGACTGCTGACAAAAAACGATGGGCAAAACGAAAGCGGCTTGACTTCGTCATTTATTCAACTCCTTTAATCCATTGGATTTAAAATGCAATTTTAAATAAGTTAGTAGAGAATAAAATTTTATCCAAATAGCTCAACTTGTATTACGTTCTTTATAATTTTTTAAACCTTACCAGCCAATGTCCAATAAATGAATTATTGGTAAGGTTTAGCATTTAAGAAAAGATTTAAAAAATAAAAGTACAAATATAAACTATTAAAAAAATTAATAAAACCAGTCGCATATTAGTCTTAAAAAAAGCAAGAGCAACCTTAATGTCTTCCATTTTGGCAATGCGGCCATTAATATTCTGTAATGGCTCATCCACGATGATGCCATCATATATTCTTGGCCCTGAAAGCTGAATATCTAAAAAAGCCGCATAAACGCTCTCCGGCCAACCGCCATTGGGCGAACGATGCCTAGGGCCATCATACATCATATTAACAAAACATTTTTTAAAGACTATAGTTCCCTTTTTGATTAGTGCAGCTATAAGCCCAATAAAAGCTGTAATTCGCGCTGGAATAAAGTTGGCAACATCATCTAATTTGGCTGCAAAATATCCAAAATAAAAATAACGCAAATTTTTATGCCCAATCATAGAATCGGCAGTATTAACCATTTTATAAAATAAGAGACCTGGCAAACCAAAGAAAAGATAAAATAAGATTGGCGCCATAACACCATCAGAACTATTCTCGGCAAGACTTTCAATCGCTGCACGAGAAATAGCAGCCTCATCAAGATTGTCGGGATTTCGTCCGACAATCATCGATATCGCATGACGCGCGCCTTCAATGCCATATATTTTAAATTGATGATAGACATCAAAAACATGATCATAGAGACTTTTTTGCGCTAAAAAACATGCAACCACTAGTATTTCTAACGAAATCCCCCAATAACCGCTTTGCCAGCAAACATATTCTACGATAACACCCATAAAAATTGCTATCGAACACAAAATAAAAATTGTAATAAAACCATTTAGCTTTTTGATATAATTAGAAAAATTTTTATTGTTTCCCCATTTTTCAGCGACAGTTATTAATTTTCCAAATCCGATTATAGGATGTGGAATATTCTTCCATAGCCATTTTGGATCACCAATTATGGCATCAATTATCAAAGCAAAAATCAAAACCAATATGCTATGTTGCAAAAATATTTTCCATTCAATCATTCATAGAACTAGGATAGTTGAAATATCCAGCCTATTTAAAGCTTCAATATTTTAAAACTTCGATTAAATAATATGCCAATTTTAAAAAGCTGGCTTAAGCTAAAAAGTAGTTTTAAGGTTGATCACTGTCGAGCGAAACAGCATCATTTTCACTTTTCTTTTCAATTTTCCATGCCCAAAGAAAAATAAGAAAACCTAATATCACCAAAAAGGCTCCTAACCATGCCGTCACTTCCAAACCAAAACCATAAATGATAACCAAACCACCTAAAAATGCTCCTAAAGCATTAGCGACATTAAAGGCAGATTGCATTAAGGCTGTGGCTAAGGTTGGAGCATTGGAAGAAACCTCGATGATTTTTGTTTGCACCGATGGCTGACTAACAAATGACGTGCCTATTAAAAATATTGCTATTACAGCAAGAATAGCATTCTCGACCATGAAGCCAAATATTATAAAGACAAAAATTCCCCAAAGCGTGGTAACAAAGATGGACGGCATAAGCCCCATTCGATACGCGATTTTAGGGCCAATTAGATTTCCGGCTACCATACCTGCACCGAAAAGAGGCAAAACAAATGGTATCCACGATCTGTCTATGTGAGACACATCGGTCAAAATAGGTTTTATATAAGTAAAAACAGCAAATAAGCCACCTGATCCTATCGCAATAATTGCTAAAAATAGCCATAATTGCCCACTTTTTAAAGCAGATAACTCACGCAGGGGACTTGCTCCTACAGCGGCATTTAAATGGGGTACAAAACGCCAAATCAAAAAAGCTGCGAAAAAAGCTAAAAAACCAACCAAAAAAAACGCAATACGCCATCCAAACAATTGCCCAACTAAAGTTGCACCGGGCGCACCGATTACTGTTGCAACAGTCAAACCAAGCATAACACTTCCTACTGCCTGCGCCCGTTTTCTAGCTTCTACCATCGATGCAGCAGCAATGGCTGCAACCCCAAAATAAATACCATGGGGTAGTCCACTTAAAAAACGCAAAACGCTAAATTGATCATAGGTTGACACACAGCCGGATAATATATTGGCTATTGCATAAAAAATCATAAAGGCCATTAACAGCATTTTTCGCGGCAACTTAGCAGTTAAGACAGCTAATAAGGGTGCTCCTATAACAACGCCTGACGCATAAAAAGAAACAAAATGACCAGCTGTTGAAGTGTCAACCTTGGTTGCAACAGCCACTTCAGGCAGTAAGCCCATGATAACAAATTCTGCTGTTCCAATAGAAAAACCGCCCATAGCAAAAGCTAGCTGACTCATTTTACGAGTTTTGTCATCAAAAGATTGCCCTGCTGGGAGATGATGAATTTTAAAAGCCATTTTGGCGTCTTTTCCTTGAAATATGAAACTTAATTTTCGTTATGCCCAAAGTAATTCTTTAAAAACTTCAACACTTAATCCATTAATAAGAAAACACCGCGTTAAGCGATTAGTTCCATATAACCTAATGATAATATGTTACAAAAATTTATTTTTTTAACCTATCAATGTATTATTAGTAAAAACACTAGACAAATAATTTAAAAATTTATGAATAATGCAAAAACCAGCTACATTTCTAAGAGGCAATATAGCAAATTATAGTTAAAATTTATTCCCGATCAATGACATGCAAAAAAGAGCCACTCACATTTTGGTGACACATTCCCACCCTACCCTGATCCTCATCCAAGGCATCCTTAACAGCAAAGAGTGGTGAAATAACCTTGGCATTAATGGTCGTTGCATAGTGAAATTCATGCCCCCTTAGAGCCTGTCGCCAAGGAGCGCCGGACAATGGAGATAATTTACGATAACCAAGATGAAGTTTTGGTTTTTTGATACTAGTTATTAATGGTAGTAAGCCGAGCATTGGATATAATGTTCCGCCTTTGTCTTCTATATATTCCCCCAACACCATATAACCACCACACTCGCCATAAATGATTTTGCCATCTGCTTTTGCTTGTTGTAGGGCATTTTTGAATATTGAAGCATTTGCCAATTTTTCAGCAAAAAGCTCTGGATAACCACCCGGCAAAAAAATTGCATTTGCATCTTTACTTGGTGCTTCATTATCAAGGGGAGAAAAAAAACTAAGGCTTGCACCTTGACGCTGCCAACCAGCCAAAATATGAGCATAGGCAAAGCGAAATGCATTATCACGTGCGATGGCTATATGTTGGCCAAGCGGCTCAAGACGTGGAACGCCAGCACTATAATCAGGATCAGATGTTGTTTTTGCCAATGAAAGCAAACCATCAAAATTCAATGAATCAGCCACAAAATCAGCAGCACCATCAATGAAACTGTCGATATTTTGCATTTCATGGGCTTGAACGAGACCCAAATGCCGCTCAGGTAACATCAATTTTTCGCTACGATGAATGGCGCCTAGGATATTAACACTAAGGGGCCTTAGCGCATCACGCAACAGCTTTTCATGACGGACACTACCAACCTTATTGAGAATAACACCAGCAATATAAATATCATCGGCAAAATTATTAAACCCATAAACTAAAGGCGCGATAGAATGAGACATCTTAGAGCAATCTATTACCAGAATAATAGGCAATGAAAGTTTTCTGGCTAAATCAGCTGCAGAGCCAGTTCCATCAAGTGCGCCATCAAATAGTCCCATCATTGCTTCTGCAATCAGCAAACGCCCGCCTTCTACCGCGCGCGCTGACAAGGCACTGACTAAATCACTGCGCATTGCCCAACAATCAAGATTTACACCGGTGTTACGGCAAGCCATTTCATGAAATGATGGATCGATATAATCTGGACCAACCTTTACAGGTGATATGGAAAAGCCATCCCGCGCCAATTTTCGCAAAATGGCCATCGTCAATACGGTCTTACCTGCACCTGAATGGGGCGATGCCAGCATGAAGCCTTTCATATCACAATCCCTAATCTAAAGCCTAATAGAGCACGTTTAGCTTATATAACTTAGCAAACTATTTGTTTCCTACTTAATGTTTTTTTAAATAAGCTATTTTTACAGACTAAAAAAACTAATTAAGACATCCAATCTAATAATGATGCAAACTCAACAACCGGTCCCAAAATGATAATTGCTGGTGCGCTTATTTTTTCTTGCATCATTTTCTCAACACTTTGTTCTAAACTAGTAATAACAACTTTTTGTCTTTGAGTTGTCGCATTAGAAATGAATGCCAATTGTTCGTTTCTGTCACGCCCACCTTTAAGCAAAGCGTCAACTATTGCGGCGAAATGCTTCAATGCCATATAAAAAACAATGACCTGCGAACCTTTTGCAATTGCGGGCCAATCTAGATTATCAGGTAGCCTTCCATTGGCGTCATGACCAGTAATAAAAGTTACAGATTGATTTGTATTGCGGCTAGTAATCGGAATTCCTGCATATGCGGGGCCAGCAATGCCGGCAGTGATCCCAGGAATAATACGGAAAACTATTGAAGCCTGCTTCAAAGCAAGAGCCTCTTCGCCCCCCCGACCAAAAACAAAAGGATCCCCACCTTTTAAGCGCAAAACGCGTTTGCCATTTTGCGCAAATTTAACGAGATCATTGGTGATTTCTTCTTGACTTAATGATGGCTTGCCCCCTCTTTTACCGGCAAATTGTAAAATTGCATCGGACTTTGCAAAACAAAGACAAGTAAGATCTACCAAGGCATCATAAAGTATAATATCTGCTTGAGCTATTGCATTAAGGGCATGAATTGTGAGCAAACCCGGATCGCCCGGCCCCGCTCCCACCAACCACACTTCACCTGGTAAAAATATTGGTAAATTCAACTTTTGTGCGATTGATCCATCTAACATTACTTTATTCAAACCTATTTCAAATCAATAGTTATTTCCGACTTCAAAAATATGGATAACAGCGATAAAATCCAATACAATATTTTAAAATAATTACCGCAACGACCAAAAAAGAGACAAATAACAGCTTATATAAAATCACTGCGGTATCTAAAACATTTTCTATAATTTCTCAACCACTGAAAGGCTAAGCCTTTAACATCTAAAAACCTTGTTTAACAGCAGGTTTGCCTGAGGTAATATAATGAGATTTCTGTCCGATAGATAGATCTATAATCAAGCGTATCTCAGATATATTCCTCATCTAAACTTTAAAATATGAAAACTTGAGACATATGCATTTTTGTACCTGCCTATTTTAGTAAGCAATAGTGGCTCACAAGATTAAGAAAAAAATTCATTATCTAAGGAAAAATTTAAAAGCCAATTTTTAATTTTGGTATTTTGAAACCAAAATCATTCTTCTTGCTACCGGCATGTAATTTCGTTACTATTTAAGCTATAGGAGTATAAGGAGCTGTTATTTGGATGCAGCATCAAGGTGGTTCATTGTAAAACCAATTCTTATAGCTTACAGGCGGATATTAAAATAGGAGCCGAAAAAACGTTAGAGTGCTCTGCCCCCTTGCCGTCCCTGCCCATTTTTCGTTTACATAAATAAGACTCCTATCATTGGTTAAAAGTTAAATAAAAAAAATAAGTTAGCAGTTTTATTCACCGCGATGTCTTTAGCTTAGCTCATATAAAAAAAGCACTTAGTTTAATTTTCAAGCTATTCATTAAGCGATCCCAGGGCTAGCCTTCACTTTTAAAAAGGCTTTAGAAAGATGACAGGCTGTTTGTTTATTTAAACCTTTGAAAAAATCGGGATAGTTAAGGTAAATTTTTTTCCGATGCTTTACCTATATTGATCTCGCAATTAGCCGAAAACACGTTACTAATCATTTAGCACCTTCATTAGGCTGCTCGATAACTATCATTTGGCATTGAGCCCAATCATGCGCAATTTTAAAAGCCAATAATGGAATTGCCGTCTTTCAATTATTTATGAGGCCAAACGCACAAAAAGTGACGATGCAAGAGATTCAATTTAAAAAAAGAATTTAGCTTAAAATGTGCATGAACTAAATTCAAATAAAAATAAATGCACCATGATATATCTGAAATTAGATAAATCAAAAACACCAAAAGAATAGACGTTCAAGAATTTTATACATCTAATTTAAAATTTGAAAAAAAGCGAGTATTATTAATAAAAAAGGGGGCAAAGCCCCCTTTTTTATTGAATGCGTCCACTTGCATGAGCAAGCATTGTATAAACTTTACCTGTATCGGAAGTCAAATATTCACGCACTGTATCGTTATTGCCACCGTTCTTAGTAACATCACCAAGTAAACGTTCAAAGTCTGTTATATACTGACTTACCGCGCGGCGGAACTCACCCTCTAATGCATATTTATGCTTAATTTTTTCAAATATCTTTAAACCACTTGCATTATATAAACGGTTTGGTGTGATATTCCTTTGTCCGCGACGATAATACTGCCAAAGCTCGGTAATCGCATTACGATCAATACCTTGAACAATATCAGCAGACATTGAGGTTAAAGTATCGCCTGCATTTTCAACTACTGGCTTTACTGTATTAACTGGCGTTTGAGCGGCACCCTTATCCATATCATCACGCGAAGCTCTCGCTAACAAATCTGATACCCAACCGCGCGACTGATTTGAACGCGGTGTCGATGCTGTGCGTGTATCTTGATGACCTGCACCAGCATCGGTTCCACGATTTACTGTTGGTTGCGGTTGCGGTGCAAAAGCTTGTGGTTGGACCTGTACATTTTGGGCAGGAGCATTTTGCACTGGCGTTGCCGGCTTGAATGTAGGTTGTGCCTGATAATTTGTATTTCCACTATTGCGCACAGCAGGACGAACAGCATCGCTCACCGCAGTAGAATTTGCCCCCGATAAATAGTTGGTCGCTAATGGAGCCGTATTTTGTACTTGTGAACCAGCAGTAACATTGGAACTAGCAGGATTATTACCTAAAAGACTAGTATTTTGTGAAACACGAGTATTGGTTGCGGTAAATGGTGTTGTCGCCATTGAAGGCATGATTGAAGGCAATGGATCAACATGCATATCACTTACACCAGCTCCAACAAGATCAGCTTGCAACGTCGCTGCCTTTTGCTCCTGCGGTGCAAAACTGCGAACAGGCTCTGCTACAGTTTGCTTTCTAGGTTCAGGAACAAAAAGGTTAGGCTGGTTAACCGCACCTGCGGCAGGCGTTGATACATCAAAAACTCGGCCAGACTCTTCAACAATCCCTGATAATTCCTTCAAAGCTTCAATTTGTTCAACGACAGCTTTGCGCATTGCTTCGGTATATTCCTTAGTCTGCGTTGGCAGTGTGCGCACGCCACGACTTAAATCAGCACGGGTACGGGCCAATTCTTCACGAATTTCTTCGGCTGACTTGCGAATTTCAGATGTTGCACCTTCAAAACGATTAGATGCATCATTTACCATTTCACTCAAGGATGATTGCAATTGCGCTGTCGATGAACGAGCTCGCTCTTCAGTACGTTTCATGATTGCAGCAATGATTTGTTCACAATTTTGCATCGTTTCAGAAACTTCTTCTGACTTTTGCACCAAACCATTTGCTAAAGATGATAACGCAACCTGCCGTTCATCTAGACGATCATTGAACATATCATGAGAACGATCAAGAAGCCCTGTAGCTTCTGTCAATATTTTGGCATGATCGTCAAATTGTTGCGAGAATTTAGCAACACCGTCCAAAGTAGATTTTGAAAGACCGTTGAAACGCTCAAGATCACTGTTGAGATTATTGCTTGTTACAGCAAAACTATCTGATAGCTGACCAATATTTTGTTTAAATTCATTTGTAACATCATTCAAACGGGTATCAACTTCATAAACACCATTACGAAGAGCATTAACGGTCTGTTGAATAGTACCATTTGACGTATCAAGACGATCGAGAAGCTGAGCAATGCTTTCTGAAATGTCGTTTTTAATTGCCTTTACAGCGGAAACGGTTTCGTCTGAACTATTAGAAAAATTACTAATAAAGTTATTATTTTCAGAACGCAAACGCTCTTCAGCTGCACGTGTGACTTCCTTAAGCTGATCACTAAACTGATTAGTGAGCATACCAAGTGAATCACTGGTCTTGGTAGCGGCAGCTTGTAGCTGCTCTGTCAAGCCATGCAAATCTTGTGTTTTATTAACAAGCTGACTTGCAGTTTTTTGCGTAATTTCTGAAATACGCCCCTCAATAGAGCTTAAGCCCGTTGCAACCCTCTCTTCTATAAGATTAATGTTTTCTTTTAAGAAAACAGAGCGATCAGCAAGCTTTTGCTCAACCGACTGAGCAGCCTGAACAACAGATCCACCGAGCCTTTCGCCAGCACTTACCAACATCGTTTCTGCCTTATCTGCCTCACCAGCTAAAGACAAAGCAACTTCGTTCATACGATTATTGATGCGTTCAAGACCTCCCGACAATTGATCGTCAATTTTGAACGTCTCTTGCTGCAGTCTTGAAGAGGCTGATGAAACATGGCTGCTGATAGCACCAAAGCTATTTTGCAATTGCTCATCAATTTTCTGAGCTTCTTCTGTAAGATTACCAGCAGCATCCACCATTTTCTCGTGGATACGGGCGATACTACCTGATAATTGATTATCAACCTTGCGCGCTTCTTCATTAAGATTTGCAGCAGCACTTGCCATTCTATGGCTGATCAAATCAAGACCAACAGCAATTTGGCCGTCAATTTTACGCGCTTCATCATTAAGATTAGAAGAAGCATCGGCCATGCGATTAGCAATAAGGTTCAAACCAGAATGAATATTACCTTCGATAATACGTGATTCATCAGTCAAATTAGCTGCAGCATCCGCCATACGACTGCTAATCAAATCGAGACCAGCGTGAATTTGGCCTTCAATTTCTTGCATATTACTCTTAAGCATTTGATCACGAACATTAAATTGTTCGTCAACATTTTGCGCAGCCTGAACAACCGAACCTGATAGGCGTTGGCCTGCAGACATAATAATATTATGGGCTTTTTCGGCTTCATTACTAAGATTTGCAGCTGTATTAGCCACACGATTTTCGATCGCACTAAAGCCACCGCTAAGCTGCACTTCAATATCTGCAACATTTTCTTTTAGATAAATAGCACGCTCTTGCAACTTGCGTTCAACTTCAAAAACTGACTCTAGTACAGATTCATTTAGCCTATCACCTGCGCGGGCAATCTGGCTTTCAGCACGTTCCGCCTCAGAGGCCAATGTACCAGAAACTTCAGAAATACGTTCCCTTAAAGTTTCAGACAATGACAATGCATTTTGTTCAAGCACTGTACGAACATTCGTAACACCGATTTCTAGCGCATTTTGCAGCGTTGCAGAGCGTTCATCAATAACTGCTGTTTGAGTTTCAAATGCTTTATCAAGCAATCCACTATTATGCTCAACAACCTCGCGCAAACTCACAGCACGTTGATCCAACTGCTGACCTTGTAATTCCAAACGCTCATCAACAGTTTGGAGAATACCACCAATATTATTCTTTAGTTCGATTGCTTGCTGAGAAATAATGTTACCATGATTGTAGAGCGTTTCCTCAATGATACCGTGACCTTGCTCAATTGCGCCCTTAAGATTATTTTGCCCATTTAGCAAAATATTATTAAATACACCTTCACCACTGGACAGAGTTTCCTTTAGTCCTTGTTGGCCACTTTGCATGATATCGTTAAAGTTAACGTGCCCTTGATTTAAGGTATCGGAAAGCATCGCTTGATTAGCGGATAACACTTCAGTCAAAGCATGCTGGCCATTATGCATAATATTATTAAATGTTGCATGGCTACCGCTTAAAGTATCTTCAAGAACAGCCTGACTACCAGATAATGTTTCCTTTAATACATGCTGCCCTGAGCCAAGCACCTGCTTAATATTTTCCTGCCCCGTTGCAATGGCTTCACCAATAGCTGCTTCGCTCTTAGTCAAAGTTTCCTTGACGCCGACTAAACGCTCATCAATTGTTTGGGCCAAATGAACGTGATTTTCAGCAAATGCATCTTTTAATCGTGACGTTTGATCTTCAAGGCGCTCAAGCTGTGTCATAAATGTTGATTTCAATACATCATCATTGGTTATAACCGCAGATTGAACGAGATCAACATGCTGGCCTAAAGCCTCAGTAAAAGAAACATTCCCTTGCGCAATCATATCACGAATATGAGCAATACGCGCTTCAATCACACCAGCCTGTTCGCCAAGAACAGCATTTAATGCTTCACTATTCATCTTAAGTGAGTCGTTTAGTGCTGTTGAACGTATATCAAGGTTCTTAGATTGAATCTCAATCGCCTCGCGCGCACTCTCAAAGCCGCGCGAAATAGTTTCTTCAAACTTGGCGCTGCGAACGAGGAACTCTTCAGATTGTGAAGTTGTCTTTTCATCAACCGATTGAATATTTGTTAAAAGTTTCTCTTCGATTTCACCTACATGGCGCGAAAGCAAGCCCAACTGTGTCGAAACGGTTGCAACAATTTGTGCGGCTTCCTTTTCTAATGTAGTTGATAGGCGTTCACGTCCCTCAGTAAACTGATGAATAAAACCACCTGCTCGCTCGTCCACCAATTTGGCAATGGTTGTACCAACAATTTCCATTTCATGAGAAAGACGTACTTTGGTTTCTTCAACAACAGAAAGAATGCCATCACGACCACCTGTTAAGGTTTGCGCAATATCACGCGTGCGTTGCTGGAATGCATCATTAATACGACCGACGTGGGTATCTAAAGCCACATTTAACTTGTCGGTACTTTCCTCTAAAGCTTCTGTGCGAGCAATAAATGAGCGAATTAAGGAAGTACTGCGATCATTCAACGATTCGTCTACTTGATCAAGCCGCTTTTCAAACGCCTGAATTGCCAGATTGGTAGCAGTATCAAAACTAGATGAAAGATCACTCGCCTGCTTTTCAAGATCTAAAATTTGATCGCTGAACTGACGCAAAGACCCTTTTGTCTTCTGATTTATAGTTTCATCTACATGGCTAAACTTGTCATTAAACTCACTTACCAACCGATCGGTTGACGACTTAATCCGTGCATCAATCTCCTCTGAACGCTCCTCAATTTCACTAAGGCTACTTGAAATAGCATCGGTTACACTAGTACCGTTCTTGGCAAGCCGCCCTGAAAGAAGAGCAAACTGTTCCTCCACCTTGGTGATTTGCTGGGCAAATTGATCTACGGATGATATAGCAAGATTATCAAGGTTTAAAGGTAAATCCTGCGCACGACTTTCTAACCTTGCGATCTGTTGTGAGAATGTAGCAAGTGACTTCTCACCACGGGTTTCAATTGCTTCATCAAGGCTGTCAAACTTACTTTGGAAGTCACTAAGCACCTTATCAGCAGTTGATCGCAATCTTGTATCGATATCATCAGACCGCTTCTCGATATCGGAAACACTATCATTAACCGCTTCAATAATTTTCTCACCGCTATTGGCTAAACGCCCAGTCAGACTGCTAAAGCGAGTTTCTACATCCTCTGTTCGATCGTGAACGATTTTAACAAAATCATCCATTTTCGAACCAAGACGTTCTGCAACTGCATTACTTGCTTGCTCTGTATGCTGATCAATTTGAGCAAACCGTGTATCAAGCTCTTCAAAAAAGCGACCACGTGATGCATCAAAGCTTTCAACCGTTTCAACAAATTTGTTGGACAATTGCTGCGCAACGCCTTCATTAGCAGTATTAAATTCATCAACCAACTCGCCCCAACGCATATTGAGTGTGTCGGATAATGTCGAGGTAAAGGACTCAGCGGATGCATTAATATGATCAGCAATTGAGTTAAACTCACGTGTGAGCTGATCTTTTGCGCCTGTAATTGTTGTTTTTACATGCTCAGCATGAGTAGAAACAGCCTCGCGCTCATTAGCGAGCTCAATAATAAGCGAACGAATGCGATTTTCATTTTCGCTATAAGCTTGCTCTAAATTATTCACTTCACTTTGCAATAAGGCTTCCAACTCACTGGCGCGCGAAATTGTCCGATCAATACCATCGCCCATTGCTTCAACTTCTTGGCGAATCGACGACCCAAGACTTTGTACCCGTTCCTTAGATTCCATTTCAGGTTCAAGCAAACGACGTGCAGCAATATTAATTTCTTCTACGGCATCCTGAAGTTCTCTGGCACGCCGAGCCAACTGGGCAAACCCTGCAAACATCATAATCGGAACAATCGTACCAGCAGTAACCAGCAAGCCTGAAGCACTAGTCATAAAGCCAGAAAAAGAACTATCTGCCGCAAGCTTATAAGCGGTAGCAACACCACCTACAAACCACAAGGCGCCGAGCGCTGTAGTACTCCAAAATACTGGCCCCAGCTTAGATTTCTTTTTACTTTTAACAGTCGGAAAGCTAGCATCACGCATCGAAACATTATTTATCGACAGCTCATGACGAACTCTATTTGGTTCCGTTTGCCCAACTTTTGGATCTATATCAGGCCGTGAAAACATCGAAGACCGATCGAGATCATCTACACGGCCTGCAACTACAGGCTCAACCTTTGAAGCAATAACATTTTTAGCAACATTAATACTTGCATTATCCGCAACAGCAATGCGTTCAACATCCCGTTTATTTGATTTTTCAACACCAGCAATTACCGGCATGTCAATTACAGCAACATCTTGCTCTAAATCATTGGACATTACCGATGAGGTTTCATTGGCATTGCTCTTTGAGAGACTTCCAACACGCGGAACAGGACGCACATTAGCAAGTTCTGGTGTTATTTCATCATTTGACAGTTCATCAGCAACCGCATCCATAAATGAAGCAGCGATATCCTCATCGAAATTAGGCTTAATAGCTTCACTAGAAACTGCTTCTTGGCCACTAGCCTTTTCTGAGTAATTTGTGTGGGCCACTAACTCTTCCGCAGCCAAAGCCATCTGCTGCTCTAAATTTTCAAGATCAAATAGCTCTGAATCTACTTCTTCAAACGCAGTTTCCAATTGCAGCTCTTGCAACAATTCCTCATCATGACTACGCTGATCAAGAACAACTTGATTTTCCACCGAACTTGATAAAGTGTTTTGATTGGAAAGATTTTCCTGAGATGTACTTTTCTCTACTGCGTTTTCTTCCAATGAAGCTGAGCGCAAAGCATCATCATCAAAATTAAAGTCGAGAGCATCCTCTACAGCGGCTTCAACATCGATATCAAACTTATCTGCTTTGGTTCTACGTGCCATATTCCGTCTCATCACCATTTTTAATCTGCAAGAATCATTTCTGCAAGACTAGTGGCTTTATGCCTGTTAAGAAATTAGAAAGGAAGAAGTTCTGAACAAAACGCGATACAAAACAGAACACATCAATTACATAATTACGTGTCATCTTAAGTGAGAATGAACGGAAAAGCAAATAATTTCAGTTATTAATAGGATAATTTTATTATGGTAAAAATATTGTTTATAACTTTGCCTGAAATGAAAGAAATCGCACTAAATGGTGAAATTGGTACATCTCTAATGGAATTAGCAGTTATAAATGATGTTAAGGGAATCATTGGCGAATGTGGTGGGGCATGTTCATGCGCTACCTGTCATGTCTATATTAGCGATGAATGGAGTACCAAACTACCTGACGCAACTACCATGGAAAATGATATGTTAGATTTTGTCGATAATGTTAAGGAAAATTCGCGTTTAGCCTGCCAAATATTTTTAACTGCAGATTTAAATGGTCTTAAAGTTTTCATTCCTTAAATGATAAAGCACATACCTAACTTTTCTTGACGTAAAATTTTAAATAAAATAAAAAATACTGCATTGGATTTTACCAATAGATAATAATTATACTTAAGTTCCTCATATTGAAAAATTTAAATAGCCACTGTGACACCACAAAAACATTTAATTTCAGCAAAAGCCCACGCATAGCTTAAAAATATAACTCAGTAGCCAAATAACAAAAAGGGCGGATATTTATCCGCCCTCAATAGGTTAATATAAAATAAGATTACTTTGTATTAACAGCTTCTTTAAGAGACTTGCCTGCAGAGAATTTTGGTACGTTGCGAGCAGGAATATCAATTTCTACATTGGTTGTTGGAATACGACCCTTAGTAGCAGCGCGATGGGAAACTTCAAAAGCACCAAAACCAGGTAAACGTACATCACCGCCTGCTGCCAATGCTTCAGTAACAGAGGCAATAAATGCATCTACAGCTGCACCAGCCTGCACTTTTGTAAGACCAGCTTTTTCTGCAACAGAGCTGACGAGTTCGTTCTTATTCATTCGGTATTTCCTTTCCTGACTTACCGGAGACATAACAATTTTAGCTATAAAGCAAGTTTATTGAAATCTACAACAAATTGAAGCAAAAAATTGCTACAACCACCTGTTTTCTGGCTCTTTTCATTATTTTTGTGCAAAAAAGCCACAAATTTTAAGAAAATCCCAAAAAAAAGAGCGGTAAAAACCGCCCTTTTCGTTATATTTTTGTGAATCAGTGCGCTATTGCATGAACACCTTTTTCTTCATCTGCATCTGAAGCAGTTGAAATTGGACTCAATGGCTCAGTCCACTCAATAGCCTCGGGTTGACGGACCAAAGCATGCTTAAGCACTTCACTTGCATGAGATACAGGTATAATTTCCATATTATTCTTAACATTATCAGGAATATCTACCAAATCTTTAGCATTTTCTTCCGGAATAAGGACTGTCTTAATACCACCACGCAATGCAGCAAGAAGCTTTTCTTTTAAACCGCCAATCGGCAATACACGACCACGCAATGTAATTTCACCTGTCATGGCAACATCCTTTCGCACAGGAATGCCAGTCATAATAGATACAATTGCTGTCATCATACCAACACCGGCAGAAGGACCATCTTTGGGTGTAGCACCTTCAGGAACATGGACGTGAATATCACGTTTATCAAAGAAAGGTGGCTCGATACCAAAATCGACAGCGCGCGAACGTACATATGATGCTGCGGCTGAGATTGATTCCTTCATGACATCACGTAAATTACCAGTCACGGTCATGCGGCCTTTACCAGGCATCATGACACCTTCAATAGTAAGCAACTCGCCGCCAACCTCTGTCCAAGCCAAACCAGTAACAATACCAATTTGGTCTTCGCCGTCAATTTGGCCAAAGCGATAACGTTTAACACCAAGATATTCGTCAATATTATCAGCATTGATCGTCACGGATTTTTTACCCGTCTTAATAATCTCAGTCACCGCTTTACGGGCAAGCTTCATCAGCTCACGCTCAAGACTTCTTACACCTGCTTCACGAGTATAATATTGAATGATCGAGCGAATAGCACTCTCATCAACAAAAAACTCATCTTTTGAAATTGCATGATCACTGATGGCCTTAGGCAGTAAGTGGCGTTTTGCAATTTCAACCTTTTCGTCTTCTGTATAACCGGCAATACGGATAATTTCCATACGGTCAAGTAATGGACCAGGAATATTAAGCGTATTAGCCGTTGTTACAAACATGACGTCTGATAAATCATATTCAACTTCAAGATAATGATCCATAAAGGTTGAATTCTGCTCTGGATCCAATACCTCCAATAAAGCAGATGATGGATCACCGCGGAAATCTTGCCCCATTTTATCAATCTCATCCAAAAGGAAAAGCGGATTAGAACGCTTAGCCTTTTTCATTGATTGAATAATTTTACCTGGCATTGAGCCAATGTAAGTACGGCGATGACCACGAATTTCAGATTCATCACGTACACCACCTAACGACATCCGAACATATTCACGACCAGTTGCCTTAGCGATAGAACGTGCAAGTGAAGTCTTACCAACACCTGGAGGGCCTACCAAACACAAAATTGGCCCCTTAATTTTAGAAATCCGGCTCTGCACAGCAAGATATTCAACAATACGTTCTTTTACCTTATCAAGACCAAAATGCTCCTCATCAAGAACCTTTTCTGCAAAATTGAGATCCTTCTTTATCTTGGACTTTTTGCCCCAAGGAATCGTTAGCAACCAATCAAGATAATTACGAACCACTGTTGCTTCAGCAGACATGGGTGACATGGAGCGAAGTTTTTTAACCTCTGCCGCGGTTTTTTCCTGAGCTTCTTTGCTTAACTTGGTATTTTTTGCAAGCTCTTCAATTTCAGATACTTCATCACGACCATCTTCGCCTTCGCCAAGCTCTTTCTGGATCGCTTTCATCTGTTCGTTAAGATAATATTCGCGCTGTGTTTTTTCCATTTGGCGCTTAACACGCGAACGAATACGTTTCTCAACCTGTAAAACAGAAATTTCACCTTCCATAAACGAAAGCGCTTTTTCAAGTCTTTGCGCTACAGAAAGTAACGATAACATTTCTTGCTTTTCAGAAAGTTTAATAGCAAGATGCGATGCTATAGTGTCTGCCAATTTAGAAGGTTCGTCAATTTGGCTAACTGCGGTTACAACCTCTGGTGAAATCTTTTTATTCAATTTCACGTAATTTTCAAAATCCGCAATAACTGAACGTGCTAAAGCCTCAATTTCAACCTTATCTTCCTCACCCTCATGAAGAACAATTGCCTCAGCCTGAATATATCCATCATCTTCTGAGAATGCTGATAATTGTGCACGAGCAACACCCTCTACAAGTACCTTAACGGTACCATCAGGTAGCTTAAGCAATTGCAAAATATTTGCCAAAGTGCCAATTTCATAAATGTCTTCGGTTTTGGGATCATCATCAGCGGCATTTTTTTGCGTTGCAAGCAAAATTTGCTTGTCTTCACGCATAGCCACTTCAATAGCTTTAATTGACTTTTCACGCCCAACAAAGAGCGGCACAATCATATGCGGGAAGACAACAATATCTCTTAGCGGCAAAACGGCATAAAGCCCGTTCTCGGCTTTTTTAGTCTTCTCGTTATTTTGCATTTCGTGTCCTTTCTGGGACCAATGGCCCCCACCGCCATAATGCATGCTCCAATTTTTGCAAACATGCATCACGCTTCTGAACAGATAATTGGTTGCCAAAAGAATGAAATTCAAGCCCTTGGCAAAGTTTAATTATTAGATCACATATTTTATGTAAATATTTTTTTCTAATTAATCATGCTATAAGCGTTTCTCCTCAATATCGCTTTAGCCTTCCAATTATCAGCAGCCAAATTAAAAAAACCATACTAGTAGATATGATTCAATAAGCAATGATAAAAAGGTCTAAATGGGCTATTTTAGGGAATTTTCCAAGCCAAATAATAATTATTGTGACGAAATAAGCATCCCCTACTCAATACTGTCGGGGTTAAAACCTTCAAAAACCATTTGGTCGGCTAACTTATTAACCGCTAACCACTGCTCTTTATTTTTAATGACACCAGCCAAAATAGGTACTCGCAAGCGTTGGCGCGTAAATCGCACAAAGGCATTGGGTAACTCATCCTTATTATATAAAATGAACTGAATATCATGGGCTAACATGGAAAAATTTGTTTCAATGGCGGCACGCTGAATGCCACTTGCACGCATACCATGAGTGACACCTTCAGCCGACACTGGAAAGCGCCTTAATAAATGAACCTCCCCAGCCAACATTGCAGCATTATTCCCATAATGACGCAACATATCACTTGTGGACGTTGCTAAACCTGTATCAAAATGGGGTGGATTACCATGCAGATTGACTAATACTGGAGTTCGTCCCTGAAGCTTTTCGAGGACGTATTCCAAACTTTGAATTACATCATTACTATCGGTAATCTTTTGACCAACAACATCTTTGGCTAGGCTGTCGATAACTTTTGGATTTGATGATGAAACCGACAAGTGATCATGATAAACAATAACAACACCGTCTTTAGTTAAGCAAGCATCCAGCATGATTGGAAAATTATGATCAACCGCTGCGTAAAAAGCTGTTAAACTATTTTCTGCAATATTTTTTTTAACATCATGTAATCCTCGATGGGCAATTGGCCTTTGCGTTAACCAGTCAAATGTCATTTTGCTCCCCTATGTTTTAGGAAAGGGGATATATATGCAAGTTATGAAAAAGGTCAACAAAATAGCTTCTTGCACAAAATTACAATAAACTATTAAAACGACTAATCCATCAACCCTATCATGTAGCAATAGCAAGCTAAAAGGCAAATTTTGCCAATTGGTCCGCTATGTTATAATATTCGTCGTAGCTCAGACTTTAATGTGATTTGCTGTTATTTGGCCATAGTCACGGTAAAATTTAGGCTTTGGCTTGAAAAGTGTATGGCTTTTCTAACCGATAGCTATGTTACCTCTGCAAGCATTGAGCTCATCCTCATCGCGTAAAACCAGTAACAGCCGAATACCCCCTTCTCATTACACGTGCTCTCTTCTAATAATAAAAGCATATAAGCTTGCCATTTTTATCACAAGCCATTTTGATTTTTAACTACAAGCCGCATTCATTTCGCTTAATCTGGTAGTGAACCGCAATATTTTAGCTAGATCTGTGCCTGTGTGCAATCCGACTTGAGGTCATTGCAAAAAAATATTTCACTGTAAGTTGGAATCCCGAATGAACCCACGACATCATTTTTCCAGACATAAAATCATGGCAGAGTATTTTATTTAATCGATGACTAATAGGTGCTATTTTCGATTGCAACACATGGTCGACATCATACATATAATGCGAAAAATGGCGTAATATCTATGACTTATACTTATCAGCAAATAAACCAAAGCCTTTATTTTACCCTTGCAATAAGCTGATGAATCACAAACCATAACACGCAACATAAAAATAGACGATCTTGCCTTGATTTCATTTCATAGCAAATGACAAATAAGATATTTTTTCCAATAATACAATTTTTAACGCAAAATTATTCTAAATTTACGATTAAAAATATTATGCAAGGGATTCATTTTTTTAAATAGTTCTGATAAATTACTATTGAAATTTTATAACAGGTCATAAAGTAAATCTACTCTATCTTGATGTCAGGGGTTTAGTTCTTTCGTTGAGTGAGTGCTTTAACAAATACCGTTAATATAGCGCCGGAAGACGGATCAGTTTTAAAACGTGCAAAAAAAGAAAAGTGAAAACAATCAGTTTTAACTGTTTTCTATAATAAAACGAGGAACAAATGGATAGGTTAGATCGTAAAATACTAAGACTTCTTCAAGCAAATGCAACCCTTGCTGTTGCGGATGTGGCCAAAAAAGTCGGACTTTCTACCACGCCGTGCTGGCGCAGAATACAGAAACTTGAGGAAGATGGTGTTATCCAGCGCCGCGTTGCTATACTTGATCCAGAACAAGTTAACACAAAGGTTACTGTGTTTGTATCCATTCGCACTGGCTCTCACTCTCACGAATGGTTGAAGCGGTTTTCAGAGGTTGTTCGCGAATTTCCAGAAGTTGTAGAGTTTTACCGAATGAGTGGCGATATTGATTATCTCCTACGAGTGGTTGTACCAGATATTAGCGCCTACGATAATTTTTATAAAAAACTAATTAGCAAAATTGAAATCCGTGATGTCTCATCCTCTTTTGCAATGGAACAAATCAAATATACAACCGAATTGCCACTTGATTATATGCTTATAGAAAAAGATACCGGCAAAAAAGATTTTGAATAAGTTTAATTTTCTAGTCGTTTTGATTAGAGCTTAAATTTGTTAATCCGAGTAAAAAGGCAGCTTAAACGTTAAGAACATACAAAAGAAGCGGATAGCAGTAGATTTACGTCTCAATTTTTTTAAACGCTGTAAATTAAAATTGATTTTATGTGAAAATTAAATAGCAAGGGAATGGATGGTTGTAAAAAGCTGTTTATATCAGATGGAGAAGTGCCGGCGCAAAAGTATTTTTCAAAAGTAAAACAGGTAAAGCTCATCAAGTCTTTAGTCGCAGACTCAAACGCACGTTCCTTTGCCGTCTTACTAGGAGTAAATAGGAACACTACGATAATTTATTTCCATAAGCTACGAGAGAAAACAGTTTCACGTCTTGAACAAAAAACACACCAACTTATGTGTGGTGAAATTGAACTTGATACGAGTTATTTGGGGGAGTACATAAAAGAGAAAGAGGGCGTGAAGCTGGTAGGAAAACACCCGTTTCGGATTATTAAAAAAAGCACTTCCACCTTTAATTAAAGGAGTGTGAGTGGCGTTTTAATTATCATTCAACACAGAACTTGATTAAAATATTGTCAAGTGGATGAAATGATTATACTTCAGATCATTTATGCCAGCCTCCGTAAATAATGTGAAAACTTTACTGAGAAATCCTTTAAATAATTTTTTCGTCGGCGTTCCGCAATCCCAAAGTTTTTTGACGTTTTTTCTCATCCCATTTTATTAAAAAATCAGTCTCAACCCTAAATATTTTTCTAAAACGATATTTCCTGCTGTTTTAACTAACTTGATAATGAGGGTGCAATACCTGCATGACTCAAATCAATATTAAATAAAGTCATTATAAAACATCTAGCCTTTCACCGGTTTTGGCCGGTCTAAACATTAAATGACGTCCGTCCCATCTTCGGCGACAAACTCCACCTTGGTACACTTGCCCCCCCTTGCAACAATGTAGAATATTTGCACAATTGCGAGCCTACCATATACTGGATAAACATTATTAATGATCTATATTTTGGATCAGTTAATCAGTGATTTGTTTTTTAGTAAATATCTGCGTGTAGGCTTAACGCTTCATTTTGCCTTATCTCGCGATATTGCAAGCATTGATCACCGGCGGATTATGAATGCTATTATCCGTATCTTTAATTATGAACTGCAGTAAAAAGATACCCGAAAGGATTTATGCCAACATAAAATATGATGCGGCCACTTTATACGCTCGAAACACTTGGTTTTATAGCCCTTTCTCTAGAGCAACTTGCTAAACAATAAATTAAACCTTAGCACATCATTATTGATGCACCAGATTTCAAAATAGACACCAAACCAGCCTTATGCTTGAAAAAAGATATACCTGTTTAACATCAACGGAAATATCACTAAGTTGTAGATGAGAATTAACTATTTGAGTTGAACCTAAATCTAGGACATTTTGGGGAAACCAAACCAAGTTTGCAAGTGTTTATCAAATAGGGTTGCAATCTGTCTGAATTGCTTAAGCTTTGAAAAAATTCAAAAATATGACGTGCTTTTCAGATGTGCCTATCCAAATAGCGACACCAATTAGCGCTCAAGCGCTGTGCAACAACCGGTATTGCCTGTGCTGCACTGGCCATGTCAAGATGATGCTGACCATCATTTCCCTTATCCGCAAGCAAAAAGTTTGCTTTAAAACCTCTAAAAAACTCCTTAACTTGCGTGATAGCATTACGATTTCCCGGTGTTACAATTATACGTAATGGTGTCCCCAAAACATTACCAACAAGTTGTATTTTACTGGTCAAACCGCCCTTGGAACAACCAAGCCGATGGGCATCAAGCCTCTCCTTTTTTGCTGCGCTCCGCAGCCGGTGCATGAGCACGATTAATCGTTGCATCAAGCATAAGCTATTCCATATCCAGCTCTTATGCATTTTTCTTCGCAGTAGGACACCTAAACACCTAATTAAAAGCAAGAAATATTTGTTTTGGCTTTAAAAATCATTAAATTCAAAGTGTAGATCCAACAGATGAGATTAAAAAGACATAGCGGGACAAAACCCTTGCGAAGTCTTTAGACCGCAAAATAAAAATGAAAACACATGATCAACTTAAACGGCAAAACAATCGAATGATAATCTAGCTTATCATGTAGCTGGTTAGAAATATACTGAAACAACCAAAACATCGCTATAAGTGCCAACTTCCGGCTGTTGATTACCTTGTGGATTTATTTGAGCATCAACCCGAATAGTTTGCTCAGAATTATTGCCAACACCCTTATAAGTATCTACGCCCCTTTCATTTCCCCAATTACTGCGAGTATTAGGCAAA